>JACNFY010000017.1 GCA_014384375.1 Nanobdellati archaeon
TAATCTCAGGGCAAGCCTGAGATTACTAAAACAACTTTTTAATGCGACAAACTCGTTTTTTCACCAAAATATTTAAATATTAGTTCTTTCACTAATAAGATATACTTTGCCTTATTATCAAGTTTGAAAAAACTTTGATAAATAAAAAAAAGCTTTTTTGAGCTTTTTTCGGTGAAAAAAAGAGAAAACAAGTGTTTTTACTTGATAACAAAGAGAACAACCGCGGTGACAGAAAATAATACCAAATAGAGATGAGTTCATCGATTTCTTAAAGAATAATCCTAATCAGACCTATACCTCTATCTCTAAACACTTTGACATCGAAATGGGGACAGTACGCGATCTCATCAAGATGTACCGCGAAAAACTTGAAATCCTCAAGATAGGCACAGCTCTAATGGTGAATCTGAAGAATGAGAAATAAGAGAATAATAGGAGTTGGCATAATAATTGCAATAATCCTAGCTATATTTGTATTAGCAAATGTAAGTACAGTAACGCTCTTAGCTCCTTCAGACAATCTATGGACTAATGAAACAAATAATACCCTAGAATTCTCATTCAGATTTATAGCTGACACCGCAACAGAGACATGTACTTTGGAAATAGATGGAGAAGGAACAAACTGTAGAACCAACGCTTCAACCCAAAATGATACTGATACAGTCTTGTACTCCTCTTGTCCACTAGTTAATGGGACTCATACATGGAATGTACGCTGTGGTGCTGGAGAAGTAAGAGGTACAGAAAGAACAATAAAAATAGATACTATAACACCATCAACATCACATGATGCACCTGGTGGATGGCAGAGTAGTGATGTTACAGTAACCTTTACAAATAGTAGTGATGACGGGTTAAGTCCTATAACAATCTATTCATGTATAGGAGCAAGCTGTGCTCCAACAGCACAAAGTAGTGTAACAGCAACCCAGGAAGGAAATAATACAATAAGATATTACTCAGAAGATGAAGCAGGAAATCAAGAATCAATAAGCACAACTTATGTAGCTCTAGATAAAACAAACCTGGCAATCTCTTTGTCTGCACCTGCTGACGCTACGACATTCCTAAACCAAAACACTTTCAACTTCACATTCACACCAACAGATGCTCTGTCAGGCACTCTTGACTGTGATTTAAAGATAAATGGAGTCATTAATCAAACTAACTCAAGCGTTACTAACAACACTGAAACTAAATTTGAAAATATAAGATTAGGTGATGGAAGCTACACATGGCTCATAAACTGCAGTGACTTAGCTGGCAATGATAATGTTTCTGAAACAAGAACACTAACAGTTGATGTTGCTCCACATAAACCAGTTGTCTTTACACCTGATGCTGTAACAAGTGCAAGCAGAGTGAATATTTATGGATATGTAAACAGGAGTCAGTATACTACAAACGTAACTGTTTATGCTCAA
This sequence comes from Nanobdellati archaeon, assembly GCA_014384375.1. GTDB lineage: Archaea > Nanobdellota > Nanobdellia > Woesearchaeales. The sequence goes on from JACNFY010000017.1 coordinate 1,428, forward strand.
CAGTTAGATCTTGGAAGACAAAATGTAAACTCAACCTTGACAACTGAAGTCTCTAATCAAACAGGAACCGCAATCATAAATGATTCGCAAGTTGCAGGTAGTGATTATTTCTACATAAACACAAATGGAGGAGCTCTACCTACAGGATTTGGTGTAGGTAACTTCACAGAGTTCTCAAATCATCAACCTTCTTACTGGATAAGATATCAAATAATAGCAGTTGAAAACTATGGAGACAAATACAAGATAAACATAAGTCCAACTCTAAGAGAAGCGATAAACATAACAGACTCAGTTACAGCCTATAATGGTTCAAGACCAACTGGTTGGTTCAACATCTCAGTACCGTTGTACCCAGGAAACAACACAATGAAGGTCACGGCTTCAAGATTAGGAACTTATGGACTAGTATCAGATGTTTTCTACATACACTCAGACCAGACAGAACCAACCATAAACCTGACATTAGTGACTAACTACTCAACAAATACGCCAACAATTCAATTCACAGTATCAGATGACTATGGAGTAAATATATCAACAATATTAGTAAATATATCCAACAGCACCAACAGCACAATATATAATAGCACACAAGTAGACTGCACTTCTCTACCACTATGCGAACTACAACCAACACTTGGAAATGGCTACTATAACATAACTGTGAATATAACAGACTTTGTTGGAAGCAGAAACACAACAAACAAAACATTCCTAGTAAATACACAAGAACCAACAATCCAGTTAGTTAGTCCTTCAGATAATTATGAAGAGGACATGACAAATAATTTGACATTGAGTTTTAATGCGACAGATTTATTCGATTCAACACTGAACTGCTCACTCTACATCAATAGTGCATTAAACCAGACAAATGAAACTGTGCAGACTGGAACAACAACACTCTTTAACTTGTACAACTTGTCTGACGCTACCTACAGTTGGAATGTGACGTGTCAGAATAGTGTAATTAGCACTAACACTTCAGAGACAAGAAGCTTCACAATTGATAACATTCCTGATAAGGCGAAGGTATGGCCTTATGAAGTTGTAACCATTGAAAATACAACTAATATAGTGGGAGTAATAGGAAAAAATAACACCTTAATCAACGCAACAGTTGAACAAGGAGAATTAATGCCATATTATAATACAACTACAAGCACGCAAGATTCAACCTTGAATGTCTCAACAACAACCTTGAGACAAGCTGTTTCACAAGGAGAGTACTGTATATATATAAACAAAACACTTAACTCGAGCTTCCTGCCAGGAAGATGGATAGAGTTCTCAAACCACAACAAGAGCGATGCATATTTCGCAAGATACAATATTACCAACCAGACAAATGACTGGGGTGAAGGAGAGAACCAGTTCTACACCCAGGTATGCCTACAAGAAAACTTGACAGCAAATGTCTCTCAATACACTTTAATAGGCGTATATGATACTGAGTATCCGAAAGGATGGTTCAACATAACAGTTAGTCTAAGAACAGGAGCAAATAATATAACCTTAGTTGGCAGTAGATTAGGATTAACAGGCCCTACCTCAGACTTAATAGAAGTCTTTAGAGACGATGAAAACCCAATAGTCAATCTATCAACAATGCAAGGAAACTCAACAATTTCAACACCTACATTGAACTTTATATTACAGGATGATTACAATGTTTCACTACAAACACTGTTTGTGAATATCACTAACGGAAGTAGCAACACAGTGCATGTTTGGAGTGGAGGAACTGCTTACAATACTAGTAACTGGACCATGGGTGCAAATGTTAGTTGTACAAATAGTCTTCCAACATGGAGGAACTGCACATTAATTCCAACACTAAACGATGGAATATACAACTTTACATTCATGGTTAATGATAGTGTAAACTATCAAAACATAACATACTTCAACAACTTCATAGTTGAAACCACACCACCAAACATACTAGTGGTTGAAGATGAAGGAATAACAACAAGCACAATCCAGCTATTTTTTAACTGGACTAATGTAACATCTGATATATACTTCAACTATTACGAAGTAGCCTTAGGAAGAGAGAGATACCAAACAGAAGGATATAATAGCAGCCGAGCATGGTTTAGTGTAGGAGCCAACATCTCTATCAACCTATCTTGGAATATAACACCAGGATATGTATACTACTTCCACGTTAGAGTAGTTGATGTATTTGACAACGCAGGAAACGTAACCATAAGCAATGGAGTAATATATGAGGATAACACGCCGCCTCAGTTAGTTAATATGACACTAATAGGAACAAGTGATAACAATGCATGGACTAATAACCCTGATGAGTTAAGAGCGACATGGAACTTCACTGACAATGAAACAGGAATAAGCCACTACGAGTATGCAGTTGGAAACACGACTTATCCAGTACCAGGTTGGAATACAATAAAGAATGTAACACAAACGAATTATAGTAATGTAACAGCAGCTAGCTTAACACTTGAACAAAACGTTTCATACTACTTCAGTGTCAGAGCCAGGAACAATTACCAGTATGGCTATGGATGGAGTGACTGGTACAGCAGTTCAGCCAGTATAAGAGTAGATACAACAACGCCAATAGGCGGAATCATCTACTACACATACGGAGAGTACACTGCAAACTCCATCACAATGATATATGGAACAGGAGAAGACATCTACTCAGGAATTGACAGAGCAGCGTTGATGGAAGCAACAGCTCCGATGCAACCAGACAATGGAGGAACCTGTGGGGGATACTCAAGTTATAGTGAGATAACAAACGCAACCTTAACAAATCCTAATGAAACAACCACTTATACATATAATGGATTAGCGAATGGAAATTGTTACAAATTCGCTTTGTATGTCTGGGATGAAGCAGGTAACAAAGCAGAGTACTACCTAGGAAACCAGATATATAATGTGAGCGTTGACACTACACCACCAACAGCTTTCTCAGTAACAGATGATGGTCACCTAACAGCTTCAAAAACCATGGACTTCAGCTGGGACGGAGCGAATGACCCGGAGTCAGGGATAGATTACTACGAATACACTTTAACAGATTCAGATGGAACAACAATAGTTGGCTGGGCTAATAACGGATTGACAACATCTATCCAGCTAGCAAATCTAAACCTGACTGATGAAAATACCTATTACTTGAGTGTAAGAGCATGGAACAACATCGGATTACAAACAAACAGCACTAGTGACGGAATAATCTACTTAGACTTATCAACACCTGCTTCATTAACAGTGATGAGCGTTGACAGTGATACTAACTCAGGCGATGGATGGCTTGACTTGACTAATTCAACAAATACTACAATAAACTTGACAGGAGAGCAAGGATTAAGCTGCGTATGGTCATACTATGACATAGCATTCACACAACCAAGTAATGCAACGAACTATTCATGGTGGTGTGATAACTCTGCTAACGCGACAGGACAATATCAATGCATAGCAACCGGCATAACAGAAGAAGAATGGAACTTACACGTAACATGTAGAGATACCGCAGGCAACAAACAGACACAGAATGAGAACACAGACTTCACATTCATAAAAGAGAATGCAGCTCCGCAGATAAACATAACATACCCAGAGAACAACTCAGTAGTGAATGGAGTGATAAACGCAAGTGCAACAATATGGGATGCCTCATCCTACAATGCAACCTATGAACTAAAAGATCCAGATAATAATAGCGTAATGCTTTCCGGAGTGATAAATGACTCAAGTGCAATAGAACTAGATTTGACTAATTTAGAAGGAGAATATACTTTCATAGTAAATGCGACAGATGCTTACAATCACAGCAGTAATGCATCGATAAGTTTCGTAGTAGATAACAATATACCAACAGTGAATATAGTCTTAAGTAAAGCTTACTATGGCCAGGACTTCAACATCACATTAAGAGCTACATTATTCACAAACTTGACGTACAACATAACAAATACCTCAGGGAATATAATCCAAAGTAGCAGATGGGATTATAGTCTCTTACAAAACACGACAACTATGAGCAACTTAAGCGTGAATCTCACACCTCTATCTGAAGAAACATACACAATAACAGCAGCAGCAATAGACAATGAATCAAATACAACAACAGATACAGAGACCTTCACAGTTGACAAGACAGCACCCGAATATAAGGGAGCAGTAGATATAGAGCCTGATGAGCCGCACGAGAATGACTCGATAACATTATACCTGAACTGGAAAGAGCTTGTATCACTAGATGAGATATGGGTTAGACACAATGCTAACGGCTCATTTGTAAACTACACAGCAACAGCAACAACTCCGGGAACACAGATATATGAGAACGCCACGAGATACAAAATAGATATACTTGCATATCTAACAACAGTTAATGATACTATAACATACACATGGTATGCAAGGGATAGTGCAGGAAACGAGGCAAACTACTCAACACAGACACTACAGGTAGAAAACAGACCGCCAATAATAACAACTACGAGCCTACCAGATGCATTTGAAGGAGCATTGTATGAACAGTTTATATACTTTGAAGACCTTGACGATACCCAGAAAAACATCACATTCTTCAACTGTACAGTAGATGGACCAGCAGGAATGAATGCAACAATACAATCCAACACAATATGCTTAGTTGAATGGGGAAACCCAGTTGCTGGAAACTACTCAGTCAACATAACAGTGAGTGATTACTTGAATGGGGGATTGCTAAATAGCACGATTGGTGAATTCAACCTTTCGGTCCCACCGTCAGCGACTCAGAACAATACAGTGAACACAAGCCATACAATGACATTTGAATATTCAGTAAATGGAACAGTGACTAGCTCAACAACTACGACAGGCGATGTAAACATAACACTACCAGAGGCGAACCTATACACAGTGACTTTCGAGGTAGATAATTTGATAATAAGTACTGATAACTTCAACGTCACAAACAACATGGATGTGTTCTTCCAGTTACTAAACAACAACACAATAGATAATAACAACACAGACATAGGTCCAAATAGAACCTATAGGCCATTGGAGGCATACGCATTCAGAATAACCTCGAGTCACAACGGAAACTACACCATAAGCTTCAACTACTCGGAGTATGGTGTTTCAGACACAAGCAGGTTGACGATATTCAAGTTCGGATATAATGAAAATACTGGAGAGATAAACTACTCAGATCAGCAGAACATGACAACAAGTCTAAACACTTCAAGCTTGTTAGTATACACAACAGTGTCAAACTTCTCGACTTTCATATTAGCATATGACACGTCAGAAGGAAGTGGTGATTCACCACCGCCATCAAATCCACCTTCAGGCGGTAGAAGAAGGAGCTCATCATCGTTTTACTATGTACCACCTGCTACTTGCGATGATAACATCTCAAACCAAGGAGAGATAGGAGTAGATTGTGGAGGTCCATGCGACCCATGCCAAACCTGTCACGACAGGGTACAAAACCAGGGAGAGACCGGAGTTGACTGTGGAGGACCTTGTCTGCCATGTCAACCAGCGACCTGCACAGATGGTGTAATTAATGATGGAGAAGAAGGAGTTGATTGTGGAGGTCCATGCCTACCATGTCCTGGATGCGAAAATAACTATTTAGATGAAGGAGAGGAAGGTATGGACTGCGGAGGAGTATGTCCTAATGAATGCGAGGTAGAGATAGTGGAGACAGTAGTTACAGAAACACAGATAGTTGAAACACCTGTCAAGACAACACCTTCATATGTGTGGCTGATAATAATAGGTATAACCCTCTTCGGAGGAATAACCGCTCTCTGGATATATAACAGAGAAGAGAGAGTAGTGAAGGAAACAACTGTCAGAGCAGAAGTAGAGGAGAAGGAATTAGAAGAGTTGAAGGATGAAGAGCAAGACATAATGAGCAGATATGTCTACAATTATATGTCACAAGGACTATCAGAGAATGATATAAAGAACCAGCTAGTGGTTGATGGCTTCAAAGAACATCACATTAATACAGTGATGGTAGCCGTGTTAAGAGACAAAAAGATTCTTGAGATACAGGAGTACTTTGACAACTATGCAGATCAAGGATACACTGTTGATGAGTTGAAGGATTGGGTACTAAGTCAAGGAGTAGATCAAAACTTACTTGAGGAAGCATTGGCTAAAAGAGGAGTAAATGATAACCAAGGACCAGCAGATAAAGGAAGTGTTGTCCAACAGTAGGAATATAGCTGTTGTCGGTTGCTCCTCGACACCTTTCAAAGCAGCCCATGAGATACCAAAGTTCTTGCAGCAACACGGCTATAAGATAATACCAGTCAATCCATTTTCCAAAGAGATACTAGGTGAGAAATCCTACAAGTCAATATCTGAAGTCAAGGAAAAAGTTGATATTGTAAATATCTTCAGGCCAAGCGAAGAAGTGCTTGGAATAGTGAAGGAAGCACTTAAGATAAATACAAAATCAAAAGATTTTGAATCTCAGGGAAACCCTGAGAAGCCGAAAGTCATCTGGATGCAGCTGGGGATAGAAAACAAAGAAGCAGAGAAATTAGCAGAGAGTCATGGTATAAAGGTGGTTATGAACAAGTGCATGATGGTTGAGTGGAACAGATTGATGAAATAAAGAGGTGAGATGATGCATTACTTTCCTTTAAAGCTAGGGTATTTTCTTAAGAGTGAGATAAATGAGCTATATATAACTAATGCTTTAAGGTCTTTTGCATTATCAACAATTGCTATTTTCCTACCAATATTTTTTCTGAAGAAAGGTTATTCTTTGTACGAAGTTCTTCTATACTTTTTGGTAATTGTTATTATTGCACCATTTTTTTGTGAGTCAGCATTAAGGTTTTCTTCTAAGAAAGGAGTTAAACACAGTATTGCTTTGAGTACACCTTTATTAATAGTTTTCTTCATAGGACTATATAATATTGACTACTTAATTAATTTTTTTGGAAGAATAAGCACGCTTGTATTTCTCTCAATTTTTTCTAGTATTTCGACATCTTTTTATTTTATGGGGTTTCATATTGACTTTGCAAGGTTTTCCGAGGTTAAGCAATCTGCAAGGCAAATCAGTATTATTCAGGCGCTGGGAATAATTTTCTCCATTATTGGACCTTTATTCGGGGCTCTTGTAATAAGCTTCTACTCGTTTAATGTGCTTTTTGTTATTGTGATGATAACCCTGTTATTCTCGGTGATGCCGTTATTTTTTTCAAAAGAAGTTCACGAGCCGTTTGAAGTTAAAATAAGAAATATATTTTCAAAGGAGGAGATAAAGCGGTCATGGGTTTTTTTTGCAGAGGGAGTGAGCGATTATGCAGCTCGAATCTTCTGGCCTTTACTACTGTACTTCCTTATGATTAACCTTAATCAAATAGGAGGTCTTTTCACATTATCGAATGCGCTCTTAGCTCTCTTCACAATTTATGTTGGGAAAAAAATACACTCGCACAATAAGAAGAAAATACTACGTATTGGAGCAATAATAAGGTCATTAACACTTGTGATAAGAACTCTTTTAAAAACAGTATCTACTATTGCAATAGTTCAAGGTTTCGGGGGCATATCATTGGCATTGGTGAGCATACCATTTCAGTCTACTTTCTACAACAATTCAAAAAAGATAGGCATAGCTCACACAATATTTTCAAGAGAAGTATATTTGCATCTAGGAAGATTTTGCCTGATTCTTCTCCTTGCCTTACTGCTTCTCTTTACAAAAGCAATAGTAGCATTGATAGTAGCCATAATTGTTGGAGCACTCTTCACTCTTTTCATGATTAAAATAAGGGAAGAATAGTTATTTTTTCATACAACAGTTTTTATATATGAAAACTTATTCCTTGTGTCATGCCGAAGACGAAATGGATAATCTTTACCGGCGGAGTTCTATCAGGTTTAGGCAAGGGAATCGCATCTGCAAGCGTTGGAGGTCTATTATCTTCTAAGTACAGGGTTATACCTGTAAAATGCGATGGGTACCTGAATGTTGATCCAGGAACCATGAACCCGATAGAGCATGGAGAGGTATTCGTTCTTGATGATGGTGCAGAAGTAGACATGGACTTTGGACACTACGAGAGATTTATAGGTGTGAGCTGCAAGTCTGAATGGAATCTCACAATGGGTAAAGTATTTGATGCAGTTCGGAGAAAAGAGAGGCGCGGAGACTATCTTGGGAAGACAGTGCAATATATACCCCACGTCATAGAGCTGATAAAAGATTGGTGGAAAGAAATAGCTCGCAAGGAGAAAGCTGATGTAGTGTTAATAGAACTGGGGGGGACCATTGGAGATATTGAAAATGAATTATTCGTTGAAGCTGCTAGACAACTCAAGAAAGATGTCGGTGCAAAGAACATAATGTATGGTCACTTGACGTATGTGCCGGTTCCTTATGGTGTCAATGAGCAGAAGAGCAAACCTACACAGCAGAGCATCAATCTGCTTCGGGAGAAAGGCATAACACCTGACCTAATAATTGGAAGATGTTCTGAGATACTAACAGATAAAATCAAACAGAAAATAGCTACTTTCTGTGACGTTCCTAAAGGTGGTGTAATATCAGGAGTTGATGTTAAGAATGTCTACAAAATACCACTAAACTTTGAGAGTGAAGGAATCTCTAAAATAATAAACAAATGCCTTCGTATAAAAGTAAGACTGAGAATGAGAAAGTGGAGACAACTAGTGAAGAATATGGATGAAGCAGAGATACCAGTCCATATAGCTATCTGCGGAAAATACACTAGATTAGAGGATTCATATGCAAGCGTTGTAGAAGCACTATTCCATTCATCAGCACACTTGAAGTGCAAGATGGAAATATCATTCGTAGAGACATCTGGCTTGAAAGATCCTGCAGAACTTCTGAAAGGGATTGATGGAGTAATAGTTCCTGGAGGTTTTGGAGGAAGAGGTGCAGAAGGAAAAATTAATGTAATAAGGTACTGTCGTGAAAATGATATTCCTTTCTTAGGAATATGTTACGGACTGCAGTTAGCAGTGACTGAATTTGCAAGAAATGTTTGCGGCTTGAAAGGAGCTGATAGCAGTGAGAAAAATAAGAAAACAAATCACCCAGTAATAGATATACTCCCAGAACAGAAGAAGATTAAAGACAAAGGAGGCACGATGAGACTAGGGGCTTATCCTGCATTATTGAAGAAAGGAACGAAGATATTAGGGTTGTACGGTAAGGAAAATGTTTCTGAAAGACACAGGCACCGATATGAGGTAAATCCAATATATCACAAGATACTTGAAAAAAACGGACTGATACTTGCAGGCATGTCACCAGATAAAAAGCTAGCAGAGTTCATAGAGTTCAAATACCACAAGTACTTTGTAGGCTGTCAAGGACATCCAGAATTAAAATCTTCTCTGTTAAAACCAGCGCCATTGTTCTATGGGTTGGTGAAGGCAGCGTTGGACGGGAAGAAATAATTTCAGTAATCTTTATAAACCCTCTATTTTTCCACAAGCGTATGACAGAACAGTGTATTTCATGCAAAACAACTGTGGCTAATGAGACTGGTTCAGTTAGATTTCTATGCCCAAAATGTGGCAAGTATGAAATAGTTAGATGCAAGAATTGTAGGCAGATAGTAGCGAAGTACACCTGCCCTAAATGTGAATTTACAGGACCTAACTAGAAAATGACTAATGCAATAGTGACGGTTAAGATAATGCCTGTATCTCCAGATGTCGATCTTGAAGCAGTTAAAGAAAAAGCTCTTGAAGAAATAAAAACATTTGCAGGAGAAGGCGATACAAAATCAGAGATACAACCAGTGGCTTTTGGCTTAAATGCTCTTAGTATAATCTTTATCATGGATGAAAGCCTTGGAAGTCCTGATGTCCTTGCTGAGAAAGTTGAAGCAATGGATGGCGTAAACTCAGCAGAAATAACAGATGTCAGGAGAGCTGTTGGATAATACTATTTTTTCTTATGGTAAAATTATAAGCAAAATTTAAATAGTAATAAATTAATGAAATACTATATGGATAGTGATTTATTAAAAAACAGTAAAAAAGTTGGTGCAATTTTCTTGGCAACTATATTAATTTCATTTCTTTCTTTGATGATTATAAACTCTCAAGAAACATTTGAATTAGGTAATATAAGCAAAAGTTTATTTTTTCTATTTTTATTTTTCTTAATAATCTTTCATTTTTTATTTAAATATCAAAAAGAAGTATATCATAAGAAATCCATGTTTTGGAAAATTCCTTTAATAGCAATTGCAATATGGATTTTAGGGATGGCACTCCTTTTTATTCAAGCAAGTTCTAAGTATTCTGATCCTGGTTGGGCATTGTGGGCAATAATCATGATTGGTTTAATTGGAGCAGTCATAATTGTAGTTTTTTCTCTTATACTAGTTGTAAATTCATGGTTCAGAACAAATCTTTTCATTGTTGCATGGACAATTTTTGTGTTTGTAACCATAGGATCATTATTTAAAGAAAGTGCTTTTTATATATTCTCATTTCCTATTGGTTCTTTAGTTGGAACATTACTTGCAATTTATTTTAAAAAACACCCTTGGAAATTAAAAGAACCACAAAAAGAAATATTTAATGAGGAATAAATAAAATTAGAACTAATATCTTGATTTTTCTTTAAATATTTTTTATTATCAATACAAGATTCTCTTTTTCTATATCTGACTTGATTCCAAAAGGATTGAAGTGAGTCCTGGAAACCTTGTAACCTTTCTTTTTTATCAAACCCATCAATGTTTCATATTTGGGAACCTGTATTTTGAATTCTTCGCATATTCTATGTATGTCGTGAAATCCTACAATATCAAGCTCTTCATCAATAACTGAAAGAAACTTCTTTGTCTCTTCATCAGCATCCTTTAACATTTTCTTAACAAGTCTTTTGTCAAAAAGCTGTCCAAGCCATAAAGGGCCTGCTGTGTTAAAGAAATCATGCTTTCTTAATATCTTATCAACTTTCTTCTTGCCTTTCTCGCATTTGAAGAAAACCCTGAAATAATGATCCTTGCTGTATGTAAAGATAGGTGTCAATGCCTTGTCATACTGCGCGCCAACTAACTGCACTTTTCTGATTAATATCCTCACTCCCATTTCATGCTTTAACTCGTTTCTCACAGGCTTTGCCCAGTACTTTCTCCTGCAAGCGTTTTCATAAGTGCCTGAAAGTGCAGAAGTGTCTGTGGCAGTCACTGCAAGAATTCCTTTCCTCGCAAGTCTTGTTATAGCTGCATCTAAGAAGGGATTTGGAGTTCCGAAAGGATCAATGTCAATATAGTCAAAACCAGAGCTGTTTAATAAGAAAAGGTTTGCATCTTCATTAGAAATGAAAATATTATTTTTTCCTTTTATATTATTAATAGTAATAGTATCTTGCATAGTTTTCAAGAAATCTTTTTTATTATCATTGAAAGAAATACTCTTGATTTTATTTCTCTTTAATTCCAATAGAAACCTGATCCCCCTTATTCCAGTGCCTGATAATGGAAGTCCTATCTGTAACTTGCTTTTTCTCAAAGAGTTAAGAAGCAGGACACTAATATCCCTGTTTAATTTCATAACTGGATTGTAAAATACAAGTAGTTTCTTTGAAATCTTCTTTTCTCTGGAAACCTTTATCTTTGCTTTTCCTTCCTGAATAATCTGAAACATTTAGAATAGAAAAGAAAATTTGTTTATTTAGCTTTTCCTATAATAGAACACAATAACTGCAATAACCAATAACACAAAAGAACTTCCGTATAGGTTCAAATCAGTTATTGCTGTCTTGAAGAAACCACTAATTCCAGCTATTAATAATGAATGCAGCACCCAGCTTATCAATACAGGGTAACCATACTCTTCCCAGTATGTGTTGAAGATTCTGTGTTTGTAAATTGCTCTGAAGATGAACAATCCAGGCACGAAGAACATGTACAATGCACCGTAGAACTTGCTGAAAGTAGTTGTCATAGGAACTTTGAATGCCAGCAACACCAATGCAAGGACAATTCCTGTAACTATGTAATATCCAAAGAACTTCAACTCTTTCTTGCTAATCAATTCTTTTCTAGAACTTGGTTTATTCTTAGCTTTCTTTTTAGCCATTATAAAAAAGAAAAATAAAAAGAATACAAAAACTTTTCGGTTTTTGAACAACAAAATATTTGGATTTTGAGTTCCAAAAAGCTTTGCTTTTTGTTATTCCAAAAACTTCTTTTTTGTAACTTTAAAAATTTATTGAAATTATTTATACATGAGGTATATTATGTTCTTCTAATATATATTCTAATAATCCATGAGTTTTTCTTATGGATTGTATTACTCGATGGTTCTTGAGTCTTTCAATCTCTGTTCTTGTAGATTCTGTTTGAACTTGGTTATGCAGCCATATTGCTTGTCGGAGGTCTCTAACATTTGGATGATGATAGAGGTTTTTCATATGTGACGGGTACTCTTGTCTCTGGTCTGTGTGGTCTAATCTATGACAGTTAACAACATCTAGAAATATTACTGCATCTATTGGAACCTGACTGAAATCTATTGTTCCACTTTTTTTATATTGTTCTGCAGCTGGCAGTAATTGGATATCTATTGTATATTTGCTAGTTCCTTCTGATGACATCACTACTATAAAGTGATAAATTATTTATAAATTTTTCTATTTAGGGATAAATAACTTTTATAAAGCGACAATTATTTCTCCAAGGTATGGCAACAAGAAGCCCAATAGTCTCTGTACTAGGACACGTGGATCACGGAAAATCCTCTATTTTAGATGCTATTAGAGGCACGAATATTGTTTCTGGGGAGGCAGGAGCTATCACACAAGCAATAGGTGCTTCAATAATACCATTAGAGGTTGTCAAGAAGAAATGTGGCAAACTCTTAGAAACCTTGAAGATGGACTTCACGATTCCTGGACTTCTATTCATAGACACGCCAGGACATGCAGCTTTTACAACCCTGAGAAAGAGAGGAGGCAGCCTTGCAGACATAGCAATCCTTGTTGTCGATATAAATGAAGGTTTCAAGCCGCAAACAATTGAAGCAATCGAAGTATTAAAAAGCTATAAGACACCATTCATCATCGCAGCTAACAAGCTGGATTTAATACCTGGTTATAATAAAGTATATGGTACAGTTCTTCAAGACATCAAAGCACAGAATCCAAATGTTCAATCAGAGGTTGATAAGAGGTTATATGAGTTGGTTGGACAGCTTCATGACAGGTTTAGTCTTGTTTCTGAACGGTTTGACAGAGTAAGCAATTACACTGAACAAATCGCTATAATTCCCTGCTCTGCAAAGGAACGAATTGGATTGCAGGAATTATTAATGGTGATTACTGGATTAGCCCAGAAGTTTTTGGAGGAAAGCCTTAAGGTTGATGTTTCTGGAAGAGCAAAAGGAACAATACTTGAAGTAAAGGAGGAGAAGGGTCTTGGGAAGACAATAGATTTGATAATCTACGATGGAACCTTGTCTGTCAATGATACCATAGTTATAGGAAGTCTTGATGAGCCAATAGTTACAAAGGTGAGGGCTCTATTAGAGCCTGATTCTTTGGCAGAGATGCGTGACAAGAAGACCAAGTTTCGTTCCGTAAAGAATGTAAGCGCTGCTACTGGTGTGAAGATAGCTGCTCCTGAACTAGAAGGAGCAGTAGCAGGAATGCCTGTCAGAGCTTGTTCTCCTGAGGAAGTCGAGCAGGTCAAGGAGAGCCTGATGTCAGAAGTAGAAGAAGTCTTGATAGAGACGGATTCTTCAGGCATAATTATAAAAACAGACACCATAGGAAGCTTGGAAGCTGTGATCAAGATTTTGAAAGACAAGAACGTTCCTATTAGAAAAGCATCCATAGGTAATATCACAAAGAAGGACTATGCAGAAGCTGAGAGTAATTATGAAAAGGATCTTTTGCTAGCAGTGATTCTAGGATTTAACGTGATTGATGAAGCAATTGCTTCAAGTAAAGTTGTGAAAGTGTTGGTCAATGACGTCATTTATAAATTGGTGGATGACTTTGAGCAGTGGCAGGAAGAGACAAGGAAGTCTGAGGAAGCTAAGAGATTAGATGCTCTTGTCAGGCCATGCAAACTAGAAGTGTTGCAGAACTGTATATTCAGACAGAGCAACCCATGCATTGTTGGAGTGGAAGTAATTGTAGGTACTGCTAAGATAGGCATGCCTTTGATGAAACCTGATAGGAAGCTATCTGAGATTAAATCAATCCAATCAGAAGGTGAGAATCTTCAGAAAGCAGAGAAAGGAAAACAAGTCGCAATATCAATACCAAAAGTCATGGCTGGTAGGCATATTAACGAAGGAGATATTCTCTACTCAGACATACCTGAGGATGATTTCAGGAAGATTAAGAAGTTCACTAATTTCCTGACAAAGGACGAGATAAATGTTTTGAAGAAGATAGCAGAGATAAAGAGAAAAGATAACCTTGTGTGGGGTGTATGATGCAACACCTAAAAATCCTTAACTCAAAGGAAACTAAGAGGATTCTTAAGTTGCTAAAACAACAGTTCGGCTTTGAAGGAAAACTTGGCTTTGTTTTTCTAGTGAATAATAAAGATAGAGTTTATGTTGTTAATCGTGATATTGAAAGGGTTGAGTTGGAGAAGTTAAGGATTAATGCTCTTGGTCTCTACTTCGGCACTTTTATTAAAGGTGAGTTGAGGCTTAGCATAGAGGGAAGCCAAATAATTGGGCCGAGAGCAAAAAAGAACATCCTTGACATTAATGATAAGGAGTTTGAGATTTGGTTGAAAGGAGAAGATTTCAAGATGAATACTGACTTAGAAGGTTTTGTTCTTGTAAAATACAGAGATGACTTTGTAGGTTGTGGCAAGGTCAGTAATGGAACACTTCTAAACTATGTTCCAAAAGCGAGAAGATTAATTGTTGTGAATAATTAGTTTTCTGGAGTGGTTTCTGGTATATTATCCACGTATTCCAGTCTCTCGAAAAGTGGTGCCAACTGTTTCTGTAGCTCATAGTGAATAGGTCTCCACTTATCTCTTCTTAGATTCTCTTGTCGCTCAACATACCTGGCGTGATTGAGATTCTTATCTTTCTTATCTTGGATTTCTCCTACAGTATCCTGCACTTGTATTTCAAATGTTTGGTAAACAGTATTACCTTGGAAATCTCTTATTTGGGTAGGAAGATCAATATGTATGGCTGAGTGCTTGGATATGGAATCGAATTTTTCTCTTGGAAGATTGTAATGACGAACTTTTCCTTTCAGATTTGTTCCATACTCTGCTGCCAGTTCTGATAACTTTTTCAAGACCCTTAAAGCATTATCCTCATCTGATGTGACAATTCTTATGGCGGATGTATCGCAAATTAACAATTCTTCAGATTCTATTCCAGCTATCCTATCAGTAAACTTGCTTAGAAGTCTACCTCCTGACTTCATCCTCCCACCTATCTTTGTAGCACATTCAGATTCTGACGGGTTTTTTACAAAATACCAGTTTCCTGCAGCTATGAAGAATGTATCTTCTGGATCTTTGCATCTTCTTGTTTCACATTGAGTATCAACTTCTCCCTTTTTGTAACTTGCAAAGAAATCTTTGTCCATGATTGCAGACTCAGTCTCTGTGTCATACAATGTTACCTCATCACAAGTGTTGCATCTTACTTCATGCATATGAATAATATAGTAATCCAAGGATCTGTTCCTTCTATCAACAAAAAGTTTTGGAATAAGTTTATGTTCTATGAAATCAATCATATCGAACTCTAACTTTCCAAGCACGCTGACCATCTCATTAGCTAATGTTCTTATTTCTTCTTCTGGAATGACTTTGCCAAGTATTTCTTGGATATACATGGATTCGATTTCTTTAGCTTCTCTCCTTATTGCCTCATTTCCTGATTTTCTCAAATCTGTTATTCTTGCTTGTTGTTTTCGTATATAGTTAAAATCTGTTTTTGTAAGATACCCTTTGAATATTTTTCTCGCATGTGTCCCTTTTGCTCCTCTATCAAATTTCTCTAGGTCTATGGTTATATCTTCTAATAGTTCGATGCGGGTTATAAGGCTCTCAAGAGTCTCCTGCATCTGTTGATTTGCAAAAAAAGCTTTGGTTTTTCTTTTCATCATTTTATCCTACTGCTCCCCACCCAAAAACCCGGTATCTTTTATTTCTACTTTCTAGATTTATTTCTTTCTTTTTAATGATTTTGGGAACTTCCAGGTTTCTATCTCTGTACATATCATTAAGATATGTAAGCATTAATCTTTTGAATATTTGAAGATGGATGTATTGTTTCCTGTAATCTCCTCTCAATGGTTCCATGAGAGTCCTTTCATCAGATACGAATTTATCATAATTTGCCTCTAGTATGTCAAATGGATACCTTCTTTCGTCCATTTTAAATCTTGTTCTTCTTGCAAGCCATCCAGCTCTTGTATAGTTATGTAGTCTTCTGTCAAGGTGTATTTTGTCCAATACATCAAATCTTTGATTCAAGTCTTTTATACTATAAAGGTTATTTATCCCTTTTATAGTTCCTATAACATTAGTGTCAAGCTTCTTTTTTCTTAATTCTTTTTCCAGCCAGATTTGGTCTATTTGCATAATAGGTTTAATGACTAGTCTATCTTTTGAATATAATTTTTCATCGTCAAAACTAAGATATTCTCTTTTGAATCCTGCACAGTGATATTTTAATAGATGTTGTTCCATGGATTGAATCCTGCCTAAAGTTGCTATTATAATGTCTTCTTTTAGTCTGCTTTGGAAGTATTCATAGCCTTCTTTGTTCAAGTATTTGTTTATGGTGTCTACAACACGGAAACTCTTGTATATTGCTAGGAGTTTTTCAGGACCTGTTATTGCTCTGTCACGCTCTGCCCTGTGACTTAGACTTTGAAATTGTCTTCCTATTGTTTCTAATGTTTCATCTCTCCATTTTCTGAATTTTTTACTAAGAGTGTGTTTCACCACACTTATTTTTTTTGTTCTTCTCTTTTCTTCTCCTCCAAGCAAATAAACCACCATGTCTCTGAGGAAGAGCATCAGACGACTAGGAACATCCTTGTATAAGTCATCCAGTTCGTTGATGTTTGCTATGATGTCACCTCCTTTGATTTTCAAGACTTTTGGTATGTATTTTGCCAAGTGTTTTTTTCCGTTTAAATCAATCATGTCATCGGTGAATTCATAGTAATCACGTGGCTCTCCTGTATCAACGTCATACTTTGTTAGTTTATCAGCAATGAATTCGAGACCTTCGGCATCTTCAAGGAAACGATCTTTATCTTCTATATCAGAGTTTATTATGAACTCTTCGAACTCCTTCTTTATATCAGCTGGCATTACAGGGTTATCTTCATCATGTGTTTCTTCGACTACGTCATGAAGCAATGCTCCTATAACGTCGAGATAGCTTAACTCGTCACCCATGACAACATCCTCAAGATGTATCTTTCTTACAAGTGGAAGAGATAATTGACGAAGACTAGACATACTGTCTGTTGTTCTAAACTCTTTTTCATAAAGCTCAACCACTATTTTTGCTACATCTGTTGGGTGTCCTGAGTAAAGCCTCCCTGTTTTTCTCTTGTTTTCCCCGTGCTTTAAAAGCATGTATTGTAAGAAGTGAGTTATTACTTTCACTTCATCGTCGTCAAAATACTCTGATTTGTTGTAGTATTCATTAACAAATTTTTCTAGTTTTAGCGTGTTTTCTTGTTGGGCGTAGAAGTATAATGAACTGACTTTTTTAGGTTCAAAGATTGGTTTGACTCTTTGGTCTATAGTGTCGACTAGCATGGGCTTACATAGAAATTAAGAGAAGTTTAAAAATGTTATGACTTTTCACTATTAACTAGTAGTTAAAGTATGTCTTCTATTGGTTTTTTCTTTTTCTTTTGGTCTTTAACCATTTCCTCAGCTTGCTTCTGCAAGTCGATACCAAGATCCTTTAGGGCTCCGATGTGCATCTGCATCAACTGCTCAACAATCTGTAGAATCCTTGCCAACTCCTGCCTCTCCTTAGCAAGAGTGCTCAAAGCACCTTTGTGAAAACCAATTTGTTCTTCTTTTGATTGCGGTTCTGCTTCGTTCTTTTTCTTAGCCATTATGAATTCCTCCTCTTAATTATTAGTTGTATTATCGAAGAATAATGTTTGTTTTTTAAATCTTGCCATAACAAAAACATTTTCATATTTTTGAATGCCAGAAAATCAATTACTTTTTTTTAGCATAGCAACATTAATAAATCATGAGCATTTCTAACTAATACATGATTTTAGGTCAAATAGTAGGCAAGGTAACGCCAACAAACTTTTCATTTAAACTTGAGAAAGAAACGAAAAAGTTTGAGTACATCCAAGTCTACCATGGGGTATATGACTATGTTCTATGCCAAATTGTTGAGCTTGAAAGAACCAAAGATGGTACTATAGCCAAATGCAAAACCATAGGATACCAAGACAAAGATGGGAAGGTAAAGCAGATAAGGATACCATTTGAACCAGGCGCAGAAGTGCTAGAATCAGATGATGAATTCATAAAAAGAATTATTAGTTTAGAAGACGAGGGAAAGGGAGCATACATTGGAAAACTGGAAGGAAAGGATATCAATGTATACCTTGATTTGAAGAAATTACTAACAAAGCACTGTGCAGTCCTTGCAAAATCAGGAGCTGGAAAAAGCTACACAGTAGGAGTGCTGATTGAAGAGATACTTGACAAGAAAATACCTCTACTTATAATAGATCCTCATGGTGAGTATTCAAAGATGAGATTTGAAAATACAGATGACAAAGAAAAGCTAGAGAAGTTTGGGTTGAAACCGCAAGGTTATGAAGTTAAGGAGTACGGAGATCCGGAGGTTAATGAAGGAGTTATACCCTTAAAGCTCACAAAAGATATCACAAATTCTGAATTGATACACTTACTGCCTGCAAAGCTTTCAAGTACACAAGTTGGTGTGCTGTACAGTGCCCTTAAAAATATAGATGAGTTGAACTTCAACCAGTTGTTGCTAGAATTGGAGAAAGATGAAAGTGCAGCCAAGTGGACCATAATAAACGTTATAGAATATCTGAGTAACCTAAACATATTCTCAGATTCTCCAACGCCCTACTCTGAGCTTATATCACCAGGAAACTGCTCGATAATAAATGTTAAAGGAATGCCACCCGACATACAGGAGATAATCGTTTACAAACTATGCAAGGATCTTTTTGAACTGCGAAAGAAGAACGAGCTACCACCTTTTTTTCTAGTGCTTGAGGAGGCACACAATTTCTGTCCTGAGAGAAGCTTTGGAGAAGCAAAGAGCTCGAAGATACTAAGAACAATCGCTAGTGAAGGAAGGAAGTTCGGTCTTGGATTCTGTGTGATAAGTCAGAGACCAGCTCGAGTTGACAAATCTGTCTTAAGCCAATGCACAACCCAGATGATAATGAAAGTAACTAATCCTAATGATTTGAAAGCAATATCAAATAGTGTTGAGGGAATCACAGCAGAGTCAGAGTCTGAAATACAGAACCTGCCTGTTGGAACTGCTCTTGTCTCAGGAGTTGTTGACATCCCGTTGTTTGTCAATATAAGGCCTAGAAAAAGCATGCATGGAGGAGAGGCAGTCAACATCTTAGATGAAGAAGAAAGAGATGTTATAGAGGATTTAAAGAGTTTCGAGAAAAGAGATTTGATTCCTGTGATAAAACCAAGGACAACAGTGAAGGACATAAAACTAATGTCAGACAAGGAAGTCAAAGTCAAAGTCAAATTGATACCTGCTGCACTAGTCACATGCACTGATAAAGAAGGAGACTTCAATGTATTGATAGAATTAGTTGATGGCTCAATAGTTGTTGACAAAGAGAAGTTCGTTATAAAGAAACTGCCTGATATGAATCATCTCACAAGCCAGGAGATTTCTGTTTTGAAAAAAGCATTTGGGAAACAAGCATTGTCTGATGATGAAGCAAAAAGCTTGATTGATAAAGGATACTTAAAAGATGATGGTTCTTTATCAAATGATTATATATTCTCAAAGCTCAGAAACCATGCTAGTTATGACAACATAGAGTTTCTCAGTATGACATACGATGAAAAACTAGAACCTGTTCTAACCGAGGAAACAGTGAGGAAAAAACTCTCAAACATTGCAGAAATCAAAGCTTACAAAGAGTGTTTTATCGTGAAGCACGAAATAGCTTGATATATTCTTCATTATAATTAATATAGAATATATTCTTTAGCATATAAATATTTAAAAATAAAAATAATATCTACCTTCTTGGGGGTGGAAATCGCAAAAGATTTTCAGCTTGAATCAGAACTCTCCTGATAAGGGTTTTGAGAAATTCGACGTTGCTTGCAACATCGAGCGTAAACGTCTTCGGATGTTTGCAATGCCAATAAGAACTGACCAAGAGAAAAGAGATAAACTTGGAGAAGCTTAGTGGGAGACAAGCTCATAACCTGGAAAGGATGAACCAGATTCTCTTTTAAGGTTCACCAGGAGCGAAGATTCGCTAAAAAGTTGAGAAACGGATGCGATGGAAACCTCTAACTTTTTTCTAAGATTGTTGATTCAGACTAATAGGCATCCTAACCATAGATAGAAATAATTATGGTCCCTACAACCATTAACGAAGCAGCGATAATTCTCTTCTTTAAATCCTTTTCCTTGAACCAATAATAACCATAAATCATAGAGAACAAAATACTAAGCCTCTTCAAAGAAATAACATATGGAGCTATGATGAACTTATTAGCAAAATTCCCGAGCATAACAGTTGAAAATAAAGCCAATCCAATCAACAAGAGTTTATTGAAAGCGACATTTGGTTTCAAAATGGCCTCTCTGTCAAACAATAAGCCAATAACCAACATGCTCAAACTCAGACTAAATATTCCCATAGTAGAATGAAAAACAGGAGAAGTCATAACCACAAGCATACGATCAAAAGAAGCGCCAATAGCATAAAGAAAAGCGACAATTAACATATAATAAGAACCCTTGTTCTTAATCATGGCCTTGAAAGGAACTAATAAATTCCGAGTTTTACTAGCATGTAAAACATAAGATCCAAGCACTACAAATAAAACTCCAACTAAGCCAAATAGAGAAGTAAACTCGCCAACAATCAAAGGAGACATGAACAATAAGAAAAGGGGAGTGAAAGCAAGCATTGGCATAGCAAGAGTTAGATCAGCGAGTTTGAAGGCCTTCAAATAAAGCAAAGTAGCAAAGATATTGACAATAAGCCAAGGAATGATAAATAAGAAATACTTGGCAGGAACAATAGGAATACCAATCAAAAATAAAGAAACAAATAAAAAAGGAAGAGTGAACAAATAAGGATAAACAGCCATAGAGAAGATACTGGCGTTCTTGATAGTCTTTTTAATTAATGCATAATAAGAAGCACTTGCAAAACCAGTCAATATCGCTAGTATGTAACCAATCATAAACTTCACTAATAATGAATTAGAATAAAAACTTTTTCAAAAGATTGTTGATTCAGACTAATTTTATAAATATGTGAATATTCCCATTTTAGAGATCTATGCAACAAAGAATAAGAACAGGAGAAATTCTCGAAAGGGATTATGGAATTACATTGCATCTTTCAGGTGTCAAAAAGATATTCATAAGTCCTGTGAAGTATGCAATCGCAGAATTGATGCTTGAGACACCCAGCAGAATAAGAGAGAGAATAAAGGAAAAAGCAAGACGCGAAGGAGTTTCTATAAAAGAGTTAAGCGACAAACTTGTCCAAGGAGTTCTGAAAAGAGAGAAATCAAAGGATTTTCTGAATAGAAACACTCGTGGTTCTTTAAGAAAGGTCGAACTTCACAGTGGAGTGACCTATTCTGCACAGGTAAGATCTAAGGAAAAAAGCGGACCAGATTTTTTCAATGTTTTGATCAGGAACCCTTTTATTTCAGATGACAGATTTTTTGAATATGAATTTATGAGATGTAGCTGTGATGATAATTTCTGGAATGACATAAGGAACTTTTATGCTATGTGCATACATCTGTCTGAATTAGAGGTTGCGTTATACAGGGATGAACTTGAGGGCTTATCTGCTAAGAAAAATCTAACAAGACTTTTCCCAAGGGAGAGAAAACCGAATCCCTGGGATACTTCGTCAATGCCATTTACCTTCTTTGACAAGGGAACTGGCAGAGCTGAAAGAGACCGATTGCTAACAGATGTTCTCTTTGAAAGATATGTTGATGGCAAAAGCTATTCCAAAATAAACAGGGAATTATTTCAGAATAGAGATATATATTCAGAAGCATTAATCTATGCAATAGAAGAAGGAGCAGGAAGATTTGAAGTCCTAAGAGGAAAAGAGAGAACAAGAGAAAAAAGACTTTTAGCACCTAATGATAAGAGGAGATATGGAGCAATCAAAGCTTTGGAAAAGAGAATAATAAGAATGTTTGATTATTTCAACATGTGGAAGAAGAGTTATGTTCTGGAATTCCAAGGTACTCCTTGGGAAGTCACTGCTCAAAGATTTGAGAAAAAAGACAGCGTATATTCTTTATGCATAGGAAAAAATATGCTTCCACTAATAGTGAAAAAAACGCTTAGGAACGGAATAGTTAGTGATTGGACAATCTCAGAAGATAGAAATCTGAATTCTCCTTTCAAAAGAAAAAGTACTTATGAATCAATTGATGACACAATAAGAAGAATAGGGTTGACACAGATAATAATCCCTGGCATAGGCGCTGGTGCAAAGATAGATGTTCCTGGAATGCTAAGACAGGAGTATAGAAGATTAATATAATAATCAGAAACCCATATAAATGCGCAGATTTTCCCATTCCCATGCCTAAAGAGATTGATGGTAAACTTTTCATAGACGCCAACGAACTCTATGATTATTCTGTAGAATTGGCGGATAAGATATTGGCATCAGGTTTTAAACCTGATTTTCTAATTGCGTTGTGGAGAGGAGGAACCCCTCCTGGAATAGCAATTCATGAAATCTTCAAGTATCTTGGTATAGAAACAGATCATATTGCTGTTAGAACTGATGGTTATACTGATGATAACAGACTAAAGAAAACAGTGAGAGTTTATGGTCTGAATTATTTGTTTGATAATGCAGGGCCAGAAAACAGTTTGTTAATAATTGATGATGTTTGGGATACAGGTACAACTATAGAAACTGTTCTAAAAAGAATTCATAGTAAGATGAGAGATAAAGCTCCTAATAATATAAGGATAGCTACGGCTTATTTTAAGCCAGAAGAGAATAAAACTAATATGACGCCTGATTATTATTGTGAGGAAGTGAATCAGTGGATTGTCTTTCCACATGAGTTAATGGATTTAGACCAAGTACAAATAAGAAAAAAACATGCTGGAGTTGCAGATCTTCTTGAGAAATACGGTGCTTTTGACTAAATCACATATTCTTTATTATCGCATCTGCAAATTGAGAGCATTTCAACAGAGTTGCACCTGTCATCTGTCTCTCTAAGTCATAAGTAACTGTTTTGGCTATGAATGTTTTCTCCATGCCTTTGATTATTAATTCAGCGGCTTCATCCCAGCCCATTAGCTCAAGCATCATAACACCAGACAGGATTATAGAACTCGGATTAACCTTGTCCATGCCAGTGTACTTCGGAGCGGTGCCATGAGTTGCTTCGAAAACAGCTATGCCGTCACCAACATTAGCACCTGGAGCAACACCTAATCCGCCAACTTGTGCGGCAGCTGCATCAGACAAATAATCACCGTTGAGATTCATAGTGGCGATAACATCATACTCATTAGGTCTCAACAGTATCTGCTGAAACATTGAATCTGCAATCCTGTTCTTAACCAAGATTTTGCCTTTTGGAATCTCACTCTCAAGTTCTTCCTCGAACACAACTTTGTCACCAAAATCTTCTTTCAAAACCTCATAACCCCAATCCTTAAACGCGCCTTCAGTATACTTCATTATGTTTCCCTTGTGTACTAAGGTCAATGATTTCCTGCTCTTTTCAATCGCATACTCAATTGCTGCTCTCACCAATCTCTTAGAGCCGAAAGCACTGATTGGTTTTATGCCGATGCCTGAGCCTTCTCTCACTTTCTTACCTTTGGATTCTAAGAAGGCAATAACTTCCTTGGCATCTTTTGAATTAGCCTCCCACTCAATACCCGCATATACGTCTTCTGTGTTCTCACGAAATACAACTACATCTAATAACTCAGGCTTTTTTACAGGAGCAGGCAATCCTTTGAAATAACGGACAGGTCTTATACATGAATAAAGGTCAAATATCTGCCTGATAGAAACATTGAGGCTTCTATGCCCTCCACCAATAGGAGTTGAGAGGGGTCCTTTGAGAACTATCCGAATATTCCTTATCTGATTTAACGAATCCTTTGGAAGAAGGTCTCCTTTTTTTTCTAAGGCCTTCTCACCAACAACTATTTCAGTCCATTCAATCTTTCTAGAACCTTTATACGCTTTCTTCACAGCTGCATTAATAACATTGATAGCGGCAGGAGTTACATCCATGCCGATACCATCACCTATTATATAGCCAATCTCTGGATTATTTGGAATAATCCATTTCTTGTTTTTATAAAGAATCTTCTCCCCCATGTAAACATTGAAAAATGCTTTTTTTATAAAACTTATCTTTTAGCAATAAAATTTAGTTTCAAGAATTAAACCAAAACT
Organism: Nanobdellati archaeon; assembly: GCA_014384375.1. GTDB lineage: Archaea > Nanobdellota > Nanobdellia > Woesearchaeales. Next base: position 26,107 of record JACNFY010000017.1, read on the forward strand.
TTATAAATTTGGGCTATCTGGATTTACTAGGGGATAAGATGTTACTTGACAACGAGCAGATTAAATCATTCTATGATTCTTATTCAAAAAAAGTTACCGGCATAAAGAATAAAATAAATAGACCAATGACTTATGCAGAGAAGATACTGTTCTCACATATGAAAAATCCTTTTACAGATATTCTGCCTGGCAAGACAAGTGTTACTTTAAAGGTTGACAGGGTTGCCATGCAAGATGCAACTGCCCAGATGGCTATACTACAATTCATCCTGACTGGAAAGGACAAAGTTGTAGTTCCAACAACAGTTCATTGTGACCATCTAATTAGAGCACAAGTTGGAGCAAAAAAAGACCTCGATCTGGCTAAGCATGAAAACGATGAGATTTATGTTTTTCTTAAAAGCGCTGCTAACAAGTATGGCATGGGATTCTGGAATCCAGGCGCTGGAATAATCCATCAAGTAGTGCTTGAGAACTATGCTTTTCCTGGCGGCTTGATGATTGGAACTGACTCACACACTCCAAACGCTGGAGGGCTTGGAATGATAGCTATTGGCGTTGGCGGAGCAGATGCAGTTGAGGTAATGGCAGGAGAAGACTGGAGCATCACCATGCCTAAACTGATAGGTGTGAAGCTAATCGGAAAGCTTAATGGATGGACAGTTCCAAAAGACATCATATTAAAAGTTGCAGAAACATTGACAGTGAAAGGAGGAACAGGTTGTATAATAGAATACTTTGGTGAAGGTACAAAATCAATAAGTGCCACTGGAAAAGCCACAATCACAAACATGGGTGCAGAGGTTGGTGCGACAACATCAGTGTTTCCTTATGATGAGTATACAGAAGCTTATCTTAGAGCAACAAAGCGAGAAGCAATTGCAGATATGGCTAATAAAATTAAAGAGAATCTTAGAGCAGACAAAGAAGTGGAGGAAAATCCTTTGAAGTACTATAATCAGATTATTGAAATAGATTTGTCAAAATTAGAGCCTCAAATAGTTGGTCCACACACACCTGACCTTGGACGTCCAATTTCAAAGCTAGGTGAAGATGCTAAGAAGAATAAGTGGCCTTTGCAGTTAAAGTATGCTTTGATTGGAAGCTGTACTAACTCTTCATACGAGGATATGCAACGAGCAGCGACAATTGCAAAGCAAGCAATTGAGGCAGGTGTGAAAGCAAATTGTGGTTTCATGGTAACTCCTGGCTCAGAGCAGATTCACAAAACAGTCCAACGTGATGGACAGCTAGAACTTTTTCAGAAGATAGGTGCTGTTGTCCTTGCAAATGCATGCGGTCCCTGTATTGGTCAATGGAACAGGACAGATATCAAAAAAGGAGATAAGAATTCAATAATAACATCTTACAATCGTAATTTCAAGAAACGAAATGATGCAAATCCTGAGACTAATGCATTTATAGCTAGTCCAGAAATTGTTACTGCTATGGCATTAGCAGGTAGGCTTGATTTCAATCCTTTGACAGATGAACTTGAGACTACGAGTGGTGAAAAATGCAAGTTGCAACCTCCAATTGCTGACGAACTTCCATCAAGAGGATTTGTCTTTGATATTTCTGGTTATGAAGAACCAACTGGTAAAGGAGAAGTAAAGATTGACCCTAAAAGTGATAGATTATCGTTCTTAGAACTGTTTGATGAATGGGACAAGGAAAATGACTTCAAGGATTTGTTTGTGCTTGTAAAGGCTTATGGTAAGTGCACAACAGACCATGTTTCTCCAGCTGGTATATGGCTGCGCTTCAGAGGTCATCTTGACAATATTAGTGACAATGTCTTCAGCGGTGCTGTGAATGCATTTACTTCTGAGACAGGCAAAGGAAAAAATATTCTAACAGGGGAGAGAGGTGTTGAATTCAACAAGATAGCTAGATATTACAAAGAGAAAGATAAAGGATGGGTTGTGGTTGGAGACACTAATTATGGTGAAGGCTCAAGTCGAGAGCATGCAGCGATGGAGCCTCGCTACCTTGGTTGCAGGGTTGTTATTGTCAAGAGTTTTGCACGAATAGCAGAGACAAACCTGAAAAAACAAGGCATTCTTCCCTTATGGTTTGTCAATGGGAGCGATTATGATAAGATAAGAGAGGATGACATTATAGCAATTATAGATGTTGATATTAAAGAAGGAAAAAATGTTGAGCTTTTAGTAAAACATTCTGATAGTTCAACAGAGACAATCAAGACAAAGCACACTTTTACAAAGGAACAGATTGGCTGGTTCAATGCAGGCTCTGCGATTAATCAAATAAGAAAAAAGAATTTTAAAAATTAATTAAAGTGTTATCACGTTTTCTTTCATTGCTTTCAATTGTTCACAATCGATAATATCTGCGACATTATCAAACCTGTCTTCACATTCAACTTTTGATAAATCCACACAAATCCCGTTTTTACAAAACATCATTCTTTGCATAAAAACCACCTCAAGAAAAAATAATTCTTTTTTTTATTTAGTTTTTACTTCAAAGCATCAAAATAAAAATTAAGAAATCAAAAAAATAAATTATTACAACACTTTAACGATTATAACTACAACCACAACTATAATTATTAGACCAAGCATCATTTTCTCATGCTTGCACATTCCTTTCTCCAGTTTACAGCTGTGATTTGGGCACATCAAAGACATGTACATCACCTCATACAACTTTTTAATTATCAAAACAAAATTTTATTTATTATTTACTTAAGACTATCAAAACAAAGTTTTGACAAACAAAGGAAAATATTTTAAAATAAGATTGTATTTTTTATACTTAAAATGGGATATACTATAATCGCACCTGTTGGTGATAATCCAAAAGCATTGTTTATTGGCATGAAAGAGTTTCCAACAGAGAAAGTTATCTTGATAACTCTTCACAACAATTTCAAGACTGCTAAAAAGCTGAGAAAGAAACTTGAAGACTTTACTATCAAAACCAAGATTATTGAAATGAAAGGTAGTCTGATGGAGGAGATGTTCAGAATATTTGGAGAACTTTGCTCTATCTACAATAATGATGATTTAATAGTTAATGTCGCAACAGGTGACAAAATGAGTACATGCGCAGCATTGAGCGCCGCTTTCGCTAATGGCTTGAAGTCTTTTGGGGTCATGGGTGACCAATGCATGCTTATGCCAATCATGAAATTATCATATTACAACGAACTAAGTGAGAACAAACTCAGGATACTAAAAGAGATGGATGGAAGTAATTACTTTTCTTTAAAAGAATTAAGTGCTAAATTAGAAATGTCAATATCATTGCTGTCGTATCACATAAACGGAAACTACAAATACAAGGGTTTGAAAGAGTTTCGGCTTGTAGAAGTGAAAGAAGAGAGCAATAACTTATTTGTCAAATTATCTGAGATGGGTAACCTGTTGTTGAAAGGTTATATTCAACCAAAGACTGAAAACTAGAATGTTAGCGTTGTTGGGTTGACTATTGGAGTATGGATATAATGCAAAGAATACTTGTTGTTGATGAAAAGGAGAAGTCTTTTCTGAAGAAGATAATTCCAGTATCCGCGTTTATCGGGGGATTGTGCTGTTTCACACCCGTTGTTTTAGTGCTGTTTGGCTTAGGGACTGTGGCTTATGGAGTATCTCTAGCTAATGTTTTCTACGGCACATACAAATGGGCATTCAGAGGAGCTGCATTGTTATTCCTGTTTGCTGGATTATTTTGGTATATCTATAAGAAAGAAGAAATATGCACTCTCGACAAATTGAGGAAGAATAAGAGAAAAGTGGTGAATTTGATTTTAATAACTTTAATTTTCGGGATAATTGCCTACATAATCTGGCTTTATGTCATAGTAGAGCTTATAGGTATAGCTATGGGATTATGGTAAGGGATGTGTCAAGATGAGGAAAATGTTATTTACATTAGGATTATTGGTTGCAATGTTTTTAGTAGGATGTGGTGCATCAGTAGATAAGGTGCCAAAAAGCTCTACACTTACAGATGAGGAAATTGAGAGAGGTATAAAAATAACTTCAGAAGGTGTGAAATATCTAGTACATCCAAGCAAAATACTTAGTGGAGGTCCTCCGAAAGATGGGATTCCATCAATAGACAATCCAAAGTTTGTGACTGTTGAAGAAGCAGATGAATGGATTCAAGATAATGAACTAGTCCTTGGTCTTGTCTACAAGGGAGAAAAAAGGGTTTACCCGTTGCAGATTATGGTCTGGCATGAAATAGTGAATGACTTTGTTGCAGGTGATCCAATACTGATAACTTATTGTCCGTTATGCGGAAGCGGAATTGCTTACAAGCGTGAAATAAACGGTAACCCAGTTGAGTTTGGAACATCTGGGAAATTGTATAACTCAAACCTGGTAATGTATGATCGAAAGACAGATTCATATTGGGCACAGATTGGTGGAAACGCTATTGTTGGCGAGTTGACAGGCACCCAGCTTGAGCCAATATCTGTTGATACAGTTGTCTGGCGAGACTGGAAAAAAGCTCATCCAGAATCACAAGTTTTAAGCCAGAACACAGGTTTCAGAAGATCCTATGGAAGAGATCCTTACGGCAATTATTATGAAGATACTTTCATCATGTTCCCTGTTGAGAATGAAGATGACAGAATACATCCAAAAACAGTTATCTTTGGCATTGAAATTGATGGTGTTTTCAAGGCTTATAGAGAAGATGACTTGATGGAATTAGGTGTTATTGAAGATGTTTTTAATAGTGTCAATATTAAGGTTGAAAGGGATGAAGCGGGAGTCATAAAGATAACAAATATTGAGACAGGAGAAGAGATAGTCAAGGAGAGAGACTTCTGGTTCGCATGGTACGCATTCCATCCAGAAACAGAGCTTTATGAGAAATAATGAAAATTAGATTAGGAGGTTATAAGATGAATATGAACTATTTATTTATAGGACTACTAATGTTGCTGTTAGTTTTCATTTCCGCTTGTACTAGTAGAACAACGACTAATACTGTGAGTGAGAATAGTGGTTTGATAGAAGCAAGTGAGAGTGGCACTGTGTTAGCAGGCACTACAAGTAAATATATTGATTTTAACAAAGCAGATTATGAGAGAGCAAAGACTGAGAACAAAGTTGTGCTGTTGGATTTCTACGCGACTTGGTGTCTTATCTGTATAGAAGAGCAGAAAGAGACTGTTGCTGCCTTTGATGACTTAGATAATCCGAATGTTATTGGTTTCAGAGTTAACTATAAGGATTCAGATACTGATAGTGATGAGAATGCTTTAGCAGAAGAGTTCGGTATAATCTACCAGCATACAAAGGTCATAATTAAAGATGGTGAAGTAGTGCAGAAAGCACTTGACTCATGGGATAAGGATCGCTTTTTGAGTGAGATAAATAGATTTGTTTAGATAAACAAAATGAAGAAGAAAAGAGACTGGAACATTTTCATAAGCAGTGTTTTCTTTGTATTAGGATTCTCAGTGATTTTCTCACTTGTTGGAGTGTTACTGCAAAGCGTATTGTCAAATGTTGCTTATACAGTTCAGCAATGGCTTGGCAGAATAGGAGGAGTCATCATAATACTGTTTGGAATTTACCTTTTAGGGCTTCTGAAAATACCGTTCCTTGAAAGAGAACACACGATAACTGTAAAGAAGAAATTTAAATCCATGCACCTAGCATCTTTTATGTTTGGAGCCGCATTTGCAGTTGGTTGGACTCCATGTGTTGGTGCTGTCTTGGGAGCTGTTCTTACATTAGCAATCAGCAACCCTTCAAGCGCTTTCTTTCTCATGCTAGCATACTCTCTAGGATTAGGGATACCATTTCTACTTGTTGGTTTGTTCACCAATGAGGCTCAGGGACTCATAAGTAAGTCTGGCAAGTGGTTGCAGTACCTGAGATACTTCTTTGGAATTGTATTGATATTCCTGGGAATATTGGTGTTCACTAACAACCTAAGCCTCATAGCTAACTTAGCATTTGCTTCCAACATTTTATCATCGCTCGATGCAGGCATAAGCACAGGTGCCTCAATAAATTTAAGCATTTCGTTTCTTGCAGGTCTTGTCTCATTTCTAAGTCCGTGCGTACTACCATTAATACCTGCATTTCTATCATATTTGGCTTCAATAGGTGTGAAACCAAATGAAAACTGATTTTATAAAAAATTTTAAATAGAAGAACAAACAAACATCAGGTTTATGGGGTGGTAATATGGAAATATTCATTGATACTGCAAAACTTGAGGAGATTGAGCAAGCTTATTCCTATGGTATTCTAGATGGAGTCACAACGAATCCTTCATTGGTCAAGAAGATAGTTGATGACCTTAAGAGTAAAGGAAAAGATGTTAGTGTGGAATCCTACATTAAAAAAATCTTGAAATTAGCAAGAGGAACTCCTGTCAGCTTAGAGGTCATCGGAACCACTTACAAAGAAATGGTTGAGGAAGGAAAAAGATTGTTTAAAAAATTCAATCCGGTTGCAAAGAATGTTTATGTGAAAATACCTGTCAATCCTGCGTTTGAAGAAGATTCAGAGAACATGTTTGATGGCATCAAAGCAATAAAGACATTAACAAAAGCAAGAATACCAATTAACTGCACCTTGATATTCACACCAGAGCAGGCATTGATGGCTGCAAAGGCAGGAGCATCTTTTGTCAGTCCTTTTGCAGGCAGAATTGATGATGATATTAGAAAACGTGTTGGTGTTAAGTTCGAGAAGAGTGATTACTTTCCTGCTTCTGGCTGGGAAAAAAGTGGAAAAATATTGGAAGACAACGGAGTAGTTTCAGGCGTTGACTTGGTGTGGCAGTGCGTAGAGATTTTTAGAACTTACAACATAAAGACAAAAGTTTTAGCGGCGAGTATAAGAAACGCCAGGCAGACAAGAGAAGTCGCATTAGCAGGAGCGGATATCGCTACACTACCTTTTTACGTTATCAAGGAAATGCTAACCCATTATAAAACAATTGAAGGGATGAAAAGTTTTACAGCAGATGTCGTTCCTGAATATGCGAAGATTGTTAAAGGCTAGACAAAAAATCGCTTTTTCTAACAAAAATCCTTGAAAAAGAGAAAAATTAATATACTATGAAATTCAAAATAGTATACAGAGATAGATTATTAGAGATTTGACAGACAAAGATGAAAGGATTAGCAAGGATTGTTTTTTTGGCAACATTTGGCTTGGCAGTTGGCTGTTCTGAACTCCAAGCTTCAGAGCCTGAGTCAGAGGGTTCTAAGCCTGATAAGAAAGATAAGCAGGAGCAAACTATTTCTAAGTCAGATTTGGAAAAGATAAGACATATGTACAATGATCTTCACCTTCCTATTCGTGAAGTTTATCCTGTGAAAGGAGATGCATACACTTTTTTCAGACTTATAAATTTCAAGGATGATGTGACTAGTGGAGAGATTGGGCTGTATGAAGGAGATAGCTTAGTTGCAAAGATTGATAGTTCTAAGTACATATTTTTTAATAAAGATAACGAGACATATATTGAGAAAGTGACTACAAATGAATATTCTGAGTTGTATGAGTGGAGGAAGATAGATGGTGAATGGGTGTTTTTTCAGTACGATGGGCCAAGAGAGGAGAAACAAACACTTTTTGATAGTGGATTCAGAACCTCTGAGATGACTTTAGTAGAAGCTATGGATTCTGGTTTTAGGGGAGAGCTCGGAAAAGAAACTAACATAAATATTTTAGGTAACATTTATACTATAACACAGGATGTGGTAAAAGTTGGAATAGACGATGATCAATATAGAAAAATGCTTAGATTTAGGGTTGGATGGAATAATGTTGAAGAAGGTGAGGAAAAAATCAGATTTAAAGATGATATTAATATTATAATTCAAGAAATTGCTGGTCGTTATGTTCCATTATTAGGTGAGATGTGGGTTACCAGAGTAGAGTTTCTTGGTTTTCCGTTTGTTGATGTTTTAGTCTATGGATCCATGGCTTCATTAGGTGGAAAATAATTCTAAATTTTCTAAAAGCAACCACTTTAGAATGCTAACAAAATAGAAACTTATTTATATGAAAAAGTTCTTCGTTTTTCGAAAGGGTTTTATAGGGGGTTATGATTGCTCAACAAGCTTTAGCTCAGGGTTTAAACTTTGTTCTACCAAAGGGTGTGAAAGACAAAAGAGTGTCAGTCATAGAGGTTGGTCCCTTTCATGAACAACTTCTTGCAAAAGAGTTAAACAGATTCTTTGGAACTGAGATTGAAGAACTCAACAGAACAAATTCTTACTTGCTTGTTCATCAACCAGATTTGAAAGGTTTAGAGTCTCTTCTTACAGGAACACCATTTGTTGATTCGATAATCCACAGGGCAACACTGAATGAGTCACTAGCATTACAATTACAGATACCATTTGATTATGTTCTTCAAAGTATGCTGAATCCTGGAACAAGCGATGCAGAAGGAACAGTTGCTCTTGAACAGGCTTTACTTGCGTTGAACAGCGGAGTTTACGAGGATGACAGAGGATTCCTTTCACAGAATTATTTTCTAAAAGCAGACAATATAACACAGAAGCAACTAAGAGAGGTATCTGAATTTCTGGCAAATCCTGACTTAAAAGAATTAGTTACCATAACCAGACAGGAGTATGAGAAAGGATTCAAAATAGAAGCACCAATAGTTGTTCTACCACCAAAAATCAAGGTTGAGAAATATGATATTGCAAATATGTCTGATGAAGAATTATTGGAACTGAATTCTAAAAGAAAATTAGCTGCAAGTCTTGAAGAGCTCCACCAGTTCAGGAATATGTACAAAGATGAGGAATTTCTGGCAAGGAGAAGAGAAGTCGGCTTGGATGAAAGAGCAACAGATGTTGAGATAGAAACATGGTTCAGCCTTAGGTCAGAGCATTGCTTCCATAAGGAATTCAACGCACGAATTACTTTAGATGACTTGGTTGATGATCCAATTTTCCAGAGAGCACATGATAGAGGTTGGTTTACAAAGAATGAAGATGGAGCATATGTGCTTGAGAAGGGATTGTTCAAGACATTTATTGAAGATCCTGCATTGGATGTTTATAACAAACTGGAAAAAAGAGGTAAGAACTGGATTGTTGACATGTTTAAAGACAACTCCGGTGTTGTTCTCTATAATGAAGATTATATGTTATGCATAAAATTCGAAACCCACAACTCCCCATCGAATAAGGAACCAATACAAGGGGCAAAAACAGGAATTGATGGGGTCAATAGGGATATCTTCGGAACGATGAGGGGAACATTCGAGGCGTTGGCTAATTTCTTTTTCTACTGCACTGGTGACCCAAGATATAAAGGCTGGTTGCCGGAAGGAGTCAAGCATCCGTACACTTTGCTGAAAGGAGTTACAGAAGGTGTGAAGCAGGGTGGGAATGAAATGCAGATTCCAACCTTTGGTGGGGGAATGATTGCAGACCCAAGATACATGTTCAAAACCCTTGTCTATTGTGGAACTATCGGCTGGTCGCCAGTTAAGTCTTTTGAAGGCATAAGTTATATCGGTAAGAATCCTGGTGTTGGAGACTTGGTCTTTGTTGCTGGACAGGCAGTTGGTGTTGATGGCATTCATGGAGCAACAGAAAGCTCTTTATCAGCTGGCCGTCATATAAGCCTTGGCCATGTGCAAGCTGATTTCTCATTCATACAGGCGAAGATGCAAGGGTATTTGCTTGAGGTTGCAAGAGACAATTTGTTAACCAGTGTCACAGACTTTGGAGCAGTCGGTTTGGGCTCAGCATCGCATGAAACAGCTGAGGCAACCGGTGGACTGTGGATGGACTTGTCTTTACACCCAAAGAAATACATGGGTATACAACCATGGCAGATAAATATTTCAGAAACCCAGGACAGAATGCTATTGGTTGCAAAATCAGAAAACAGGGAAGAATTGTTGGAAAGAGCAAAACTGCATGATGTTGATGTTACAGAACTCGGAAAACTAACAGATTCAGGATTTGTTGATTTGAAATATGGTGATGAAACAGTTGCTCTAATAGATATTAAGAAGCTTTTCAACAAAGAGCCAAGAAAGCAGATGCACGCTATCTGGAATGGAACTGAACGCAAGGAAGTAACTATAAAAGAAAAATACACGCTAGAACAAACACTACGTCTTGTGATGTCACGACCTGATGTGGCATCAAAAGAGTGGTTCTTCAGGCAAAAGGATTATTCTGTCAAGGGAGGAACAATACTTGCGCCATTGCAAGGAGCGAAGCAACAGATAGAGGCAGATGCAACAATCCAGAAACCACTGGATACAGAAGGAAAAGACTTTGGCGCTGTTGCTTATGCAATGGGTATAGCTCCGAAAGTATCAGACCTGGATCCTTATCATGCTGCCCAGAAATCATTCATTGACATGGCTGGAAAGATAATAGCAGTTGGTGGCGCTTTACCGGATATGAAAAATGCTAAGTGGGATACTTGGGCTGTCTGCGGTAACTATTGCCAGCCAAACTCTGACTCTACAACAACCCTTACAGAAGAGGATGGAAAGCATAATCTTGCCTCCTTGTTAAGAGAGGGAATGGGTGTCAGAGAAGCTATTGAAGCCACAAATATACCAGTTATTTCAGGAAAAGACAGCATGAAATGCTCTGGTTTCTATGAAGTTCCTAAAGACTTCAAGCTTGAACATATTCATCCAGATCTTAGGAGGCATATAACTCTTGTAGAGAACGAAAAAGGCAAGTTCATTGAAATACACGATCCAGACAGCTATCTTGCATCGGCAGCTGTCAAGATTGATGATTACAGGAAATGCGTTACTTCTGCATTCAAACAGGAAGGTGACTTGATATATGTTGTTGGAACAACAAAGAATCATGTGGGAGCTTCGCAGTACTTGGAAGCTATTGGTTATGAAGAGCAGGAAGCTCCAATAGAAGGTGGAGAAGTTCCAGAAGCAGACCTTGAAGAGTTTGTAAGGATTGCAGGTAAAATTCACAGGACAATCGATAGAGAGTTTGTTGCTTCATGCAGTTACATCCATGATGGTGGTTTGTTGACAGCTGTTTCAAAAGCAGCGATGGCTGGAGATAAAGGTGCAGGAATAAATGTGAAAGATATTTTCTTTGAAGGAGATGCTAATACTGATGAAGATGTATTGTATTCAGAAACTCCAGGTAGGTTTATTGTAACTATAGATCCTGAGAATAAAAGACGCTTCGAAAGAATAATGGGTTCGGATACTCGTATAATAGGGCAGGTAGGAAAAAGTAATCTATTTGTGACTGGATTAGATGGCAAGCATAATTTCATACATTTGGATACTGTAATGAAGAATTATCAGGAAACTCTAAGTTTCGGATTAAATGATGCAGCATGAAGCCTAAAGCATTAGTTGTTAACGGATTGGGAATTGGATGTCATAAAGAGATAAAGCACGCTTTTGAAGAAGCAGGCGCTGAGGCAGAGATAGTTCACATAAGGAGAATATTATCAGGAGATATAGATATATTTGGTTATCAGATACTCAACCTTTCAGGCGGATTCTTGCATGGAGATATGTTGGGTGCAGGTATATGCGCAGCTAATGAATTGGAGCATTCTGGAATAAAGGATAAATTATTGGAATATGCCGGGCAAGGAAATATTATATATGGACAATGCAATGGATTCCAACTTTTAGTCAAAACCGGTTTATTGCCAGGCATAAATAATGATTATTCAAAACAAACAGTGACCTTAACTCACAATGATGTTGGCAATTACAGGGTTGATTTGATGGTTCCTCATATGGTTGAACATGGTCGCAAACACTTTGCGTTTGAAGGGATAGAATTTATTACATTGGCGTGCAGGCATGGTGAAGGAAAATTAATGTTCCATACTCCTTATGGCTTGATGTCAGGGGAGCAAGGAGAGACTAATAGGCAAAAAGTCAATGAAAATCATGTTTTACTGAGGTATGTTGACCCATATAGATCTTATGAGCCAACAACAAGGTTACCCCACAATCCAAATGGCTCTGTTGATGGTATTGCAGGACTGGTTAATAGAAATGGGAATATCTTTGGACATATGGCTCATCCAGAAGTAAGTGTCCATTTTTCAAGAAATCCAACTTTTTTCAGGATAAAGGATCAGAATAGAAGAGTGGGAATAAAATCAGCTGAAAGCAGTCAGATGTATGCTCATGATGATGGTTATAGTATTTTCGCTAATATTGTTAAACATGTAAGATAGGGTAGTAAAAAATGGCTAAAGTTTTAATTATAGGTTCTGGGGGTAGAGAGCATGCTCTCGGTTGGAAGCTCGCTCAAAGTCCTCATGTCGAAGAAGTTATTTATGCTCCTGGAAATGGTGGGACTGAAGTTGAGGAGAAAGGAAGGAATGTTAAAATTTCTAAATCAAGCAGTCAGAGTTTTAGAGATATAGCAGAGTTAATTGCATCTGAAAGCATTGATTTGACAATTGTCGGGCCAGAGGATCCTTTGGCTAATGGTATTGTTGACTATCTTAATGGCAAAGGATACAATAGGGTTTTCGGACCAACCATGGCTCCAGCGAAATTAGAAGCGGATAAGTTTTATTCCTATCAAATAATGGAAGAGTTGGGTATCCAACAAGCTCAGTCTGAATTCTGTTATTCAACAACTGAGGCGATAATTGCGATTACTAGAATGGCGACTTCAAAAGGAATTGTTATCAAGGCCAGAGGTCTTGCTGCCGGGAAAGGAGTCGTTGTTTGTGATTCAAATAATCAAGCCCTTGAGGAGATAGTAAAACACACACTTAAGTTTGGTGAAGATGTATTGATAGCTGAACGATTATTCGGGCAGGAGTTTTCGGTCTTTGGGATATCAGACGGTAATCAAGTGTATCCAATTGAGATATCTTTACAGGATCATAAACCTCAACTTGATGGGGACAAAGGTCCGAACACAGGTGGAATGGGCGCATATGGACCTGCACCAATTGCATCAGTTGATGTTGTCAGAGATGTAGCTGAGAATATCATGACACCTGTTGTTCAAAGAATGAAAGAAAGAGGAGAGGAATACAAGGGATTCTTGTATGCAGGTATGATGATGACAAAAGAAGGACCTAAAGTTATAGAGTTCAATGTAAGATTCGGCGATCCAGAATGCCAACCAGCAATGATGATGATAAAGAGTGATTTTTATGAAACGTTATCGTTAGCTATGGCCGGAAGACTTGATGAAGTAGACATGGAGTTCAATCCAGGCGCTTCTTGTTGTGTTGTTATGGCATCAGTAGGCTATCCTGGTAGTTATAGAAAAGGTCTTCCAATAAGAGGTATAGAAGAAGTAGAAAGTGTTGAAGGAGTAAAGGTATTTCATGCAGGCACTGCACAGCATAAACATGAAGGTTTAATAACGTCAGGTGGAAGAGTTTTAGGAGTGACTCCTTATTCTCCTGAAGGTATTAAGGAAGCAAGAGAGCTTGCTTATTCAGCAACAGATGTTATACAGATAGCATCTTCCACCAGTTATAGAGGTACTGTCTTTCACTTCAGGAGAGATATAGCTAGTAAAGCATTGGAGGATTAAAATGACTTTAGGAGATGTAGTTAATGAAGGTTTGTTGGAAGAAATCTTTGATCCTAGGACGGGGATTATGCACTCAGTTGCATTTGCCTCTGGCAGTGGCACTAATTTCAGAGAAGCAGTTTTAGAATCACAAAAAGAAGACTCTAATTTTTCTATTGATTTGTTAATAACAGACAAAAAAAAGAAAAAAGGAGAGATAATAGGCGCTTTGGAGTATGCTGAAAAGTTTGGGGTAGAATCTTTTACATTGAATGGCTACAAGTTCTGCGGAAGCTGGATTAAAGCACAAGAAACAGTTGAAGGACGTATAGCTTATGAAGAAAGAACCCAAGCCTTCAACATGGAGTTGTTGAAGAAAATACAAGATTACGAGTCATCTAACATTATTAATTTTGACCTTGCAGTGCTTGCAGGATATATGAGACTTGTAAAAGGAGCATTGCTTAGAAGGTTTGATAGGAGAGCAATAAATGTTCATCCAGCAGCTCTTGATATTTTCAATGATAATGGAACTAGGAAGTATATTGGTGAAAACGCAGTCTTTGATGCTCTGAGTGCTGGTGAGGAAAGAACTCGCTCATCAATAATACTTTTGGACCCAGAGACGGATGCAGGCTCAGTGCTTGTTTCAGGTTCATGGGTTGAATACACAGGAAAGAGGCCTGTCACACAGGATGAAGCTGATGAACATCAGGAAAAACAGAAAGAAGAAAGTGATTGGCCAGCATTGAGGTTTGCATTGAGTGCAATAGCTAATGGGGAATTAGAAATCCATAGAACGACTTTTCATCATGATGGCAATCCTGCTATTGTCTATAAAGGAATAGAGCAACCGTATCAAGGAGTTGAGTTGCCTTTAGAAAATGGCTAAAAAACTAGATGATTACGAGGATAGAGAAAAGGTAGCTATTCAAAGTGGAAAGCAAGCTCTTGCTAGGGCTCCATGGCTTTTCAACAGAACCAATCCAAAAGCAAAAGGTTTTTTCTTTGAGTTGAAAGAAAATAATATTGTTCATCCATATCATTATGCAGTGCACTGTGTTGACGGTGTTGGTACGAAGTTGTTCCTAAGTGTATGGGCTAATAATTATGCTCTCCAGCCAATTGATGGGATAGCTATGAATGCTAATGATATGGCAACAGGAATATATGCATTCCCAGATGTAGTTAATCTTTACTTTGCAGTTCAGAGCGAGATAGAAGAGCAGCACATGGGTGAGATAATAAGTGGCTTTGTCGATGCACTTGAGAAGATTAGAATTCCGAATGCTCCTTTCGACTTGAATATTGGAAAGATAGAGACAGCTTCTTTGGAAGAGATGATATCACTAGGAGTGCCAAACAAAGGGTGGGATGTAGGTGTTGTGATGACTGGCTACATATTAAAAGATTATGTTCCTGCTTTGAATCCACATGACGGTCACATCATTGTGGGTGTTTCGTCAACTGGTGCGCATAGCAATGGTTATACAGGAGCAAGGCATGTCTTGTTTACGCCAGATGCAGAGTATAGAGAAGAGTGGAAACCACACTATAAGGGAAGATTCCAGTTTGATGACAAACCAGATATCTTGGAAGGAATGAGTGTTATCGAAGCACTTCAAGTTCCGACAGCGTTATACATGGTAGAAGCAGCACTCATAGGTCAAAAGTTTAATATTCGCGAGATTTATGGTGTTAACATAACAGGAAATGGTCTTGAAAATTTCAACAGGGTTGGAGAAAGAGTATCTTTTGAAATAACTGATCCTCTTGATCCTTTACCAATTCACAAGTTATTGATTCAAGAATCAGGTTGGACTCCTGAGCAGGCATACAAAAAGCAGAATATGGGAATGGGGTTTGCGTATGTTGTTCCAACATTAAATATTGCTGAAGAGGTTGTAAAATTAATAAATACTGGAGGAGAACACAGAGCAAAGATAGTTGGAGAAGTCAAGGAGAGCAAAGAAGAAGAACTCACAACGACAATCCATAGGCCCTACGAAGGAGGACCAATAACATTCACAGGTTATGCTAATTGAGGTCTTAAAATGATTGATGAAGTATTCAAGGAAACAATGAAGTCAAATACTGGCTGTGCAGTAATTTTGGCTGGATCAGACAGCGATAAACCGCACATAGATGCAGTTGTTAAATCGTTGGATAAGTATGGTATTCCATATGAAGTAAGAATCTGCTCAGCACATAAGCAGCCAGACACACTTATGGAGATGATTAATGAATATAATGATGTTGGTGGCTTAGTAGCATACGTTGCTATAGCTGGTGGAACAGATGCACTGTCAGGCACATTGTCTTTCCATGCACTTGGGCCTGTTATCAGCTGTCCACCTGATGCTCCAAACGAGAGTTGCTTGACAAATCCTCCTGGAAGCTCTAACGCTTACATTGCAAAGCCTGCAAATGTTGGAAAGTTTATTGCACAACTATATGCAGGTGTCAATCCAAGATTTAAGGAATTATTAATTCAATTCAATGATAAAAAAGTTGAGAATCTGCAGGGAAAAGATGCTGAATTCAAGCAAGAATATCAGAGGAGGTAATTGAAAATGACAATAAGAGGAAATGAATATCCAATTCCGGAGTTAATATTTCCACAACATGTTTTGTTAAGTGTCTTTGACAAAGACGGTTTGGATGAATTGGTCCAAGGATTGTTAGGAATAAACCCTAACATAATGTTCTACTCAACTGGTGGAACTGGAAAGGCCATAACTGAAATTCTAGGAGATAGAGCTTCGCAGAACTACACTTCTGTTGAGGGTTTCACAGGTTCTCCTGAAATGGAGGGTGGTTTGGTAAAAACGCTGCATCCGAAAATTCATGCAGGTTTGCTTGGTGAGAGAGGAAACCCAGAACATGAGAGATATATTGGGGATGTAATGGAGCAAATGACTGGAACGCCAGGTGTATATTTTGACGTATTGGTCGGAAACCTTTATCCTTTTGAGCAAATAATTATGAAATCAGATGTGACTCCTGAAGAAGCAAGAATAAACATCGATATTGGTGGACCAACAATGGTTAAGGCTGCTGCAAAGAACTGGCACAGCGTTGCAGTCTTGACAAATCCTAAACAATATAGTGATTTTGTCAGTGATTTAGTTGCGGATAAAGGTATTTCTGCAAAGCAGAGATTCAATCTGGCAAGGAGAGCATTTATTCAAGTAGGAAATTATGAGGGTGCTATAGGTAATCACTTTGCAGGCTTTGATTATACAACTGATATCCTGCCAGGGCTAAACATACAATGAGGGGAATAAAATGACAGAGAAAATTCAATTAGGAAGATACGCTGAGAATCCACATCAAATGGGTTGGATGGAAAAAGATTTTTCATATAAAGGTCCTACTGTGTTGAATGAACCTTTGCATGGTTCACCTTTAGGGTATAATAATATTTTAGATGCTAATGCTGCATTGGAAGTATTATTGGATTTCAAAGGAGGACCTGGAGTTGTTGTAATCAAACATAAAAATCCTTGTGGACTTGCAACAGGAGAAACACTGAAACAGGCTTTTGAAAATGCTTGGTTGGGTGATGAGGTAAGCGCTTTTGGTTCAATTGTCGGTTATTCTCAGAAAGTCACTGAAGACGTTGTGAAATTATTGATGGGAAAATTTGTTGAAGTATTGGTAGCACCTTCCTATGACAAAGCAGCTTTGGAGTGGATACAGAGCAAGAAAGCCAAGAAAAATCTAAGGGTTATTCAAACAGGGCAATTAGATAATCCTGGTTTTATAGAGGCTCATGAAATAAGAGGTGGAAGAATTTCGCAGGAGCAAGATGACACTCTGTATCTTTGTGATACTATTGATGGATTATTTGGAGACCCTGTTGAATTGAAAGAGCCAAATAGTGGTATTGAGTATCGGGTTGGGACTGTTTCTGATAGAAAATTTGAGATTGGAATGCAAGGTCTTGTGGAGTTCTCAATAATGGCAGGTAAGCATACAAAGTCAAATGCAATTATCTCAGCGTATGAGTATGAAGAAGGCCAGTATAGGGTGCTAGGAATGGGCGCTGGCCAGCCAAACAGATTAGATTCTGCTCAGAAATTGTCATTGCCAAAAGCAAGAGAGAATCTTATGAGGCAATATTTCAGAGAAAAAGGTTTGAATTATGAAATGACTATGGATAAGATGATTCAAGATGGGACCTATAGAGAAGACTTAATTGGAGAAGTTAATTCATACATCGCAAGTGTTCTCTCATCTGAAAAGGTTGTAGCATTCTCAGACGCTTTCTTCCCAAAGAGAGATGGATTAGATGCTATAGCTCGAATGGGAGTAAAATATGTGATTTGTCCAGGCGGTTCAAAAGCAGATGAGGAAGTCATACAAGCTGCGAATGAACATGGAATAGCTATGGTATTTACTGGAATAAGACATTTCAGACATTAGGAGGTTAAAATGAACCACGATGTTTATCAAGAACCCTTAGTAAGCAGATACACAGATAAGGCTATGCAGAGAATTTTCTCAGATGACTTTAAATTCAGAACTTGGAGGAGATGTTGGATTGCGCTTGCAGAAGCTCAAATGGAACTTGGACTAGAACAGGTAACGCCTGAAATGGTTGAGGAATTAAAGGCTTATCAAAATTTTATAGATTATGAAGTTGTAAGAAAGAAAGAAGAAGAGATAAGACATGATGTTATGGCTCATGTTTATGAGTATGGACTTCGGTGTCCGACTGCAAAGGGAATAATACATCTTGGAGCGACATCACAGTTTGTTGGATGCAACACTGATTTGATACAACAGAGAGAAGCTCTGAAACTCATAAAGGTCGATTTGGTGAATACTATATATAACCTTGCAAGATTCGCTGAGAAGTATAAGAATTTAGTAACCTTAGGCTTTACTCATTACCAGCCAGCACAACCAACAACAGTTGGAAAGAGAAACACTTTGTACATTAATGACTTGCTGTTTGACATCAACCAGATTGAAAACGTTGAAGGATTAGTAATGGCAAGAGGTGCAAAAGGCACTGTTGGCACACAGGCAAGTTACCTTGAGTTATTTGATAATGACTATGAGAAAGTCAAAGAACTTGATAGATTAGTAAGCGAGAAACTAGGATTTGAAGGATATTTTCCAGTGACAGGGCAAACATACACTAGGAAACTTGATACTATAATTGCTAAAACGCTAGCAGGGACTGGTGAATCTGCTCATAAATTCGCAGTTGACCTTAGGTTACTATCAAATCTGAAAATGCAGGAAGAGCCGTTTGCAAAGGGGCAGACAGGAAGCTCTGCAATGGCTTACAAGAGAAACCCTATGCGCTCAGAAAGAATGACTGGATTGACAGAGAAACTGATGAACTTGTCTGTTGACTTCGCACATATACATGCCAATCAATGGTTTGAAAGAACATTGGATGATTCAGCAATTAGAAGAATGGATATTCCGCAGATATTCCTCTTAGCAAACGCAGTGCTGAAGTTATATCAGAACATAACTGATGGAATGGTTGTCTACCCTGCACAGATAAGAAGACATCTGAAGCAAGAATTGCCATTCATGGCAACAGAGACAATACTTATGGACTTATCCAAGAAAGGACATGACAGACAAGAAATGCATGAGATAATAAAGATACACTCAGTTGCAGCAGGAAAAGCAGTTAAAGAGAAAGGAAAACCTAATGATCTCTTTGAAAGGCTCGCAGCTGATCCAGCTATACCTGTAAGTAGAAAATATTTAGATGAGCTGCTTAAGAATCCAGAGAGATTTGCAGGAGCTGCAGCACAACAGACAGAAGAATTCCTACAAGAAAATGTTCAACCAGTCTTAGATAAATACCAAGATTTAATAGGTAAATCAGATTCCACAATTAATGTGTGATGGAGATGGTAAAATAACTAAAAAAATAATCTTGGAACCCGGAAGAACTTTTGGAGAGTTTAGTCTCTTACCAGGTTATACTGGTAAGGATTGTGATATTCACACTGTTAGTCTTGAGACAAAGCTTGCTGATGATTTGGTTCTTGGAATTCCTTTTTTGAGCGCTGCAATGACTTCTGTAACCGGTTATGAGATGGCTTTAGCTCTTGGAATGGAAGGAGGGCTTGGAGTTCTTCCTGTAAGAATGCTAGTATCTGAACAAGTTAGTATTGTGGAAAGAATAAAACGTCATGAAATGGGATTTGTTGAAAATCCTGATACAGCATATGATACGCAGACAATAGAGCAGGTTTTGGGAAAGATGGACAAGCATGGCCATTCAAAGATTCCAGTTGTTGACAGGAACAATGTTTTCAAGGGCATGTTCACAAGGAGGCATTACTGGGATGTAGGAGGTCATCCTCAAGCTCCTGTAACTGAAATAATGATGCCATTTGATTCTGATGAAAAATTGCTTTGTCATAAAAGGTCAAATATTAATATTAAAACTGCAAGAAAGCTACTAGAGGATTCTGAAAGTGATTATCTTGTTGTTCTTGACGGTCAGAGCAGGCTTGTAAAGATGGCTTTTGCAAAAGATATGAAACCCATAAGAGTCGCTTCTGCTATAAATACTCATAGAGGTTGGAGAAAACGAGTAGAGGCCAATATAGATGCAGGGGTTGATTTGATAGTGATTGATACTTCAGATGCATACGGCTATTTTGCAGAGGATGTTGTTGTTAAAAAATACAAGGATATGGATACAGGAGTTCCGATATGTGCTGGCAATCTTGTTACTTATGATGGTGCTTTAATGTTGATGAATGCAGGAGCTGACATTATCAAGGTTGGAATGTCCTCTGGCTCAATATGCACAACCCAAAGAGAGAAAGCTGTTGGCAGAGCTCCTATGACTGCTTTGATAGACGTTGATGAAGCGAGAAAACGTTATTATGATAATGCAGGAAGATATGTTCCTTTGATTGCTGATGGAGGAATATCTTCAGCAGGCGATATGATAATCGCTTTAACAGTTGCAGATGCTATAATGATGGGAAACTATTTCAACAAATTCTTTGAGGCAGCAGGAGATAAACTAGATGAAGATGGAAAGGTTACTAGGCTGGAATCAAAAATGAGGAATGTGATAACCTATGGAGAAGGTTCTGAAGAAGCTAGGAACCTTGAAAGATATGGGCATTCTGATATGATGACTTTCTTTCCAGAAGGAGTTTCATCAACAGTTGATTATGCTGGATTTATGAAACCAAGTCTCAAAGCAGATGCTTTAAGGATAAAAGCAGCGATGGTGAATGCTGGTTGTATGAATTTGCAGGAATTAAGAGAAGAATCTGTTATTGAGTTAATGTCAGAATATAGCAAAAGAATAGTTACAGAAACTCATGATATAGATACTAAAAGGTGATAAAATGTTAGAAAAAATTGTAGGAGATGCTCAGGTAATTGCAGTTATCTGTAATCAATGGGGTGATTCAGGAAAAGGTAAGTTCTCAGATTATTTTGCTCAACATTGGGCAGATATTATTGCAAGAGGAACAGGTGGAAACAATGCAGGTCATACATCTGTTATAAATGGACAGGAAAGAATTTTTCATCTAATACCTGCAGGTATTTTTTATGATTCTATTGGGAAGATAAACGTTCTTGGCAATGGAATGGTTATTGATCCAGAAGTTTTATGTAAGGAACTGAGTGCTTTGGATGCTGAAGGTTTAACCTATGACAATCTTATCATAAGTAAAGAGGCACATGTTATTATGCCTCACGAAATAGCAAAAGATAGAGCAAAGAATGTGTCTCTGAAAAAGGGAAGTATTGGTTCAACAGGTCGAGGTATAGGTCCGACGTATACTGATAAAACTGCAAGATTCGGAGTTATGATAAGAGACTTGTATGATCAAGATTCTTTGGTTAAGAAACTAAATAAAGCTCAAGATGAATATCCGGAAATAGAAATAGATATTGATGAAACAATAGCCTATTTGAAACCTTTCGCTGAGAAAATCAAACCTTTTGTCAGGAACACTTACATTGAAATGCAAAGATTTGTGAGAGATGGCAAGAAGATTCTGGTAGAAGGAGCACAAGGATTATTGTTGAGTATTGAGCATGGAACAAATCCATTTGTTACGTCTTCTGATGCCTCAAGACACGGCACCTTGTCAGGGGTTGGTTTGTCTGGAGCTGATTTGGTGTTTGGAATAGTGAAATTCCCTTTTATGACAAGAGTCGGTGGAGGGCCATTCCCAACAGAAATTGGTGGAGCAGATTCAGAGGCGTATTGCGCTAAAGGCCTTGACCACGATGTTTTTTATGAAACATCTCATTATCTGAATGCACCTATTGATCTTGTCAGGATACGATCTCTTCAGAAAAAAGATGGAATTGAAGGTCTTTCAACAAGTGAGAGAGAAGAATTAGTTGGATATGAGAAACAGACTATTGATTATATAAAATCACACAGGGAAGAAGTTGTTGGTTTAATCAATTCAAATGATCTTTTAACAAGAGGAGTAGGTATTAGATTGGCAGCTTTTGAGTATGGAGCAACAACTAAGAGACCTAGAAGGATTGGATGGACAGATGCAGTGGCTGCAAAATACGCAGTAGGTATTAATGGTCCATTAATGATACTTACCAAACCAGATTCTGTTGGAGGTCTAGATGAATTCTCTCTCTGTTATGGATATGAAACAGACGGAACCGTAACTGAGAACTTTGACAGGGACCCTAAAGTACTTTATAATGTGAAGCCTGTCAATACACCATACCAAGGTTATGGGGATATATCTGATGTGAGAATGTACGACAAGTTACCAGATAGCTTGACAAAAGCTATTAACGAGTTTGAAAAATTTACAAACGGACATGTTGCAATAGTCTCTGTCGGACCAGAAGCAGAACAAACGATAATAAGGTAGGAGGTAAAGAAAATGTCAAAATATGTTGAAGAGATAAGCAAGGCAACAAGTGTGAAAAGAATTGGGCTTATCTTAAAGCCAAGTCCTGAGAGTCCAGGTATTGGAGATATGGATTATCGACCTGTATTCTCAGTGTTTGATTATGGAACTATAGAGCCATCTGTTCCATTGGACAACAGCACAGTGGCCCTGATGGCAGGGTTTAATTTTGAATTTTTAAGAGACCAAAATATTGACTCTCATTTTCTTGGGATGGTGAATGAGGATGGAAGTCTAACAACAACAAAGAACGCTATTAGTAGAAGCTACCTGTCAAATATTATGAGAGTTAGGTTTGTAAATAGGTTGTTGCCTGAATTTAGAAATGGTAGTTGGGATTACTCAGTGTTTCAAGATTCAGCAGTGAACAATTATGTGCAACCAATAGAATTCATAATGAGAAATGAGCTTCCAGAGAGTTCATCAGTATGGAGAAGAGTAAAGAATAGAGAATTGACACTTGCAGATATTGGTTTACCTGATGATTTCAAGCCAGGTATGCCTATTCCAGAAGAACTAGGTGGTGTGATGCTTGACTTTAGCACAAAGTTCGAACCAGATGACAGATACCTAACTCCAGAGCAAGCAAGAGAATTGATGTCTTTAAGTCCAGAGAGATTTGAAGGAATTAATGAGACGACAAAGATAGTTAATAGATTAATGACTGATTATGCTGAGTCAAGAGGTTTCAGAAGATTGGACGGTAAATTCGAATATGTAGTGATAGTTGAAGATGGTGAGCCAAAAGATGTCCTGGCAGATGCTGTATGCACATGGCATGAGGACAGACTTACATGGGATGGATTTGGTGTAAGTAAGCAAAGGATAAGAGACGAGGTAAAAAAGCTAAATCCTATGTGGTATGCAGATATACAGAGAGCAAAGGAGCAAGCCAAGGAGGAAGGAGTTGCTGATTTTAGAGATTTAATGGATAAAAGCATTGAATACACTTCGCCTTCATCTGCATTCTTTGAAGCAATAAACACTTTATTCCAGGCTGCAACCAACCAATGGATAGGTGAAAGACTATATTCTGTTGGTTCAAAAGAAGAAAGTCTTGAGGATAGTCTTAACAGAGCAGTGGAAGAGTTTGAAAAAGCAAAACTTTAATTTTTTTCTTTTTTCTATAAATTTTTAAAACTTTATCCTTTCTTAAAAAATATGTGTGGGATTATAGGAGTATTCAGAAGAAAAGATGCTTTGAGACTTGTAAGGCAAGGCATAACTATTTTGCAGAATAGAGGCAGGGATGGGAATGGATTTTATGAAGAAGATAATTTCTCGTTAGGACACTGCCTGCACTCAATCGTTGGAAGAGTAAAACAACCTTTGACAGACAAGGATGTTTTTGTGTCTAACTGTGAGATTTATAATTGGAAAGAACTCAACGAGAAATATAATCTCAAAGCAAGAAACGATTCTGAGATGCTATTCAAATTATTGCAGAAAAAAGGCGTAAGTGAAAAAACTCTTGACGAGTTGGATGGTGTCTTTGCATTCGCATACATATCAAAAAACAAGCTCTGGGTGGCAAGAGACATAATAGGTGTAAAACCTGTCTGGTACAGCCACACGAACGGCTTTTACTTTGCATCTGAAAAAAAAGCTCTTGAAAAACTAGGTATTATAGACATCAACGAGTTGAATCCAAGAAAGATAATAGAGTATGATTTGAGAAAAGACAAACTAAAATTCATAGAAAGAGAATTTTTTTCAATAGAGCCAGAGATAAAAGAATCAATTGAGATTATATCTAGAAAACTAGAACTGAAGATAAAGGAATCAATCTCAAAGAGAATTCCACAGAGAAAGTTTGGAATATTGTTCTCAGGCGGTATAGACTCAACAGTTTTAGCGCTAATCCTGAAACAATTCAAGCAGGAATTCACATGCTACACAGCAGTGCTTGATGATCCTGGGCTAAAAGAGCCACAAGACCTTGTTTACGCAAAGAAAGTAGCGAAAGATCTAGGGTTAAATCTTAAAGTCATAAAGATAAAACTCTCAGAGGTTGAGAATTATCTGAGAAAAATCGTTCCATTAATAGAAGACTCAAACGTTGTAAAAGTTGGAGTTGCACTCACTTTCTACACTGCTTGCGAACAAGCAAAGAAAGATGGCTGCAAGGTATTGTTCTCAGGGCTTGGAAGTGAGGAAATCTTTGCAGGCTACCAGAGACACAGAGAATCGTACAATGTTAACAATGAATGTGTCTCAGGACTTTTGAAGATGTATGAAAGAGACCTTTACAGGGATGACGTCATCACTATGTATAACTGCATAGAACTAAGAATTCCTTTCTTAGACAAGGGCTTAGTAGAGTATTCATTGAGAATTTCTGGGAAGCACAAGCTATATGACAATCATGAAAAATACATTTTAAGAGTTGTTGCTAAGAATCTAAGATTAAAGGAAGAGTTCGCACTAAGAAAGAAAAAAGCAGCTCAATACGGCAGCAACTTTCATAAAGCAATACAAAAGCTAACAAACAAAAATAAATTCAAAACAAAGTCAGAATATCTGAGAACTTTTTATCCAACGCATAATGTCAAGCTAGGAGCTTTAATAAGTTCTGGAAAAGATAGTGTGTTTGCAATGTACACAATGATTAAGCAGAACTATTCAGTTGAGTGTATGATTACTTTAGAAAGCGAGAATCTGGATTCTTTCATGTTCCACACACCAACAGTAAAACTAGTTAGATTACAATCAGAAGCGACTGGAATTCCCTTGGTCACATACCAAACAAAGGGAGAGAAAGAAAAAGAGTTAGAAGACTTGAAAAAAGCTATAAAGAAAGCGAAAGAGGAATATAAGATAGAAGGAGTTATAACAGGAGCTATTTTTTCCAACTATCAGAGAAACAGGGTAGAAAAGGTATGTGATTCATTATCATTGAAAATCTTCTCACCATTATGGCATATCAACCAAGAAACAGAGATGAGGGAAATAGTGAGAGAAGGATTTGAATTCGTGATTAGCAAAGTAGCTGCTGAAGGTTTGAACAAAAACTGGCTTAACAAAAAAATCGACAACAAAATGATTAACAAGCTGGTTGAGTTAAATCAAAAGATCGGCTTCAATGTAGCTGGCGAAGGCGGAGAATTCGAAACACTGGTTCTTAACGGTCCAGTATTCAATAAGAAAATAGAAATAAAGAAATCAAAAATAATCGAAGAAGATGAGAATACAGCGACGCTTGTAGTAGAGAAAGCAGAACTTCTTCGCAAAGTTTAAATAACTCCTCCTCTTATTAATCACCATGGCATTAACAGATTCAATTATAAATATTAGCGATGCATTTGTTCAGAACCAACTTCTAATAAAGATAGTAACAGCGATAATAATCTTACTCATAGGTTTCATCATAGGAAGAATAGTAGGAAGGATAATCTTAAAACTACTGAAAGAAATCGAGTTTGACAAAACTATAAGGAAAGCAACAGGTTACCAAGCTTCTTTTTCAGCCTTATTGTCTAAATCTTCCTCTTACTTCATATACTTCCTAGCAATCCTAATGGCATTGGAAAGTCTTGGACTAACACCGTTTGTTCTCAATATGATATCAGTCGTCATACTATTAATTGTCGGTATCTCAGTAATACTAGCAATAAAAGACTTTATACCTAACTTCATCGCAGGTTACTCTGTTAGAAAAAAAGGCTTATACAAACAAGGAGATAGAATAAAGGTTGGGAAAGTAGAGGGTAAGATAACAAAGATAAGCCTACTAGACACACATGTCGTGACAAAGAAAAAAGACATGATAGTGATACCTAATTCTTATTTCATAAAAAATCTAGTAATAAAGAAGTCAAGATGAATTATTAAGCTTCTCAAGCATACTCGCTATGCCCCATATCTGAGTTCTAACGAAGGTGGGAAGATTGATATCATTAGCAATGTCATCAAGCTCAGATAGGGACTTGTTCACTTTAAGAGATAAATCCTTGTCGCTCTTCATATCAGAGGTTATCTCAGAAATCCTTTGTTTTATATTCTTAGGAACAGATGTGTCTTCCTCGAGTTGATTAAGAGCGTCAATGACATTCTTGATTTCCATTCTAATCACTTCTTTTCTTTTTTGATTCCTTCCATCACTTCTTTTTGAATATTATCAGCTCTCTCTCGCATATTCTGCTCTTGCTTCTCAATAGATTTAAACCTTAGGTCCAGCATATCCTTCTTGGATTTTAAATCTTCCTGAAGCTTCTTCTTATCCACAGAAACCATAATATTGCCTATTATTTTATGAGCTTCACTGGCACTATTTAGCTCGTTAAGAGCAGTGTCCATCTCAACCATCTGGGTCTGGAATTGCTGCTTCTGTGTAAGAAATCTCTGCAAATTCTGCTCAATAACTTGGAGTTCGCCTATTTTTTCTTCGGTTGCTTTATCCATTTTTTAGTTTTTTCATAAACAGTCAGGTTTTTTGTGATGGAATTCAACACAGCCCTTAAAGCAGTTGAATCCTCAGCAGTGATTCTGAACTCTAGCTTTTCACCCTTCTTGTGTATTGAGTAAAAAGCTCTTTTGTTCTGAAACTCTTTTGTTTCAGGTTCAAACAACTTGGAGATGTTCTTTGCATCTCCATCAACTATTATTTTAGTAGTGTACTTCATCTCGCTTTAACTTTAGTACCAACAGTTCTTTCCTTGAAGATTATTTTTGACCCACAATAAAGACACCTGACCCTCTTCCTTATCTGTGTATCTGAAATCGTTTTATTACAAAAAAGGCATTTGTAAGAGCTCATTCTTCCTTAACCTCTGCTTTGATAGTTGGTGGCTTGGCAACTGTGTAGGCCTTGCTAGTAAACTTGGCTCCGCACTTATTACAGCTCCATATACCTATAGCAACCCTCTTGACTTTAACATAGTTGCAATATGGGCATTTATGCTTCTTCCTCTGCTCAGCCTCAATAGCGCCGTACCTGTCTCTAAGCCTTTTACCATATCTCGAACCGAACCTCTTCATAGAGCCATAAGTTGCTTTCTTTGCCATTCCGAGATGAAATTATGAACTATTTATAAAAGTTATGAAAAAATATATTTCAAAGCTTATCATGAATGAAATGCTAAGTGGAGTTATTGCATTCTTGATACTTCTTATTATTCTTTTTGTATGATTTATCCTATTTTCTCAAAGTTTATCCCAAACAAAAAAAGTTTGTCCGAAAGACTTCTGAAACAACCGGAAAACTAACAGAAAAGTTTAAATAAGATTATCAGAATAAAGTTTTATAGATTTGCTTAAAACTCGAACCTTGGGGGGTGAAGGCCACGAAGATATACTCGGTTGGTAAGCTAAATTTAAGCACATTTCTTCTGTTAGTTATTTTGAGTGTTTCTATCTTCTCTGCTGCGACTAATATAACTTTGAATGACAATATTTCTTACAATAGTTCTAATAATTCATTAAATATAACTTTGAATTTATCTTTCAATAATACTTTAGTAAATACTTCAATAAACATTACCAACACAACCACGATTAATGAAACAAATGTTTCAGTCAATCTGTCTTCTAATAAAATAAAAAATATTCTTCCGCCTGGTTTATTGAAAAAGCTTCATAAGGACTTGGAGGGTTTATCTTATGAAGCAGAGGCAAAGGTTATTGTTCAGTTAAAAGATAAAAATTCAAGACACAAAATCAAGGATAAAGTAATTAAAGGAAAATCAAAAATTAGTAGAGATAGGAACTTTATTTTTGCAGATGCTTTTGGTTCTGATGTTGTAGATGTTGTTTCTGATGAAGATGTTGTTATGGTCTGGCCTGACTTGGAGGTTACATCTTTCTTGGATGATGCAGTAGACCAGATTCATGCAGACAGCCTATGGAATTTTAGTTTGAATGGCTCAGGTGTTAAGATAGCTGTATTGGATACAGGCGTTGATGCTTCTCATGAAATGCTTAATGGCAGGGTTATTTCTCAGGTTGATTTCACAGGTTCAGGCACTGGAGATTTTTATGGCCATGGAACCCATGTTGCAGGCATCGCTTCAGGAAACGGGTTATATAAGGGAGTAGCTTTTGATTCTCAGATTTATGATGTGAAAGTTCTTAATGATGAAGGAGTTGGTTATCTTTCATGGTTGATTGATGGTATTGATTATGCCATTAGTGAGAATGTTGATGTTATATCTCTTAGTTTAGGAGCTATTTATTCAGGCACTCCTGAAAACCAGCTTAATAGTCCTGAAATCCTGAAAATTGAAGAAGCAATAAGCAACGGCATAACAGTTGTAATAGCCTCAGGCAACTGTGGCAGTGGTGTTTGCGGCGGTTTTGAAGGAGTCACCACGCCAGGCATTACTCGTAATGCAATCACCGTTGGAACAGTTGATGACGCCAATGAATGGGCATACTTTAGTTCTGGAGATACAATTGATGATTATGTTAAGCCTGATATGGTTGCTCCGGGTGTTGATATTTGTAGTGCGGTTCCTTTAGATTATGATTGTAAGACAGGCACTTCTATGAGCACTCCCTTTGTCAGTGGAGCAGTTGCTTTGCTTTTACAACATAATAGTTCTTTGAATCCCACACATATTAAAGACATATTTGAAGATGGGGCTCTAGATTTGGGCGATTCTGGCAAGGATGTTCTTTATGGTAGCGGTCTGCTTGATTTGAGCAATCTAAACTTTGAGATTAGCCCTGTTGAAATAATCCCTGATGAGTATACTATCTCCTTTTCTGACTTTGAGATTAGAAAAGAAGGCAAAGTTACTATAATATACCACAACAAAGAGACCTGTTACAGGAAAAAAGACTGCAAACCAAGAAAAATCAAAGTAAGATTTGAAAGCGAAGAGCTAGACCGCACATTCCAATCAGAGAAAACCAAAACAATCCCAAATGACAAATACAAATCCTATAAATTCAAGACAACCTTCAACCTGCCAGGCAAACACCTGCTCAAAATAACAATCGAAGAAGACAACGAACTAATCGAAGAAATAAACACCTTCATAGACGTAAAATCAAACTTTTTGGTTAATTCATTAGGCACATTGAGGTTAAAGATAAGATGAGAAAAAACAAAGGAGATTTGTCAAGTTCTTCTAGTGCAGACGAATTCACCTTCCCTAGCAATGGCGAAACAGATGGCTCTGACCATCCTGCTTTTGCAGATTTAGATGGTGATGGCAAACAAGAACTAATTGTTGGAACCAAAAAAATTGTTTTTATTGGTAATGTTTCCGAAGAAAGAGGAAGAGTTTTCTCCTTCAACTTCGATAAACAAGGTAAGGATAAGGCTTGGAAGAGTACGTCTTATAATAAAAAAATTGGAATATACTTACCTGTTATTGGAACGCCAACCATTGTTGACATAAACGGTAACGGAAACAAGGAAGTAATATTTGGCGATATCCATGAAAAGATTATAGGAGGTAGATATTTATGAAAACTATAACACAATTATGGAGTAAGTTAAAGTATTGGCAGAAAGGAATATCTGTTGGTTTTTTGGGTTACATTTTATATTTTATAATAATTGTCATTGTTCCTTCAATTTGGGATTTTAATTGTGGTTTCATCGCAGAGCACATACCTTGTTCTGCAACAGAATATTTTGCAGCCGTATTTTTTATGTTTGTGGCTTGGTTGAAGTATGGTGTACTTCTGATAATTGCAGGAGGAGTAATTGGGTCAATAATGGATTACTTAAAGAGATAATGAAAATAAAAAGCGTTCACATATTATTGTACTTTGTAATAGTTTCATTTACAATTATTAATGTGAATGCTTATAAAATGACTCCTCCTGATGAAGTAACTCACCAGTATATTACTAATCAATCTAGGCGTATATGGAGTCTCATACCATATGAAATAATATTTCATCTTAATAATTCAGTAACCAAAGAATTAGATTACCGTGGAAAGGCAAATTTTGATTATGAAGATGATATCATTACTGGTTCGGCAGAAGAAGATTTGGCATCAGATACTTTGAGCGCACTTTTCGGTAATCATTTTTGGCAACCCGACGATCCAGATACTTTGATGTTAGGTAATGATGATTATAATGATGGACTTGCAGAAAGAGATAGTTCCTATAGAACTGCGCTTGATTATTGGTATAAACCTTGCTCTTTTTGGGAGAATGATTGTGATGATGTTATAAACAATTATTTAAAAGGCAATATTGATGAATCTTATTATTGGCTTGGCAGAATCGCACATTTGTTGGAGGATGCCGCTCAACCATCGCATGTTCTCCTTGATCCACACTTACCTGGTGATGATTCTGAATTGGAAATCTGGTCTGGGGATAATTTTCATAGCTATCAAGGAGTCAATTACGCTGGAAAACAATACAATTACGAAGATTTAATAGACAATTTTGATTGGTCTTCTGTCGAACCAACAAGAGCTCCTGACAGACAATATATTGAACTTTTCAGATTGTTTTGGTATACTGCACAAAAAACACAATATTGGGCTAGTGATGATGTAGATGCGAATTATGTTTATACCGATTTGAATGATGTTGAACAGAGTTGGTCTTGTAGTGGAAACGATAATCTTAATTTATGGGCTGATGAAGGTTATACAAGCTGTAGTGATTTTATAAGCACTGGTTTAAACGATTCTAATGTCGAACAGGAAGCCAACGCTACTATCCCTCACGCTATGAAAGCAGTTGCAGGTCTCTACAGATTGTTCTGGGATGCTGTTCATATTGATTGGCCTACTTATCGTCATGATAACTTAAGAACTGGTACCACTGCTTTCAAAGGTGATTTATCCGAAGATACCGATGCTGAAGAGTTCACGTTCCCTATTAATGAGGATACTGATAGTTCCAACAACTTGGCGTTCGCTGATTTGAACAAGGACGGAGATCAAGAACTGATAATTGGAACTAATAAAGATTTTTTAATTGAAAACAATGAGGAGTATAGGGGTAGAGTTTTCACTTTTGAATTCAATAAGAATGATAGATATACTTTAGGATGGAGCACTTCTAATGAGAAGAGTGCTTCTTGGTTTAAGCCTGTTGTTGCTACTCCTGTAATCTCAGATATTAATAATGATGGTTTTAAGGAAATTATTTTTGGTGATAAAAGCGGGAAGATTTGGGTTTTGAATCCTGACGGAGAACCCCTTCCTCTTACTGAAGACGAGGATTATGTTCTTCCTAGAGGGGATAACAATTCTGCTATGTTCACTTCTTGGGCTATAGAAGATATAGATTTAGATGGCACAAAAGAACTATTATTCGTTGAAAAGACAGACTCCACTACTCCATTATATGTTTTCGATGCTAAGATATATGTTTACAACCTCACAGAAGACGAGCTTCTAGAAGAATGGCAAGCTGATTTAGGTTCAACTTATGGCAGTGGAAGTTCTTCTGACCCTGCAATTGCAGACATCGATTCTGATGGTGATATGGATATTATCGTTGGCACTCTATATGATGGAGATAAGAAAATAATATTCGCGGAGGTAATGTAAAAATGAACATAAAAGAAAAATGGAAAGGTCTTTCTTTTAGGACTAAAGGAATGTATCTTGGAATTATATTAAATATTTTTATTGGTCTAGCAACATTCAAGGGTTTGTTAAATGATTTACTTGGAGAAAGATTCGGCTATGCTTTTGTGCTTTTTTATTCCTATCCAGGTGTTTTCGCGTTTTATTTTTGTAAAGCTTTAGAATGTATTGTTTTAGGATTTATAATCAACTTTATTTGGGTAGTTGTTAGTGGTGGTGCAATTGGATTATTGTTCGCTGTTATCATTGAAAAAATTAAAAAATGAAATTTCAGAAATTGGTACTTATATTGGTTTTTGTTTTGATCAGTTTAAGTAATGTTGTGGCTTCTTCAGTTTCCAATGCTGTACCTGTTTCTGAAACCATTGTTAGAAACAATTCAACATTTCTTGTTGATGGGTGGGATGAATTACCTTTCAAACATTTGAAGGCAAATAAGTCTTGGGTTGAATATGTCAATACAAATTACGATCCTTCTCCTAATTGGATTACAATCCTTTATGATGAGAACAATGAAAAAATATCGCCCAAGTGTCTAAGTTATTCTGCTGCAACTGTTGCTGACTGGTTTTCTCTTGAGACGGGCGAAGTTCTTGATACTTACACAAGCTACCTCAACAATAGAATTGAATATGGTCATAATCCTAGGGAATTAGAGGCCATTTACCATGATAGGCACACTTTTTATAATACATATACCTATTTGTTTTTTGATGCTTCCGTAACTTGGGAGCAAATTCCTTATAATTTAAAAGGATATGTTGATATTCTTACTAATCCACCTTCAGATTGGATAAACGTTACTGATCCTGATTTAGGTTCAAATTATCTTCATACTGTGAAGCCTGGTGAATACTTGCCAGGGGGAGAGACAGAAAACTTGAAAAGGTCAATTCCTATTGTTTCGAATAAAGAACAAGTACAAAGCGCTCTGGAGAGATATGGTATTTTATATGCTCATTTAGACAGCACTCTTGTTGGTTGGGACTTACTTGGTATTGAGTTTCCAATACATGCAGTGACATTAATTGGTTATGGTAATTATGGTGGAGAAGATGTTTTTTGGATTCATGATACATATGATAGACCTTATGTTAACTCATCTTATCAGGATGTAAGATATAAAGCAATTGATGTATTTGATTTAGATTCAATTTATGCTTTCTTTGATCCAACATGGTCCACGTACCGCCATGATAACAGGCGTACTGGCTCTTCTACTTTCAAGGGTGACTTATCCAACGAAACAAGCCCTGATGACTTCACTTTTCCTGGTGATGGTCAGACTGATGGCTTGGATCATCCGGCTTTCGCAGACTTGGATGGTGATGGTTATCAAGAAATTATCGTTGGCACGAAGAATGATGTTTTAATTGGTAATTCTTCTGAAGCAAGAGGAAGAGTATTCGCATACAACTTTGATAAACAAGGCAAGGATAAAGCGTGGTGGTCTACGACTAATGAGGATATTGGTTTATATCTTCCTGTTATTGGAACACCAACAGTAGCGGATTTGAATAATGATGGCAATAAAGAGGTAATCTTCGGAGATACTTATGGCAGGATGTGGGTTTTGAATAATAAGGGTGATAAACTATGAAGAAAATAAATAAATTATTGTGGTTATCAGTAGCTCTGATAATTATTGTTGATATAATTAGTTATTTTACTGCAGGTACAACGCAAAGAAACTTAAGAATTAATATTCCTCTCTTTATAATTTTTGTATTGGCGACTCTACTTTTTTTATTCTCAATAAGAAATTTTATAATGCAAAATCAGAAAGGGTCGATCATAGGTTTGATTATAGGATTCATTCTTGGAGCTATTAGTTTTGGTGTTGGAATGTTTGCGTTATTTTTCTTGTTCCCGATATATGGCTTAATATGGGCTATCGTTGGATGTGCCGGAGAAGACTGTTGGGGATTCATGATTATGTTAAGTCCAGTCATATTAGGATTAACAGGAATGCTAATAGGCGCATATTTACAAAATAAAAGAACTAATCAGAGGTAAAAAACAATGAAAAAAATAACTAAATTTTGGAGAAGACTAAGCTATTGGCAAAAGGGAGGAATTATAGGGTTTTTAATTCCAATTTGTTTGTTAGTGATTGGTTTCTTATTAAACCACTTACTTTTTTTTAAAGATAATTCTATAAACCTACTTATAGTTGATATATTCTACTTCCCTATGGGATTATTCTCATATTTTTTTGATTTATTTGTTAAGAAAGGAGTTATAGAATGTCAGAGTGAGGCATGTGCATTGGGAGGTTACCATATGTTAATTGGATTATTTGCTCCAATTATTTATGCTCTAATTGGCATTGGTATTGGTTTATTCATTCAAAGATACAATAAATAAAAAATGTTTAAGAAAGAGATTTGTTCCATCGGACTGATTATGTTTCTTCTAGCCATAACTCCTGTGTATGCAAGAATACATACTGATGCACCGGTTGGATCAGAATTGGATTATTTAATTCCAGAATGGGACAGACTTCCGTTTAAGGACCAGAGATATAACGCAAGTTGGATTGATTATGTAAATTCGGCTTATGGTGTTAATTGGGAGAAGCCATCAAATCCAAGAGTACCAAAGTGCCTAAGCTATGGTGCGGCAACAGTTAATGATTGGGTAAAATTAACCACAGGTATGACCTTAGGAACTTACTCAAATTTTGTAAACAATCGAACTGAAAATGGGACAAATCCACGGCTGCTCGAATCAATCTATCATGATTCTTCTCCTTCTATATGTTTTATAGTACCAACTCTCACGTATTGCTATGCTGCATTTTATAGAGATAGCGTGACAGGTGAAAGAGTACCTTTTAACACAAAAGGTTATGCTGATTTGTTAACTAATCCTCCTTCAGATTGGTTATACGAACCAGACCCGATAATATCAGAAATTAATTATGATGTAATGAATGGTGATCTTTTAGATGGATATGAATTCATACCAATAGATACAAACGCCGAAAGTTTGAAAGAAGCAATTAGAAAATATGGGATTATTTATGCACACATGACCTTTTTAGAAATTCCAGAATTTTTCTTTCCTCTTCACGCTATTACTCTTATTGGATATAATGATACGGATTCTTCTACAGATTTTTGGGCTCATGATAGTTATGATGGAGAGGATTTCAGTAATTTTTCTAGGTATAGTATTGTTGACCAATCAGAAATTGACACTGCGTGGGCATTTTTTGATCCTCAGTGGCCTACCTATAGACATGACAATCGAAGAACTGGCTCTACTACTTTCAAAGGTGACTTATCCAACGAAACAAGCCCTGATGACTTCACTTTTCCTGGTGATGGTCAGACTGATGGCTTGGATCATCCGGCTTTCGCTGACTTGGATGGTGATGGCAAACAAGAAATTATTGTGGGCACTAAAAACAGTGTTTATATTAATAATGCTTCAGAGAACAGAGGCAGGGTTTTCGCCTTGTATTCTGATGGAAGTGGATTTGACGATGATTGGACTACTACTGAGGGTGAGACTGATGTTGGTTTGTATCTGCCTGTTATTGGCACTCCGACAATAACTGATATTAATAATAATGGTGATAAAGAGATAGTGTTTGGGGATATATATGGTCGTTTCTGGGTTCTAAACAGTCAGGGTGCTCCTGTATTAGAGTACCCGTATTATATCCATCCAAGAGAGAAGGATAATTCCACGAGAATCACAAGATGGGCTGTTGAGGATATTGATTTGGATGGTGTTAAAGAGTTGTTGTTTGTTGAACGCTCGAATAATTTTTCTTCTTTAGCTGGTTTCGATGCAAAGATATACGCTTATAATCTTTCTGGGGATGAATTAGTTGAGGAGTGGTCTGCTCCTTTAGGAACTGCTTATGCTTATGGTACTGGTAGTAGTAATGGTGATCCTGCTATTGCTGATTTAAACAATAATGGTTCTATGGAGATTCTTGTTGGTACTGTCTATGACGGTATAAGAATGTATAATGGTGGTAGTGGCAGTTTGATAACTAGTTTTAATTTTAATAGTGCTGCTGGTCCTGTCACTATTGCTGATATTGACAGGGATAACAAGTATGAATTTATTTTCAACACTAATTGTGTTACTGGAGCTTCCTGCAGCACCATTCCTAGTTTCAATGCTACTTTTGTTTTCAGTGGTGAGGATAACACTCAAGAATGGAATACTACAACTTCGAGTAATTGGTGGCCTTATGGTCCTGTAGCTGTTGCTGATTTGGTAGGTGATTCAAAATTAGAAGTGGTTGTTGCTTTGAATAAAAATTGGAACCCTACTGATGGTAAGATTGTAATACTTAATAGTTCTGATGGAAATGAGCTTTACAGCTTTACTGAAAGCGGCTCTCTAGACACAATTCAGAGCGCTGTAATCGCTGCCGACATTGATCAGAGTTCTTCTGGTAAAGAAATATTGTTTATGACTGAAGATGGGTATTTATATGTTTTAAGCAATACTGCTCAACTGCTTTGGAAAAAGTTTATTTCAGCCACTCCAACAAATGGTCCTATTGTTGGCGACTTTGATGGTGATGGCAGTGCAGAAGTTATACTCTCTCATAAAGGGTCAATTGAAGGAAGTTCTTTCTCTGCTGAAGAGCTTGAAATGTTCAATAAATGGAAGGTTTTGCATAAATATGTAGATGTCTATGGCAAAGGAATATTGGAGGAGAATGGCATTGACCTTTCTGCTTCTATTTTCAAAGCACATTCAATATCAGGAACCTCTATTGAAATCATCGACGGCCTAAACCATCAACCAATACTTAACAACCTAGACGACATCATAACAATCGAAGGAAATCTTGTTCAAATTAACGCTCAAGCAACTGATGAAGATGGCGACAATATAACTTATTATTACAGCTCTCCGATTAATTCTTCTGGTGTTTGGGAAACAACTCATGGCAACAGTACAGGAACTTATGAGATTTTAATAACATCGAGTGATGGAAACCTTTCAGATTACCAGCTTATAACCTTAACTATGCGAAAGAAAGTGTATAGCGAAGTGACATATGTCACTAGTTGCTTTT
>JACNFY010000010.1 GCA_014384375.1 Nanobdellati archaeon
AAATATAAATCAAACCTGTCTCTGGAAAAAAGAGCTAAAGCAGTTGTGAAGTTCTTAAAAAACGCAAGGATTGACAGCTTGCAGATGCTGAATGCAGTGCCTCTGCCTGGCTCAGAACTCAGAGCAAAGCTTGATGCAGAAGGAAGATTGTTACCTTTAGAAACAGTTGGCTGGGACAAATATGATGGGCAGTTCTTATGCTATGATCCAACATCGGAAGGATTGAATCCATATGAACTCCAAAACTTACCAAGAGCGCTGATGAAGAAAAGATATCAGGGCAGTTTCATATCCAGGAAAATAAATTATGGCAACTGGATGAACTGGACCTACAATGCAACGATAGGCTTCCCTATACAATTTGGAATATTCTATATGAAGAGATTTGTCCATAACCTGATTGAAAAAAGAAGAGAGCAGAGCATAACAAAAAGAAGAAGGTTTCTGCCTACAAGAAATATATTTCATGAGTCGTTAGTAAACGCTTGGAGCGATATAAGAAGGAAATGGCGAAACCTCGCTATGAAAACATATGGTGCAAACATAGTGCGAAGATGGATGAAAGCCTATAAAGAAAGTGATTATTCAAAAAGATTAAAACAATTATATGTGAAAAAACGAATATCCTGAACTTTTTATATAAAGTTTATTCTGTTCCAGAAGACCAGTTTGATGCCGCATACATGAAAGCTGAAAAATTGGTCAGTGGTTATCAGGGAAAGCCAGAGGGATTGCATCAGAGGAGACGATGATCCGCCAACAACAACATGGAGCGGAGGAGATGCAGTTGACTTGTCGCTTTCAGATCTGACTTACAATGATCCAAGACAGATAAATCCATACGTGAATGCAGGAGGAGAATTAAGAAGCACTCACGGAGCAAATATAGCATTACCAAGTATTAGCGTGCCTTGTGAATAGTTGGAGCACTGGACTTTCTTTCATAACATTTATATACGCTTATCTCTTCTCTTTTTCTTATGGGTGTGAGAAGGAACTGGAAGGGTACTATAATCATTATTATTATATGGTTTATCATCTTATTCTTATTCAGGATTTTCGGCTTGTTTACTGATTACTGGTGGTTCAAGAATTTAAATTTTGAAAAGATATTCCTGATAAGCTTACAGACAAAGATTATCCTGTTCATATTATCCTTTGCAATATTTCTCGCATTTGCATTATTCAACCTCTGGTTGTCGTCCAGACTCCAGAAATCGATTGTTACTTTCAAATTAAAGTTACTGATAACATTGGTGTTGTCTTATTTCATAGGTATGACAACCTATCACAAGTGGTTTACAGTGTTACAGTATCTCAAACAGACACCTTTTAACATCGCAGATCCAATCTTCATGAAAGACGTGTCATTCTACATATTCTCGTTGCCGTTCATCCTGGCTGTCTGGAGTTTCATAATGACGACAGTCTTG
This sequence comes from Nanobdellati archaeon, assembly GCA_014384375.1. GTDB lineage: Archaea > Nanobdellota > Nanobdellia > Woesearchaeales. The sequence goes on from JACNFY010000010.1 coordinate 1,434, forward strand.
ATAACTTTAATCCTAGTGGCATTAGACTACTTACAGGCATACATAGCATCCATGTTCAGGCAGAGAACTCCTGAGCAGGTCATTGATTTTAAATCACAGACCCTAGAACTGAATAGAGGGGTGCTGGCGCACCTAGCTATTCTAGGATCATTCGTGTTCATACTTCTGGCAATCAGACACTACCTTTCAAGGTTCTCGATAATGTACTCTGAGAAGGGGATAGTGGTGGGAGCAGGATACACAGACGTGGTAGCATTCTTGCCAATCATGAAATTCCTGATGATATTAGCAGTTATCATAGCGGTTCTCTTCTACATATGGATATTCTTCATATCAGGTAGCAAGAAACTAAAGAAAAGACACATCCTGCTATACGCAGTAATCCTATACATAATAGTACTCTTCATAGGACCAACAGTCATACCTGCAGTGATGCAATCTTTGAAAGTTTCACCAAACGAGATCAACCTAGAGAAGCCTTACATAGAGAACAACATAGAATTCACAAAATTGGCTTACGGGCTTTCAGATGTGGAGGAGAAGGACTTCAATGTAGAGCAGACAATAACACCTGAAACCCTGGAAGAAGCCTCAGAGACGATTGATAATGTAAGGATACTGGACTGGAGGCCTTTAACGCAGACATACAAGCAGACACAGGAAATCAGATTATACTATGACCTATCAGGGATAGATATAGACAGGTATGATATAAATGATAAATACACACAGGTGATGTTAGCGCCAAGAGAGATGAATCAGAGACAGATTGTAGATAACGCAAAGACCTGGGTGAACCTCCACATGGTGTACACTCATGGTTTTGGAGTGGTGATGAGCCCTGTGAACAGCGTGACCAAGGAAGGATTGCCAGACTATTTTATACAGGACATACCGCCAGTAGCAAACGTTGATGAAGAAAACCTGATAATAGAGAATCCAAGGATCTACTACGGAGAGAAAGACAACACATTCGTGCTGGTAAACACCAACACAAAAGAATTTGACTTCCCAAAGGGGAACACGAACGAGTACATACAATACGACGGCAAAGGAGGTGTGCAGCTGGACTCCTTCACAAAGAAACTCTTGCTGGCATTAAAATTCCTGGATATAAAGATACTCTTGTCATCAGACATAACAAAGGACAGCAGGATAATGTTCAGCAGAAACATCCAAGACAGGATATCAAAGATAACACCTTTCATGATGCTTGACGAAGACCCGTACCTTGTGATAAGTGAAGGCAGGTTATACTGGATACAAGATGCATACACTATCTCTAACAATTTTCCATATTCTGAGAAGTTTGGAAGAATAAATTACATAAGGAATTCTGTTAAAGTAGTTGTGGACGCTTATGAAGGGGCTGTGACGTATTATGTGGTTGATCCAGAGGATCCTCTGATACAGACCTATGCAAAGATATTCCCTAAGCAGTTCAAATCTTTTGACTTAATGTCTGAAGACCTGAAAAAGCACATACGATACCCTGTCGATCTTTTCAAGGTACAATCAGCCATTTACAACACATACCACATGGAGGATTCAACGGTTTTCTATAACAAAGAGGATGCGTGGCAGATACCTTCTGAGATATACGGTACAGGTCAGCAGATGAAAGTCGAACCTTACTACATTATAATCAAACTACCTGAAGAGGAGAAAGAAGAGTTTGTTTTAATGACTTCCTTCACCCCGATAAGAAAGGACAATATGATTGCGTGGATGGCAGCCCGTTCTGACGGGGAAAACTATGGAAAACTGCTTCTGTACAAGTTTCCGAAAGAAAAACTGATATACGGACCATTGCAGACAGAGGCAAAGTTCGATCAGGACTCAGAGATATCGCAGCAATTAACCCTGTGGTCACAGCAAGGCTCGAGAGTGACTAGAGGGAACCTGTTAGTGATACCTATAAAGGACAGTCTTTTATACATTGAGCCGTTGTACATACAGGCAGAGCAGGGACAGCTGCCACAGTTGAAGAGGGTGCTGGTCTCTGACGGCGAAAGGGTTGTGATGGAAGAGACCTTGGAGATCGCATTGAATGTGTTGTTCGGAAAGGCTAAAACTATTATAAAGGTTGGTGAAGAGGAAAAAACTTCTGAAGAGCTGATTGCAGACGCTCAGAGTTATTATGATGCTATTCTTGAATCCATGGGCAAGGACTGGGTTGCGTTTGGCGAGAACTTCGACAAGCTTGGTGAAGTGTTGAGAGAGTTGAGCTAATTTCTAAACCTTTTTATAATGCTAATATTTACTTTCTTGTATGTTTGGGAATTCAAAGCAAATTGTTCAAAGAATTCTTTCCAAAGCAGATGTTCGAATAAACGGTGACAGGCCCTGGGATATACAAGTTTTCGACGAGAGATTGTATTCAAGGGTTTTGGCAGGTGGTTCTCTGGCTTTGGGAGAGTCTTACATGGATGGCTGGTGGGGTTGTAAAAAGCTTGACCAGTTCTTCACCAAGATACTCAGAGCAGGTTTGGACAGGAAGGTGAACATACATATTATTTGGAGATTCATAAAAGCCAAGTTAACAAACGCCCAAAGATCAAAAGCTTATAATATTGGGAAAAGACATTATGATAAAGGCAATGAACTCTATAAGAGGATGCTGGATAAGGGTATGAACTACAGCTGCGGCTACTGGAAAAACGCAAAAACCCTTTATCAGGCTCAGAAAGCAAAGTTAAAATTAATATGTAAGAAGATAGGGTTAAAGCATGGCATGACTGTTCTGGATATCGGAAGTGGATGGGGAGGATTTGCAAAATACGCTGCTGAAAAATACAAAGCCAGAGTGCTGGGAATAACTGTTTCTAAAGAACAGGCAGCGTTGAGCAAGGAGCTTTGCAAAGGACTGCCTGTTGAGATACGATTACAGGATTACCGTACTCTGAATGAAAAATTTGATCGTATTGTCTCGATTGGAATGGTTGAGCATGTCGGTTACAAGAATTACAGGACTTTTATGAGAGTGGTCAACCGCTGCTTAAAACCTGACGGAATATTCCTGCTGCACACTATAGCAAGCAATCTTTCAAGAACAACAGGGGATCCCTGGATGGACAAGTATATTTTTCCGGATGGAATGATTCCTTCGATAAAACAGTTTGGGAAAGCGACTGAGGGCTTGTTTGTGATGGAAGACTGGCACAATTTCGGAGCTGATTACGATAAGACATTGATGGCCTGGCATAAAAACTTCACAAAGAACTGGGATAAGATAAAAGATGAATATGATAAACGCTTTTACAGGATGTGGACATACTACCTTCTCAGCTGCGCAGGTGCCTCCAGGGCAAGAAGAAACCAGTTATGGCAAATAGTATTCTCAAAGAAAGGTGTGGAAGGCGGATACAAGAGCGTACGGTGAAGGTTATTCTGTCGTCACAAACACATTTCTATCCAGTTGAAAAGGTCTCTTTCCTTCTTTTTTAAAATCTGCATTGACAACCTCGCCGATAAACACAGTGTGGTCGCCAGTGACAAAACTATCTATTATCCTGCACTCAACAAAAGCTAATGCTTCTTTTATCCTGCAGCAATCTATCTTCTCTGCTTCCTCTTTGTGCAAGCCTGTCTCTTTGAATTTGTCCACACCTTTCCCGCTACTCTTGCCGCAATACAGAATCTCTTTAGAAAGCTCGAAAGGCATGAAGTTAATCACAAAGCACTTGCTTTTAGAAATCATTTCATGAGAATGCCTTATATGTCCGACAGATATCAAATACAAATTCGGCTGGAAAGAGGTCTTGGTCCACCAAGTCATTGTGATAATGTTATCCTTTCCTTTATATCTGCCTGTTACAAGAACTATCTGGTTTGGATTATTGATTTTTCCCATAAACAATTAAATCTTTTTTCTTTTTTTAATGTTTAATAGGGCTTTATTATAATTTAAATAATTTTTGAAAAAAAAGAAATGCTGCTATTTAGCAGCACTCTTTGCACATTTCCCTACATAGTTCTTTTCCTTCCTCTGTACATTTTACAGTAAATCCTCCTTCTGTACAGGTGAGAGTTGCGATCTCTTTGCCGTCGCAAACTATTTTACATTCTTTTGGTTCCATTTTTCCACCTCTATATCGTATGTCCGATATCGGTTACCCAATACCTATATATAAATATATCGGTTGTCCGATACATACTTTCAAATATAGAAACTTTTTTATATAGGTTATCCGATACTATAAGTATGCGATACTACGATATGAAAGGGTTTCTAACTTATCTAATACTATGGATATTAAGCAAGAAGAAGATGAACGGAGCAGAGATAGCCAAAGAACTCCAGAAAAGACGGGGAACAAAGCCGAGCCCAGGCACAATATACCCTGTTTTGAAAGAATTAAAGGAGAAAGGGCTCATAACCGCTGGCAAGGATAAGGTTTATTCATTGACAAGGAAAGGGGAGAAAGAACTGATGTCAGCATGTGAGTTTTTTTGCAAAACATTCTATGACATGAAGGAAATGTTCCGATGCTGCAGATAATCTATTTCTTCATCATTTTATAGATAAAAACTGCCAGGAATCCATCTCCAAAACATTTTTATAGAATTCTTTATTCCTGTTTTCAATGAATGACAATCCTGAAGTACTGAAAGCCAAGAACATGACAGGGAATAATTCTGCAAGCAGAATCACTAACAATTATTCTGTTGACCCAACAGACCCACGTGCACAGAACACTCAAAGTGTTGTGACACGGGATGGAGAAATGGTTATAGTCCCAAAAGACCCTCCCCAGACTCTGGACGAATACTATGCTTTTATGGATGGCTCTCTAGAAAGAGATTGCTGTTATGATCCAATGAACGAGTAAAGGACTTCAAATGTTTACAAGATTAAGATTTGGATATAATGCATTGGTCTTAGAAGATTATTCTGAAATGTTAAAAACAGCATTTAACATAAGCGATGTCAGAGGTGTTCAATACATCACTGAGAAAATGATAAAGTTCGGAGCAAGAGCAGTAGAGTTAGGTAAAAAATTAGGCAAAACAGAATCTGTTGAGGCAATTGAACAAACTGTAGTTGAAGCAGTTTCTGAAGCATCTTCTATAGAGGATAACGTGATAGAACAACACACACCAACATATTCTAGCATAAGATATATGTTTAGAAATTTATAAAAAGTGTTCTTGAACAAACAATTTTCTCGTATTAAACAGCATTAATTCTTATAACATCATATTTCTTTGCAAGCAGTTTATACGCGTCTTTCAAAGCACCGTTAGGCACAAACTCAACAACAGCTGTTATGGGAATTGTTCCATCTATTCCATTTCTGAAGTCAGATATCAAATCAGAGATATCTTCAGCATTATAAGGTAAAGTCCCTTGAATCCCTCCTCCTTGTATGGTCTCAGCATATACAAACACATCATTATCAAGAACAGCAAAAATAGGAATGTCAAAACCCTGATAACGCCTCCTAATAGTAGTTATAAATGCCAGAAACATCTTTTCCTGAAACTCAGAAGGTTCTTCATGCAAAAACCAAGGTTCAATATTTGTCTTTACGATGTACAACTCTTCCCTTCCATCCATGAAAAAGCACCGCTGTCAATATGCTATTACTGATATAATTAATATTTAAAGATTATTATACTCTAGAACTAATTATTATACCTCCAAGGCTTTCCTTACTTCAACTCTTTAACAACATATCTCAGTATCTCCACAACATGCCTGTCCTTGTTCTTTGTCTTCCTAAGCTTCTTAGCTAATTCAGGCTCTTCAAACACGAACTCCACCCAGTTAGCAAAGTCATTCTTCATCTCGTTCACATGATGCTTGAACATGTCATTAGCGAGCTTGTCGATAGTCTCTGAGAGCTCGAACAAGTCCTTGCATAAACTACCGTCACAAACATAGAAACCTACGTCAGGAGAAACCTTTTTCAAACCTTTCTTTTTAGCAGCAGGTTTTTTCTTTGCTGCCTTCTTAGAAGTTTTTTTGGCTGCCAAGTCCCCTCACCTCTAACACATAGTATGTCACTAAGTAGTATTTAAATCTTGTCTTTTTCTAAAATTCTCTCACAAATTCATCGATTTTTTTCTTAATGGCTTCAACAAGTTTTAGCTGCCCTGCTTCATCACTTTCATCTTCGTCTTTAAATTCCCAAACTGTTATTTTTCTGTTAATAATCTCCTTTTCATCAAAAATATATGGAGGAACGTCATCAGCTGTTATTATTATCTCATCAGCCCATCTCAACAATTCCAAATCAAGGCCAACAGGTGTAGAAGTAATATTCAAACCAGCCTTCTTAGTGATATCAAATATCTCCTTGCTTATAGGAAGGTTGTAGATAAACCCAGCGCTCTTGGCTTTATGAGCAGAACCTTTTATCCTCTCATTAAAATAAGCCTCTGCAACCTTGCTCCTGAACCTGTTCCACTTGCAGATAAACAACACATTCATTTAGAGCCCTCCTTCAGATAACTCTTCAACGCTTCTATGAAAGGCGTTGCATACTTCTCAGGATTATCCTTTACGTCTTTCTTCACCCAGTCTATTGTGACCCATTTAAGTTTTTCAATCTCGCTAGGATCTGGTTTAAAGCCACCTTCTGCTTTTCCTACAAATAACTCGTGAAAAACAGTGTAGCCATAGAGTTCATTTAGATAGGTGTATTTGCTGTGCTTCTTCAGATCAACTCTTACACCTAACTCCTCCTTCATTTCGCGATAGGCTGCATCTTCATAGCTATCACCATCATCAACCTTCCCACCAGCGCCAGAACTCCACTTGTTGGGAAATCTCCTTTTGAAAGGCGGTCTCTTGCCTATCAATAGCTCTCCCTTCTTATTAAACAAGAATATATGCACACATCTGTAGTTCCACTTGTTCTTCACAATATCCTTTTTATAAGCGCTTCCAAAAGGCACGTCATTGTCATCCACAATCGTTAGTTTCTTCTCTTTCATGCTAATAACGCGTGCAGGTTCTTTATAAAAAGTTTTTCCTTATAAGAGATTGAAAAGTTTAAAGATGAAGAATAAATAAATCAACAACATAACAACTCCTTCCCATTTCCCAACCTTATTATTCCTAACAAAGAAGAGGAACAGGAAAGTAGCCAAGACCATGACTATCATACCAAGCGACGCCATCATGTGAGTAACTGGCAAAGAGACGAGGAATCCTGATATACTAACAACAACCAAAGTGTTGAATATATTGGAACCAAGGATGTTTCCAACCGCAATTCCGTGTTTTCCTTTCCTAACAGCTGTTACCGATACAACCAACTCAGGAAGAGAAGTGCCAAAAGCAATCACGCTGGCAGCTATGATCTCCTTCCCGAGACCAATCAATCCACTTATATTTATAACTGACTTAACAGCGAGCTCAGCGCTCGTATAGAGCACCAAACCACTGAAGATCAGCAAAATAAACGGTTGCAACCTAAGACTTGATTTCTTAATCTTGTTTTGCTTATGACTAATAACTATTGATGCTATATAAATCACATACAGCAATAATAGGATACCTGACTCAAATGAACCGATAGAGCCATCAATCCCAAAGAACAAAAGCAGGAGCGCAGATGCAGCCAGTAACATCTTGTCAAACTTGTTGAATTTGAACTTTAGATGAATTCTTCCGGCTATCAATACTGCAATCCCGAGAACTAACAGGATATTAGCGATGTTTGAACCAATCACATTTCCAAGCACGATCTCTGGTGAATTTCTGAACACAGATGCTATTGATGTGGCCAACTCAGGAGCAGACGTCCCGAATGCAACAATTGTAAGTCCTATAAGAAATGGCGACATTCCAATTAACAACCCTATCTTCTCTGCAAACTCAGTGAAATAATCAGCAGACTTTATCAGGATGTATAAAGCGATTACCAGAACAAGAATCCAAAGCAGCAAAGGCTCCATTTTCTCAGATTTATGGATAGCTAATTTAAAACATTTTCTAAATATTTTCATCACCAACAAATGACAAATAATAGAAATATTTAAATACTAACACTGTTATTTCTAACTAATATGAAGAGAAAAGACGTGGGTTTGAAACAACTTAAACTATTCTATATAGATGACAAATCAGATTATTCTGCTAGACTATATCATACACATTCAGATAGACTATCATGTTTTCTAGTTCATGAAGGTGATAAAGCAGTAGTTTCAGCCTATAGAAATAAAATAATGGAGTTTGAAGCAGACAATATAGGTGATGCAGTGAGACAGCTAAGAGAGAACGAAGCAGGCATAGTGGATAAAATGAGAGAATACCATGTAGAATTTATTGATTGGTCGAAACAACTTCATATAGCAAACAAAACAATAGAAAACACAATTCGAATGATAAAAGTAGGAGACTATAGTTCACCATACCTCCAAAATCCTAACTAAATATTTTTAAACAGATTCTTTTTCTAACAAACCAATGACAATAACCCTTGGCATAGAAAGCACAGCGCACACATTTGGAGTGGCTGTATTGAAGGATATGAAAATATTCTGCAATATAAAGGATTCATACACAACCAAGAGCGGAGGCATGATACCTGCAAAGACAGCAGAGCATCATGTAGAGGTGTGTGATAAAGTGCTAAAACAAGCACTAGAAACAGCGAAAGTCGAGCTCAAAGATATAGATATTATAGCATTCTCTCAAGGGCCTGGCATAGGTCACTGTCTAAGGATAGGAGCAACCTTTGCAAGAAGCCTCTCACTACTACTAAAAAAACCGTTGGTGGGTGTGAATCACTGCATAGCACACCTAGAGATCGGACGTTTAGAAGGTGCAAAAGACCCTATATTGTTGTATGTAAGCGGTGCAAACACACAAGTGATAGCCTATGACGGCGGAAAATATCGCATATTCGGAGAAACATTGGATATTGGTATTGGAAACCTATTAGATAGTTTTGGCAGAGAGTTAGGACTAGGATTCCCAGCAGGGCCACAGATAGAGAAACTAGCTAAAAAATCAAAGAGATACATCGAACTGCCGTACGTGGTCAAAGGAATGGATGTGTCATTCGGAGGCTTGCAGACAAACCTAAAACAGAAGATACAGTCAAAGAAGAACTCAAAAGAGGATTTATGCTACTCTATCCAGGAAACAACCTTTGCAATGCTGATAGAGGTTGCAGAGAGAGCAATGGCACACTGCGAAAAAAAAGAATTAGTTCTTGGCGGAGGTGTAGCCTGCAACTCAAGATTGAAAGAAATGGCAAGGATAATGTGCAAAGAACGAGGAGCAAAATGCTTTATCCCAGAGAACCACTATTTGGTAGACAACGCTGCAATGATTGGTTTGACAGGATACTTGATGTTCAATGTTGGGAGTCAGCTCTCAATATCTGAGAGTCAGATTCTTCCCTATGAGCGGACTGATGACGTGGTTGTGAATTGGAGATAGTTGATTTTCTCAATATTTCTTCATAAGGTAAGTCAACTATCTTCTCAATTGGTGTGTACTCTGCATGAATTAGCTCATCCTCCTCAAGAGTATCGATATCTAAGCCAAATGCAGGTGCTATTTCATCTGGTACAATACCTACTTTAAAATGTTTTCCTCTACCTTTGTAATCATTCCTTGGAATCACACATCTCTCAAGAACATCCATGAATTCTTCCAATGTTAGTTGTTTTTTGGCAAACTTAGATACTTTGGGTATCGCTCTTGCTAATACATTCTTATGGTTTATATCGGGTGATCTCACAACATATCTGGCTATATCAACAAATTGTCTATAAATTCCTTTTCCTCGCTGACTATAGAACACTTCAATCATCGTATGAATCATTTTGTTGTCAGCCACTCTTGTTCTACTGATATTTAAAGGTCCATGTATTACTCTTGTAGCCTTCTCAGCACTCTCATTTTCTTTCAACCAGTATGAAGGTTTGTCATATCCTTTATCAACACCTTTAAGAGCATCTCTTCTCACAGCCTGGAATATTATATCTATCCCTAGATGCTGCTCAATGCTCTCAAGATAAGCGTCTATATGGTCAGTCTCGAAAAGCACGTCTATTGGTGAGACACCAACTATGTTTTCGTTCAACGATCTCATGCCTGCAATAACATTCTCTGCTAGTCCAACATTGTAATCGATGAAAAAGCAATCTTTTATCCTGTCTTCGTATAACCATTTCGGTCCAATCACAAAGATGTTGTTTACATACCTTGAGTTCCTATAAGCATTAATCGTTCTCTGGAGAAGGTAATCACCATCTATCTTGATGCATATCCCTTTAGGTTGTCCTTCCAGATAATGAACATGATGATTGGTTAGAAAGCGTTGTTTTCTTCTTTCTATCTTATCAATATCTGTCTCAAATCCTGCAGGCAATAATATGTCGAACTTTCTCATAACCACCAAGAAGTGACTAATTATATATAAACCTTGTGCTAGATTTAAGAAAAAATCTTTTTATAGAACTACTAAGCATCGATCATCTCTATTTCGATGCTCAAACCTTCAGGGATAGGGACTCTCATAACAAGTCTCAAAGCACGTTCATCAAGGCCCATATCAATTAGTCTTTTATGAACTCTCATCTCATAACGATCCCAAGAAGCAGAACCGTCCCCACAGGGACTTTTTCTCGTGGTAACCTTGAGCTTTTTAGTAGGCAGAGGAATAGGACCTCTCATAACGACGCCCGTCTTTTCAGCGACCCCTTTTATATACTCACAAGTCTGATTAATCTTGTTTATATCCGTGCTTGCAAGTTTTATTCTCGCTTTCTGCATTTTCTACCTCTGTGGTCGCTGCAACCTACATCATGATAAAGCTCGCGTTCACCATGAAAAAATCAAAAAAATGAACAAATTATTTCTTGGTTAAGTTGATACACATACCCGCGGCAACAGTTGCGCCAGAGTCTCTGACAGCAAACCTGGATAGCTGCGGAATGTCTTTTTGCTTCTCAATAACCAACGGTTGAACGGGTTTTATCTTCACAATGGCTGCATCGCCGTTCTTGATGAAATCGGGGTTCTCCTTCAACACTTCTCCTGTTGCAGGATTCAATTTCTTCTCAATAGCAATTATTTGGCAGGCTACCTGTGTAGTGTGTATGTGGAACACTGGTGTGTAGCCAGCAGTGATAACGCTTGGGTGGTTCAACACGACAATCTGAGCTGTGAATTCAGTTGCGACTGTTGGAGCTTTATCGGCTGGGCCGACGACATCTCCTCTCGTTATATCATTCTTTCCAAATCCTCTAACGTTGAAACCAACATTGTCTCCTGGCACTGCCTGTTTCATCTGCTCATGGTGCATCTCTATGCTCTTGACTTCACCAGGGACGCCTTTACCCTCTCTTCCTGGCATTGCAGTGACTTTTTGGCCAACTTTCATAACACCTGTCTCTACTCTTCCAACAGGTACGACACCAATACCAGTGATGTTATAGACATCCTGTATTGGAAGTCTCAATGGAAGTTGAGTTGGTTTCTCAGGCTCTTTGAGATTGTCTATTTCTTCCAGGAGAGTTCCTCCTTTCCACCATGACAAATTGTCTGATTTCTTGAAGACATTGTCTCCTGGTAAAGATGCGAGTGGTACAAACTGAATCTCATCAGGATTGTAACCAACAGTCTTCAATAGTGTTGAAACCTCTGTTTTTATCTTGTTAAACACTGATTCGTCATATTTTTTCATATCCATCTTGTTCACTGCTACGATTAGCTGTCCAACACCGAGTGTTCTTGCTAGGAATACGTGCTCCTTTGTCTGAGCCATGACTCCGTCGTTAGCTGCTACAACCAAGACTGCTGCGTCAGCTTGACTTGCACCTGTAATCATGTTCTTAATGAAATCTTTATGTCCTGGCGCATCAATTATGGTGAAGTAGTACTTGTCAGTCTCGAACTTCTTATGAGCCAGGTCGATTGTAAGACCTCTTTCCCTCTCTTCTTTCAGGTTATCCATCACGAATGCAAACTCAAATCCACTCTTTCCAAGCTCTTTAGCTTTAATCTTAAGGTTTCTCAAGGTCTGCTCATCGATGTTTCCTGAATCGAATAGTAGCCTCCCAACTGTAGTAGACTTACCGTGATCTACGTGTCCGATGAACACGAGATTTATGTGTGTTTTTTCCTTTGCCATTTCTATCTTCCTCCTCTATTATTCTTTAATTAAGAGTGTTTTTGAGGAATAATAAACCCTTTATAAATCTTATTGTTTTAAAGTTGAGCCACAACTCTAAAGTTTTCCTCAAATCTACTCTGAATCATCCTCCTGGACTTTTAAGCCCTTTCTCTGTCTTATCTGGGCTATTACTTTATGCCGCAACTCATCAGGCATTCTCTCGAAATTCTGATCAACCAAGGATGAAATTCCTCTTCCGCCTGTTGCGCTTCTAAGTTCAGAGCTCAATCCGAACATCTCTGCTACAGGAAGCTTACCTATCACTATAACTGTCTCTCCTTCCTGCTTCATGTCTATCAGTTGTCCTCTCTTATTAGATATGATCTTGCTTATCTCACCCATGTACTCGTTAGGAGCCTCAAATCTTAGAGTCTGAACAGGCTCGAACAACAATGGATTTGCTTGGCTCATAGCTCCTCTTATACTCATCCTAACAGCGGGGTAGAACTGTGCAGGTCCTCTGTGGATAGCGTCTTCGTGGAGCTTCATATCCTTAATTATGACCTTCACTTTTGTACAAGGCTCTCCGGCTATAGGCCCTGCTTTCATGACATCCTCGAACATGTCCATAATCATCTCTATGACTTCTCCAATATGGACAACACCTCTTGTACCGTCGACAAGGATGTTTCCGTTGACTATGTCTCTTACCTTCCTCGACTCCTTAGAGTTCATACCTGCTGCTTCTAAAGCTTGCCATAACTCCATGTCCTTCTTCTTTTTTCTTCCTTCAGGGATTTTGCCTTCTTTCATGGCTTTTCCCATCTCATCGCTCAAAGGCTCGACTATGAAGAATATCTTGTTGTGCTTGTTAGGTGATTTTCCCTCGAAAGGCGCGCCGCTGTTCCTTGTGATAGTCTCTCTGTAGACAACTATGGGCTCGCTTGTCAGAATATCCAATCCTTTGTCCTGCACAATCCTATTCTCGATTATCTCTAAGTGCAATTCACCCATTCCGCTCATCAAGTTCTCTCCTGTCTCCTTATTAATCTCTATGACAAGCGATGGGTCTTCCTTTGAGACTTGAACAAGAATCTTTGCCAGTTCTGGAAGGTCTGCAGGGTTCTTAGCCTCTATAGACTTTGTTATAACAGGCTCGAAAATGTGAGATATCTTCTCGAAAGGCTCATCAGGCTCTTCAGTGATTGTCTCTCCTGGATAAGCATCTTTCAAACCTCCAAGACCTATGATGTTTCCTGCAGGCACATTGTCAACGATCTCCCTCTTAGCACCGTTATAGATGTATATTTGCTGAGTCCTTATGGACACATTCTTCCGGTTCATGTAGATACCAGCGCCTTTCTTCATAGTTCCTGAGAACAGTCTTCCGGCAGCAATCTCTCCTGCCTGTGGGTCGACAACAACCTTTGTCACTACAAAAGCTAGTTTTCCGCTAGAATCACAGTTCAAAAGACTCTTTCCAAGCGCTGATTCCTTGTCACCGTGCCATATCTTTGGAATCCTGTACTTCTGAGCATCTACTGGGTTGAGATGATGTTTTATGATAGCATTCAGCAAAACCTCGTGCAGAGGGGCTTTCTTCTTTAAATCCCCCCAATCACCCTTTTCATAAGCATCTATTATCTCCTTGAAACTTATGTTTTTCTTCTGCATGTAATCGAGTGACATAGCCCAGTTGTGGAAGGCTGAACCAAAGCAGACAGATCCGTCCTGGACATTAACCTGCCATTTAGGACCATATTCAGGCTCTGCAATATCTTTTATCAGCTTGTTAACATTAGCTATAATTTTCATAAAGCGTTCCTGCATGGATTCGGGAGTCAATTTAAGCTCTTTCATCAATCTGTCAACCTTGTTTATGAATAGTATCGGCTTGACTCTCTCTTTCAAAGCTTGTCTTAGTACGGTTTCTGTCTGAGGCATTACACCCTCAACAGCGCAGCACAAAACCACTGCTCCGTCGACAGCTCTCATAGCTCTAGTAACGTCACCGCCAAAATCGACGTGCCCAGGTGTGTCTAAGAGATTAATTAGATATTCATTGCCATCAACCTCGTGTACCATGCTGACAGCTGCTGTGTCGATAGTTATTCCTCTTTCTTGCTCGTCATCATGAAAATCCATTGCAAGCTGTTTACCTGCCAGCTCCTCGGACATCATTCCTGCTCCTGAAAGAAGGTTGTCTGTCAGAGTTGTCTTTCCATGATCTATATGAGCGCATATAGCTATATTCCTGATATTCTCAGGTTTATTCATAATCTTCGTGACCTTGTCAACCATCTTTTCTCCCATTTCAATTCACCTTCTACTTTATCTCTTCAATTTTGTTTATCTTGCCTTCCAAATAGGCTTTTATCTGTGAGATCAATCTTTCTTTAATCTCTATGATATGCTTATTGATCACAACCTCGACCAACAAGCCTTTATTAGTATAATGGTCAATCAAAGGCTGTGTCTTTTCTCTATACACATCCAGCCTCTTCTTGACTGATTCTGGCTTGTCATCCTCTCTCTGGAATAGTTCTCCACCACACTTATCGCATACACCTTCAATCTCAGGTTTTTTTCCGACCTTGTTGTAGATCATGTTGCATTTCTTGCAGGTGATTCTTCCAGACAGTCTTTGGATGATGACCTCGTCGTCTGCCTTGAAGTTCAGCACATGTGTGATGTCGACGAGGTTCTGCAAGTGGTTTGCCTGGACAAGGTTTCTTGGAAAACCGTCCAATATAAAGCCGTTCTTGCAGTCATCATGTGTGATTCTTTCCTCGATAAGCTTTAGCATTACATGATCAGGAACTAGCTCACCTTTCATCATTATTTCATTTATCTCCCTTCCTAGAGGAGTGTCTCTCTTTGCTTCCTCCCTCAAAAGATCTCCTGTGGAAATATGAGGGATTTCAAGCACCTCTGTCAATACTTGTGCATACGTTCCTTTTCCTACTCCTGGTGAGCCTAAAAACAACAGTATCATTTTTTCTGCTTTCTAAAATGTAGTTCCTCGTCAGGTTTCTTCCATTCTACAAGTTCGTCTTTCTTGAACCATAACTTTATCTCTTTCTCTGCTGTTTTCTTGCTGTCAGAGGCATGAACCAATGTTATCACAGGCCTGTTATAGGCGTTTGCAAGCACATATGTGTCGAATGAATAGTCTCCTCTGATGGTTCCTGGTGCAGAGTTCTCTGGTGACTGCTCTCCAACCATCTTTCTCACCAAATCGACTGTGTTATGTCCTTCAAGCACCATCGCAATCACAGGATATATTACTAGGTCTTGTGCTAATGTGTCACATATTCTTTGTCCATGCTTCATCGGATCTTCTTTCTTAGGATTCAAATTCTGATTCTTGATCAGCTTCTTGCCGACTGACAGTAACCATTCATCGTCCTTCTGGTAGTGCTTCTGGGCTAGTTTCTTTGGCACTTTCATCATCTTCATAGCCACTATTTTCAAGCCAACCTTCTCGAATCTGCTTGTAATCTCTCCTATTAATCCTCTGGCGACGACGTCTGCTTTCAGTATTATTAAGCTTTTCTCGATCATATTTATCACCTTTATGCTTTCTTTCCTTCTTTTACCCTGTGAAACTCGTTTGTCCACTTTGTTGTTCTGGGTTTTCTTCTTAGTT
>JACNFY010000016.1 GCA_014384375.1 Nanobdellati archaeon
ATGCTTTGAAATTCAATTAACCATTGAATTTCAAATCACTATTCTGGACAGAGCCCTAAATAGAAAACATTTAAAAAATAAATAACTTTCTTACAAAAACATGGATTACGAGCAAATGTTAAAGAAAGGAAAAAAACAAATTCCAGAAGTAGTTTCAAAAGAAGAAAGATTCAATATACCTAAAGTTAGAGGACATATTGAAGGAAACAAAACAGTTGCTAGCAATTTTGTTGAAATCACAAAGGTTTTGAGAAGAAAAACAGAACACGTCTTAAAATACATACTTAAAGAACTAGCAACTCCTGGGGAGATGAGAAAAAACGCTGTAATCTTCGGAACAAAACTTTCAGCTTCAAAGATTAATGAAAAAATCGCTCAATATGCAGATACTTTCGTTCTTTGCAAAGAATGTGGAAAGCCAGACACCAAACTAACAAAAGATGCAGGAATATCATTCCTAAAATGTCAGGCCTGCGGAGCAAAACATTCTTTTTACTCAAAGATATAAAAATGTCTTTCATAGTAAAAAAACATAAAGCAGAATCTTCAAAAATAATTCTTGCTATTATTGATGAAGAACTTGCAGGGAAAAAAATAACAGAAGGAAACAAAGTTTTAGACCTTAACTCATCTTTCTACAAAGGAGAAAAAAAGAGAAAAGAAGAAGTTTTGGATTTAATAAAAGAAGCCGGTTGCCTAAACGTTGTAGGAAATAAAATTGTTGATTTACTTAAAAAAGAAAAGCTAATTGACAAAACATTAAAAATTGGTGGTGTTCCTTATGCACAAGCTGTTTTTTGAGCGATTAATCAAACCACTTACCAAGCCCTTCTTGCCTTTCCTTTTCTTGTCCGAAAACATCTTCTATTCTTCTCTTGGTTAATTCTAAGGATTGCATTAAATAAGCTGAAACTTTATACTTCGCTGCTAAGCTTATACTTGGTTCCAAATATTTTACAACAGAACCCTCTGAAACTGTGAACATTAACTTTCCACCACACTCTAAACACTTACCTATCAACGGGGGTCTTCTATATTTTTCATTGCAATTAACACATCTGAACTGCTGAGAGGAAAACTTCCTAAGATTACCTTTTATGTCCCTCAAGAAATGCTTTTCTATAACTAAACGAGCAACGTCTGTTTCATCAACAGCGATTATTTTCTCAGCTAAATCCATCTGGCCTTTTAATTTCTCTTTCATACTAGGAAGGAGCTTGTAAGCTGAACATAACACACCATTATTTAAGTCACTTGTTGGATGAGTATATCCATAACCTTCATATTGGAATGGTGTGTTAAGATAATCACCAACTTGCTTTATATTTACCTCCCAAGGCATCTTATACTGCAATGCTGCTAAATAGAATTTTAAAGGATATCTTGATGCTATATCAACATGGAACACCATGTCATCAACTTCTGTAGGATTAAGAAAATAAGTCAAAACAAGAGGTGCATCCATTGTACTTCCTCTTGAAGAAGGTAAAAACTTCTGAGAAAAATTTAGTAATCCATCCATCAGCAAAAAGAAGCAAGATTCATCACCATCAACATCTCTTCTCATAGCAGCATGAAATAACGGGTGAGCAAAGAATCCCTGTGTTTTTGAAAAACCAATAATCCGTCCAAGAATCCCTGCAGAAGTATGTGGAGCTAAACAAATAATATAATGACCAATAATACCTTCTTTTGATTTCAAATTGTAAAAAGACTTCATTCCATACAAAGAAATTAGCAAATCATCAATGAATTTTGAGGTTCTAAACAAAATCTCATTAGCAGGTTCATTTGGAGATATCGGACAAGCTGGGAGGATAACATCTTGTGGTTTTATCTCTAATACTTGAGAATCATTTTCCAAAGCTTTTCCTTCAATATCCTTTTTATATCCTAACTTTTTGAGTTTATCAACAGAAACCTCTATCTCCTTTGGTTTAAAATGTGTTATTGCTAACTCTGAAGAATCATATCTTGTTGTTCCATCCTTATTAACATTAATTGAGTGTTTTGCTCTCAAAATGGCTTTTATAAGGTGCTCGGGAGTATGATCTGGATTGAAGGTTCCTCTAACTCCTTTTATCAAATCAGGAAAGATTTGCGTATCAAGCTTTTTTAATAAATTATTGAAAATCTTTTTAATATCAATCTCTTTTGAAACGTAAGTTTTAGGATTGTGCTCACATTCTTTTGTTAAATCGCAAGTGTTGCAGAAAAACATTTTTTCTGTCTTCTTTCCACATTCATCACAAACAGAAAAGACCGATTCCTTTTTACAAGAACCACAATAGAAAACTGCAAAATCGGCTTTAACTTTTCCTGCCTGCAAAGCTGATTGCAAAGACCTAAACTTTCCACCTTGCATACCAATAGGAAATAAACCGTGAGGTGCGCCAACCATTTTTCTCATCTTAGCTTTTTCAGGTCTTCCCATTCTTGCACCAATAAAAGCACCCCCTTTGTCTCTGATTCTCAAAGGAGAAAACTTATTAATTAGGGAAAGTGTTTTTACTGGCTCTGTAAGATTTATTTTTTTAATTTTATCCTCGAAATCTCTCGGTTCTGAAATACCTATTTGAACTAGAAATGCCTTTGCAATATCTTTTTCTAAAACCACAAATTCATTATTAACTAGTAAGTGTGGTATACCTGCGCGTTCTAATATTTCTTTTTCCTCAGATTTTCTTAGTACTAACTTCTCATCTCTTAATTCAAAATCACAAAACCAAGAAAATAGTTTTCTCATCTGATCAATGTTTATTGAACCCCAGAAAAAGGTGTGAGTTGGATGCAAAGGAACATCTAATGCTAAAGATATTTGGATAGCTGCATCAACAGATATTTTTGTGGTTAGCGGATTTTTAAATAACTTTTTCAAATCTTCCTCCGATATTTTTATTATTTCCTTGACTTTGTCAAAATCAAAAGTTCCAAATAAATCCACGATTGCTTTCTCAACTTCTAGAATCCAGAATTCCTGACAGTAACCTGAAGGAATAAGAGAGTGTGCTCTATCAAAAAAATCTCCATAACTAATAAGAACGTCTCCTAAAAACAATATTTTCTCTATATTTTTAGTGTGTTTTTTTGCAAGCTCCTCTGTCTCTAAAAACATAACTGTTCCGTTCTTTAGTTTAACAATGGGTCCGTCTATGCTGTCACAAACAGTGTATGCTGCTGCTTTCCCAGGTCTTTCAACTTTCAGTTGTGTTGCTGATGCTAAATAACCATTAAGAACTTGCATAGTTGCAGGGTGAACTGATTGACCTGAATAACCAGACAGTCTTGATCTTCCATATCTAAGCCTGAATGCTCCTGAAGCCATTGGATGCCCAAGAATAGGTCTGCCTGCAACAATATCTTTAATATAAGTATAGTCTGGAGTTATCTTTCCTTTCTCACTTTTTTTCCCTAATGCTTTTGATTGTTTTTGGACTTTTATGAATTCTTCTAGAAACTCCCATTGTTCTAAATCAAAATCTTTAGCCCATTTACTCATCTTTGCCCATATCTTTGGAGCCTTCAAAGGCAAACAACTACTATGTATCAAACAGTAACCACTTCTAAGACGATTGGTGTTTACTCGTGGCAAATTTTTATAATTAATATTTGAAATTTCGTATTTCTCAGAAGGGTCTCCTGAAATCTCAACTGGTAAATGTTGCATTAAGAACTCTGATTCTTCTCTCGAAGGAAAATATTGAAGGTTTGTAACAAACTCATGGTAGTCTTCTAATTCTGCAGTGCATCTCTTTATCTCTTTCTCTGTAGGATCATATTCTTGAAATCTAAATTTTTTTCTTAAATAATCTGCTATAACAACAGACCATGCAGCAGCTGTTCCCCCTGCATTTCTTATCGGACCTGAATAATACAAACAAAAATATTTTCCTTTACCATCATTTCTGTCTTTAAATTCTAAATGAGTGAATCCTTCAAGAGGGCTACTAACAACTCCTAAAGTAACATATGTGAAACCTGTTCTTATACCTACTTCAATTGCTTCTTTTTGATCTTCAAACTTACAAAATTTTTCTTTAGCAATTTCTTCTGCTATTGTTAAAGCAACTCTTATATCCAGAATTCCATATTTCTTTTCTAACTCCTCAATTCTCTTCTCTGCGCCTCGACCTTTAATTTGTGGTGTGACTACACCTATCAGACCTATAACTCTCTCAGCCATTGTTTCTGTAATAGTTACTTCAACAACATCAGATGGGTCAAAACCTTTTTTTCTAGCTTCTAATGCTATTCCATAAGCCTTCAAGCAGTCTTTTTTCAAAGTTGAAAAATAATTTCCTAATTCTTTTGAATATTGCATCTTATTGACCTAAAAAATTTATCACCTTAACTTTTCTTGTTTGTATGTTTAACATAAATGCTCTTCCTGGCTGAGGTTCTAATCCTCTCTTCTCCTGATCTTCTGTTATCTCACCCCAACAAGACGTATTCAATAAAGTAACATTTCTATATTGAGATACTGTTGCTCTGTGTATGTGTCCTGTTACAAAAATATCAGGAACTTTATCTATCACTAAAGGATCTTCTTCTGAATCCGGAATATACATATTAGATTCGTGAGTGGGTGCTAAATGTCTTCTCTGTAGCAAGAATTTCATTATTAAATCAACCCTTTTCTGTCCACCAGCGTTCCTTATACTCTCAACATTATTAGCATAGTATATTAATGAAAAGCCGTGATACAAAAGAATATCTAAACCTGAAAAGTCTTCTGTACTATCAATATTTACTAATGCAGGGTTACTTACAATTATGGCATTTGGTAATTTCCACAAATCTTCTGCAAAGTCGTTATATAAAGGTGGTTGTGGTTCTGCTATTCTTCCTGCATCATGATTTCCAGGACAAATAATTAATTTCTTATTATGATTTATTTTACTAAGGTATCTTGCTAATTCTCTATATTGATCTTTTATATCTGGAATTTCTAAATCCTCTTCTTGACCAGGATAAACACCAACACCTTCTACTAAATCACCACATAAAAAAACATATTTTGTCTTTTTAGCTATTCTCTTTTGCTCTTCACTACCTGTTTTTCCATTTATCCAATCAATGAATTTTTCAAATTCTTTTCTTAAAAAAAATTTTGAACCGAAATGAAAATCGCTAATAAAAACAGCGTAAGCTTCTGTCGGGCCTTTCTTTAATTCTTTATTTAAAGAAATATCTGGAAAAATTACATTATTGGAAAAAACAATGTTTCTTCCTAAAACACCAACCACACCTACAACTTCATCTAAAACTAAATCTTTTGCTATTTCATGAACTTCTTTGTTGTTTTTATGTATTAACACACTTATTTGACCTGACAAGTCTTCTAATATTAATAAAACATTGTTGTTCTTTGTTATTGATTTTTTTTTTATCATCCCTATTATTGAAACCTGCTCTTTTTCTTCTTTTATCCCTACTTTACTTATAGATATTAATCCTTGCATTTCAGGTCTTTGTCTTATTAATCTTTCTAAGGCCTTAAATCTGAAATTAAAGAATTTAACAAAATCATCAAAACTTCTTTTTTTTGATTTTTTATCATAACTATATAGAACTTTAACTCTTGGCAGGTCGTCTAGGATTTCTTCTTTTGATTTTCTTTTATCTAAAACAACAGAACTTTCTTTTTTAATATCTTCAACTTTTTCTTTAGAAAGATTTTCATCTAATAAATCTGGACTAACTAAAACTCCTTGTTCTAATAGAGAACTTACTTTATCAGAAAAGCTCATTTTTCCTTTCTACTTCTAAGGATTCTTCTAAAATTTGAATTATTTTTGGCTCGGTAGTTTTTGGAACAGATATTGATATTTCTCTTGTCCTACCATATCTTCCTTTTGATAAAACTCTCCCATTTATTATACCAGACATATCTAATTCAGAGATTATATCAGAAACTCTTCTTTGTGTTAAAGGTCTCAAACTAACTTCATTACAAATATTTTTATAATAATCATATATTTCTCCAGTAAAAATTTTCCCTTTCTGACTATTATTTTTCAATATAATTGCATATAGAATTAATTGGAATTGTTTTGGTTGATTCTTAATTAACTCTAAAATTCTGTCTTTCTCTATTTTATCTTCTGCCTCATCGATATTTTCTATCTTTATTGTTTTCTGATTTTGCCTCTCAGCAAGCTCACCTGCAACTCTTAAAAGTTCCAAAGCTCTTCTAGCATCCCCATGATCTCTAGCAGCATAAGCAGAACATTTTTCAACCACCCCTGACTCTATAATTTTTGGTTGAAATGCTTTTTTAGCTCTTTTTTTTAAAATATCTTGTATTTGAATAGCATTATATGGTGGAAATAGCACTTCTTCTTCACTCAAAGAAGATTTTACTCGAGGATCTAAATTATTAACAAAAGTTAAATCATTGCTTATACCTATTAAAGAAACTTTTGAATTTTTTAATTCAGAGTTTATTCTGGTTAAATTATATATTAATTCATCTCCTGTTTTTTTAACTAATTGATCTATCTCATCTAAAACTATTATTATGATATTCTTCTTTTCATCTAAAGCGTTAAAGAAAACATTATAAACCTCATCTGTTGGCAAACCTGTGGGAGGTATTGCTTTTCCGAAATGTCTTGCTAACTGAGCAATAAGTCTATACTCTGTGTCGGCTATTTTTTTCAATTTACAATTCAAATATAAAATATCTAATTTTATCTTTTTTTCACGAGAAATCTTCATTAACTGTTCGGAAACATACTTTATTGTTAGTGTTTTTCCTGTTCCTGTTTTTCCATAAATAAACAAATTAGAAGGCAACTCTTTCTTCAAAGTGGGTGCTAAGATACTAGCTACTTGTTCTATTTGCTCATCACGATGATATATCTCATCAGGTATATAAGAAGACTGCAAAACACTTTTATCTAAAAATAAAGACTTTTTGTCCACATATTTCTGAAAAAATTTCCCTAACTTTTTTTCCTCCATAAAATTTCCAGATGAAATGAAGGTTTATAAAGATTTTGTATCCTCAGAATATATTATAAAAAATAGATTATTGAGAATATTTGAGACCCCTTTATTTCATGTGGAAAGTCCTTTTTATATTTTTTGAATTCTAACTAAAATTAAGATAAATAATTGTTTTCAATATTGAAAATAATTTAATTAATTCAACATTTTCTTTTAATTTTCTTTTCTATAAGAAATTAAGGGGTTAGTATAATTACTAAAAAAACAAATAAAATAACTACTGAAGGATAATAAAAAACAAAAAGTTTAAAAATAACTCTTTCTTCCCTTACTTTCTAAATAGTAGTAACAAAGGTGATTTGTTTGTTAGTTCAAAAAGATTTTTTGAAAAAAATAAAAGATTTCGGATTGAATAGTTATGAAGCAAAAATTTGGACTGCTCTTCTATCAAGAGGAGTAAGCACAGCAGGAGAACTAAGCGACATAGCAAACGTGCCAAGAAGCAGAAGCTACGACGTACTAGAAAGCCTAGAAAAAAAAGGATTCATAATTATGAAAATAGGTAAACCAATCAAATATATAACTGTTCCTCCAAAAGAAGTTTTGGAGAGAGTGAAAAATAAAGTAAATGAGGACGCTAATGATCAAATAAAATCTCTTGAAAAACTACAAAAATCAAAAATATTAGATGAATTAAATGTTTTACATAGTGAAGGAATTTCATTAGTCGAACCAACAGATATAACGGCCTCTTTCAAAGGTAGAGATAATCTTTATTCACATCTTGATCTTATGATAAAAGAAGCTGAAAAATCAATTATTTTAATGACTACAGAGCAAGGTATAATTAGAAAATTAAACGCTTTATCAAGAAATTTAGAAAAAGCACACAAAAGAGGAGTTGAAATAAAAATCGCAGTTCCTATAACAGAAAAAACTAAATCTTTGTTAAAAGAAGCAAGCAAATATGCAAAAGTTAAGGATTGTAAGACAAAAGGAAGATTCTGTATAGTTGATGAGAAAGAGATTCTATTTATGCTTTTAGACGATGAAAAAATTCACCCTTCTTATGACATCGGAGTTTGGGTAAACACATCTTTGTTTAGCCAAACACTAATAGAATTGTTTAATCTTGCTTGGAGAGGTATGAAGGTTTTTACTTAAGTTTAACTCACCTCTTTTTCCCAGGAAGATTCCGATTTTCTTGGAATCTTCCAGGGTTTTTCTATAACTTTTTTAAGCGCAAAGGTTTTTTCAATTTTTATGTTTAAAAATATGAAAATAATTGGGACTTCACACATATCTAAAGATTCTTTCAAAAAAATCAAGAATTCGATAAAAACTTTTAAGCCAGATGTAGTTGCTGTTGAGTTAGATAAAAAAAGATATCATTCTTTGATTTTTCAAAAAGAAAGTAAGTTATCCTTTTTAGATGTTAGAAGAGTGGGTTTAACAGGTTTCTTATTTTTAATAATAGGAAAATATGTTCAAAAAAAATTAGGATCAATTGTTGGAATTGATCCTGGATCAGATATGAAACTAGCTATTGAATTATGCAAAGAAAACAATTTATCCTTAGAATTGATAGATAGGGATATAGAAGTTACTTTGAGAAGATTTTCTCAAAAGTTTTCCTTTAAAGAGAAACTGAATTTATTGAAAGATTTATTGTTTTTTCCCTTTTCTAAGAAAATAATTCCTTTCAATATTTCAAAAATTCCGAAGAAAGGTTTGATAAGAAAAATCTTAGAAGAAATAAAAACCCGCTATCCAAATATTTATTCTGTATTAATAGAGGAGAGAAACAAATATATGGCAAAGAAACTCTTTAAAATATTAAGAGATAATAAAAATTTAAAAATTCTTTGTGTGATAGGTGCAGGACACGAGGAAGGCTTACATCAAGAGTTAAAAAATTTATATTATTCAAATCTTTCTTTTTGAAAAGAAAAATTATTTAAAACATAATTTCTGTATTTAGAACACATGGCATTCGAAATATATTATAGAGTGAGAGATTATTTTAAATTTTCAATTAGAGAGCAAAAAGAACTACTTATTTCAGCAATTCTCTTCGGTTTTATATTGTCCTTTAGGATGTGGGGCGGTAAAGAGTTTGACGCCTTGACAGGTATAAAAAATTTGATAATTGCTTCGATATTTATTCTTATAGTGCTTGTTTGGCATATTTCATGGCAAAAAATATTTTCATTAAATGAAGGCTATAGAACGCATTATCATTGGTGGTTTCCAGGCATTTTGATAAGTTTATTCATAGCATTCATCACATATGGGTACGTTCCTTTCCTATACCCTGGTCATTCATACTATGAATTTATGAAACGATTAAGGCTCGGCAGATTTAGGTATGGAATAAATATTAAAGATTTAGTTGTGCCTGCTGTTGCAGGTGTTATTTCAAGTGTCGTTTTAGCTTTACTAATGAGTTTTGTATATTTAGCAACAAAGAGTTATTGGGTTTTATTCTTTATTAAATTAAACTTCCTTTACGCTTTCCTTTCTATGCTACCAATTCCGAGAATTGAAGGAATTAGGATGGGGGGAGGATCAACAGTGGGTTTCTATATATTCTTTTTTGGTCGACCACTATATGTTTTCATGCTTATTTCATTGATATTATACGCTTGGTTTGTATATTATGCAACGACAGTTCTTGGAAGCTTTTTATTGCTTTTATTAGCTATGATTTTAGGTTTAATAGTGATGTTTGTATTCTTAAAAGTTGTTGAAAAAGTTGTGTGGTAAATAATTAAAAAACAAATATTTTAAATAGTAGTGTACACAATAAAGATTTGATTTTTAGAATGGGAATAACATATATATTCGAAGTCACTTTTTTGATTCTATTGGTGTTAGGAGTGATATTTTCTTTGGTTTTAGATAATCTTTTTCTACAAAGTGTAACTATTTTTATTTTCGGAATTATTTCTGCAACGCTTCAAGAACTTAAGAGAGCAGAACTTAATTTTCCTTACATTTTATTGATTGTAGGTTTTGTTTTGGGGTATTTATTAGCTACAAAACCAGGATATAAATTCTTAATATTGATAATCTTTTTCTTAGGACTTATCGCAGGCGTTTTCTTTAAAAGATGGATAAGAAAATACATTGAGACGACAAAATAGTCTTTTTTCGTCGGAAAATTTCGAAAGATTTAAATAATAAATACATTTTTATAGACTAAAAGCATTAAAAATCATAGTCGAGAAAGATTTCGACTTTTAGACTATGAAGGGGGTGTAATAAAATGGCTGAAAAAGTAGCAAAAGCTGGAGTTAAGAAAGAAAACGGCTATCTATACTTTGTTGATAAGCAAGGCGATGTTTCTAGAGCTAAGATGTCTAGAGGTGGAGGAAAGAAAGGAAAACAACCAACTCAAAAAGTTGCTAAAGTTGGCGTGAAGAAGCAAGCAGGATACTTGTATTTTGTTGATAAGCAAGGCGATGTTTCTAGAGCTAAGATGGCAAGAGGAAGAAGATAAATTCCTCTTTTTTTCTTTTTTTTAAAATTCTATTTTTTAAAAACACATATAAATAATTCTTCAATTATAAATCTATGATTAAAAAAATACAACCTAGGACATATCAGGAAACCATTTTTTATACAACAGTTAGAAATAATTGTTTAGTTGTTCTTCCAACAGGTCTTGGAAAAACACTTATATCTGTTCTTTTAGCAGCTTTTAGATTGGAGAATTATCCAAAGTCTAAAATTTTAGTTCTTGCACCAACTAAACCTTTAGCAGAGCAACATTTAGAGACTTTCAAAAAACATCTTGACTTGAAAAAAGATAAAATAATTCTTTTTACAGGTCTTGTCCGGCCAGAGAAAAGAGCCGAATTATGGGAAAACGCAAATATCATTATTAGCACACCTCAAGGAGTTGAAAATGACATAATAACGAACAGAACTCCTTTAGCAGATGTTAGTTTGTTAGTTTTTGATGAAGCACATAGAGCAGTAAAGGGTTATTCATATGTATTCATAGCGAAACAATATCAGAAACAAGCAAAACATCCTCGAATTCTTGGATTAACAGCTTCTCCTGGTTCAGAAATTTCTCAAATAGAAGAAGTGTGCAACAACTTATTTATTGATGATCTTGAGATAAGAACAGAGGAAGACGATGATGTGAAGCCATATGTTCAAGAAGTAGATGTCAAGTGGGTTGAGATAGAATTTCCAGAATCACTAAAAGAAATTAGGAAATATTTGGAAAATTTTGTTAAAAGAAAATTATTAGAAGTAAAACAGAAGGGTTACTTGCAAGGTTTTTTATCAAGTTATACTAAAGTTTCATTATTAGCGCTTCAAGCGACTTTGAGAGGAAGGATTTCTGAAGGTGAGAAGGATTATAAAATTCTTAAGTCAATAAGTCTGTTGGCTGAAGTTATGAAAGTTCAACATGCTTTAGTGTTATTAGAGTCTCAAGGTCTAGAATCTTTGCAAAAATACATTCAAAAACTAGAGCAGCAAGCGGTTTCTGGAACTGTAAAAGCAGTGAAGAATTTAGTTAAAGACTCTGATTTTATAAATGCGAAAAACAAAATTTATGAGTTGATTGAGAAAGGAGTTGAACATCCAAAACTAGAAGTTCTAAATAAAATAGTAAAAGACGAAATAAAGAAGAATAAAAAAACAAAGATAATAGTATTTACTCAGTATAGAACAAGCTCTTCCAAAATAAAAAAAATCCTAGATGCCTTGTCTTTGAAAAGCAAAATGTTTATTGGACAAGCTTCAAAGGAAGAAAAAGGCCTGACTCAAAAAGAACAAAAGCAAATAATAAAAGATTTTTCAGAAGGAAAATTTAATTGTTTGATAAGCACATCTGTAGGAGAAGAAGGATTAGATATCCCACAAGTAGATTTAGTGATATTCTATGAGCCAATACCTTCAGCCATAAGAACTATCCAGAGAAGAGGCAGGACTGGTAGGTTAGAAAAAGGCGGTGTTATTGTTTTGATGACTAAAAAAACAAGAGATGAAGCATATAGGTGGTCATCTCACTACAAAGAAAAGAGGATGCATAGAAATTTAAAAAAATTAAAGAATAAACTTTACTCTTTTGAAAGAACTAAGATGAAAAACAAAGATTTAAGCTCTTTTATTCAAAATAATAATATAAAAATAATCGCTGATCATAGAGAAAAAGGTTCTGGCATCATTAAACTTCTTGCAGATGAAGGAGTAATTGTAGATTTACAAGCTCTTGATATTGGGGATTATCTATTGAGTGAAGACGTTGTTGTAGAGTACAAAACAAAGAAAGACTTTGTTGATTCAATAATTGATAGAAGACTTCTTCAGCAAGTAAGAGATTTGACAAAATACTCAAAACCCGTATTGATAGTGGAAGGAGAAGAAGACATCTATTCTCAAAGAAATGTTCATCCGAACGCTATTAGAGGGATGTTATCAACAATAGCAGTTTCCTACAGAGTACCTATAATATTTACAAAAAACTCTCAAGACACAGCATCTCTTTTACAAACAATAGCGAAAAGAGAGCAGGATCCTGAAAAAAGAGAGTTTCAAAAGCATGTTGCAAAGCCACTTTCTTTGAAAGGGCAACAAGAGTATATAATAAGCGCGCTTCCGAATATAGGAGCTACTTTGGCAAAACCTCTTCTGAAGAAATTCAAATCTGTAAAAAAAGTGATTAATGCTAAAGAAGAGCAACTTAAAAAAATAGAATTAATAGGTGAAAAGAAAGCAAAGAAGATAAGAGATGTTATTGACTCACAATATGAAGAAGACTAGCCCTATAAATAGCAAAAGAAGTGTGAGAATCACTAATAAAATAGTTGTTTTGAAATGATTTTTCATAATTAAAAGGATGAAAACAAGATTTAAAAAGATTATGCTGAATTTATACATAAAAATATAAATAACTAATAATTTTGAGTTTTTATAATGTTCATCAGCAAAACCCTCAAGTTCTATAAACGGGAGGATGTTCAGGAAGCAATACTGAATATTGCAGAAAATAAAGAAATAGCAGTAAAATATGGTGAAAGAGGATTTGGAAGGAGGCCTGATGTGTTACAGTATAAAAATGATGTTCTTGAGCACGCAAAGAGAGGAGCAACTTCTTTTCATTGTTCTGAGGAGAATTGGCATAACCCCCTACAAATAGATAAAGACTTAAGAGCAAGCGATTTGAATAAACTAAGGAAAGGTTGGGACCTTGTGCTCGATATTGATTGTCCGAACTGGAAATTTTCAAAATTAACAGCGTTTCTATTTGTAAAAGCTTTGAAAACCCACAATATAACAACCATTTCCGCAAAGTTTTCAGGAAATAAAGGTTTTCACATAGCTGTTCCTTTTGAATCATTTCCAAAAAGAGTCGGAGGAAAGGAAACAAAAGATTTATTTCCAGAAGCTCCAAGAAAAATTGCTCACTACTTATTAAGTTATATAGGGAATTTCATTAAAGTAGAAGAAAAAACAGGAGCAATTTATTTTGATAAATACAAGATTTCAAAAAGCAAACTAGAAGAATTATTTCCAAATAAGAAAAAAGAATTAATAAAAACAATATGTAAAAGGTGCAAAACAGAAGTAAATCCTAATGATGATTTTATGATTAATTTTGTTTGTGCTTTTTGTAGTAACTCAATAACAATTTCAAAACCTAAAGATCATCACATATGTCCTAAATGTAATAAATTAATGGAACGAATTGTTAATAAAGAATCTCAATGTAAATGTAATTCAAAAAAAGTAAATCCAAAAAAAGATTATATTTCTAGATTTAATCCTTTAGCTATAATAGAAGTAGACACGATTTTGATATCTTCAAGACATTTATTTAGAATGCCTTACTCATTTCATGAAACATCAAAACTAGTATCTGTACCAATTAATCCACACGAAATATTAACTTTTCAGAAATCACAAGCAGAGCCTGAACAACTTAAAATAACAAGTTCTTTTTTAGATAGGTCTAATGTAGTTATTGGTGAAGCAGCAAATCTTTTGACTCGAGCATTTGATTTTGAAGAAACAGCTATTTTTGGTCAAACGAAACCCAAGCCAATGAAAGAGTATGATGAATTGACAGAGGCGATTCCAGAGCAATTCTTTCCTCCTTGTGTACACACAATTTTCAAAGGTTTGGAAGATGGAAGGAAAAGGTCGTTGTTCATACTAACAAATTTCCTATCTAAATTAGGATGGAATCATGATGAGATAGAAGAAAAGCTCAATGAGTGGAACCAAAACAACAGGGAAGCGATGAGAGAGGTGTATATCAAAGGGCATCTAAGATATCACAAAGTACAGAAAAAGAAAATACCCCCTCCTAATTGCCCTCATGCATCAAAAGGACATAACTACTACTCAGACATAGGCGTTTGCCAACCAGATTCACTATGCAGAAAAATAAAGAACCCTATACAATACTCTAAAATAAAAGCAAAAGGGTTTTCTAAGCAAACAACCAAGAAACCTAAAAATGAGACTAAAAAGCGAAATCTATCATAAGATTTATAAAGTGCTCGTATTTTTGAGAAGAAGTTTGAGCTCTTAACAAACTCAAATCTTAAACAAAAGCCTGAAAAAGAAACTTTTTCAGTACGATTTTGAGAAATGTTTCTAATAGTTTAAAACAGGTTTTTAGTCGATAGAATAAAAAAATGCCAACAATAAAAAAACCAAGAAGCGGAAGTCTCCAGTTTTGGCCTAGAAAGAAGGCTAAAAGGATTTATGCTAGAGTGCGTTCTTGGTCGAAATCAAAACAAGCAAAACCATTAGCTTTTTTAGGATATAAAGTGGGTATGACTCACTTAATAGGGTTAGTTGAAAACAAATATTCTCATCTAAAAGGAGAGGAACTCTTTGTTCCAGCAACAATAGTTGAATGTCCTCCTCTGAAGATTTTTTCAACAAGATTCTATAAAAGTGAGAAAGGAGCTCTACAAATCAAGAAAGAAATTTTCTTTAAAACAGAAAAAAACCTAAGTCGAAAAATAAAGATTCCGAAAGAGAATTCTAAAGAACTAGAAAAGATAAACCCTAAAGAATATGAGACTATTACAATAACAATATATACTCAACCCTGGAAGGCAGGATATGGAAAGAAGAAACCTGAGTTAGTAGAAGTTGCTTTAGGAGGTACAAACCAAGAGAAGTTAGACTTCATAAAACAGAATTTCGACAAAGAAATAGAAATAAGATCTGTTTTTGAAGAAGGTCAAGTAGTAGATGTTCACGTTATAACAAAGGGAAAAGGATTTCAAGGACCTGTAAAGAGACTAGGTATAGGTCTAAAAAGCCATAAATCAGAGAAAGGAAGAAGAGCTCCTGGATCACTAGGTCCATGGAAGAGACAACAACACATTCTCTGGAGAGTAGCTCATGCAGGGCAAACAGGGTTTCACCAAAGAACAGAATATCACAAACAAATTCTTGAAATATCTGATGAAATAGAAAAAAGAGGAAAAAACTTCCACAAATATGGAAACATAAAATCAACCTATATATTGCTTCATGGCTCTCTTCCAGGACCTAAGAAAAGAGCTATAATAATGACTACTTCAATCCGAGAAAAACAAAATAAACACGAACTTTCAATAAAATGAAACTAAAATTACTAACTATAAATAAAACAGAAACTCAAGCAATTGATTTACCTATTCAGTTCTATGAACCTGTAAGAACAGACCTTATCCAAAGAGCGTTTTTAGCCATACAATCCAACAAAAGACAACCATACGGTGCAGATCCTGAAGCAGGAAAAAGAGCCTCAGCTGTACTTTCAAGAAGAAGAAGAAAATACAGAGGAGCTTATGGTTTTGGAATATCAAGAGTTCCTAGGAAGATTCTATCAAGAAGAGGAACAAGAATGAACTGGGTAGGAGCGTTTGCACCAGGAACCGTCGGAGGAAGAAGAGCACACCCACCAAAAGCAGAGAAGAGTTGGTCACAGAAAATCAACAAAACAGAAAGGAGAAAAGCAATAAGATCAGCTTTAGCAGCAACGATTAATACAGAACTAGTAAAAAATAGAGGTCACTTGCCACCAAAAAATTATCCTTTTATTATAGAAGATAAAATAAATGAAATAAAACATACAAAGAAACTAAGAGGTGTTCTTGCAAAAATAGGCTTCAAAGAAGAACTAGAGAAAACAAAAGCAAAGAACAAGAAAGGTCTTTTGCTAGTGACTACAACAGAAGAGTTGAAAAAAGTAGGCTCCAACATTCCAGGATTTGAATCAGAGAAAGCATCAAATCTAAACGTAGAGATATTAGCACCAGGGGGTGTGCCTGGAAGATTAACAATATTTACAAAATCAGCAATGAAAGAGTTAGTTGAGAAGAAGCTATTTACAAAAGAATACAAAGGAGAAACAAAAGAAAAATCGGAAACACCAAAAAAAACAAAACAAGAAAAGAAAATTACAGAAAAGGAAAGTGAAAAGCAAGAAGTTAAACACCAAAAGAAAGAACCAGCAAAGAATAAGGAAAAATGAATGTAATAAAATATCCATTATCAACAGAGAAATCCCTTAGATTGATGGAATCAGAGAACAAACTAGTGTTTGTTGTTGACAGAATATCCACAAAGAAATCCATAAAAGAAGATTTGGAAAAAACATTTAGTGTTAAAATAAAGAGCGTAAACACCTTGGTTACACCAGAAGGAAAGAAGAAGGCTTATGTTAAGTTTTCAGATGAAACACCTGCAATTGATTTAGCTACAAAATTAGGATTGATGTAGAATGGGAAAGAGTTTAACTCAACAAAAGAGAGGAAAAGGAAGCCCGACTTACAAAGCAAATAGTTTCAACTATGCAGCTCAAGTAACACAAATACTTCAAGATAAAGCACTAATTGTAGATATTATAAATTCAATAGGTCATTCAGCTCCTCTACTAAAAGTCAAATACAAGAACAATCAAGAAAGCTTAATGGTTGCTCCTGAAGGAGTAAAGATAGGTGATTATTTGGAAAAAGGCAAAGATGTTGAAGTAAGAACTGGGAATACACTTCCTCTAAGTAAAGTTCCAGAAGGAGTTTTTGTGTTCAACATAGAAGTTGTTCCTGGAGATGGTGGTAAATTAGTGAGGACATCAGGAACAACGGCAAGGATAGTTTCAAAAATAAGAAACAAAGTAATCCTTAAGCTACCATCAGGTAAGCAGAAAGAATTTAATCCGAAATGTATGGCCACTGTAGGTGTTGTTGCAGGATCAGGAAGAATAGAGAAACCATATTTGAAAGCAGGAAATAGAATGAAATCAATGTATGCAAGAGGAAAATATTGGCCAATAGTTTCAGGAGCATCTATGAATGCAGTAGACCATCCTTTTGGTGGATCAAGATCATCAAGGAAAGGCAGACCAACAATCGCTCCAAAAAATGCTCCTCCAGGAAGGAAAGTAGGTATGTTAAAACCAAAACATACCGGAAGAAACAAATAAAGGTGAACTTATGGCAAAAGAATTTTTATATCGAGGAAAAAAATTGGAAGAACTCAAAAACCTGTCGTTGAATGAACTCTCAGAATTGTTACCTGCAAGGCAAAGAAGAAAGATAAAGAGAGGATTATCTGACAATGAAAAAAAATTAATGATAAAAGTTGAAAAGAAGGATAATGTTAAGACTCATTTGAGAGATATGATACTACTTCCTCAAATGGTTGGTAAAACAATAAGAGTTCATAACGGAAAGGAGTTTCAGCCAGTCACAATTCAAGAAGAAATGATAGGGCACTATTTAGGTGAATTTGCATTGACTAGAAAGAAAACACAACACAGCGCTCCAGGAGTAGGAGCAACAAGGTCAAGTTCAAGTATATCAGTTAGATAAAAATGGCAAAATATAGTTACTCATACAAAACAGATCTTGAAAAAGTTGGAAGAGCAGTTTTGAAAGATACAGATATTTCAACAAAATCAGCAGTAGAAATCTGTTCGAGTATCAGAAATAAAACAGTTGAGGAAGCAAAAAAATATTTAGAAGCTGTAAAAAATAAAAAGAAAGCAGTGAGATTTACAAGATTCACAGAAGGAGCAGGACACAAAAAAGGAATAGGTTCAGGAAAATATCCTATCAAAGCAGCAGAGAATGTCTTAAATGCAATAAACTCTGCAGAATCAAACGCAATTGACAAAGGACTATCAAGAAATTTGAAGATTATACATGTTTCAGCTCAAAAAGCATCAACACCTTGGCACTATGGCAGACACAGAAGAAGAAAGATGAAAAGAACCCATATTGAAGTTCTTGTAAAAGAAGCAGAAGAGAAGAAACAACAAAAAGATCCTGAAGTAAAACAAACAGAAGAGAGCAAGGAAGAATCTGCACCAAAAAAAGAGGAGAAAGAAACTAAAAAATGATAGTTACAAAAAAACAAGGTTTTTTTGAACTCCAAAATTTCATGGAGGTGAAATTTTGATAGAGAGAAAATTCGTAGCAGACAATATAAAAGAGTTTCAGATAAAAGAATTTGTAAAGCAGAATCTTGGAAGAGTAGGACTTAGTGATGTAAAAGTACAAAAAACTCCTTTAGGAGAGAAGATAATCATTTCAGCATCAAGACCCGGGCTTGTTGTTGGAAGAGCGGGAGCTAACATAACAAAACTAACAAATGATTTAAAAAAAGAATTCAAGTTAGAAAATCCGCAGATAGAGATAGAAGAAGTTAAAGAGACAGGTCTTGACGCAAACATAATAGCAGAACTGATTGCAGGTTCCTTAGAGAGATATGGCTCTACAAGGTTTAAAGGAATAGGACATAAAGCAATGAGTGACGTTATGGGTGCAGGAGCCATAGGTGTAGAAATTTTGATATCAGGAAAGATACCAAGCAGCAGATCTAAAACATGGAGATTTTATAAAGGATATTTGAAGAAATGCGGAGATATTTCGATTGTTGGAGTTCAGAAAGCATACTCCATAGCAAAACTGAAAACAGGAGTTGTGGGGGTAAAAGTAAGTATAATGCCTCAAACAATAAAATTACCTGACAAGATAAAGTTAACTTCAGAATTACAAGAAGTTATTGAAGAAGTAAGCGAAGATGAAGTAGATGAAGTAGATGAAGTAGATGAAGTAGAAGAAGAAAAACTAAAAACACCTGACGAAGAAGAGGTTGAGGAGAAAACAAAGAAACAAAAAGAAAAGAAGAAAGAAAAGAAACTAAAGAAAGAGACTAAGAAAAAAGAAACTAAAACTA
This sequence comes from Nanobdellati archaeon, assembly GCA_014384375.1. Lineage (GTDB taxonomy): Archaea > Nanobdellota > Nanobdellia > Woesearchaeales. The sequence goes on from JACNFY010000016.1 coordinate 19,162, forward strand.
AGGAAACAACTACAAAGAATGCAAAAAAATGAAGTACAAAGAACTAAAAGCTTTGAGTAAAGAAAACTTAGAAAAAAAATACGAAGAAGCGAAAATAGAGTTGATTAAATTAAACTCACAAGTTGCTACGGGAACAACTTTAAAGAGCCCCGGGCAAATAAAACAATTGAAAAAAACAATTGCAAAAATAAAAACCCTACAAAAACAAAATGAGTGATATATGCAGCACTTGTGGACTGCCTAAAGATCTTTGCGTTTGTGAAACAATCGCAAAGGAAAGTCAAAAGATAACAGCAAGGACAATAAAGAAGAAGTTCGGAAAAACATACACCATTATAGAAGGAATAAACGAACACGAAATAGACTTGAAAGACTTGGCTAAGAAGTTGAAAACCAAATTTGCTTGTGGTGGGACAACAAAAGATGGATATGTTGAATTACAAGGAAACCACCTTAAGCTTATAAGAGAGGAGTTGACATCTTTAGGCTTTGCTCCAGAAACAATAGAAATCAAAAAATAAGAGAAGAAGGAAATGAACAAACTCAAACAAGAGTACATAGGACTAGATATAACAATTATCGAAAGCAAAAACAAGTCACTAATAGGATTAAAAGGAAAAATAATCGATGAAACAAAAAACACATTCAAGATAAAAACAACAAATGAAACGAAAATGGTTTTGAAAAACACATCAACATTCAAAATTCAAAAAAAAATAGTTGAAGGAAACAAAATAATGAGGAAATCCTATGATAGAATAAAAATGAAAGGTGAAAGATGACAAAACAGAATCTAAAAAACAAGAAATCAAAAGAGAATAAAATCAGTCTCAGGGGAAGAACATTCGAAGGAGTAGTAATCTCTGATAAGATGCACAAAACAGTTACAGTGGAATGGAAAACAAGGGAGTACATCCCAAAATATGAAAGGTATGAAAGAAGAAGAACTAGAGTGAAAGCTCATAACCCCAAAGATATGAACGCAAAAATAGGTGATTATGTAAATATAATGGAAACCAGACCACTATCAAAAACAAAGCATTTCATAGTTATAGAAGTAAAAAATAAAGATCAAGAAGTTAAGAATGAAACCAGTCAAAGCTAAAGTAATAAAAGGAATAAATGTAGGTTCAAATGTTGAAACCTGCGATAATTCAGGAGCTAAAATGCTTCGAGTAATTAGTGTTAAGTCTAGTAAAACAGTGAAAGGCAGAATACCTTCAGCAGGCGTAGCCGACTTGGTTCAAGCCTCAGTAAAAAAAGGAAAACCAGATATGCGAAAACAAGTTGTTTTTGCAGTGATAGTAAGGCAGAAGAAAGAGTACAAGCGCCCTAGTGGTATGAGAATAAAATTCGAAGATAATGCTGCCGTCGTATTAAAAGATGATAAAGGAAATCCCAAAGGGACAATATTCAAAGGGCCAATAGCAAAAGAAGCTTGTGATAGATGGCCAGGAATTGCAAAAGTAGCAAGTATAATTGTGTAAGAATGAAGACAACTTTTTCAAAAACATGGATTAGAAGCAAACAACCAAGAAAACAAAGGAAATATGTAGCGAGAGCTCCTTTGCATATAAAAGGAAAATTTCTAAGTACACACTTAAGCAAAGATATTAAGAAAAAATATGGAATAAGAAGCTTAAGATTGAGAACAGGAGACAAAGTAAAAGTGTTAAGAGGCAGTTATAGAAATGAAGAACAAAAAGTGGAAAGAGTTGATGTGAAAAATCAAAAGATATACCTTGAAAAAATCGAGTTCACAAAAAAAGATGGTTCAAAAGCAACAAGACCTTTCCAGCCATCAAACTTGATGATAACTGAACTTAATTTAGATGATAAAAAACGATTACAAAAACTCAAAGGTGAAAAATAATGCCAAAAAATCATTTAAAGGCACAAAATGCTCCAAGAACATGGGCAATAAAAAGAAAGAACATTACATTCGTGACAAAACCTAATTCAGGAGCTCATAGAACTGAACTGTCAATGCCATTAAATCTTGTGCTTAAAAATCTGTTAAGAAAAGCAACAACCAATAAAGAAGCAAAGAAAATATTACATAATCAAGAAATACTTGTCAACGGAAGAAGAAGAAAAGATTACAAATTTTCTATTGGTTTATTAGATATTCTTTCCATTCCAAAAACAAACGAATATTATCTTATGCTAATAAATACTCAGAACAAGTTACTCTTCCAATCAATTGATAAGAAAGAATCAAATCAAAAGATATGTAAGATAACAGGTAAGAAAATAGTGAAGAAAGGGTTAACTCAGCTAAAAACTTTAGATGGAAGAATAATTTTAGTTAAGAAAGACACATACAAAACAGGAGATACAGTTCTGGTATCTTTGCCAAAACAAGAAATAAAGGAAGTTTTGAAATTAGAGAAAGGAGCGACAGTAATACTATTCAGAGGAAAGTACACAGGAACAATAGCCACAGTTGTTGAAGTTAAAGACGCTATTTTGATTTTTAAATTAGATTCACAAACACTTGAAACAAGAAAAGAATACTCCATTGTGATAGGAAAGGATAAACCACTAATAAAAACAAAATGAAACTAATGAGGCATATAAAAATAGAAAAAGTAACCTTGAACATAGGTGCAGGAAAAGACCAAGATAGATTGAAGAAAGCAGTACAAATCCTAAGTAACATAACAGGATTGAATCCTGTCAAAACAGTAACTGATAAAAGAATTGCGGGATGGGGTTTAAGACCTGGTTTACCAATAGGTTGTAAAATTACTTTAAGAAGAGATAATGCAAAGACTATTTTGAGAAGATTGTTTAAAGCAAAAGACAATGTGCTTTTACAATCTTCAATTGATAACACAGGAAATATATCTTTTGGAATTCACGAGTACATAGATATTCCTGAAGCAAAATATGACCCTGAAATAGGAATGATGGGATTACAGGTTAGTGTCACATTAGAAAGACCGGGGTTTAGAATAAAGAGAAGAAAAATAATGAAAAGAAAAATACCTTTGTCTCACAAAATATCAAAAGAAGATGCTGTTGATTATCTAAAAAAAGAATTTAAAGTTACAATAGGTGAAAAATAATGACAGCATCAGATCCAAGAAAAGTGTTGAAGCAAATAAAAGGGAAAACTGCTAAGTATCAGAAATTTCAGAAACATAATCTGTCCAAAAAAAGAAAATTCGGTAGGTCCATAAAAAAATGTAGGAGATGCGGTAGAACAGGAGGTCATATTAGCAAATACGGGCTTGACCTTTGTAGACAATGCTTTAGAGAATCAGCATTAAAATTAGGATTCAAAAAATACAGCTAAAAGGTGAAACAATGAGTCTAAACAATCCACTAGCAAACGTGTTGTCATTCATTCAAAACTATGAAAGACTTGGAAAAAAGGATCTTATCACAAAAAATAATTCAAAACTTATAAGAAAAATCTTGGAGATAATGCAAATAGAAGGTTATCTAGGTAGTTTTGAAGAAATCAAAGATAGCAAAGGAGATTTGCTAAAAATAAATCTTTTAGGAAACATAAACAAAACAAACGTTATTAGACCATCATTTCAGATAAAATTAAATGAATTTGAAAAATTTGAGAAAAGATATCTTCCAGCAAAAGATTTTGGTATTTTGATTATATCAACAAGCAAAGGATTGATGACTCATAATGAAGCTAAAGAAAAACACTTAGGAGGAAAATTATTATCTTTCTGTTACTAAAATGAAAAAATTAAATTTTCAAGAAATAATTGAAACACCTTCGAACTGTCAAGTAACCCTAGATGATGGAGTATTAACAGTTAAAGGAGAAAAAGGAGATGTTAGAAAAAATCTCTTTGACCCTGCAATCTCCTTAAAATTAGAGAATAACAATATAAATATTAGTACGAAGAACTTAAACAAGAGAAAAAAAAAGTTAATGAATACATACAAAGCACACATTAAAAACTTGTTTAAGGGGGTAAGTGTGGGTCATACTTACAAACTAAAAATTTGCTCAGGACACTTCCCTATGACAGTAAGTGTAAAAGATGATTTATTTGAGATAAAGAATTTTCTAGGAGAAAAAGTTCCTAGAAAATTGAAAATTCTTGAGGGAACAGAAGTGAGAGTTGATGGTACAGAGGTAGTTGTAGAAAGCGTTAGCAAAGAAAAAGCAGGACAAATGGCCGCCTCAATAGAACAATTAACAAGAAGACCTGGTTTTGATAAAAGAATCTTTCAAGATGGCATTTACATAATAGAAAAAGATGGAAAGGTAGTAAAATGAAAAAAAAGACAAAACTGGAGAATTTGAAGAAAAAAAAATTGTCATTCATTAGAACAGACGCTCATAAAAAAAAAAAACTTAAAATAAAATGGAGAAGACCGAGAGGTATACAAAACAAACGAAGATTAAGAAAGAGAGGTTATCTGATTGTTGTGAAAAAAGGGTATCGTACTAGAAAACAAACAAGAGGTCTTATAAGGGATGAATTAAAACTTGTGATGATTAATAATATTTCAGAATTAGAAAGCATTGATAAAAACTCGGAATTAATAGTTATCTCATCAAATGTTGGTAACAAAAAAAGGTTAGAGATATTGGAACAAACAAAAAAGCAAGAATTGAATGTTGTTAACTTTGATGTTGATACAAAGATCAAGCAGATAAAAGAATTAATGGATAAGAAGAAGAAAGAGAAAGAAGAGATAAAAAAGAAGAAAGAAAAGAAAGTAAAGCAAGAAAAGAAAAAAACAATCGAGGAATCAGTGAAAAAAGAAGAAAAAGAAGCACCTGAAGAAGAAAGAGACAAAGAGAAAAAAGAGTTTGACAAATTATTAACAAAAAAATCCTAATTTTGGAGGAAATATGGAATTAAAAACACAAAAAAAGCTGGCGTCAAGTGTATTGAAAGTAGCGAAGAAAAGAGTAGTTTTTGATCCAGAAAGATTAGAAGATATAAAGGAAGGTATAACCAAAACAGACATTAGAGGGTTGATATCAGATAATGCGATAAAGAAATTAGAGAAAAGAGGAATCTCAAAGGTGAGAATCAGAAAGAGACAGCAGCAAAAGAGGAAGGGATTAAGAAAAGGTCCTTCAACAAAAAAAGGTAAGAAGACAGCAATTATAAGTAAAAAAGATGCTTGGGTTAGTAAGATAAGAACACAAAGAGAATTTTTGAAATCGTTGAAAAAAAAGAAACTCATAACTAACAAAACATTTGCAGATTTATACCTAAAAGCTAAAGGTAATTTTTTCAGAAGCAAGAGACACATAAATATATACTTAGAAGATCATAAATTGATAAAAAATGAGCAAAACAAAAACAAGGATACAATATCATCGGAAAAGAGAGGGTAAGACCAATTATAAGAAAAGGTTGAAGCTACTCCAAAGCAGAGTGGATAGATTAGTAATTAGAAAGACCAATAAATATGTTGTTGTTCAAATAGTGAAATATGGATTTGTAGGAGACAAAGTATTGATTTCTACAAACTCTAAAGAATTACAAAAGTTAGGTTGGAAAAACTCCTGCAAGAACATTCCTGCAAGCTACCTAACAGGATTACTTTTAGGAAAGAAAGCAAACGAAAAAAAATTAAAAGAAGCAATTTTGGACTTAGGGCTTCAAACACCAATAAAACATTCAAAATTATATGCTGTATTAAAAGGAGTTATGGATTCAGGTGTAGAAGTTCCTTCCTCAAAAGACATATTTCCGTCAGATGAAAGAATAAAAGGAAATTACATCTCTGATAAAGTATCAAAAGATTTTGAAATCATAAAAGCTAAAATAATGAAATAAAATGAAAGAACAACAAAGTTGGAACCCAAGAACAACTTTAGGAAAACAAGTACAAAATAAGGAAATAACAAAAATAGATGAAATACTCAAGAAAGGAAGAGTTATTTTAGAAGAACAAATAGTTGATAATCTTCTCGAATTGGAAACAGAACTCTTGCTTATAGGACAGTCAAAAGGAAAGTTTGGTGGAGGACAGAGAAGAGTATTTAGACAAACCCAGAAGAAAACTAAGGAAGGAAATAAGCCGAGATTTACAACAATGGCTGTTGTCGGAGATAAGAATGGTCATGTAGGAATGGGATATGGAAAATCAAAAGAAACAGTTCCAGCAAGAGAAAAAGCAATTAGAAGAGCTAAGTTAAACATTTTCATAATTAGAAGAGGGTCAGGCTCTTGGGAATCACAGTCACCCGAGCCACACTCAATACCTTTCGCTGTAGAGGGAAAATGTGGATCAGTAATTGTTAAGTTAATACCTGCACCAAAAGGCACAGGTCTGTGCATTGAAAAGGAATGTGCAAAAGTACTAGAATTAGCAGGAATACAAGATGTATGGTCAAAAACATACGGCCAAACAAAGAACAAGATAAATCTAATAAAAGCTTTGGAAAATGCTTTGAAACAGTTATCCAAAACAAAGGTTCAGCTAAAACAATCAGAATCAATGTTCATTTTAGAAGGGTCAGAAGAGAAGAGAGAGGAAACTACTGAAGAAGTTGCTAAAAAGAAAACTAGCAATAAAAAAGAAGAATCTGAAAAAGAAAAATTAAAGAAAACCGAGTCTAAGAAGATAACCACAAAAAAGAAGACTAAAAAATGAGTAAAGAACAAAAAGAAAAAACAGAGAAAAAGGCAAAAGAAACCAAAAAAGATAAAGTAGCAGTTATATTAATAAGAGGGTTTATAGGGATGACAAAGCAAGTAAAAGACACAATTTTCTTATTAAGATTAAGAAAGAAGCATACATGCGTTGTATTAGAAGACACAGAGTCAAGTAGAGGGATGATTAGAAAAGTAAAAGACTATGTTACATACGGAGAAATAGATGATAAGACACTAAAAGAATTAGTAGCTAAGAGAGGAAAAGAAAGTTCTAAGAAAAAAGGAAGAACCAAACCTTTCTTTGAACTAGCTCCTCCGAAAAAAGGTTTTGAGAGAAAAGGAATAAAAAAAGGCTATAAGGATGGTGGAGCTTTAGGATATAGGGGAGATAAAATAAATGACTTGATAAAAAGAATGTTATAAAATGAAAAAGAGAAAAAAAAACACAAGACAAAGAGGATCTCACACACATGGTTGGGGCTCAAAAAAGAAACACAGAGGAGCTGGTAATCGTGGAGGAAGAGGAAAAGCAGGCTCTGGAAAGAGAGGAGACGCTAAAAAACCAAGTTTTTGGAAAAATAAAAACTATTCTGGAAAATCAAAAGGGTTTAAATCACTAAAAAAACCTTTGAAAACAATAAATATTGAAGAACTAAAACAATTCAAAGAAACAAAAATAAATCTTACAAAAGAAGGATATGACAAGCTGTTAGGAAAAGGAACTCCTAGCAGAGAGTATGATTTAATTGTTTCACAAGCATCCGAATCAGCCATAAAAAAAATACAAAAAGCAGGAGGAACTGTTTCTGGACTAAAAGAAAAAAGGGAAAAACCGGTTGAAGGGGTAAGAGAAGTTACTAAAGAAAAGATAGAGAAACCACAAGAACCACAGGAAGAAGTAAAGAAAATAGAAACAGTCGAATCTGCGGAAGAATAAAATGTCATTTCTTGACACCATAATATATAACCTTCCGGGAGTAATCCCTCCAAAACAAAAGAGGTTATCTTTCAAAGAAAAACTAAAATGGACAATAATAGTCTTAGTTCTTTTTTTCATATTAGGACTAATACCCCTATACGGTCTTGGTCAGAATGCTTTGCAGCAGTTTGAATTCTTATCAGTGATATTAGGAGCTAGCTTTGGAAGTATCATAAGCTTAGGAATAGGACCTATTGTTACAGCATCAATTGTGTTGCAGCTATTGAATGGTTCAGGAATAGTGAAATTTGACTTAACAACTCATGAAGGAAAGCAGAGATTTCAAGGAATACAAAAATTGTTATCTGTAGGTTTCATAATACTTGAAGGAGCCATATATGTAGGTATGGGTGGATTAGCACCCTCTGCCGGAATACCTGCAAGCATATTAGTATTTCAGCTATTCCTTGGTGGAATAATGATAATGTTCATGGATGAATTAGTGACCAAATGGGGATTCGGTTCAGGAATAAGTCTTTTCATAGCAGCAGGAGTAAGTCAAACAATCTTTGTCAGAATATTTAATCCATTACCAAGCCCTAATAACCCAGATATAGCTTCAGGAGCATTGCCAGCTCTTTTTCAAAGTTTAAGTAGAGGCGATCCTCTAACAGCAGGATTAATGCTAGGTGGAATATTAGCAACTGTCTTAGTTTTCTTAGTTGTTGTTTACACACAATCAATGAAAGTAGAAATACCTTTGAGTTTTGGTAGAATAAGAGGACATGGAATGAGATGGCCTTTGAGCTTTTTTTATACAAGCGTCATACCAGTTATCTTAACAGCTGCTTTAGTAGCAAATGTTCAATTATTTGCCAGATTGCTTTATAATTGGGGAGTTCCAATACTTGGAACTTTTGCAGGAAACACACCTGTTTCAGGATTAGCATCATGGTTGTTTGCTCCTAACATAATTGATAATATTATAACAGGTTCATTAACTTTTTCAATGTTAGGACAGGCAATTGTGTATCTATTATTTTTCATGGGGGGGGCGGTTATGTTCAGTTATTTCTGGGTTCAAACAGCAGGTTTAGATGCAAGATCACAGGCAAAGCAGATAATGTCCTCTGGCTTACAAATTCCTGGTTTCAGAAAGGACCAGAGAGTATTAGAAAGACTACTTCAAAGGTATATAGGTCCATTAACTATAATGGGTGGAATTGCTGTTGGATTATTAGCAGCTGTTGCAGACCTTACAGGAGCCTTTGGAAGCGGAACAGGAATATTACTTACAGTTATGATAGTTTACAGGTTATATGAAGAGATAGCTCAACAACACATGATGGATATGAATCCAATGATGAGAAGATTTATAGGAGGATAAAAATGTTTGAAAAATTACTAGATCCAGTATTCAGTCCTTTATTAGATTTAGGATTCTTTTGGGCTCTACTAATAATATGTTTTTTTCTGACACTTATGATAACTTTGATTTACAAATATGCAACAGACCAAACTCTTATGAAGAAACTAAAGGCAGAGATGAAGGAACTCCAGAAGGAAATGAAGAGGTTAAAGAATGATCCTCAAAAAGCATTAGCTCATCAGAAGAAAATGATGCAAAAGAATATGCAGTACATGAAACACTCATTTAAACCAACAATTTATACCTTTATACCTATTATAATAATCTTCGGTTGGTTAAATTCACACTTAGCTTTTTTGCCAATACAGCCAGATTCAGAATTCTTAGTTAGTGCTGAGTTTAAACAAGGAACATTTGGCGAAGTAACATTAGATGTTCTCCCAGAATTAAACATTTTGTCAAATAAAATACAAGAAATTAAGGATTATAAAGCAAGCTGGAAATTATCTGGTGAAGAAGGAGAATATCAATTAAAAATAATCTTTAGCAATCGAGAATTTGAAAAAGACCTTGTGATATCAAAAGAAAACAAGTATGCTCAACCAGTCAAGTTAATAAAGGACTCAGAACTAACAAAGATGGAGATTCACAATGAGAGAGTACACCCATTAGGAAATATCAGCATATTTGGATGGAATCCTGGGTGGTTAGGAACATATATAATATTTTCATTAATATTCAGCTTTGGTTTAAGAAAATTATTGAAGATAAGCTAAAGGTTTATAAATCGAACATTTTTTCATGTTAAAATGCCATCAGGAAGCAGGAAATCAGGAACCTTAAGAAAGGTATTTAAAAGAACACCAGGAGGCAAGACAGTAGTACATTATGAGAAGAGAAAACCCGCACAGCACAAATGTGGAAATTGCGGGAAAAAGTTAATTGGTACACCAAGATTAAGACCTTATAAAATGCAAAACCTTGCTAAAACAAAAAAGAGGGCTGAAAGACCTTATGGTGGCTATCTGTGCAGTTCATGTTCAAGAAAGAAAATAATACAAGAAGTTAGACCTTAAGTGTTACTGGTGACAGACACTGTTCTTAAGACCGGAGGTAGAAAATGTTTATATCAAAAATCAAAGATTTTTGGGACAACAAAAAAATCCTTGGAGGCGATTTTTTTGTTTGAAGTAGGAAGATTGTGTATTAAAACAGCAGGAAGAGATGCAGGACTAAAAGGTGTCGTAGTTGATGTTCTCGATAACAAATTTGTTTTAATAGACGGTCAGACTAGAAGGAGAAAATGTAACATAAAGCATTTAGAACCTTTAAAGGAAACTATTAAGCTGAAAAAGAAAGCCTCTCATAAAGAGGTTGTTACAGCATTTAAGAAGTTGAAAATAGAAATAAAAGAAACAAAACCAAAGAAACCCTCAGAGAAACCAAAGAGATTGAAAAAAGAGAAGATAAAGTTAACAGAAGAAGACGTGAAAGCTACAGAAATACCTGTCAAAAAAGAAACTAAAAAAACAAAGAAAGAATTAAAAGAGAAAAAATTAGTTTTTAAAGGAAAAACTGGAAAAAAAGAAAACAACTAAGAAATAATTATTTTTTTCTTTTTTTTGTAATATACTGACTGGCGCCTTTCTCCAAGTCCATCAATTCTTGGTCGAGTTTTGAAAGACTGTGTTTTTTCTTTTTGTGTTCTCTTGCTAGCTTAAGAATTTTTTTAACAGCATCTTCTGGTGTTTTTGCACCGATTATTTTTTGCGTTTTCCTTTTATCAAGATATTTATCTGCCACATATTCCGCTATCCCTCCACTAGGAGTTAAAGCAACTAATGGTTTATTTAGAATATAACCATACGTTATTTCATTTAACGTACCAGCGCCTCCTTCAACAATTATTGCGCCGTCTGAAGTGTTAAGGTTAATAGAGTTTCTGGACCAACCAATACCTGTGGCTATAACTACATCAGCATACTTATTAACTAAGTTAGTAGTTTCCCAAGGGAGTATACCAACAGTTAAGCCTCCTGCTTTTTTAGCTCCTTTGAGAGCTGCTTCCATGACTCCTTTACCACCGCCAGTTACAACTGTACAACTTTTTTTTGCAAGCTCCTCTCCAACTTTTTCAGCCATTTGATATGCCTTTTTTGAACATATTGATTTGCTTGATCCTAAAACAGCAATCTGGATTTTTTTAGTCATATAATCACCTCATCACTTCCATTAGATCAGTAAGATTGAGTTCGAAAGCAGATACAGGCATTTCTATTCCGAAATTTTCAAGTATTTCAGGATTTATTTCTCCAATATAAGCTACGGCTTTGGTTTTGATATAAACTCTTCCAACTCTCCCTTTTATGAACGAGTTATGGTGAGTTTCTTCAATTGAATAATCAAGTCCTAGAGTTCTCATCAGGAAGTCTAGCGCCTGTTTTGCTTCTGTGAAACCAGCATTCTTGTCTGCTTTTGCCCACGCTAACCTTGTTGGGTTTTTTGTTTTTGTCTCTGTTTTTTGATCAAACAGGACAACTTCTCCAATCTCGAAAATTTCTTGAGGATATTCTTTATTGGTGTTTTTGCTTAGGAATTCCATGAGACAAGGAATTATCCACGTCCTGAAAACAAACCAATTCTTTGAGACAGGGTTGTCAACTTCAATAACTTTCATATCTTTAAGATTCATCTTTTTGATAAGTGTTTCTTTGTTTGTGAGTGTGTAGGAAAGGATTTCCTGAGTACCTAATCCTAACATGATATTAATAATTTCCTTAGCAAACCAGTTAATCTGTACAATACCTTGCTCTGTAATCATTTCAGGGCTTCTGGGTTCAATGTTGTTGTATCCGTATCTTATAGTTACATCTTCTCCAACATCTACGGCGTGCATGATATCTTGTCTGTAAGCGGGATATTCCAAATATAATGTGTTTCTTTTTTCTTTAACAACAAGGTAGTTTGCTTCATTTAGTAAGTTAACAATTCTCTTTTTTCCGATATTCAAACCAATTCTGTTTTCTATGTATTTCCAATCAACCTTGATCTTTTTAGGTCTTAAATTTGGCGTAACTATTTTTTTATTAAGATAAGCAACCTTTACTGTTTCGAGTTTTCCACCCCTATCAACAAGCGCAGCTACAAGGATATTGAGTGCAGGCATCAAGTATTTCAGGGTAAAACCACTACATTCGATAAATACATCTTTTGTTTTCTCATCGATTTTTCCTGTATAATTGGAATTAATAATTGGCGGCATAGATAATACTTCTCCAGTAGCGTCAATGAATATAGGGTACTTATTGTAACCATCAAGCAGAGAGCCATACTCTTTCCCTTTAGGATGTCTTCTAAGGATTTGATTTAGGTCCATCTTCTCTCTGAATTCAAGAGGTATGAACTTAATCTCGTTTGATTTGAAAGCTTTATATGTTATAGGAGGAGTAATTTTATGAAGGTCATACACACCTATAGCTGTCTCTTTTCTTTTGCTGCCGAACGTCTCACACACTTTTTCCTGTAGCTGTATCATCTGAGATAATACCTCAGGAGTTATTTTCAAGTCTCGAATGACAGCACAGACAGTCATAGGCCTTATGTTTTTAAGATTATTATCGACTTTTACAATAATCCCAGAATCTTTGAGTTTTCCGTAAGAAGCATTCTTTTTTCCGTATTTTGTCTTAATCTCTCTGGCAATTCCTTCAGCAGACCACAAGTCTGGTCTATTAGTATCTGCAATCTCAATTTTTAGCAGATTATTATCAGCAGATTCTAACTCTCCTTTAACAAGCATCAAATCTTCTTCCAACTCTTTCAACGAAAGTTTTTTTCCAATCAGTTCAAATAAGTCTTTTTTTGAAACTTCAATAGTTGGCATTATAACACCTTCTTGCAAAATCTTAAAAAGTCAAGTTTATAACTGAAAAGGTCTCTTATATCCTCGATACCTAATTTGAGCATTGCCAGTCTATCAATTCCAAATCCCCAAGCTATAACAGGTTCTTTTATTCCTAATGGTTCTGTCATTTCAGGTCTGAAAATACCAGCTCCTGCTAGTTCCATCCATCCAAAGTCTGGGTGCTTAGCAGATATTTGAACAGATGGCTCTGTGAATGGAAAATAGTCTGGAAAGAATTTAACCTCTTTTGCTCCAGTCATTTCTATTGTGAAATCTTTCAGTATGCCCAATAAGTCTCTAAATGAAAGGTCTTTTCCAACAACGAATCCCCCTAATTGATTGAACTCTACTCCATGAGTCGCATCAATTACATCAGGTCTATAACATCTTACAAGGCTAAAATATTTTCCTGGTATTTTAACTCCTTTTGCAAGGAATCTTGGAGAGATTGCTGTGTCATGGGCTCTTGGCATTAATTGTGAAGCAGTCTTTTCACTCCATTCATAATTCCATCCTGTTGAGTTGGTTTCTCCACCATTTTCATGTGCTGATTTTACTGCTTGAATGATTTTCTTTGCTGGTAATGTGCCTGTTTTGGGTTCTTTTATCCTATAAGCAGCAGACCAAGTCCTAGCAGGATGACCTTGTGGTTGATACAGAGCATCGAAATTATAGAACTCGAGCTCTATTATCGGACCACTCATCTCAACAAAGCCCATAGAGACAACTTTTTCCCGCACCTTATCTATGAATTCAGAATATGGTTGTCTCTTACCGGCGAATATCTTCGGAACATTTATAGAGATGTCATATGCTCTGAACTTTTTTTTCTTCCAAGAACCTTTTTTTAGCATTTCATGTGTTAATTTGTCAACACGCTCTTTTTCGGAAACACCTATTTTTAGAACTTTTTTCCCTAGCTTTGTCAGAGATACTTTCTTGATTTTTTTAACTTTTTTTTTAAGAATTTTCTTTCTCTTTATCAAATTGTCAAATGAAAATTTCTCCTCAGGATCTAAAGAGCTCACTTCAAATGGAAATTCTTTCTTAAGAAACTGTTCCTCCAAAAATTCTTTCTCCAATAGTTTTTTACCCTCCTCTGTTAGTTTGACTTTTAATCCTCCGTCTTTTTCAACTATGACTGCTGCTTTCTTCTTCAAAGCACCTATGCAAACGTTAACTTCATCATTTTCTAGGCTTGCTAGTTTCTGGATTTCATTAACATTGGTTTCTCTGGAACTTGCTTGGAGGAATCTTCTTTCAGGAAGACCTTCCCTTGCATACTTCCTGCCATTTTCATCTAAGAATATTAATTCTTTTACTTTTTTCTTTATATTCACTAATTTTTTATTATATAACCATTGAACACCTCTGGTAGTTTCTACTTCTTTTAATGAGGATTTCTTTGCTAACTTAGAAATTGTTATACCATCAGATATATTTGGGAGAACTTTCCTTTCAAAAGAGTGCAATTTATCCAATATATTGTTGACGTTCATGTTCTTTATTCGATTATTGAGAGTAGTATATAAATTTTATTAATTGATTACTGTATAGAAACGTAATAGAGAAAAAGAAAAAATTAAGCCTTTATAGGCTTCATAACTTTCCAGGCAAGTTCAAACAAATCTTCAAGTGCAGATGAAAAGAAAGGAGTGTTTATCCATATACCTATGTCATAGGTTGGGTGGACTTCTGAGTCATTCATCACCATAAATACAATCTCTTTTCCATCTACAACTATGAATCTTGCTTTTTTATCAGTGTGCTTAACTTCTGCAACTCCTTGAACTAGTTTTGCAGCTTCCATTGACTCTTTGGTTAGAGGAGCCGCAATCCTTATCTTTACACCCCTCTTCTTTACTTCTTCAAACACAGGCATTAATCCCTCAACTTTTCTCATCAAACCCTGAGCTGTTGTCATTATTGTAACTGTTTTCTCTGCATTTTTTATTGTTAATTCAAGGTGGTTGTATAAGTTATGTCTTCCTCTTAGAGAACCAGAGATGTCTGAAGGTTCTATAAGCTCAACACCTTGTGTATGTAGGGAATTAAGCTCAGTTATGACATCTGTGTTTTTCAAGTTTTCTAGCTTGCTCACTTGTTTCTCTGCTATAGTCTTAACGTTTTTCTTTACCCTTTCAACAACTTCTTTTGGTGGGACTGCTAAGTACTTTATTGGTTTTCCTATCTTCATTACTACAAATCCTTTTTTTTCTAGGCTTTCTAGTACGTCGTAGCTTCTGCTTCTTGGCACGTTTGCTATGTCGCTTAGTTCTCCTGCTGTGCTTACTCCTCTTGATAGAAGAGCAGTCCAAATCTTTACCTCATATAAATTAAGTGAGAAATACCTTCTCAACTGGCTTAGAAACTCTTCTTTAACTATCATTTATTTTACCTCCTAAAAAGTAGGACTAATCACCCCTTTTTAATATTGAAAACGCATAACTACTATATATATGTTACTATTTTTTACGCTTTCCCAATAGTCAAAAAGTATTGTTTTTAAAAAAGTTTTGCTTATCAGAATTATTTAAAACTTCTTTACGACGACAAAGTATTCATTTGGAACCTCAAATTCCTTATAGAAAAAACCCTGTTTTTTTATGAAATTAATAAGCCATTTTCTTTTAGATTTAGCTATTTTTTTACCCCCGCCCAAACTTATTTTAGAAAAAGAAAAAACCAGCCAATTTGCGTTTATATTTTCTATCAAATTTTTAGAAATATTTTTTTCCCTAACTTCAAGGGAATCAAGTGTTTTAAAAAGAAAACAAATCTCTGCTTTTATGTTCTTTACTTTGTTATGCTCACTAACAAGATCAATCTGAATGGTTTTTCCATGTATTCTAGTTTTTGCAAAGAGTTTTTGTATGAATTCAAGATCTTTCGAGGATATATCAGATGCTATATAGTTTGGTTTATATCCAAGCCACAAATAGCTTATAGGATTAAGACCACACGCAAGATCAAGAATTGTTTTTTGTTTTCCTGTAATCCTTAATATTTTCTCATAAACCTCATCATAGAACGGAAGTCTTTCCTTTGTTGATTTGTGCAGATTTAGTATCTTTGATATAATTTCTTCTTGATTATCCTTGCTGATTTCAGATAACAGTTTTTCTTTTTTAGAATAATTCTTCTCTATGAATACTCCATAGATTTCCCTTAACTTTTTTCTGACTTCTTTTAATGTTCTTTTATATTCCTCACTCCTTTTATTGAACTCTTTAAGCTCTAATCTTTTCTTTATTTTTTTATTCTTCTCAAAATAATTTTCAAGTTGTTCTTTTACAAATTTCTTATTCAGATTCCTCAATTCTTTCTTAGATAGTATATCTTTAACTAAGCTTTCCATCTTAGAATTCCTGCTATTCCAGAAAGAGAATCCAGACTTTTTTGAGCTTCATCAGAACTAATAATATGGACTCTTCCATCCATCTTCTCACAACTCAACATTATTTTTTCCAATTCTTCATACTTGTTTTTCCCCCTACACTTCTGCAAGAATGAATGACTGACTAATAAGTCACTTACAGCTCCGAAAAGAACTTTTTCCTTTGTTTCCTCAAAACCATAACATGCAGAGTCGTTTGACACTCCTTGAAAAAGCTTATCAACTAGCTTTGACTCTTGAGCAGCCCTGTTTTGCTCCAACACTTTCTGGAGTTCATCTCTTTTCATAAGTTCTGCTAAAGCTCTTTCAGTAGCCTGTGAAACAGTAGCAAGAACAATTTTCTTTTTCAAGTCTTCAGGAATCACTTTCATAAGGTTTTCTTTCCAGAAACCAGGACTTGCTAGGATTATGTTATTTATCTCTCTTGATTTGTCATATTCAACTATTTTTTTACTAATCTCATTATAGAAATCATCCTTTGAGATATGTTTTTCTTCTTTTTTCTGTACATCTCCCGCTATTTTTCCAAGGATGCTATATCCGTATCTTTTTAGTTTTGCAAAATAAGCTTCTTCTCTGTCAAAAACAACCATTAATATGTTGATAGGTGGCCCTTTTGATGCTTCTTCAATTTTTTGTAATTGGTAATTTAACCATTTGTTTTTTATAATTGTAAAAACAGAATTAACTTCCAAATTAAAGCTGTGATGATCATTTCTGGCAACCTCTTCAGGTCCTTCAATTATTGTTCCTAGAACTCTGAGTATTTCAGAGTTTTCAGAAATCTCTGTTTTTTCAACTTTTATTGATAAGAAAATCGATTTTCTGACAACTTTTATATTCCTATCTGAGGAGTCTCCTATCTTTATCTTTCTCTCTGTTTTTCCTTTTACGATATCATTTGGTTCTATAACCTGGTTAAGAACCCATATATCATCAAGATTTTCTATTTTAAGAGTTAATTCTTGTTTTTTGAGGTTTTTCTTTGTTATTTTCATGCTTGGAAAAAGTCAGGTAACATGCTTTAAATGTTTTATTAAAAAACCAATAAATTTATATATATTGTATACAGTATTTCAGTATATGCTAAGAAGAGGACAACAACCAGCCGCGTCAGGAGCAGCAGTTCTTGTGATTATAATTACTGCTATTTTAATTTTATATATTCTGTTTTTACCACCTGAAGATAGAGCTGAGTTGCTTGGTGAGGAAAACAAGACTGAAGATAAATATAAAACCCCTTCAGGCTTTAACGAAACCTTGCTTCGTGAGCATATCGGTAGATTAGATTATTTAAAATTTGATTATCGGGAACACGATATTCCTTCATTCAGAATTTATTCAGAAAAAGAAGGTACAGCAATAAAATCTATTAATTCATTGTATGTGAGGAAAAGTTTAGGAGAAGAAAAATTCTTTGATTTAAGTTTTGAAATTGAGGAGAGGTTAACTACTAATGCTATGCTTGCTTTTAATGTTAAACGCTCTAGAGGAAGGCTTGAGCTTTATTTAAATAACGCAGAAATCTTTAACGGAGTTCTAAGTGAAGGAACTCCTAGTCCTATTGAGCTTCCAAAAGACTTTTTGAATGACAAGAATGTTTTATCATTCAAAGTTTCTAGCCCCGGAATTGCTTTTTGGAGAAACAATGAATACTTACTGGAGAATGTTGTAATAACAGGAGATGTTCTAGACGTAACTCATAGTAGAAGTAGACAATTCTTCTATATTTCAGAAATTGAGAACCTAAACTTAGAGTCTGTAAAGTTGAAATACTATCCCAATTGTGATATAAGATCAGTTGGGCCACTACTTATTTACTTGAATGGTGAAGAAGTCTTTTCAGGGGTTGCAGATTGTGGAATTTATAACACTTTATATGTGGATAAGAACTCGGTTTTTGAGGATAGGAACGAGTTAGAATTTGTAGCCACAGAAGGTTCTTACTTTTTTGACAGGGTTTCTGTCAGAACAGAATTGAAAGAACTTCTCTACCCTGTTTATTATTTTGAACTAGACGAAAGCTTATTCGATGATGATGAGTTGAATGAAACATTCAATGTAACTCTAAGATTAAGATTTGTGAATGAGGATGATAAGAGATTGGAGTATCTTATAAATGGAAGAAGAAAACATATAAGAACAGATGAATTAACGTATACAGCTCGTTTAGACGATTACGTGTTGTCAGAAACTAACTCTTTAGAGATAATACCGAGGACGGTTATTGATATTGCAGAGTTGCTAGTTACTTTAGATGAAGAAAGCTAAAAATGGCTGATTCTCAATCAGGAGGTGGGGCTGAAAAAGCTAGAAAAGCAAGTAACTATGCTAAAAATAAATGGGATTCATTTGTTAATTATGCAGAGGTTTTTCCTCAAGATAAAGATTTGCATGTTTTTCTGTTTCTAATTTTTGCTTTGATACTTCATTATATTGACGGACGATTTCTTGCATTTTCTCCTGCGAGTTATTATATAATGATATTACCATACGCTATTTTAACACTTCTAGGTCTTTTCTTTGTGTTCGGATCAGGTTTTTCTTTATCTTCAGACGGAATATATATAATAGGTGTCTCTGTAGCTGCTGTTGCAATACCAAGACTGGTTGTGTGGCTAGTGTCAGATTATACAATAGGTAGCAGAGTTGCCTCTTCTGTTTTAATAGCTGCGCCTGTTTGGCTGTTGTATTTATACTCTAGTAAGAGATATTCTTCTCCAAGAGTTCGAAAGTGGGGAGGACTATATCTCTTTGTGTTTCTATTTTTTGCTTTGATTAAAATAATACCTACTTTGCCTGTAGCTACGGGGCTTTCACCAGAAGGAATAGATGTTGGCATAGCAAAGAGAGATTTAAGTGACCTCTTTAGTCCAAAGAAAGCTGGTGAAAGGCTTTTTAGTTGGCGTGACAATCTACGACAGTTTGTTAATCAGTCTCTTGGCATGGATTACTTCACAGGTAGGGTAGAGCAGAACAAGGATGCGCCTTTAGGTGTTTATCTCGAAGACTTGAGGCCTACAGAACCTGTTTTTTATGAAGGGAATCCAATAGTTGTTTGGGCCAACATAAGAGGCAAGAGCTTTGAAGGAGCTATTACAGTACAAAATAGTTGTTATGCTAGTCAAGCACCACAAAAAATTTCAGGAACAGTTTATCCTCAAACTCTAGAATTGTTCTATGATGAAGCAAGCACTTTAGAATGCGCTTTTGAAAATGAAAATAGTTTACCTGAAGGTTATTACACAATAACTTTCCAATCTACTTTTAAGTTTCCTACTTGGGGTTATATAACATACACTTTTGTTGACCAAGAAACTTGGAAGGCTTATTATTCTCAGAAAAAAGATATTCATCGAGAATTGGATATTCCTAGAAAGACACAAGCAATATATACAAGCGGACCTGCTGCTATAGGAATAGGTTCTGGTGACATGCCAATAACTATTAACATTGATAATCCTCGCTCGTATTTCTTTGGTACCACTCTATCAAATGCTTGGTCTCATGGAGAAATACTTAGTGTCGAGAGTTTGGAAATAAGAACTCCTCCAGAGATAACCTTTGAAAGGTGTAATCCTTCTAACTATGAGTCTGCTAACGAATCCGATTTCAATGTTTACACTTTCTCACTTGAATCTCCTGAAAAATTTTTTACAACAGTCACATGTTGGATGACATTAGAGAATCCACAAGAGTTTTTAGGTACAAATCTCAAAGTAATGAAAACCTTTGCAGTGAGTGCAAATTATTGGTATATCTTAGAAAAAAGTACCAGTATAAGAGTTAAGAAGTCATTAATATGATGAGAAAAATCTTTTTTTCAGTATTAGTTCTGTTTTTGATAGTATTAACATCTTGTGGTCCAAAGCAAAACCCATACATTGTTGATTATTATACTGGAACAAAAGGTTTGGAATTGGAGTTCTTAGGTGACAGCCCTCCAGATGAGATATATGAGAATACAGAGTTTCCACTAGCTGTTTTTGTATCTAATGAAGGAGCTTTCTCTCTCAATGGAAGTCCTTACAAAGGACTTATCAGTTACTCCTATGATTCCTTCTATTTATCACCAATTCTAGGAACCGCTCAAGAAGAAGTATTAGACATAATGCTTGAAGGAAAGTCATATACTTATCCAGAAGGAGATTTTGAAACATTTATTCTACCAGGGTTTCGCGCTAATTCAATAGTTGGTCAAAGAGAGAATCCTCTTACAGATTTATTTGTAACAGCATGTTATCCTTACAGAACTAAGCTAACAGACGAAATATGTATTGATACATCCGCGATAACTCGTGATATAAGAGAAAAAGTTTGTACATCAGAGATTAAAGGGTATAATGGGCAGGGAGCACCTGTAGCAATCACAGAAGTAAAGCCAGAGATGCAAACATTTGGGAATAGAATAAGACCTGTGTTTTTGATAACAATTCAAAATAGAGGCTCAGGTTCTGTGCTTTCACCAGTTGATAAATCTGAGATAGAGAGAGCTTGTGAAGTGCAAACAGACTCCTCAAGAAAGAAGAACTGGAATAAAGTACTTGTAAGAGCTCAACTCTCAGGCGAAGAATTAACTTGTGTTCCAGACGAAATAACTTTGAGAGAGCAGAAAGGTTTTGCAAGATGTTATTTAAGCTCAGAAGGATATGGAAGCTCTTTGAATTATCTTGCCACCCTAATTGTTGAGCTTGACTATGTTTATTTGTCAAGTGTTTCAAAAACAGTTAGTATTGTGAGGTCAAATATTCCAGACCTAGAGCCTTTATCTTCAGGAAACTGCGATTACTGGCAGACAGAGATAAAAGGTGTATGTAAAAATAATTGTGAATTATGCTCAGAAGGAGCTAGATTTGCATTTTGCAGTTCAATTTATGCCAACACAAACTGGACTTGTGGATGTGGAGTAGAGGATTGCGTGACTACTTTAGCTAATAAAAAGTTGAAAAAATTGACAGACCAAATAGAGTTTAAAGCAAGCGATTGTATATTTACCTATAATCTTTGTGAGCCAGAAAAGTTTTGTTGTGCAAAACAATAATTTTAAATATTAAAAGGAACAAGAGGTTAATACATGAACAAGAAAATTTTAATTATAATATTAATATTATCTGTGTTTCTTCTTTCTTCATGCTATGGAAGAGGCGGAGTTGATTATAAACCAGATCCTAAGAGAGAAAGATTTTATAGAGGAACAGAAGGTGTAAGGATGATAATTGATCCAGGCGTGCCTCCTCCCAGACTTTACTATTATAGTGATGCACCAACAGATGATTATAACGCTTTTAGCATAGATATAGAGCTTCAAAATATTGGAGCTTCTTGGACAAAAGGAGGATTATATGTTTCAGGCTATGACCCAACATTAATATTTCTAGAAGATGTTAATATCCCAAAAACCAGTGGAGGCTTCTTTGATAATTGCAGAGTTGACCTTAATCTAAGAGACTTAGCTTGGGATAGCATCGGAGGTTTTCTAAACTGTAACTCTGAAGAAGGAGGATTTGAATTAGGCGGAGATCCTACAACAGGACAATTTTTTGACAGTATAAGGATAAACAATCTGTTCCAACTATTCGGCTGTGAAAATTGCCCAGAGATAGATGTTAATTGGGATAGAGCCGCTGATGCTTTAAACTTTAATTTTGATTTCTCAGCTTTCGGATTAGACTTTGATTTACTTCATCATGGGCAAGCTTTACTTGTGATATTAGATAGTTTGACATTTGACAGGTTTAATGGTAAAGCATTCAGGTTAGCGCCTGATAATTACAATTATCCAGGAGGAGAATCAACATTAATATCTTTTCCCGGGTATATTCAAAAATCTTGGCCTTCTGGTTTGGATGAGACCTATGTGACTTTTTTAATGACTTCTTGCTATGCTTACTCTACTTATGCAACCCCTGTTGTTTGTATAGACCCTGATCCTTTTTCAGAGAATGAGAAAGTCTGTTATCCAGGTCAGATTGACTTAAAGGGAAGTCAGGGAGCCCCTGTTGCAGTAACGTATGTATATCAAGAAAACACTCCTAGAAGTGTCATATTCACTATACAAATACAGAATGTTGGTAGAGGGACAGTTATCTACCCTGGAGACCTAGAGCTTTGTAGTCCTTATTATCCAGGAAGATTAGGTGTTCAGAGCCTTGACACAGTTATTTTAGGGGATATAAGAATGTCTGGAAGTGCTCAAAGATTAAGATGCGCCCCAAATGACAATATTATCAGACTTAGAGATGGACGCGGCCAAATAACATGTACATATGATATGGAATACGCAACTGCTAAATCTGCATATAAAGCACCTCTCATAATCGAGTTGTGGTATGGTTATTATGAAACTCAAAGAAGGGATGTCTACATAAAGAGAGTTAGTTAATACTTCAGAGTAAAAAATAAAAAAATTTATATACTCTGATAAGATAAGAATATTCGTTAGGAGGTTTAAAAATGAGAAAACAATTTATTATTACTCTTGCATTGCTTTTGGTGTTAGCTTCTTGTGCCGACCAGACAGTCACTCCTTCCAATCAAAAGAGTTTTCTTGGAGGAACAATTGGTTTACTTGTTAGCTTTGTGGAAGGCGAGCCGCCTTCAGAAGTTACTGATGGTGGTGCGACTCCATTTACTGTTTCTGTAAAGCTTGAGAATAAAGGAGAAACTTTTGTAGATGCTACTGATGTGACATTAACATTGAAAGGAATAGATGCTGCTTCTTTTGGAGTAACAAATGCAGACCTCACAATGAATCCTTCCGAAGATTTATTAGATAATGATATAAACCCAGATACTGGAGAAGCCATAAATTCTCCGCCTGTGTATGTTACTTTTTCACAGTTGAATTACCTAGGAGAATTATCAGGTAATCAGCCTTTTCCATTTGTTGTAGATGTTTGTTATAAATACCAAACAATGGCGACTTCACAGCTCTGCATAAAGGAGAACTTGCTTGATTCATCAGATACCAAGGTCTGTACAGTAACAGGCTCAAAGAATGTTCAGAATTCAGGAGCGCCTGTCCAGATATTAAACTTTGAAGAATTCTCAGCGGGCCAGAATGCTGTTTCTTTCTCTTTTAGGGTGAAGAATGTCGGAAATGGCTTGTTGTCAGCAGCAAGCTCTTCATGTGACCAAACACCTGCTAATAGAGATTATGTAACTGTAACTGTTGATAGTGGCTTGCAAGGACTAACATGTAGTGGGCTTTCGAATCCTTCAGAGAATGGAACTGCTTACTCAGGAGATGTAAAGTTGGCAACAGGTGAAAGACAGATAAGATGCACGCAACAACTAAGTGATGCAGACCAGACAGATAAAATTATGATTGTTGATTCATCTGTTGATTATGATTACCAAGAATCAACACGCACAGATGTTTTAGTGAAACACATATAATATTGAACAGAGTACTAGTAGTTGACGACAAAAAGTATTACAGGGATATTCTTACTGACTTTTTTCTAAATAGAGGATTCGATGTTAGAACAGCAATTAATGCTGATAATGCAAGAAGCAGATTTATGCAAGACGGATTATTTTCTTTGGTTAGCTCTGATTGTAAAATGCCTGATTTTAAATATGAAATGTCTAGAAAAGCAGGTTTAGAACTAATTGAAATGATAAGATTAATAGAACATGACAGGTATGGTGAACATTTTGAAATATATACCCCCATTGTTATGGTTACTGGTTCAACGATAAATCCTCAAGATATAGCTTATCCTAACTCAAGATTCTTAGGTGTAATTGAGAAAAGAGTTAATTGGAGAGGAGAAGAAGAAGTAGTAATTCCAAAACTTAAAGAACTTCTTGAACATTCAGGTTTAGAATCAGCTGTTTATCAACACGAACTTACTCAACAGACTTTCTAATTGTATAAACTCATCACTTCCTTCTACCATTCTAAATTCTGCTTCTCCGCACTCTTTAACCATTTCAAGCTTTTTTCTGTCATCAATTTCAAGAGCCCATATCTCTTTCTGAATCTGCTTTATAATATCCAATCCAGATAAACCATATTCTAGCATTGTTTTCAGAAGTTCATTCTTTGCATTCACAAAATCTTTTTTTACACAGAAGGTTAATACTTCTTTCACTTCTTTTGGTCTGGCAACACTCGCCATTTCATATATTAGAGTTTCAGTGATTTTTTTACTAATAGCAGCAGATGCTTGTAAAATGTTTTCAACCCTTCTACAATCACCATCAGATATTTCGTAAAGAGCTTTCTTTGCTTTAGAATCAACAGTTAAACCTTCATTTTTCGCTATTTTATCAATTATGTTAAACAAGTCTTGTTTTGATAGAGGTTTGAATCTAAATACAGAACATCTCGATTGGATTGGATCGATGATTTTTGATGAATAATTACATGAAAGTATAAATCTGCATGTCTGGGTGTAGTTCTCCATTGTTCTTCTAAGGGCTTGCTGTGCTTCCTTTGTCAACGCATCACATTCATCAAGATAAATGATTTTAAAAGGAACTTCTCCTATTGACCTTGTTCTTGCAAAGTTTTTGACCTTAACTCTTATAACATCGATTCCTCTCTCATCAGAAGCGTTTAGTTCTAGAAAGTTCTCCCTCCAATTACCTTTAAAGAGTTGTTTTGTAATAACAAGAGATAAACTTGTCTTTCCAATTCCTGCGGGCCCTGCAAACAAAAGGTGAGGCATGTTTTTTTGTCTGACAAAAGCTTCTGTTCTCTTTACAACTTCATTTTGGCCTTTAATTTCAGAGAATTTTTGAGGCCTATATTTCTCAGTCCAAATAGCTGTATCCATGCCTCGAAAGAATAAAGAACTGTTTATAAAACTTGTTGAATTAAACTATGTCTTCTTCGGCGACAACAAGAAAGTCACCAATTGCTATGACTGCGCTGAAAGGTATTAGAATTTCTCCTTCATTTGTTTTTTCTAGCTCAAGTTTTTCAGTGTAAGAAGAAGGGTTTGCTAGAACCATATGTATAAGTTCACCAGAACTTGTTTCGAAAACAATGTCTCCAACCTCGCCGAATTTCTTTCCTGTTTTAGAAACAACTGTCTTTCCAATCAGCTGTTTTGAAAACTTTTTTTCTTCTTCTGCCATTGAACCACCCTGAAATGATAATAATCAAAAATTACAACATTATTGAGTGACAGCAAGTATTTAAAACTTTTGTTTTTAAGAGGAATCCCCGAATATGTTTCGAACGATTTCACAAAAGATTTATAAAAAATAAGCAATGATTTTTTTCTATGACTTCATTAGTGGCTTGTTTATCAAGTGGTAAAGGTACTTGGGCACAACTAATAGAAATAATCCGCGGAGCACAATGGGATGACGTTTTTTTGATAACAAACGAATTTGGGAAAGAGAAATTCAAAGAAAAAAATGTTAAATTAGTAATCCTTGATTTGAACAAATCTCCCAACATTCTATCAGATGAGATAGTAGATGCTTTGCATGAAAAAGATCTTGGAACAGAAGTAGCCATTAATATTTCTTCAGGAACAGGGAATGAACACATGGCTTTACTATCAGCAATCCTTAAGTTGGGATTAGGAGTTAGATTTGTATTCTCAAAGAACGGAAAAGTTGAGGAATTAAAGTTGTTTAAGTTTTCTTTTGACTGATGTATACTCTGTATCCAGAACTCTTAACTATCTCTTTGACATTTCCAAAGGTTGAATTCATTTTCTCAGACAAAGTTTTCCCGCCTTTGTTATGTCTTGCAACAAGCTCGAGCAAACCACTTTTATTCAAATGTTCAAAGGAATCTTCTATTAGTTTGAAACAAACCTCTTTCCCAGCTACTTGAGGAGGATTTAATAGTATAGCATCAAATGATTCTTCAATTTTTTCAAACCCATCAGAACATATTACCTCAACATCAAGATTATTTAGATTAGCATTTTTCTTTGTTAGATAAACTGCTCTTTTGTTAACATCACTCATAACAACATTTGTTTTTGGAAAAACTTTCTTAACATAAATTCCGACAACACCCATTCCACAACCTAAGTCAAGTACTTTCCAATTATTTTTTACAATAAGATTTTTCAGCAAGACTTCAGTTCCTTTATCAAGCTTCTTCTTAGAAAAAATTCCTGAACCAGAAAAGAGTTGGAAAAAAATATTTCCAATCCGAATATTTATTTCTCTAAGGTTTAAATCAGATGTTTGCTTTTTAGAGTAGTAGTGAGGCATTTTACATTATTTTCAAGAGATGATAAGCAAAAGCGTCAGCAACATTGATAGGATGTTCTTCTTTGAATTCCAATATAATACACCTTCCACTGCTGCTAACAAGGTTTTTATCACTTCTTTCAAAGGAAATAACAACTGTGTTTTCATCCGCATCATCACAGGTTGCAAAAGGTAAATTTTCAAATTCTTCATTAACAGCACTTGTTGTAGGTATTCTAAGCAAGTGAAATCTTTCTCCGGTTAGTTTAGATATCTCAATTCCTGCAAGAGCGATTTCTGAGCTACTATTATTAGGAACACTTATTATTATGTTTTCAGGTCTGTTCTTCCATATTATGTCTTCAATGTTATCTTCCACAATTATATCTTCTAGTTCTCTCGGATGATGGTAAAAAGGTATATTATAAGGAATTTTTCCGATTTGTATCTGGGTGTACCAGAATCCTTCATTTTTGTCAAAGTAAAAAGGAAAGTTATTATAGTTGTCTTTAGTTAGTTTTTTTTGAGTATTATATCTTCCAAAGAAAATTAATACTGAGAAAAAAGCAACTAGTATTATTAAAGTAATAATAAATTGTTTTGTACTCTTATTCTTTTTTCTAGCCATTTATAACCCCATAATAAGTATACACAAGTAAATCCCTTATTTTAAAGAAGTCAATTGTTTGTCCATTTAGGACTATACAGTTATTTTTATCAACAATAGAAGTCTGGTTTGAGACATTAAAGTATATTACAGGGACAAAGAGAGTGGCATTTTCGCAGCTGATAGTTGGAAGAAAATAAATCTCTGATTTCTTAGTCACTGCACTTACAATTACAGAATTCAATGTTGTTTGTAAGTCATTCCTAACAGTGTCAATATAAAGAAGATTTTGCATATCGGTTTCAGGATCGAAGGTTAGGTACATCATAGGCGATAAAATCTTATTCTTAAGATTTGGAGAAGTATTGATTGTTAGAAGTGTTTGGGGAAGAAAATTAAAACCTTTTTTTTGATTGTTTATTTTAGTAACAAAAATATTTTCTTCACGAATAAATTTGTATCCGTTGTACTCCCATCTTTCGCCACCTCTACTACCTATTAAAATACCCATTATACCAAAAGTCATTATAAATACAAGAAGGGTACCCATCCAAAACTTTTTTCTCCTTTCTTTTCTAGTTTCTATCCTTCTAAGCATGTTTTTCAGAATAAAAGGTTTATTTAAATAGTTTGTTCAAAAGCTTTAAATATCATCCATTTTTTGTAGTCAGTATGTTGCCAGATAAGGAGATAAAGAAAAAATTCCAACCAGTATTTTGGAAAAACCCTGAAAAGTACTATCCTATAGAAGTTTTAAAAGGAGAGGGCTTTACCAGAAAAATCTGTTCTTCATGTAAAAAACCTTTCTGGACAACTACTGCTAGAAATACTTGTGGAGATCCTGCATGTAGCAAAGAATTTGGATTCATAGGTAGCACTCCTGCCAAGAAAAAGCTTGGCTATGTTGATGTCTGGACAGAGTTTGCTAAGATGTTCAAGAAATTTGGTTATACTCCTATAAAGCGTTATCCTGTTGTTTCAAGATGGAATTCTACAATGGAATATACTAATGCTTCTATAGCAGCTTTTCAGCCATATGTTATATCTGGTGAGATAAAACCTCCTGCAAATCCTTTAGTTATTCCACAATTCTGTTTAAGATTCAGTGATGTTGACAATGTTGGAATAACAGGTAGTCACAACACAGGGTTTGTTATGATAGGACAACACATGTTTGTTCCACCAGAAGAATGGGATCAGAATGAAGTCTTTAGACATATACATACATGGGTTAATAAAGGAATTGGATTGCCAAACAGAGAAGTAACCTATCATGAAGATGCGTGGGCTGGCGGTGGGAACTTTGGTTGTTGTATGGAGTTCTTTTCAAGAGGTTGTGAGCTAGGAAACCAAGTTTATATGCTTTATGAACAAACAAATAAAAGCTACAAAGAGCTCAGTATAAAGGTTTTGGATATGGGTATGGGTCAGGAGAGAAATGCTTGGTTTAGTCAGGGAACTAATACTATGTATGATGCTATATTTCCAACAGTCCTTAAGAAATTAAGACAAAAGACAGGAATAAAAATTGATGAAAAAATAATGAAAAGATATGTTCCTTACTCTGGCTTGTTAAATCTTGATGAAGTCAAGAATATTGAGACTTCATGGAAGATTGTTGCAAAAAAAGCAGGTGTTGATGTTAAATATTTGAAAGAATTGATTATTCCAGTTTCAGGCATTTATTCTTTGGCAGAACATTCACGCTCTTTACTTGTTGCTCTTTCAGACGGAGCACTTCCAAGTAATGTTGGGGGAGGATACAATCTAAGAATGATTCTAAGAAGAGCGTTATCATTTATCGATAGAAATGGCTGGAACGTTTCATTGAATGATACTTGTGAATGGCATGCAGATTATTTGAAAAAAATATTTCCTGAATTATCTGAAAATTTGTCTGAGGTCAATGAAATACTGGATGTTGAGAGGAAAAAATACTTTGAAACCAAGAAAAGAAATAAGCAGATTATTTCACAAATAATAAAGAAGGAGATTTCTGAGAAGAAACTTATAGAATTGTATGATAGTCATGGCATAACCCCCGATCAAGTTGTTGAAAAAGCAAAAGCACAGAAAAAGAAAATTGTTGTACCTGAGAATTTCTATGGAATGGTTGCTGAGAGACATGAAGTTCAAGAACAGCAGACACAAACACAGAAAGAAATAACTTTAGATTTGAAAGGAATCTCAAATACAGAAGCATTGTACTTTGATCATTATGACTTTACAAATTTCAAAGCAGTAGTTTTGAAAATCATAGATAAATTTGTGGTTCTTGACAAGACTGCGTTCTACCCAACATCTGGAGGGCAGGTTAATGATAAAGGAACACTTGGAAAGCACGAAGTTGTAGATGTCTTTAAGCAAGGAGGGATTATAGTTCATACATTAATTGGAAAACCTTCTTTCAAAGAGGGAGATTTTGTGTATGGGAAGATAGATCCTGGCAGGAGAGTGCAACTTGCTCAGCATCACACAGGAACACATATACTAAATGGTGCTGCTAAGAAGCTACTTGGAAATCATGTTTGGCAGGCAGGAGCTGCTAAGTTTATGGATAAAGCAAGGTTAGATATAACCCATTATGACCAATTAACACCAGAACAAGTGAAGAAAATAGAAGAAATAGCCAACAACGTCATAAAACAGGATTTGCCTGTATACAAATCTTTTATGCCAAGAGAATTAGCTGAAACAAAGTATGGTTTTACAATCTATCAGGGAGGAGCAGTTCCAGGAAGAAAACTGAGGATTGTGGAAATACTGAACTTTGATGTTGAAGCCTGTGGAGGAACTCATCTTAATCTGACAGGAGAATGCAAGATATTAAAGATACTCAAAACAAGCAAAGTACAAGATGGCATAATAAGAATCGAATTTGTGTGTGGCAATGCAGCTTATAAGCATATTGAACAGCAAGAAAAACTCATTAAAGAAATAACAAAGCTCTTGAAGTGTAAAGAGGAAGAGATCGTTTTCAGGGTTGAAGAGTTATTCCAGAAATGGAAGCAAGCAAAGAAAGCAGTCAAGAAAAACAAGAAATTACCTTTAAAAGAGTTAGAGTTAACTTCTAAAAAGAAATTCTCAGGAGATGTAATTACAAAAGCAGCTGAAGTTTTAAGAACCCAACCAGCGCATCTTCCTAAAACAATAAGCAGGTTTTTACAAGACTTAGAAGAAACAAAGAAGAAACTTAGTGAATAAGCAGGAGTTTCTCTTTGAAAGCCTCTGCGCAGTGAGAGCAGCAAAATACTTTATCTTCATTACCGATTATTTCACTATGACCGCCATTATAGATTTTGCACGGGCAATGAGAACATGTAGAGATTCTTTTTTCTATTACTGTATCTATCACTCCATCTAATTTACTAAATACGACTTCAACGAAATTCTCACCGTTCTTGGTTAGATAGTACCTTTTTTTATCTCTTTGTTCTACACTCTTGCAAGCAATAAATTTGTTGTCTTCAAGTGATTTCAAGAAAGGATAAACATGGCTCGCGCTTATGCTGCGATTCATCTTGTTTTCTAGTTCTTTTATTATTTCATAGCCGTGTTTCGGACCATTATTTAGAAGGCATAAAGTGTAAAGTTTAACTACACTGTTTATCTTAACTTTTGGCATATCATAGAGAATTGATGTCTCATTTAAAAACCTAACTGATGATTTTAGAAACCTTTTTAAATTGAAAATAAAGAGTTAGATTAAGGCAATGAGTATTCTAAAGAACCTCAAAAGAATAAATGATAATTTAAGAGGTGAGGTGAAGTTAGTAGTTGTCACAAAGAATCGCTCAGTTAGAGAAATCAATCAAGTACTTTTTCTAGGAGTTAAGGATATAGGGGAGAGTAGACTATATGAAGCAAGAGAGAAAAAGCCTTTGGTGAAAGGAGAAGCAAAGTGGCATATGATAGGACATCTTCAAAGAAACAAGGTTAAGGATGCTGTTGAACTGTTTGACATGATACAAAGTGTTGACTCCTTAAAACTCGCAAAGAAGATTAATAATGTTTGTAAAAGCAAAAATAAAAAGATGGTAGTATTGATTCAAGTAAATATTTCAAGAGAACCTCAAAAGTATGGAGTAATGGAAGAAGAACTAATATCTTTTCTAAAAGAGTTAAGTGAATTAAAGAATATAAAAGTTCTTGGATTAATGGCAATGGCGCCTTTTGTTGAACCAGAGGAAGCTAGGCCTTTCTTCAGAAGAGTGAGATTATTATTTCAGAAAGCAAAGAAAGAAAAGATACCTAATATAGAAATAAAATACTTGAGCATGGGAATGACAAACGATTACAAAGTTGCAGTACAAGAAGGAGCTAATATGGTTAGGATAGGAACAGCTATTTTTGATTGAACTCTAAGATTTTCTTCTTCATAAAAGTTTGGTTATAACACTGTTCTTTTAAAGAACAAGCATTGCATTTGTTCTTATTATCACAGAAATCAGGTAGTTCTTTTTCTTCAAGAATTTTGATAACTTCATCACGAATCTTCAAAACTTTTTCCCTCAAAAAAGGATTGATAGCTATCTCTCTTGACTCATTAATGTCAAGATAAGTTACAAAACAAGTATCGACATTTTTTTCAGCTTCTTCGAGCATCATGACATAAGCAGCTAACTGTAACTTGTGGCCTGACCATACGCCAATATCGGGAGCTTTTCCTGTCTTTATCTCAAAAGGAATCACACTATCAGGATAAATCTCAACTTTGTCAATAACCCCTGTTAGCTTTAACTCTTCAGATTCAATTTTGAACTCAGACTCAATCTTTGGAGTTAGCTTGTCCCAAAGCTCTCTACCATAAATCTCATTCTTTGCAATAAAACTAAGCAGATTCTCTGCTCTTGATTTACATTCTCTAATAATAAGTGGCCACATTTGCTTGAAAAAATCAATAAGAGAAATATTAACTTCTATCAAAGCTTTTTTGTTGTTAGAGATAGTATTTCTGACAATATCTGCATAAACATTCTTATATAACTCCAAAATCTGTGTGTATGACAATCTCTTTGTGATTGATACTATTAAGTTTTTTTCTTTCTTATTTATCAGATCATAAACTTCGTGTCTTACAGAACCCTTAACCATAACGTCTTTAGGTGGAACAACAAGTTTGAGAACTTTTTCTAAAAAAAGTTTCCTACTACAGAACTCGTACTCAGAAATCATTGTAACAGGTATCATAATCTATAATAGTGAAGAAAGATTTAAATGTCTTGTTGAAAAAATATAAAAACAACTTTCTATTTTGAATACTATGAAAATCAAAAAGTTTCAGAAAAGGCTTGTAGAAAACAAGCTTGATGGGGCATTGCTATTTTTCAAAGACCCCAATTTCTTTTATTTTGTACAACAGAAAGTTGATAACAGTTTGTTACTTATACCATCAAAAGGCGAACTTATCCTGCTTGTAAGTAAACTAGAGAATGTTGAAACTTTTATGAAAAAAATAATTTATGAAGACCCATATAAAGATTTGAAAAAACTATTATCAGATTTGAAAATAAGAATGCTAGGCATAAATGAGTCAAACATAACTGTAAGACAGAAGAAGAAACTTTCAAGAATAGTAAAGACAAGAGATATTGAATCAATTCTAACTAATCTAAGAAAAATCAAGACTAAAGAAGAGATATTAAAAATCCGAAAAGCTTGCTCACTAACAGAAAAAATTATGAAGAAGATCGTTAAAAATTTCAATTTTAGATACGAAGAAGATGTTAGGAAATTTATAAAAATAGAAGCTCTAAAAAACAGTTGTGAACTTTCATTTAGCCCGATAGTAGCTTCTGGAAAAAATGCTTCTCTACCTCATTACGCAGGAAACAAAAAGATAAAAAAAGGTTTTTTCGTGATAGATGTAGGATTAAAGTATAAGGGATACTGTGCTGATATAACAAGAACTTTCTACATAGGAAATCTGAGCGAAGAAGAATTAAAGCATTATAATGAAGTTTTGAAAATACAAAAGAATATCATAAAGAAAATTAAGCCTGGAGTGAAGGTTAAAGAACTTGAAGAATATGTTAGAAAAGAACTTGGTTCTAAAGAAAAACACTTCATCCACAGCTTAGGACACGGTTTAGGGATAAAGGTTCATGAGGCACCAACCATAAGTGTTAAGTCAAATGAAAAACTTGAAAAAGGAATGATTATAACCATTGAGCCCGGAATTTATCATGATTTTGGAATAAGAATAGAAGACGATGTTCTAGTAACCAGTAAAGGAAGCAGATTATTGACTAAATTTCCAAAAGAGCTTATAATAATCCCAAAGGTTTAAAAACAATCCTGCATTATTCTATAGGTAAGAAGACAAAATGAAGTCAAAAGAAAATTTAGAGAAGACAATGTTTTCTTACACCATAGATTCTAATGGTTTAGAAGAAGAAAACAAACTTTTAAGAGAAACAATATCACAGCTGAAATCAGAGGTTGACAAATTCAAGACCCCTGCATTATTAGTTGGTGAGATAATGGATTTAACAGAAGAAAACGCAATTGTTAGGTTACCAAACGGAAATAGTTTTTTAGTAGAAATTTCTAACTCTGTAAAGAATATTAAACCAGGAGACTCTGTCTTGCTAGAGCAGAAAAACTTAACAGTTGTAGATAAAGTTACAAAATCAAAAAAATTCAATGTTGAACAATTTGTAATTCTTGAAAAACCAAAAGTTTCATGGAGTGACATAGGAGGATTGAAAGAGCAAATAGAAGATATAAAAGAGGTTATAGAGTTACCGTTGATAAAGCCAGAACTATTCAAGAAAGTTGGCATTCAACCACCTAAAGGCATATTATTATATGGTCCGCCTGGAACGGGTAAAACATTGCTTGCAAAAGCAGTTGCTTCTTCAACACATTCAGCATTTATAGAGATTGTTGGTTCTGAATTAGTTCAGAAGTTTATAGGAGAAGGAGCAAAGTTAGTAAAGGAAATATTCCAATTAGCAAGGGAGAAAGCACCTTCAATTGTTTTTATTGATGAATTGGATGCTTTAGCATCAAAAAGAATTGATATTGGAACATCTGGTGAAAGAGAAGTCCAGAGAACATTTATGCAATTCTTGGCAGAATTAGATGGTTTTAAGCCTTTGGGCAATGTCAAAGTAATAGGTTGTACAAACAGAGAAGACATACTAGACCCTGCAATTATAAGACCTGGGAGACTTGACCGCTTGATAATGGTTCCTGGTCCGGATGAGGATGGGATAAGAGAAATTTTCAAAATTCATACTAGAAACATGACTTTAGATAAGAGGATAGATTTAGATAAAGTTCTAAAAAAAATGAAGGAATTTTCAGGCGCGGAGATAAAGGCAGTATGTACAGAATCAGGGTATTTTGCAATAAGAAGTAATAGAAAGAAAATAATAGAGGAAGATATTCTAAAGGCGATAAAGAAAGTCATGAAAGAAGAAGAAAAACTAGGAAAAGACATCCTAAAGATGTATGGATGATATTTCTGCTAAACAACCTTTTTAAATAATCAATTATTATATTCTAGTGCGTGCAATGACCGAGTGAACACCCACTGAGGCTTTGCCTATGAAGAACGGAAGTAACTAGGGAGCACGCCTATAATTAAATAATAAAAAAATGAAACGCATTTTTAATAGATTAGCCACCATATCAGCAACATTATTAGCTCCATTAAGTGTTGGATGGGGTTTTACTGGCGTAGTTGCAACAAAATTTGGTGTAAAATATTCAATTTTTCGTCCAGAAGGTATGCTTTTAGTCCTTCTGAATGGAATAATAGGCTTTGTTATAGGTGTATTTTTGATTTTTTTCTTATATGATTTTCTAAAAAAGAAAATCTGTGTATGTGCGGGGTTTGTATCATTGGTGATATTTGTAGCTTACAGTGTTTTTTTAATAATCTCAGCTCCTTTTTCTGCAAATATTCATGAAACATATGCTTTAATAATATTACAACTTATACCTTTATGGATTGGTTTTCTCTTTGGAACTATGATTTCATCGTTAGTTGTGGGCATAAGAAAAAAATAATTAAATTATTTGTAAAGCTGTTTTTGTCGTCTAAGAAGACCAATTCCTAGATATTCACAGATATCACCGAGATATCTACCCTTTAAACACTATTAAATCTCCAATATTCACATTTAGAAGATTTACTTTTGTAATTTAGATAATATTAAATTTTTTCAGCCATAATTTTAGTTATATCTTCATTGTAAGATAACCTTAACATATTAAATGAATCAATTTCGTTCATAAAAACGATGTTCTTCTTTTTGCATATTGAAAAATGATAAAACCCTTCTATTGCATTCCCACCTTTATCAGCAAAACAATCTGCAGGAATACTTGAATAATCTAATTCTGTATATCCTCCCTCTTGTTTTATATTATTAACTTTGTTATTATAATAATTGTTTGCATTATCAATATTATTAAATTTATAAACTGATAATATCCCTTGAGATAAGGTAGTGAATTCGAGTCTTTCAAAAATCAATTGATTTCCTGAAATAAAACCAACAACGCTATCTTTAAACCAATCACTGGTTACCTCTTTTACATCTCCCATTACCCATTCAGTAGCAATTTCTTCTCGACTTGGAAGTATATCTGATGGATTACCATTAAATAAGGTGTCTTTTTGGCATCCAGAAAGAACTAAAATAAATAAAAGTAATATATAAATAAAAATTATTTTTTTCATAGTAACCCCCAAACAGTCCATCTTTATGTGAAAGAACTATTTAAGTTTTTCTTTTACATCAAGTATCTTATTTATTTTCTCTCTAAAACTCTAAAATCCAAACAAACCCTGAACTTCCTTGGTGAGTATTGCCCGCACTTCACGAAATTAAGGACTTTATATTTTACTCCTTTTTTTTCACAAGCTTTTTTAACTTTCTCTTCTACTTTCTCGAACTCTGTCTCACGCAAAAAGTCGTAGAAATGAATTATTGTTCCTTTCCTAGCAACCATCAATGCTTCTCTTAGAAAGCTTTCTCCGCCTCTTGGCAACGGCATGCATATCCTGTCAAACTTTTCTTTCAGCTTTTGAGCAATCTTTTTCACATCTCCAAGAATAAGCTTTACATTGTTTGATTTGTTCAGTTTAACGTTTTTCAATCCGAACTCATGTGCTTTTTTGTTTATCTCTATTCCAACAATCTTTTTAGCCTCTGTATTTTTAGAGAAAACACAAGGGTAAGGGGCGCAGCCAGAGAACATAACCAGTATTTTTTCTCCTTTTCTGATTTGCTTCATTACTCTTTTCCTTTCTGAATTTAAGCGAGAACTGAAATACATATCTTCAACATTAACTTTAAGCCTAACATTATTCTCCTTATGCATTGTATCTTTTGTCTTCTCTCCTGCTAACCATTTCATCTTCTGAGTTCTAAATCTTCCACTATGCTCTCCTGCTTTTTTCAATACTGTCTTAACATTCTTTTTTGTTTTCAGCAAAGCATCTGCAATCATCTTCTCTTTTTTCTCAAGCTCAGCAGGTATTTCAAGAATTGCAATGCTGCCAACAACATCATGGGCAGATATTAAAGAATCAAATTCTTCCTTGGTTAACTTCTTTTTTAGAATACTTTTCCAGTTTTCTCTTTTTTTCTTTTTTGAAAATTTTTCATTTGAAAAAATAACATCTCGCTTTTTGAATTTTTTAATAACAGGAAAAACTATGAAATTCTCTTTTTTCAGAGATAAATAATTGAAGTCTAACAAACCATTTTTTATCAAGAATTTCTTTGTTTTTTCAGCTTTGTTTAAAGGAACTTTAACTCCGAGCATGCTAATAAGAACAAGAATGCTTTTTTAAAGTTATAGTAAAATAAAGACAGCACCCCATATCATTATGATGCAAGCAAGCACTTTGACTAATAAGTTTTTCTCATGAAATAATTTGCCACCAAAAATTGTTGTAAACAAAGTAGATGTTCTTTTAATTGGGATGATTAATGAGATAAATGCGTTTGGAAAGGAAACAGCGAAAAAATATGATAATTGACCAAAAAATAAGAATATAGAATCTGAAAAAAGAAGTTTAAAATCTTTCTTAAAATCGTGCATGATTTCAGAAAATCCGAATCTATAAGCTTCAAGAGAAACAAAATTAATAGATTTAAACATCGTTAATAAGAATAAATATGTAACAAAATTTGTATGGTTTGTGATTATGAGCTTGTCAAAGGTTGCAGTAATACTGAATATTACTAATGAAAACAACATGTAATGTATAATTTTTGATTTTAAGAAGACTTTTATTGGCTCTAGAAAGCCTCTATCTGTTATTCCAACTTCTAAGGAATATGCTCCTAATATTAATAAAAAAACACCAAAATATTGTTTTGGAGTTGGTGTTTCACCTAATACAAAGTAAGCAATTATTAAAAGAAACAAAGGACTAATATTTGTTAATGGTGTCATGGAAGATAATTCCCCATGCCTTATACTTTTAAGAAAGTAAATTATTCCACCAGTTACAAGCAAAGAAACGAAATAAATCAAAACATATATCTTCCACGAAATAGAAAAGTCAACAAATGGGATTAGAAATAAGGCAAAAAACACAAAAAATAAGCTTCTAGAAGCAGTGAATTCTAAAACGTGTTCATGAAACAAAATCTTCTTGTTAATAAGCCCTCCAATAGATGCGAAAACAGCTGCTAACAGAGCATATATGAACCACTCCAATCATCTCACCTCTTAAAAAAATCACTTAATGCCTTCTGATCCTTGCTAGGTTTTCCTTTCATTAACTTATTAAGAGTCTTCTTAACTCTTTCCTTGTTGAAGTCGTGCTCTTCAACCAACAAATGTATGATTGCTTCTCTATCAATGGTTTCCCATTTTAATTTATAATCTTTCTTCACAGGCATATTCTTAATAAGGTAAAACACTTCCTGCCACTCAAACTCAAAATTATTGCTCCAATCAGTTTCTTTGAAGAGTTTATCATAATCATTTCCATAAGTCAACACTAAGTTAATAGCTTTCTTAGGTCCAATTCCTTTCACACCACCAATGTTATAATCAGTTCCTGCCAGCATAGCTATTATTATAAGTTGCTCCTGATTGATTCCTAGTTTATTCAAACTTTCAGAAAGAGAAACAAGTTCTGGATTGACTGTTTTATATGTTAATTTATTAATAGCTTTTCTCCTGCCGCTAATAGTCAAGTTTTTTACCACAAGAGGAGCCCCAAATACTAATGAATCAGTATCTTGGCTGACAACAGCATAACAATCACCTTTCTCAACCATAAAAGATGCCTGTGCCTCTCCTTCAGAAGGAGCATCTACAATCGGCATTCCCAAAGCCTTGATGAGTTTCTTTGCTTCTTCAATCATCTCCTCATTCAAAACAGAGGTTCGTGAGGCATACTTCTTCATATCCTCTAAGTCTTCTTTTTGCTTTGCTTCTTCATATAAATGAGTTGCTTCAAGCTTTAACTTCTTCCTCCTCTCACGCTCCTTCTTTTTTAATTCAGGAACTTCTCCATCAAATACAAAGACAAATTTAATATCTTCAATCATTAGTTTAGTTATTCTGTTAAACAAACCTGTCAAGTGGCTTGTAACTCTGCCTTTAGAATCCATTAAAGGAGCACCATCCACTTGTCTAATGCTTGACAAAAACTGGTAGAGCATATTAAAGGAATCAACAGCTAATGTTTTTCCTTTCAAATCTTCAAGCATTATCTCCTTGCTAACTAAAATGTTTGTTATAGGTGTTCCCATTTTCTAGATTTTCTTCAGAACTAAACCTTTAAATTCTTTACCAAGCATTTCCTTGGCTTTTTTAGTAATCTCCCCTGTAGTTATGAATAAAACAGGTAACTTAAGTGATTGTCCTTTAATGTATGCAGAGCTTAAATCACCGTCATTACATCTCTTCTTGTTCTTTGCCTTGCAGAAATACTCTATGTTACCAACAGAGCTTGAGATTATCACTTGGAATTCTATGTCAGAGTTTTTCCTTATGACTTCTTCTTCAATAACTTCAATCTTCTTTTCTTCAAAATAATCATACAATCTCTTCAAGAAACCTTCTTTAGAAGTTTCTGTTCTCTTAAGTATTTTCTGTTTCTCTTCTTTTATATCAGGTTTTATCTCTTTTTTCACTTCTTCTTTTGTAGGTAATCTAGCGAATTGTTTTTTTATCAAATCCGCAGCTTCATCTTTCAGAGTCAGATACCATTTCCAGAAAATCTCTTTTTCACCTTTAACCTTTACTTCTAAAGGTTTGGCAAAGTCTTTTATGTTTCTCAAACTAACCCTGACAAGCATTTCTTGATTTTTATCCCTCAAAACTTTCTTTTGTCTCAAAAGGTCAAAAGTTCGCTGGTCCTTTTCATTGAGATATTTCTTAAGTTCCTGTAGTTTGAATTCTTGGCCAGAAGCATAATATGTTGGTGAAGCACCAATCTTTGTATAAGAAATCTTTATCAGACCATCCTTAGCCAACTCAGATAAAACAGCGCTTATAAGATAGGTTTCACCACCTACTTCTTTCTTTATCTGGTTTGGAATTATAGGGCCCCTACTTTTTACAAATTGAAGAATTGTTTCCTTGTTGGCCATTGGTTTTCTTAAGCAGAATTAGTTTTAAAAACTTTCGTTTAGGGTCTCATCCATTTGATTTCCCAGTAAGTAACATCCCCTTCATCATCAACTACTCCCATCATCAATCTCTTTTTGGTAGAGTGAGCTACTCTGTTCTTTGCTGCGAATTCATACCAAGTCAATATAGCTCCTTCGTGTACCGGGTAGATTATCCAACGAGCGTGATCTTCTCCTGGTTTTATGCCACGGTCATAAACTCTGAAATCAGCACCGAATTTCAACGCTGTTTTGACAATATATCCACGAGAACGCATATCTCTATACACGCTATACCTTATCCAAAAGGTGGGTTCTATCTTTGTCGCTCTCTTTACGAATCTTTCAAATGTGAATTCTTTATTCCTCGCATCTAAGATTGCGATTTTTTTTTTCTCCATCAAGAACAATGCTTCTTGTAAAGATAATTGTAATTTTTTATCTTCCAACACAGTGCCATAACTCCCTTTGTTATAGATTTCTTGAGCCTCGTCACTACTATCAAGAATCACTCTTTCATTGGCAAACATTGCTTTGAGAATCTCTTTTTTAGTTTTAGCTCTAGCTGTTTCTTTCTTAACTTTCTTCTTCGTGGTTTTCTTTTCAGTTTTTTTCTTGACTACTTTCTTTTTTGGCATGTTGAAAATTAAAATAATCCTCTTTAAATACTTTTGCAAAACTGTTATAAATATTCCTCTTTTACAAATACCTATGCAATTAACATTTTTAGGAACCTCATGTATGGTTCCTACAAAAGAAAGAAATGTTCAAGGAATGTTCTTATCTTACAAAGCCGAAGGCATATTAATTGATTGTGGAGAAGGTACACAGAGGCAGATGAACCTTGCAGGAATTAACAGGAACAAAGTAAACATGATTCTTGTCACTCACTGGCATGGAGATCATATCGGTGGTATTATAGGTCTTCTCCAGACAATCTCTGACAAGGAAAATCCACCTAAGATAGAGATTTTTGGACCGAAAGGAACCAAGAAAAGAGTTCAACACTTGTTGGATTCTGTTGTTTTTGATGGTTCAAATCTAGATTTGAAAATAGTTGAATTAATTCCAAAGAAAGTTGAGACTTTTAAGAAAAAAGATGATTATTATATCCAATGTGCACCTATGGATCACACAACCCCCTGTATAGCTTACTCTTTTGTTGAAAAGGATAAAAGAAAAATAAACCTGGCGAAAGCTAAGAAAATAGGGTTGAAAGAGGGTCCTTTGCTCGGGAAATTGCAGACAGGACAAAAAATTGTTGTAAATAGAAAAACTATCAATCCTGATGATGTATCTTCAATCAAAAAAGGAAGGAAAGTAACCTTCCTATTTGATACTCTTCTTTCTGAGAATTGTTATAAGATAGCTAGTGAAGCTGATTTACTCGTTGCAGAAGCTGTTTATCTTCCAGAACTAAGAGAGAAAGCAGATAAGTATAAACACTTAACCACTCAGGATGTTGGATTGATAGCAAACAAAGCTAATGTGAAGAGGTTAATCATAACACATTTCTCACAGAGATATAAAACAATTAGTGAATTAGAATCAGACGTGAAGACTTATTTTGCTAGCTCTTCTTGTGCTTACGATTTCATGAAGGTAAATGTTTAGCGAGTAGCCAACTTTATATCATCTGCCTTAACAGTTTTTCTACCAGCGTGTACTGCAAATTTGATAGCTGCCTCAGAAACTTCCTCTCCAAATTCTTCTAAAATATCCCTTAAGGAAGCTTTGGCATCCTCTGACACCCTCTCGGCTCCTGCTTTCTTTATTAGTCTTTCCATTGCTGCTAAAGGAATTATTCTTTTATTAGCCATTAAAATCACCTTGTATAGAGGAAAGAAGCTTGTTTATATATTTATTTGTTAAAAATAGGGTGTTGTCAACTTAAGTGGGAAATCTTAAATTCTCTTTTTCTTTAGAAAAAGTC
>JACNFY010000001.1 GCA_014384375.1 Nanobdellati archaeon
TTTTTCCAGAGACAGGTTTGATTTATATTTAGAGTCTTTGAATGATGGATAGCCAAATATAAACATTCCATGCAGATAAAAGTAGTTTGACAATTTACTGGATCTTTCAATCAGTTTTTCCACAGTCACTCCCTTTCTCATAGCTTTCAACTCTTCATTTATCGGACTCTCGTATCCTATGGCCAATGTCTTCACTCCGGCATATTTCATCGCTTCTATAAGCTCATCATTATTAGCTAATTCACTTCTCACCTGCACTATAATACTTATTTTCTTCTTGAATTTTTTTTTGTAATCACCTATCATTTTACTGAGTTCTATTGCTCCCTCAGGGTCCTGAGCAAAATTATCATCTGTGAAGAAGAATTTTTTGTATCCCATATCTGAGTATTTTATAACCTCTCTCAGAGCTTTTTCAGGAGAAGCCGCCTTGAATCTTCCATACTGTTTATTCACAACACAAAATTCGCAGTTGTAATTGCATCCTCTTCCTCTGTTTATGGGGATGGCGCTCCATCTTTTTTTCAAGAATTTTATTAAAGTTAGATCTGTATCCTTTAACCCATCAATATCATGTATGGGCGGTCTTGCACCTGTGAATGTGAATTTGTTATTCTCATCTAAAAAACTTATTCCAAGTATCTGTTTAAGATTGTTTTTATAATCATTAACAATCTCTCCGTTGTTCAATATTACCCCAAGCAGTTCTTTTACTGTTTCTTCTCCTTCTCCATGCACAACAATGTCTATCCCTGAATTCAGGGCTTCTTCTGGCAATGCATCCACATGGCTACCACCGGCAATCGTTACTGCTCCAAACTTCTGGTATTGTTTCGCCACAGAGAACATCCTGGGGATTGAGTTGCTCATCCCGCCATAGAACATCGCTATCTTTGCAGGTTCTTTCTTCTGCAGAAAGCTGTGTTTTAGCAGGCCATTAATACCTCTCGGTCCAGAATAATTGTTCTCATCAATCGCATAGACGTTAAATTTATGACTTATCTGACTAATGACAGATATTATCCCAACAGGAGGCATTCTTACTCTAGAATATATATTGTACTTTGAATGTCCTGGATACTGCGGTATGATGCATATGATAGAATTCTTTCCCCTCATTTCTATACTTTAATAACTAAGCTCTTTATTAATATTATTATTTTTTTATATTGAGCAATAGTAGAAGTTATTAAAAGCAATCCTTGCAAATACCTTTATCTGCTATTCCTCCGAGCATCCAATCGAGGACAAAGACCACTCCGAAGGTAATCCAGATATACAAAGTCCATTTTGGAGTTTTTGTTGATGCCCAATAGATGAAATCAACTACTGCAATCACTGCAGCTGCTTCTCCGATGTAAGATGGTTTCTTCATTGTTCTTTTTTATGGTATAAGTCTAAAAAAATCAGTTTATTCTCTTTTTTTATGTATGTATATGACAATCTAAATGGTTTTATGTATAATTCTCTTGTGTTTTTTCTTTCAAACTTCATAGGCTTTCCTATTTCAGGAGTTGTTTTTGTTTTCAAAACTTGTTTTATTATTCTTTCTTTCAGACTTTTATCTTTTATTCTTGAGAAAGTCTTCTTGAATCTAGGAGTAAAAACGCTTTTTACCATTTTTTCATTTCTTCTATAAAGTCATCAAACTCCATCTCAATAAATTCCCCTTTCTCATACCTTTTCCAGGCTTCTTCTGTCCTTTTTGCAAAGATAATGTCGTCTTCTATGTCTTTTCCGAATTCAGAAGCTTTCTTCAGGAGGAGATGTTTCTTGTTCTTTATGACTACAAGTTTCTCGCCTTCCTTGATATCCTCTCTCATCTCTGCAGGTATGACTATCTGTCCTTTGGAACTCATTTTCGTTATAGCAATATCCATTGTAACATCACCAGGTAAGACTGGTCTTACGTTATATTTAAATGTTTTGGTTTCCATAAGATTAATGCTTTAAGAAAAAGGTTTATATTTATTTAGTAGAAAAAACCGGAAGATTTACGAGAGTTCATATCAATTCTCTTCTCTAATTTTCATCATATTTTGTCCAGGTTTATTACTGCATTATATACAACATCAGACATCATTCTTAAACAGGATTCGGTTAAGTAGATTGATTTATCATCAGGGCTATGGTAATGCTGGAAGAGCTTTGGCAATTTTAAAGTTCTTGTCATCATCCTGAATGTCAGCAAAAAAGGGTCCATCTCAACAAATTTTCTTATTTTATCCTTTTCTTCTTTCAACACTGCTGTTAAGCAAAGCGAATCTTTTAAACCTGCGTCTCTAAAAGACTTGTAATCTGAATAAAAGCCAGGTATTTTCCCAGAATATTCAAAATAAATGTTCAAGTCATTCAATGTTTCTTCCAAATTTTTAAAAGCAATAGTGGATTTTATGTCTTCTTCCACCGGCCATATCCCAACCACATCGCCCATACCACAAAGCTCCAAGCTGTAAACTGCTTTTATGTTTTCTACCCTGTGTTTTTTTACATACTCATGCGAACCTATGAGGCCAACACTAAAATGTGTTGGTTCCTCACTGCCAAAAATAATCAATTTTATTTTATTATTAAGTTCATAATCTTTTAATCTTTTATAAACATCTAACACAACTGCAATTGCAGAGGCATTATCATTTGCTCCTGGACTTCCAGGAACAGCATCATAATGACATGTTACCAAAATCTCTTTTTCACCAGAACCAAGCTCCATTATTATATTAACACCCTGGCCAAAAGCTGTCTTGTAATCCTCCAGGAAAAAGTTATATTTACTCCTCTTTAACGTTTCTATAATAATATCCTTTCTCTCTTCATCTGTTCTACCCTCTAATTTCTTAACAAAATCCAATAATTCCATACAAAAAGATAAATTATTGTTTATTTAAATATTTACGGAAAGGACATTGTCAATTAATCGACACATTTAAATACTTGTTTGCCTCAATCTTTGATTG
>JACNFY010000008.1 GCA_014384375.1 Nanobdellati archaeon
GTATTCTTATCGTTGTGGTTTTATCACCACAACACACAATACTTGACTTAACCCTGATTAAGAAAACTTTATAAACAACTTGTTTTTCTCCTATTTCATCAAAGATGAGCCGGTCGTATTGGCTTGCTCAGGCTGGGTAAGGGCTTATTCTTACTGGAACAACGAAAATCGCAGATTTTCGTGGGATAAAAATTAAAAATTTTTGGAGTTGATTCAGAATGGCTAGAATGCATTCAAGGAAAAGAGGGGTGTCTCGCGCCACTAAGCCTGCTAAGAAAACTTTACCTTCATGGGTTAAGTATAGGGCAAAGGAAGTAGAGTTATTGATTGTGAAGTATGCAA
Source organism: Nanobdellati archaeon (assembly GCA_014384375.1). Taxonomy (GTDB): domain Archaea; phylum Nanobdellota; class Nanobdellia; order Woesearchaeales. Next base: position 343 of record JACNFY010000008.1, read on the forward strand.
AAGAGGGTTTGACTCCTTCTGGAGTTGGTATTAGGCTGAGGGATACTTATGGTATTCCTGACGTCAAACTGATAACAAAGAGACCAATCACTGAGATTTTGGCTGATAGGAAGTTGTTGAAGGATATCCCTGAGGATTTGATGGCTCTTATCAGGAAGTCTATCTTTATCAGGAAGCACTTAGAGGAGAACAAACATGACGAGCCTGCTAAAAGAGGCTTGACTTTAACTGATTCTAAAATCCATCGGCTTTCGAAGTATTATAAGAAGACTGGAAGGCTTCCCTCTGATTGGAAGTTTGACCCGAAGAGAGCGGGCTTCTATTTGGAATAAATTCTTTTATTACATTATTTCTTTATTACTTTATAGTAGTTAAAAAACGAAACATTTATATATTAGTTCTTCACTATGACTACTTATGAGTAAAAAAATATTAGGTGTTTTAGGCGCTGCGAGCATATTCGTTGCAGGAATGTTTGCAGGCGCATTTGTTGGACCATTACAATTAGACGACAATATACCTACCGCGTATATCATAAAAGAGAAAGCAAACGAAGTCGTCGATACACTGAACTCTTTAACATTTGATTCTTCACCAGAGAAACCATCACCTTCTGACTGGATAAAAGAAAACCAGATAGAAGTCTATAGCGACAGAATAATTCTAGACATACAGAATGCCGAGTGGGCAATATTCACAAATACAAACTCTATGGACCCAGTGATAGACGAGCATGCAAGTGCAATAGAGATAGTACCTCAATCCGAGGCTGACATAAACGTCGGAGACATTGTATCCTATGAATCAGAGTTTGCAGATGGAAGCATAATCCACAGGGTCGTGTACAAAGGACAGGATGAAGAGGGAGTATACTTCATCATGAAAGGTGATAACAATCCTACATCAGACCCTGGAAAGGTGAGGTTCCACCAGATAAAGAGAGTTCTTGTAGTTATAATCTATTAGGAGGAAAAATGGGTATAAAACAAGAAATCTCAGACATTGTTTTTTACATAAGTAGTTTTCTGATAATAATAGGTACATTTTTAGGAGTGTTATTCTAATTCTTTCTTTAGAAAACTTTTATATACTATTTCTTAATTGTTCTTTTCCATGGATTCTGAAATAGTGAAGAAATTCAAAGAGTCTGGGAAGATTGCAGCGACGGCTATGCAGCACGGCGCTAGGATGATAAAGCCCGGTGTCAGGCTTGTTGATGTGTGCGACGATGTTGAGAAAAAAATCAAGGAATTAGGTGGAGAGCCTGCATTCCCGGCTCAGACATCCGATAATGATATAGCTGCTCATTACTGTCCTGAAGAGGATGATGAAACTGTTTACAAGGAAGGAGATGTTGCAAAGCTTGACTGTGGAGTGCATATTGATGGTTATGTATCAGACAATGCAGTAACAGTTGATTTAGGAGATAATTCTGAGCTTGTAAAAGCTTCTCGAGATGCAGTTAATGCAGCTCTCAAAGTTGTGAAACCAGGTACTAAGATTGGTGAGATTGGCAGAGCAATACAGCAAGCTATTGAAAAGTATGGCTTTGCCCCTGTCAGGAATTTATCAGGTCATGGAATTGGTCGGTTTAGTGTGCATGAATCACCTTCTATACCTAACTTTGATAGTGGTAATGAACAGACATTGCAAGAAGGGCAATCCATAGCTATAGAGCCTTTCGCTAGCTCAGGTGCAGGCATGATATATGAGAGCAGCAACCCAACAGTGTTCATGGTTGTGAACAAGAAGCCTGTTAGGAGTTCGTTTGCCAGAGAGGTTCTCAAAACTATAGAGCAATACAATGGTCTGCCTTTTGCTCTGAGATGGTTAACTCGTAAGCACGGTATCGGTAAGACAAGGTTTGCAATAAGAGAGTTGTTGAACGCAGGCATAATAAAAGGTTATCCTCCGCTGCCAGATGTCAAACACGGTCTCATCAGCCAGGCAGAGCATTCTGTGTTAGTGTTTGACAAGCCTATTGTTATAACGAGATTGGAATGATAAATTTTAAATAATCATTAATTCTAGAAATATTATATGCCTTTTGCAGTTACTCATGTTTTGATAACAATCATTGTTGTTGAGCTTATTAGGGATTATTTTATAAAAGACAAGAAGAACTTTCCTCTTTATCTAGTGTTGATTGGTGGTATTGTAGGACTTGTTCCTGATATAGATTTGTTTCTTTACTGGGCTTTGTACATCCAGTTTCAGATCCCTTTGCTCTCTGTTCATAGGGTGTTTACTCATAGTGTGATATGGCCTGCAATATTTTTGATAGGGGCGTACTTTGCTTATTTCAAAAGGAATAAGAAAATTACTTACTGGTTCTTGGTGATTGTTATAGGATTGGTTATTCATGTGATCTTGGATAGCATAACAGGTTATACTTTTCCACTTGCTCCGTTCATGTATAAGCAATTTGGCTTGGGTTTATTGCCAGATACTGATATTGGTAGAAGCATAACTATGGCCATAGATGCTGTAATCCTACTGGCTTGGCTGGTGTATATTGAGTGGAGACATAGGATAAGTAGATTTATTTGATTATTTTCTTATTCCTGAAGTGTCATGTTTTGTTCTTATGCTTATTTCATAGCTGCAATGTTCGCAGTTGAATACTTTGTAGTGGAAAAATGGTGAGTGCTTATCCCATTGGGATTTCCAGTCGGTGTGGTGTTCTGCTCCGCATCCTCCACAGATATATTCTAGGTCTTTCTCGTGTAATAACTGCATTGTCTTCTCTTTCTTTGTTGCTTTTAGAATGTTTTAGAAAGAGTTCACCCCTTAGTCGTTATCCCTGATCCATCTGTGGTCCTAAAAGAAATCTCGTAGCCACAGTTTTCACATTCTTTTATTTTATAATGAGCATTAAAAGTTGTTTCATCCCATGTAGAACTAAAATGATTGTCATGTACCTCTCTGCAGCCACCGCAGATGTTTTCCAAATCAGTTTCTCGTAATAACGGCATTGTTGATTCTCGTCTATGAAAGAAAGTAACTAGTATATAAATTTTGTTGTTAATTTTAGAGTTTAGAAAAAAAACAAAAACTTTTTAAATAACTTGTCTCAGCAATCATAATCATGGCACGCGACGATGAATTTTCTGATGAGTTTGAATCTGTTTATGACGATGAAGGCAGAGAGGAGCTCGTTGAGGATGACGAGATAAGCCCTGAGGAAGAGGCATTCATGGTAGGGTATGATGAAGCTCCTGAAGAAAAGAAGAAAAAAGATGAGGATGAGGACGAAGCCTACAACAAGGCTTTTGAGGAAGCAGAGTCAAAAAAGAAGAGGAAAAAGTCTGTGTCGCCAAAAAAGAAGAGAATAGTGTCAACAAAGACTAAGAAAAAATCAGTGTCTCCAAAGAAAAAGAAGAAAACAACCTCATCAAAGAAGAAGACTAAAAAGAAGAAATAATTATATTATTTTCTTATTAGCTATTTCTTTCAACACCTGTTTTGTGAATAAATCTGCTTTTTTTGCACCTATGACTTTGTTGTGGAATGTTCTCACTGTTACTGTCTTGTCTTTCTTTTCTCTTTCGCCAACGACTAGGATGTAGTTGACCTTGTTGATTTGCGCTTCTCTGACTTTCTTGCCTATCGATTCTGTCCTGTCATCAAGCTCTGCTCTTATACCTGCTTCTTTCATTTTTTTAACAACTTCTTCTCCGTATTTCTTGAACTTGTCAGAAACAGTCAGTATCCTGACTTGTATGGGGCTGAGCCATAATGGTAGCTTTCCAGCGAAATGCTCTACCATCACTCCTATGAATCTCTCTAAAGAGCCTAGAATAGCGCGGTGTATCATTACTGGCTGATGTTTCCTTCCATCCTTTCCTTCGTATTTGAGCTTGAATCTTTCAGGAAGGTTGAAGTCTAGTTGGATTGTCGCGCACTGCCAGTTTCTTCCGATGCTGTCTTTGACGTGTAGGTCTATTTTTGGGCCATAGAAAGCTCCATCTCCAGGGTTGACTTTATAGGCTAGTTTGTTTTTCTTCAAAGCGTTCTCTAGGGCTTTCTCCGCCTTGTCCCATATGGTTTTTGAGCCCATTGCTTTTTCAGGCATAGTGCTTAACTCTAGATGATATTCCATTTTGAAGGTATCTTTATAGATGTGCTTGGTGAAGTCCAATAGTCGTTTTATCTCGTCTTCTATCTGTTCAAGCGAGCAGAAAATGTGTGCATCGTCTTGTGACATCTTTCTCTCTCTTGTGAGACCTGCGAGCACTCCTTTCAGCTCGTTCCTGTGCAGCGGTGCAAAGTCTGCAATCCTCAACGGTAAATCGCGGTAGCTCCTTGTGTTGTTCAAATACATCAAGCAGTGGGATGGGCAGTTCATTGGTTTGAGAGCGAATTCTCTGCCATCAATCTCTATTATGAACATGTCTTCTTTGAAGTGTTCCCAGTGACCAGAGGTCTCCCATAATGCTTTGTCATACAGCAACGGTGTTATGACTTCCTGGTATCCTCTCTTATTGTATTCCTCTCTCAAGAAGTTTACTAGTTCGTTGTAGATTATCGCTCCTTTCTTGTGGAAGAACGCGCTGCCAGGACTGTATTCATGGAATGTGAACCATTCCAGCTCTTTTCCTATCTTTCTATGGTCTCTCTTATCTGCTTCTCTCTGTAGCTCTAGAAATTTATTTAGCTGTTTTTTCTTTGGGAAGCTCACCCCATATATTCTTTGTAAAGAGGATTTCTTTGCGTCCCCTCTCCAGTATGCTGATGAGACTTTTGTGAGTTTGAATGCTTTTATCATGCCTGTGTTTGGGACGTGAGGTCCTCTGCAGAGGTCTTTGAATTCTCCCTGCTCGTAGTATGAGATTTTTTCTCCTTTTGGCATCTCTTCAATTAATTCTACTTTGTATTGGTTGTCTTTGAATAGTTCGAGTGCTTTTTTTCTGCTTACTTCAACTCTCTTGATTTTGTGGTTTTCTTTCACTATTTTTTTCATCTCTTCCTCTATTTTCTTAAGGTCTTCCGGCTTCAAAGGTCTTACACCTATGTCGTAGTAGAATCCTCCCTCTATTGTTGGTCCTATCGTGAGTTTTGCTTTTGGAAAAATCCTAATTACTGCTTGTGCGAGCACGTGCGCTGTAGAATGATGGAAAATTTCCTTTCCGCCGTGTGTGTCGAACGAGGGGATATTTGTCTTCATCATTTTAATCTAGTTTATTATAATAGATATATATAGTTTATCATTCTTTTGGTGTTCATATTCTTAATTAGAACTAGTCTATGTAACTTTGTACTCGTAGGTGTTTCTCTTCCCTGTGTTCTTGTATTTGATTAGGTTTGTCTTTCTGAGTTTTTTCAGAGACATCGTGACTGAGCCTATGGATACTCCTAGCTTTGCAGAAATCTCTCTGGAAGTATACCATCTTCCTTTATGCTTGCAGAGGAAGTCATAAACCTCTTGTTGTCCCATTATACACCCCTATATTATTCTTATTTCTTTTCAACTATATAAGCTTTTCTATAATATGAAGCCAATCATTATCATTATCAAGCCTAATACTATGGCTATCCAGGCTGTTTTTTCTTCTAGTGACATACTTGTGAAGTAGGAGTAGATTGAGTTGTATGATATGTTCATCATATAGTTTTTTTGTTTAGAAAGTATATAAACTTTGTCGATTACTGTTAAATAGTGCTAAGATTGCTGAGGCCTTCACACTTTGTGCTTCTGTTCGAGCACCATGTGCACTGATAGGTTCTGAACACAGAATTACCGCTGTTGACATGATCTACTTCTCTCATGCCATGGTTACATACGTCGCAAAGCATGAATATACAAATCATATAACTCATTTATAAATGTTTCTATACTGGTATAGGAAAAAGTATATTTAAAGTTTCTTATAATTTTTTTCTAAATTTAAACTGTGGTGGTTGGCGTTATTGAATATAATCGGTGTTAGTTTCTCCGAACGTAGTGTGGGAAAATTGCGTCCGCAGACTTTTTTTATCGCCGAAAATTTATTGTTATCGTACTTTTTTCTTAAGTCCTTTGAGAAATAGATATTGAGCGTTAGCAGGGTAAAGTTAAGAATGTGTGGGGTGTAAATTAACTCATTTTTCTAATATAACTCTAAGTTTAGATACAAATTTCCTAGCGTTCTCAAAGACTTCTTTAACTCTTCTTTCTGTATAAACCTTAGTTGCGCTATACCTGCTTACATTGCTCTCTTTTCTTGCATCCTCAAAATATTCAACATAATCATCCTCAAATATTTTATGCGTTTGCTCCAACAATTCCAAGTCCTCTTTTTCTATCTCATCTGGAACTAATAAATGTCCCAATGCTATTTGAGTTGCATAATGATCATCAGTTTCATAACCTTTTGTTAAGATTGCTGCTTTAGCCATATAAAGCATAGAATAATAGCATATAGTTATTGTCCAATAATCTTTAGCATTCTGGTTTGAGCTTTTTATATAATTTGTCAATTCAAAACTATCAGTTCCTTTTTTGATGAATCTTTTAGTCTTGAATGTATCACTGCTTTTTCTGACGAAAAACTTAGTATCTTCTTTGTGCTTCAATAACCTTTCAAACTCGTTTTTGTAATAATTTTTATCAAATACCATTTTTCCAAATTAAATTCCAAAAATATTCTTCTCCATATAAAATTATGTGTTTTTTAATGATTTCTTTAGCTAAATTCTGATCTTCTTCTTTAAGCATCTGCTTAAACTCCTTATTTGATAAATATATTGAATTAATCTCAACTTTAAATAATAATTCGAATTTTGAAAAATTAACATTCTTTTTTCCGTCTTTGTTTATTATGCACAAATCAATATCACTTTTTTCTCTGCCTTTTCCTTCTGCCCTTGAACCAAACAAAATCAATGAGTAATCACCTTTTGGAAGTTCCTTTTTTAGAACTTTAAATTGAGGTTGTTTTTTTAAAAAAGAATCAGCTTCTTTCCTTTCAGATAAAATAAGGTAGTTTTTTGTTATATCATCTTTTAGATTTAATGAGCATAATTTTATATTTCCCTTTCTATTGATAATAAATATACCTTCATTGTTTTTGATTAAACGATGTGTAGTAGTATAAGGTACTCTTGATTCTCTTGAAAGTTGCCTAGTTGGAATTTCGTTGTTGATGTTTTTTCCCAATGTTTGTACCAATTTTAGTAGATTATCCATTTTTGGTTAATATTAACCATATTTGGTATATAAATGTTTTGGTTATTTGAAGATTTTTATAATGTTAGTGAATATCAAAGAGAACTAGATCCAAAATACCCTAGTCCAAGAATACAGCATGAAATTAGGTCCCATTTGAAAAAACTAGTGGATGATAACATTGTATCGCACCCATCTAGGGCAAAATATTGTATCAACCATTGAATAAACCCACACATTCTATCTAAAAGAACCGTTAAAAGAAAAAAGTTTGTATAAAATACCAATTTTATGCGAAGATAACAAAGCTAATTTTCGGTATGCGATAGCAACCTCATAGGCGATAAAAAAAGTGAATATAATTCCTGTTAGTTTCGTCTGACCAACGGGAAGACCTGATTTTTAGTGCAACGATGCCGAAGGAAAATTTTAGAGTTTTTGGATTACTGATAAATTTCGAACATAGTGAGTCTATATGTGCGAAGCACGAGAGGGGCGAGATTTTTTGTTTCTTTTTATAAAAAAAGAAAAGAAGGGGCGTCTTGTTTTGGTTCTTTTCTGAAAAGAACATTTAGGGGCGTCGTTAGATTCACTGGACAATGGGCCAAAAGATTTATATAGTAGCTCACATAAATACATTTGTATTCAAATGAGGGGTAAAATATGGCACAGAAAAATGTAACATTAAGTCTTGATGAAAATATTTACGATAATTATAAAGAATTTTGTAAAAAGAATGCAATAGCTTTATCAAGAAGTATAGAAGTTTTTATGGAATCTAAATCAAAAAAGAGGAAAAATGAATCAAACATTAATTTCAACAAGTGAGGCATCAAAATGGGCATCGGATTATTTAGATAGACCTGTTTCTCTATCAAATATAAGTTATCTAATCCAATATGCAAAAATAAAAAAATATTATGATGAAGAGAAGAAGATAAAAATTAATCAAGATGAATTAAAAAAATATTATGATACTGAGGTTGTTCAAAAACAACAACAATGGAAACAAAAATTAGGCAATGATTTAAACTGGAGTTTATCTTTTGCTGATTTAAGAGAATCTGATACTACAAAACATGTTCATAGATTACATCCATATAAGGGGAAGTTTATCCCGCAATTAGTTGAATATTTCCTAGATTCTCATTTAAATACATTTAAGAAAGAAATATATTTCAAAGAAGGGGACGTGATTCTTGATCCATTTATGGGAAGTGGGACCACACTTATCCAATCATCAGAATTAGGTTTGCATTCAATAGGCATAGATGTTTCGGATTTTAATTGTTTAATCTCTAAAGTAAAAATTGGGAAATATGATTTAACTAGATTAGATAAATTAGCAAGAGACATCTGTTTTAAGACAAGAGAATTTAGTCAAGATGTTTTTGATGATTCTTTTGATATGCAATTAAAAGAAAGATTAAGTGATTTTAATAAAAATCATTTTCCAAATCCCGAATTTAAAAATAAAATAAGAAAAGGTTTAATCAATAATGAAAAGGAATATGGAAAAGAAAAACTTAAACAATTTATGAAAGAAAATAAAGAATTCTTTGAAAAGAATGGAACAAAGAATAAATCTGGGCTATTAAATGAGAAAGAAATGAATAGTTTTTTGAATAAATGGTTTTCAAAAAGAGTTAAACAAGAGCTGTTTTATTATATAAAATTCTTAGACAAAATTGAAGATAATCAACTAAAAAATGTTTTAAGAATAATCTTAAGTAGAACTGCTCGTTCATGTAGAGCAACAAAACATTCTGATTTAGCAACATTAAAAGAACCACAAGTTGGACCATACTATTGTAGAAAACATAAAAAATTATGTACCCCAATTAATTCAATTGTTAAACATTTGATTAGATATACTTATGATACAATTAAAAGATTAAATGAGTTTTCAGACATTAAAAAAGATGTTAATTCTGGAGTTATTCATGGAGATTCAAGAGAAGTAGATATATTTGAAGAAATAAAAAAACAAAATCCTGAATTTTTTAAGTTATTATCAAATAAGAAGATATCTGGTATTTTTACCTCTCCACCATATGTAGGGCAAATTGATTATCACGAACAACACGCCTATTCTTATGAATTATTTGATATTCCAAGAAAAGATGATAAAGAGATTGGACCTTTATACAAGGGACAAGGGAAACAAGCAAGAGATGATTATGTTGAAGGGGTAAGCAAGGTTTTACTTAATATAAGTAAGTTCGTAAAAGATGACGGAGATTATTTTATTGTTGCAAATGACAAATACAATTTATATCCTTTAATCGCTGAAAAGAGTGGATTAAAAATTATTGATAAATTTAAAAGACCTGTTTTAAACAGAACAGAGAAAGATAGGCAACCTTATGCAGAAATAATCTTTCATATGAAGAAAAATGGAAAATGGAATTAGATTTAAAAGATATAAAGATACAAAATTCTGAAGGAAATATTGTTGACTTAGGTGATGTTAAAAATTTAGAGGAATTAAAAAGAAAAATAATCGATGAAATTGAATTTCCATATTGTAAAAATTGTGGATTTCATCCTAAATGTCCAATTCCAGAAAATGAAAAGTATGATAATTGTAAACTTTTGGAAGGGGTAATCAACAGATATATTGATATGAATATAAAATCTATTAGTTATAAGAATAAATACTCATTAGTCGAGTTTGTTCGGTCTTGTTATTATTTTGCCCATATGTCTAAGGATTTTTTAGATTTAATTGGAATTTATACAGATGATCATTGGAATTGGTTTTTTGAAAGCGACCACCCCCATATGAACTCTTTATTTTCTCATAAAATTTTGATAAAGTTATCAAAATATATAGATTCAATTAGAAATGTCGAAACAAGAAGATTAAAAAAATTTTCAATTTTAGTAGAAGGAGAATCAGACGAAATAATATTAAAGTCAATCCTCAAGTCTTTGGGAGTTCTTGGTATAGATTTTGATATTAAGAACTCAGTAAAATTCTTTATCTTAGAATCTAAAGACAGAGCAAAAAAAGATAAAATAAGATCTCATCTTAAAAGATTTAGAGAACTAGATTCAGAATATTTTATGTTTTTAGATAAAGATGCTGAGGAAATAGTAAATGAATTAATCAAAGAAGGATTAATAAATAAAGAAACTGTTTTTTTCTTTGAAAATGAATTAGAAGAGGAGTATCCACTAAATGAATTGATAATTAAAATAGAATCCATTAAACCTGAACTTAAAGATATATTTGATATAGAAGATATTAAAAAAGAATTAAAAAACAAGCCATTGAAGAAAATCTTATCGGATGTTGCATATAAACAAAATAAATCCTTCAATTTAGATGGGGTTAAAATTCAATTGGCAAAACTATTTTCAGAAGATATTTCTAAAGAATTGGGAGAATCAATAATTGATGATACTGGATGCCATCGTGGTGATTGGACACCTAAAAGTAAAAATTATTCTCAAATAGTAGAAAAAATAAGACCTCTTGTAGATAAAATAAAAAAGATTTCTACTGCCTATTTCGTTGTGAAGAAACAAGAAGATTAAACATCCATTTTTTCTTCTGCTACTTCTTTAATCTTAGCTTGTATTTTTTCTTTAAACTCTTTTCCTACTTCATCAAAAATATCAAGAATTTCTTTATATGTTCCTTTTCCGCCCAATAATTCCCAGAATTTTTCTGCAACATAAAGTTCTTTTTCTTCATCAAGATAACCTTGCATCGTGAATCTGCTGTATGGCTCTGGATGATAAGGATTGTAAGGGATTGCCAAAATTGTGTAAACTTTCTTTTTTCTTAGTGCTACCCATTCCAATAATTTTTGTTTTGATTTAGCAAAAACATCGATGTTTGGTTTGGCTGTTTTTATTTCAATATAAAATTCGTCATTTCCTTTTTTTAGAAATAAATCAGCCCTAATTTTTATTTTTCTTCCACCATTATTATTACATTTCAGGATTTCTTTAATCTCTTGCTCTTCATTTGCTGTTCTTGTTCCATTTTTTATTTCTTGTAAAATTTGAGAAATTACTGTATTTTCTTCGTTTGTAATTTCTCCTTCAACATCATAACCTGTTTTGACTTCATCATAACTTGTTGATGCTACAATTTCAGAGATTTTTTCATAAATTGACATTCCTAATGTTGTAGCTAATGAATGGATAAAAGAATATGCAGCTACTTTTTCAGAATCTTGCATAAGTTTTGCTAAAAAAGGCATAGAGGTTGTTTCTCTTGCATACTTGGATAATTTGTCATTAAGTTTGGTTCTTAATAGTTCTTTGATTTTATCTATTTGAGTATTATTCAGTGCCATATTTAAATAAAGATAAACATTCATATATAAATGTTCTTCTGTTTTGTTGTGTAAAGACGCCCCTAATAAATTTCTTTTTCCGCAGAAAAAGACTATCTGTGCAAAGCACTGACGCCCCTTCTAATAAATATCGAACGTAGTGAGTGAAAATGTCCGAAGGACTAAGCCCCTCTCTTTTGTTTCTTTTTCTAAAAGAAGAATGAGATTTAGACTAGTGAAAATTTAATTGCGTATAATACCTGTTAAGTTCGTTTTCCGAATATCCCGAAAGGGTGAGGAAAACCAAAAAGTTTAAGTTTGAGTTTAAGCTGTTGCATAACGATAACATTAAACTTTTTGAGTAACGCTATTTATTTAGTTTTTTTATATAATATTAGCGTTATTGAACTTAATACCTGTTAAGTTCTTTTTCACTCTAAAACGAATTTTTGTCAAGAGTGAAAAATCCGTAGCGAAGCGAAGGAAGTAACGCCAAAAAATTCTTAATTTTTAACAAGAGTGATGGCGTTATTGAATTTAATTCCTGTTAATTGCCCCCGAGCCAATAGGCGAGAGCGCAGCGTGGTCGAGGATTTCGAAGAAATCCGAAGAAGTAAGCCAAACCAAAACTATATCTTGTAAGTACAATAACATTTATTTTCATGAATAAATGAATATGCACATTCATCTTTTCTAGAATCATGACAATAAAATTTTGGAAGATTTGAATCTTGCTTTTCCTTTGGAATTGCAGAAGCATGTCTCGGAAGTTCTGTTTTAGAATCTAATTCGCAAACAACCTTTTCCAAATTTTGTGGTTTTTCCATGTTGTTACTGAGGAATGATATATATATATATATAAATGTTTTGGTTTGGCTTATTGCAATTAATGTCGGTTATATTCTTTTTTTACTTTTGTAAAAAAATTCGAACGTTAGTGAGAAAGTCACGCCAATAAAAATTTTCTAAATTTTTAAACAATAGTGATTGGCGTTATTGAATATAATCCTTGTTATATTCGTCTGACCAACGGGAAGACCTAAAATTTAGTGCAACGTTCCGAAGGAAAATTTTAGAGTTTGCCCCCGAGCGTTACAATCAATATCTGCGAAGCAGACTATATTTTTAGGAAGTGCCCGCCCTGTGCCTTTGACATATTTACTTCAGTATAATATCTTTAATATCTTTTGTTAGAATAATACGATTAGTTTTACCATGACTTTCTGTGTTGATTATACCTTTTCTCTCCAAATCTTTTACAGCCCTGTGAGTTTTTAATTTAGTCATTCCTTCTATCCGACTTATTTCTGACTGTAATACTGTGCCCTTATTTTCAATTAGTTTTTCTAATATTTTCCTTTCATTTGGATTTAGAAATTTTAAAATAACATTTTTATTGTTTATTTCTTTCGCTTCTTTTTTAGGGGTTTGATTGTTTTTGTTAATAAGCTTTGAGATTACTTTCATATTCTTTTCTAGTTTTTCTCCTAATTTTTGAGATATAAGATAATATGATATTGGAACAATTGCAAAAATTAGTAATAAAACAGATGCCCATAATATGTAATTAGGAGTCATATGCGGACACCCCGCATGTCCCCAAGGAGCTCTATGCGTAGTTGTTTCAGAGACACTGAAAAAAATTATAAAGAAAATACCTATTATTGCTGGTATCGAAATTAATAACAACCATTTTTTATTTTTTATGTTCATAACTAATGTTAATGAAGGTAAGTTTATAAAGATTTTGTTTGGTTTCACAAAATTGAAACTTCAAACAATGGTTTCAACAAACCTTTATATATGGTTTCACCTTTATGAAACTATATATAATTGCAAGGAGGTAAACAAAAATGAAAATAGATAGAAAAGTAATAGGGATTGGAATTGGTGCTGTGCTAGTCTTATCGCTTGTAGCATTCATGGGAATAGGATTTGCAACCAATGGAACAAACGGAATAAAGAGTTGGCATGGATTCGGCATGCATGGAGAAAACCATGAAGAAGGAGCAGACCACATGGCAAATTGTCCGATGCACAACAGTCTGACAGAAGAGCAAAAAGAAGCAATCTCAGAGAAGATGACAGAACTCAAAGAGCAAGGTGCTAGTTCAGAAGAAATTAGAACAGCAATGCAGAGTCTGTTTGAAGAGCTTGGAATTGAACACAATGAAGGCGGTTGTGGTGGACATGGATTCATGGGCGGAAGTCATTCAGAAGACGAAGAAACTCCAGAACACAAAGCAAACTGTCAATTCCATCAAGCACAAACAGAGTAAATAAAATATTTTTTTACTTTTTTATTTTAAACCATACAACAGGTTTTTCTAAAATAATTTAGGGTGGGCACTTCCTTTTTTTCTTCTAGTTAGCTCGGGGGCAAATTGAATATAATGTCGGTTATATTCTTTTTTTACTTTTGTAAAAAAATTCGAACGTTAGTGAGAAAGTCACGCCAATAAAAATTTTCTAAATTTTTAAACAATAGTGTTCGGCGTTATTGAATATAATGTCGGTTATATTCTTTTTTTACTTTTGTAAAAAAATTCGAACG
>JACNFY010000028.1 GCA_014384375.1 Nanobdellati archaeon
AGTAGATTGGATTAGGGTCAACTCTTAAAATTCGTCACCGAAGGTGACTTTCTTGTTTGGCATCGATGTTCTCCGGCAATAATACCTGTCCTGGAGCGATTGCATTAACAAAAACGTTTGGCGCGAGTTCTTTTGCAAGGTTTTTAGTCAGTGTTACTACTCCTCCTTTTGCAATCATATATGGTAAATAACTAGAGTATGGCCTGTCAATCGCCCAGTCTGAAAAGTTTATTATCTTGCTTATCTTATTTTTCTTAAAATACTTTGCAGCTTCTAATGAACACAAATAAGCGCCTTTTAAATCAACTGAGATGTTCTTGTCAAAGTCTTCTTCTGTTAAATCTTCAAACCTTATTTTCGGGAAAAAGGAAGCCATGTTAATAAGAACATCTACACTTCCAAACTTTTCATATACAGTTTTCATGAGTTTCTTTACATCGTCTGAATTAGTGACATCTGTTTTCATTGCAAGTGCTTTTACATCTTTCTTCTCTATTTCCTTAATTGTTTTTTCAATTATCTCTTTAGAGCTATTATATGTAAGGACTATATTGCATCCTTTATCAGCCAAAGCCAGTGCAACTGCCCGGCCAACCCTCTTCCCACCTGTGATTATGACAGTTTTGTTTTTTAAGTTCATATAATTAGCAGAATAGAAATTCACTTTTTATATCTTTTGGATATTGAGATTTATTAAAAAATTTTATAAATCCTAACTTAAACTTTCTATCTATGAATGTTAAAGTTGCTCCTTCAATTCTAGCTGGTAATTTCACTCAGGATGCTGTTGATAAGGTTAAAAGTGCAGACATGATTCATATTGATATTATGGATGGCGAGTTTGTCCCTACTAAGACAGTGTGGGCTGACTTGGTGGCAGAACTTGAAACTGACTTACCCAAGGACGTTCATCTTATGATTATGAACCCGGAAGAGTATGTTGAGGAATTCATAGGTGCAGGAGCTGACAGCATTTCCTTCCACATAGAGGCTACTGATGTCCCTGAAGCTGTTATTGGTTTGATTCAGTCAAAAGGTGTGAAGGCAGGTATAGTTATTAATCCTGAAACATCTGTTGAGAAAATCATGCCTTTTCTTGAAGAGGTTGATTTTGTGCTTGTTATGAGTGTCCATCCTGGGAAGGGAGGTCAGAGTTTTATCGAGAAAACGCTTGATAAAGTAAAATTCATAAGAGAAAAATTTCCTAATTTGGATATAGAGATTGACGGTGGTATCGACGAAGAAACTGCAAAGTTAGCGGTTAAAGCAGGTGTTAATATCCTTGTGTCAGGGACTTATATTTATTCTGGTGACATTGAGAAGAAAATTAGAGAGCTAAGGAAGCCTTCCTAGCTCTCCAGAATTATTTTTTGCCATAATAGAAGAAGTCTTCTACTTTGACATCTTCTGGCGTGTAATAGCCTTGTTTTTCATAATATGGTTTTTCACTTCTTTCTTGGCTTTCCTGTTGCTTTTTAGGCAAAGGTTTTTCTTCAGGTTCTTGTGGGGAATAGGGGTTTTCTTCTTTAGGAATTTCCGGACTAGGTTTTTCTTGCGGAGAAATTTCCTTCCGGGCTTGCAGCGTAGAAACTGTTTCTGTTATTTCCTTTATTTGAGCATGAAGGTTGATTATGTTCCTTGACATTTCCTGTATTCTTGTAGCTGTCATTTCTTTGAATCGCTTGAAGCTGTTCGATAGTTCTACTATGACTTCTTCTTCGCTTGTAAATATCTTGCTTTCTTTCTGTTGTTCGTCAGAAAGCATAATATTCTTTGCGCCTTCAACTGCTTCGTTAGAGTTATCAAAGAAACCGAATTTTTTTAGCTCTTGAGTCATGGCGTTTATTTTTTCTACTCTTTCAACATCATCCATCGGGAACTCACACTCTTTCTAGAAAGAAATCATTTATAAAGTTTTCTATACTAAGAGACCTTTTTCCTATACTAATATACTTAATTCTTCAATTTATAGTATATTCTCCTATTATTCTTACCCTTATTCTCAGCCTTCAAGAACTCCAAATCACCAATCTCAGAAGTGTTCTTCACATGAGTGCCACCGTCTGCCTGAGTATCAAAATCGCCAATTTCGACGATACGTAAGGTATCTATTGCTGGGGGTAGTGCCCCTGCTAACTTAACGACAGAAGGAATCTTCATAGCCTCTTCTCGAGGAAGATAATAAGATTTGACCTCTATGTTCTTCTTGATTATTTCGTTAGCTTCTTTAAGGTATTCAACCATTTTATCACGATCATAATCTTCCAAGTTAAAGTCTATTCTTGTCTTGTCGATACCCAACTGATTCCCAGAAATTAAAGCACCAGTTTTATTATGTATCAAGGTACTAACAATATGCGCAGAAGTGTGCATCCTCATAAGTTTATAACGACGCTCCCAATCAATTACACAATGAACCTTATCACCAACCTTTAAGCCTTCCTTATCAACTTCATGGCTTATATTGTCACCGAATTTACCTACAAAAGCAACCTTGAACTCTTCTCCATCACGCTTCATAACACCTTCATCCCAGGGCTGACCACCAGAGTTAGGATAGAAAGCAGTGTTATCTAACACAGTATACTTGCCTCCATCAACCTTTGTTACAGTAGCATCGAACTCCTTTAAATAAGAATCATCGAGATACAAAGCCTCAGCCATAACAATCACCCCAAAAATAGGATATTTTATAATATTATATAAGGGTTTCTTTTTTAGACATTGTCAACTTATTAGCAATACTCATTTGGCTTTAGCCAAATTCTTGCTTTG
>JACNFY010000015.1 GCA_014384375.1 Nanobdellati archaeon
CCACCCTCCTAAACCTTTAATTAACAAAGTCATTTATTTATTTTGCGACAAACTCTATTTTTAGATAAAATTTAAAAGAAAAAAACTTTTTTAGATTCTTTCCTTTTTCAAAACTTCAACGACTTCAGGGTTTGCTAAGGTTGTTATGTTGCCGACATCTTCTGCTCCTGAAGCGATAGCCTTTAGAATCCTTCTCATGATCTTGCCGCTTCTGGTTTTTGGCAAAGAATCTGCAAATTGTATTTTGTCGGGTTTGGCAATCGGACCAATACTGCGAGCGACATGTTTCCTTAAAGTCTGGACAAGCTCATCAGAACCTTTAAGGCCTTTTTTCAAGGTAACAAAAGCATACAAAGCATTTCCTTTGATGGGATGTGGTATTGGAACAACAGCTGACTCAGAAACACCTTTATAACTAACCAATGCACTTTCGATCTCAGAAGTTCCTAATCTATGACCAGAAACATTAACAACATCATCGATACGACCCATAATCCAGAAATAGCCATCCTTGTCTTTCTTTGCAGCGTCACCTGCAAAGTAAATGCCTCCTTTGAAATTGCTAAAATAAGTTTTTCTGAAACGTTCAGGATTCTTATACACAGTCCTCAACATACCAGGCCATGGCTGCTCTACGACAATGTATCCGCCTTCATCTGCTCTGGTTGGTTTGCCATCCTCTCTGTAGACATTTGCCTTTACACCGAAGAATGGGAAACAAGTAGATCCTGGCTTCAAATCCATAGCACCAGGTAATGGAGTAACCATTATACCGCCAGTCTCTGTCTGCCACCAAGTATCGACAATTGGACATTTTTTGTTACCAACAACGTTGTAGTACCACAACCATGCTTTGGGATTGATTGGTTCGCCAACACTACCTAAAAGTCTTAAGCTGGAAAGATCGTGTTTCTTGACCCATTTATCACCGTATCTTTCAAGTGCTCTGATTGCTGTTGGTGCAGTATAGAAAATAGTAATCTTGTATTTCTCAACTATCTGCCAGAACCTGTCAGGGTTTGGATATGTTGGTATGCCCTCAAACATAACACTTGTCGCACCGTTTGCTAATGGGCCGTACACAATGTAGCTGTGACCAGTAATCCAACCAATATCTGCAGTGCACCAGTAGATGTCTTCTTCGTGATAGTCAAAAACGTATTTGAAGGTCAGGTATGTATACATTAAGTAGCCAGCAGTTGTGTGTACAACTCCTTTTGGCTTGCCGGTTGTTCCGCTTGTGTACAAGATGAATGAGATATCTTCAGAGTTCATCTTTGCAGCTTCGCAGTAATCTTTGATATCTTTAGCTTTTAATTCATCTTGAAGCCACAAGTCTCGACCTCTCTTCATCTTGGTCTTTATGTTAAGTCTTTTGTTAACTAAAACGTACTTAATTGATTTGCATGTGTTAATAATTTTGTCAACGCTATCTTTCATGTTGATAACCTTGTCTCCATGAAGGTTGACGTTGCTAGTTACCAGAATCTTTGCTCTGGAATCATCAATTCTGTCTTTCAGGGATTGTGGGCTGAAGCCACCGAAGACAACGCTGTGGATTGCTCCGAGTCTGGTACAGGCCAGGATTCCTATTGCCAGTTCTGGAACCATTGGCATGTAGAAGCAGATCCTGTCGCCTTTCTTTATACCCCTTTTTTTCAGGACATTAGCAAACTTACATACTTCTTTGTAAAGCTGTTTGTAGGTGAATTTTTTTCCTTTGCCTTTATTGGCTTCCCAGATAAGAGCTGTCTTGTTACCTCTCTTTTCCAGGTGTCTGTCAAGGCAGTTGTAAGAAATGTTAATCTTTCCGCCATCAAACCACTTGCATTCGAGTTTTGACTTGTTCCAGTAATAGACTTTGTTCCATTTCTTGAACCAATCTAATTGTTCAGCTTGTTTTGCCCAGAACTTATCAGGGGTTTTTATGGATTCGTTGTATAACTTTTTGTACTCTGCAAAGTTCTTTATATAGGCTTTCTTCCTGAAATTATACTTAGGAGGAATTTTCCTGGTCTCTTTTGCGACTGAATCTAGAACTTTTGTCATATAAACACCTCTTGATAATATTAAGTCTCTAACTTGGGTATTTAAATTTTTTTATTTATAAAAAAATAGATTTATATTTTTGCTTTGTATTTTTTCATCATTAGGGAATTGGTAACAACGCTTACGCTGCTGAATGCCATGGCTATTCCTGCGATGATTGGGTTTAACAGGAATCCTGTAAATGGATATAATGCGCCTGCTGCTAATGGAATTCCGAGACTGTTGTAGAAGAACGCCCAGAACAGGTTCTGCTTTATTTTTCTCATAGTATATCTTGACAGGTCCATAGCAACAACTACATCGCGTAAATCTTCCTTGATAAGAACTATATCGCCAGATTCTATGGCTACATCTGTTCCGCTTCCTATTGCTATGCCAATATCTGCCTGTGTCAGTGCAGGAGCATCATTTATTCCATCACCGACCATGGCTACTTTCTTGCCTTCCTCCTGCAGTTTCTTGATTTCATTGGCCTTGTCTTGTGGCAGCACTTCTGACAGCACTCTTTTCATTCCCAGTTGTTTAGCGATGGCTTCTGCTGTTCTTTTGTTATCACCAGTTATCATTATAGATTCAACATCCATGTCGTTTAATACTTTGATGGCTTCTTTTGAGAATTCTTTCAATGTGTCTGCAACTGCAACTATACCTGCAATATTATTATCTATGGCTATAAGCATAGCTGTTTTTCCTTCAGTTTCAAGTCTTTCAAGGTCTTCTGATGCGTTTCTGTAATCAATCTTTTTTTCTTCCATTAACTTTCGGTTTCCAAGATCTATTAGCAGGTTTTTGTATGTTACTTCAATACCTTTTCCAGTTATGGAATTAAATTTATCTGGGTCTTCTAGGTATAGTTTTTTCTCTTTAGCATTATTTACTATTGCTTCACCAAGAGGATGCTCAGAGTTCTTTTCTGCAACAGCGGCATATAATAATAACTCCTTCTCATCATATTTTGAAGTGCTTATGATATCAGTTACCTGCGGCTCGCCTTTAGTCAAAGTACCTGTTTTGTCAAACACTATTGTATTGACTTTATTAGCCATCTGAAGGCTTTCTGCATTCTTGAACAATATTCCGTTTTCAGCTCCTTTTCCAGTACCGACCATTATGGCAGTAGGAGTTGCCAGTCCTAAAGCGCATGGACAAGCTATTATTAACACTGCTACGAATATTGTTAGCGCAAAAGCCATTCCACCAAAGAAGTACCATATGATGCTGGATACAACTCCAATGGTGACAACGACAGGGACAAAATATGAAGAAATTATATCAGCTAATTTTTGTATGGGAGCCTTGCTTCCCTGGGCTTCTTCAACCATTTTTATGATTTGTGCAAGCGCTGTTTCAGAACCAACTTTCGTGGCTTTGAACTTGAAGCTGCCTGTCTTGTTGATAGTGGCTCCGATAACATTCGAACTCACTATTTTCTCAACAGGGATGCTTTCTCCTGATATCATACTTTCGTCAATGCTTGAATGTCCTTCTGTTATAATTCCATCAACTGGAACTTTTTGACCTGGTTTAACTATAACTATATCTCCAACTATTACCTCATCAATTGAAACTTCTATCTCTTTTCCATTTCTTATTACAAGAGCTGTTTTCGCTGACAACCCCATTAATTTCTTTATTGCTTCGCTTGTTTTCCCTTTTGCCTTTGCTTCCAAGTATCGTCCAAGCAATATGAATGCAATAAGTATTCCAGCTACTTCGAAGTATAGCTGCTCAATGTTTCCGACTAATGAGCTGTAAATGCTGTAAACATATGCAGCACCTGTACCTATTGCCACGAGGGTGTCCATGTTAGCAGTTTTTGCCTTAATGACTGATCTAAAACCTTTATAGAAGAATTCGTAACCTACTAGCATTATTGGTGTTGTTATTATGAACTGGATCAATGCCATGTATCTTTCTATAAATAGTGCTATTGGCAACCCAATGTGTGGCGCCATCGCAAAGTAAAGCAACGGCAAAGATAGAACCATAGCTATAGTGGTTTTGTATTTTAAGTTCCTTATCTCTCTTTTACGAGCTTTTTTCTCCTCGTCTTGACTGTCAGTGTCAAGGAAGTTATCATAGCCTGCATCTTTTATAGTTTCCCTGATTTTATTAGAACTAATGACGTTGGGATTATATTCTATTGTGGCTTTCTCTGTTGGCAACAACTCCTTTGATTCTATGCCTTTGAGTTTATCTAAAGCAGAACCTACAATGCTAATGCAATGAGGGTTGTCCATTCCTATGACTTTCAGCTTTAGAACATTGCCTTCAGATTTTTCTTTTACAACATTGTAGCCTGTGTCTTCAATGGTTTTTTCAAGTTCTTCTTTAGAAACATCTTTGGGATTATACTCCACTAATGCTTTTTGAGATGCTAGATTCACTGAAGCATTCTTAACACCTTTATTTTTCTTCAATGCGTTTTCAATTGTAGAAACGCAACTTGCACAATGCATTCCATCAATATTAATTGTGCACTTTTCACTTCCATGACTTGTTTCAGCGTGATGTTTTTCAGTTTTTCCTGTAAATGAATCATAGCAATGCTTGCTGCAGAAGTAAAATGTTTCTCCATCCTTCTCTGCTTTGAACTTTGCAGTGTCAGAATCTACTTCCATTCCGCATACTGGATCTTTAACCATATCTTTTACCTCTTAATATCTAACTTCATTGTGATTGATTTTTTATATTTTTTTAATTTCATCACCTTAATGACACTTACTGTTTTCTTTACTTTTTGAGTTAGTATGCATGTCTTTCATCATGAAGTAATGCATAAGAGGACATAGCAGGAGTATGAACCAAAATAGGTAAGAGCTGCTTAAGCCAAAAAAATATACTGCTATAACTAATAAAATCAGGGGTGCACCACAGCAAACAATCATCATCAAGCCATGGTTGTGCTTTGATTTTTTAGTTTCTTCTTTCATGTTATCCTCCTTAAATCGCTTCATATTTTTTCAAAGCCCATTTTGCAATAGGTTTCATACTTAAAAATTTAGTCACAAAATTCAATTTCCAATTAGGTGAGTGTGACATTCTTCTTTGCGCTTTTAGCAAGTAGTCATAATACTTTTTATTCTTAAGGCAAAAATATGAATATCTTCTTGAACCTTCCTCTAAAGAGATTTTACCTTCTATAATCTGCTGTGCTATCCTACCGCAATATTTGCCAGCTCTTATTGCGGGTCTTATGCCTTCTACGGTTAGAGGTAATACGTTTCCTGCTGCATCGCCAACCACAAATATGTTGTCTATAGTGGGCTTTCTTAAGTAATGCGGTATATAGTTGCCATGTGCTCCATTTAACTTTAGACCATAACTGCTCACAAAGTTTTTTAGTGATTGCATCAGCCTAGGATTTTTCCCATAGCTCCCTACTCCAAGCCTTGAATTTTCTCCTGCTGGAAAAAGCCACCCCATACCGTTCTCAATAATCTTTTCATCTACAAAAAATCTCAGTTTGTTATCCTTATAAGGGATTTCAGTTTCTATAGCAACACTTAACTTTTTTTTATCAACAAATCTTTTGTCAATGGAACTTGCAAGTATAGCAGACCATCCTGAACAATCAACGTAAATCTTGGCTTTGTACTTTCTCTTATCTGTTATAATCGCTCCTTCTTTTAGCCCAGACACATTTTCTTTTCTGAATTCAGCATCACTTTGTTTGAAGAACTGATTGCAAAATATAGAATAATCAATTGTGCAGAATTCGTCAGCCAAAGGTATATGATGAATTTTATTTTTTGCTGTATGAAGAGTAGCAGCATCAAAAGTCTGGAGTATCGATTTTTCAAGTCTAATACTTTCTACAAATTTAACTATGGTCCCGCATGCAGAAGTTACATTTGTTCCAATATCCTTCCTATCAAGTAGAAGCACATTGCTTTTCAATTCACTTGCTACAGCTAGTCCTGCAAAGCTTGCTCCAACTATGATTATGTCAAATTCTTCCATTTTTATTATTTTAAATCTAAATCATTATCAATAGTATGATGAATAAAGCCATTCCGACTAAAAAGTACTTTGGGTCGCCCTCTTTTTGCTCAGGCAAAATATCTTTTATTATTATGTAAAAAAGCGCTCCTATCACGAATCCCAATATGCCATAATAAACACTTTGTGTGACCCCAATATAGTACGCTATTAAAATACCTATAATTGTTGAGCTAGATACTGTGATTCTTATATACTTATTTACTTTTATATCCTCATGTAATTCCTTGGACGAGGCAGAGCTTATTGTAGAGTGAAATAGGATTGGTATAAGGAATAATGTTCCTGCTTTTAAACTTGATTCCATCAGATAGTATAACACTGCGCCTATAATGAGGTAAT
The DNA here is from genome assembly GCA_014384375.1 of Nanobdellati archaeon. Lineage (GTDB taxonomy): Archaea > Nanobdellota > Nanobdellia > Woesearchaeales. Next base: position 6,394 of record JACNFY010000015.1, read on the forward strand.
ATACAAAAAATCCGAAAGTATGAATGTGCTTTAGCCTTTCAAACAACTCTTCCTTGTTTGAGTGTTGATAGACATATTTCTCAAGCAAATGAAAAATAGAAAAACCAATTAGGATTGAAACATAGCTTATCGTTCTTAATTTCTCTATGTTTTCCTCATGAATTTGTGGTAGCAACTCTAAAAATAAATACGTTATTGATATTCCGGCAGCAAACGACAGTATCTTGTCTTTATATTTAATAAATTTTAAACTGATATAATCACTTAGGTAATGAAGTATCCAGATAAAAGCTCCATAAGATAATATTATTAAAATATTCATCTGACTTTACCCGCAGCAGCACCCACCTTTTTTTTGGGATCTATTCTTTATTTCTTCATTGTATTTGTTTATGTGTTCTTCGCTACAGAAAGGTCTGTTAAACGTTCCTACATATCCTATAATCTTTATATTTGCGAATTGTTCCTGTCCTTTATCTATTTTTTCTCTGCAGTACATACATTTTTTTCTGAACAAACTCATTTTGTTTACCTCAAGAGTTATAATTTTAATTTTGCTCTTAACTCCTCTTCTCTTGGTACGCCTGTGAATTCTAATTTTTCATTAATTACGATGCCAGGAGAGGTCATTACTTGGTATTTCTGCAATATTGCAGGATTCTTTGCAATATCAATAACTTCGTATTTGACTTTCATCTCATCCAGCATTCTTTCTACTCTTGCGCAGTTTCCGCATCCAGGCGTTGTTAATATTTGGACTTTTGTCATTCTCTTATATCTCCGTTTTATTCTTTTCGCTTAAGAATTGTTTAGGATTGCTATTAAAAGCCCATTGACAGCTTGGACTGCAAAAGTAGTATGTCTTTCCCTTGTAATCTGCTTTTGCAGCTTTCTTCTCATCAACGTCCATGTTGCATACAGGGTCTTTAGCCATTAGCATCACCTCTGTTTTTTTTCTTATAATAGTTCCACACTATCGGAATCACAATTAGCAGAAGCAAAAACCAAGGAGCAGTTTCATGAGGTATAAAGTCTTTAGGACCTTCATGTTCATGAGCTTCTTTCATTAATTCTGCAGGCAACCCTGTTGATTTGACAAATTTGTTCCATCCTTCATGGACAATGGTTTCTTCGTACCATTCATGAGCTCCACCCATAATAAATATCACTGCTCCTAAAATAACAAGTGACCAGCCTATTACTTTCTTAACTTTTCTTTGATGTTTAAGAATAGAGCTTGTTGCGTTAATTCCCATGATTCCTAAAATGGATAAGAAGATGAGCGGAGTTGCCCTTCCTAAGCCATGAACAAACCCCATCCAGCCTCCAAATAATGCGCTTCCTTTTACAGCGATATCTCCTAGAAGGATGTAAAATAATGGGTTTGGGCAACCGACTCCTGCATTTCCCAGGAATAACCCTAAGAAGAACGCTTTGGCATAATCTTTCCTTTTTTCAATGAATTGTGGTGTTCTTGCAAATGAAGGCAGTTTAAGTTTGAGAATGTTTAATTCTGAAAGTCCAAACAGTAAAGCAGCGGCTCCTCCGACCATGAACAAGATTTTGCTCACTGTTCCTGCTTGGCTAGCTGCTTCATCTAATCCTATTATGTTCCCTGCAATAGCAATAAATAAGCCGTAAAGTGCGATAGTTATGGATAATCCTAACCCGAATAGTAACGCCATGAAAAAACCTTTTTTATACCCTTTTCCCATACTAAAAGGGACTATAATAAATGCCAAAGGTAGAGTGCATGGAAGAACAATCATGGAAATGCCTGCTACATATGCAAATGCTAAATCTACTGTGTTCTTTGACATTGCAAAGAGATATAATACACTAATAGTTATTAGAATAAATAGTCCTAATGCTATGCTACCAAAGAGTTTTCTATTTGTATCTTTTTCCATTTTCACATATACCTTATTTTATTAACTGACTTTAATAGGATTAAAAACATCTCTTTCACAAAAAATCCGAAGTCTTTTTCGCGTTCAGTTCCCTTTCAATAATTTTTTTTCTTAATGACATCCGCCAATCATTTTCCTAACCTCCTTTAATTCCTTTGTAAACAAAAAAGTAATAATATAGTCTATTTTTATCCTTGTATATCTTTGCTGTTCCTTCAGACTGCAATCTCATAAAATGTTCAAATAGTAAGGGGAGTGTTTTGTTTGCCAATTCTTTGGTAAAGTAGGTTTTTGATTTACCTATTACTTCAGCCTTAAATTCATATTTACTGAATGTCTTGATTATTTTGTCTTTGTTTGTGATAGATGCCCCGTTTAAATATAACTCTCCACCCTTTTTTAGTCGGCTGCTTGCCTGCTTTATAGCCTTGCAAAGGTGCTTTGTACCGTCCCATCCGCCATAAGTCAAAGGCTTTTCCTTCTTGAAATAAGGGATTTGGGGCAGGTTTGCTATGATCACATCGAACTTGCTCTTGACATTTGTTAACAGGTCACTTTTGACAAGCCTGACATTCTTGACAGTGTTCATTTTACAGTTCTTCAGAAAAGGTTTCTCAGTTTTTTCATCTATTTCTATACTGACTATTCTTTTAGCTCCCAATTTTGAAGCTACTATTGTCAAGGCTCCGCTACCAGTACCGACATCACAAACATGATTGCCTTTATTTATATTAATTGAATTAGCCATTAATCTGGTGAATTTGTCAGGTTTATATGTAGATTCATTTACAACAAATTTTAATTTAATCCCTTGATATTCTCTTTTTATGATTTTGTAATTATCTGACATCTTTTTTCTCTTCAAGTGTGTTATATTAATTTCTATATAGTATCTTCTTTGAAACTTTTTTTCTACGTTTTGTTAACTGCTTATTTACACTCAGTTACTTTTTTTATACAAATTTGTTGTACAACCACACAAGCGCGTAAAGTGATATGAAACCAATCACAGCAGCTTCAATCATCCCTGCTATTATCCCGCCGATGCTCAGCGAGAAAAACATATGCCATTTTTGCATCATCTCTGCAGTGTCTGTATAGACGCCTATGTTTCCAAATATTCCTAGCAACAGCATTCCTGCTGCTGAAATTATTGCGCTGGCATAGCCAAGAGCTAAAGCGTTTAGTTTTTCAGCCATTTTAATACCTCCTTTTATTTTTTATCTTGCAGCATTCCTTGCATTTGGTTTTGCCGTTGAAGTGATCGAATGCATCTCTTAATATGCACCAGCAAAACGAGTCTGATAGTTGAAATCTTTTTTCCCTTCCTTTCTTTTCATAAATAACTATGTCTAAATCGCTCAGCTGCCTTAGCTGGTGTGATATCGCTGAAAGAGTTAATTTATCTTTCCCAACAGCTTCATAAATTTCATTTACTGTTTTTGGTTCTTTTGTTAAGCTTACAAGCATCTTTAATCTGGTCTCGTCTGCCAGACTTGAGAAAAACCGTAGTATTTTCTTGTTGATTTGCTTCATAGAATAGTTGAATGGTTGCTCAACTATTTAAATGTTTTGGTTTGAAGTTGAAAGATTAAATGTTATTCTCTCAAACATATATCTCCACTTTCATCCCTTCCTATATGACAAGTAATATAAACAATTTCTAATAAACCATTCTCTATGTTGGGTAAGTATAATATAAAATCAAGGAATATATTAATAATGTATATAGCTCAAGTACTTGGTGGGCTATTGTTTTTTCTTCCTATTATCGCTCTTTATTTAGAAGAACATCTTTTTTCTGTTACTAATGTTGCAATAGTTTTTTTAGTTGAATCATTTGCAATGGCGATATTTGAAGTGCCGACAGGTGCAATCGCTGATTTGTTTGGCAGGAAAAAAACAATTATTTTGTCAAATGTTGTTGTATTGTTAGGGTTTATGTTTCTTTACATTGGTGGAAGTATGATTATGTTTATTTTTTTCGCACTCTTTAATGCACTTGCAAGAAGCTTGTTTAGTGGAACCTCGAATGCAATGATATATGATACTTTGAAAGAAGAGGGTAAAGCTCATCACTACAAAAAAATCATTGGGACTTATTCTGCTTTGTGGTCTTTTGGAGCCGTTGCAGGATCGTTAATTGGAGGATACTTAGCAAGTTTTTCATTATCATTAACAGTTATAATGTCTTTTATACCTTTTACGATAATGCTCTTAATATTTCTCTTTCTAAAAGAGCCAAAGTATGAAACAGAACACCATAAAAATGTTGCAAAACACATGTTCTTGTCATCAAAAGAAGTTGTAAAAAATTATCAGTTGATAATAATATTTGTTGCTGGACTGATGATGTGGGGTATTGGTGAATCGATGCATCGACTTAGTTCATTATTCTATGATTTCAAACAAATACCTATAATATATTTTGGAATTATATATGCGTTCACTTTTGGACTATCATCAATAGGGCACTACTATGCACATGATGTTTCTGAAAGGCTAGGGGATAAGAATACGTTAGTGTTTGCAAGTCTTGGAACGTTTATTCTTCTTTTACTAGCAACTTTTACAACAGGATATGTATCGGTTGTGTTGTTTGTCGCGCCTTCAATATTCTTTGGTTTAAGAAATCCTATTGTTGATCACATGATAAATGAGGAAGTAGAATCAAAGAAAAGAGCAACAGTCATATCAATATATAATTTGATGACCCGTATTGGAATGATCATATTCTTACCATTTGTTGGTTACTTAACAGAGTTATATACAATAAACACCGCGTTCAAGATAGGTGCTGTGGCTATGATTACAGTGCCTGTAATATTCATGTTTTTGAAAGAAAAAAGTGATTAATAATTTATCTCAGCCTTCATCCCTTTATCTACACCATGTTCTTCGCTAAATCCTTCGTTCACTTCCACAACGAACTTTGCAGGTTCTTCAGAAGGGTAAAGTTCGCATGGATCTTCTTCGCAAGGAACTGCGTGCTGAATCTTAACAATCTCAAAGTCTGAGTTAATGAATATAATATCCAATGGTATCAGTGTGTTCTTCATCCAGAAGGTTCTTGGTTCTTCATCTGAGAAAATAAATAGCATTCCTTCAAACTCGCCAAGCTTTTCTCTCTCCATCAAGCCAAACATAACCTTGTCATATGTGTCTGCAATCTCAACATTAACAGTTATATCGCCAAGAACAACCTCTCCGGTTTCATACTCGAACTTTGTTTTCTCAGAACAACCATATAATAATAGTATTATTAATAATAAAATTATTTTTTTACCCATTTTGTTAGCCAGTTTATGATTGCTTGAATTAGTTCGTTTGCTTTATTGTCTTCTGTAAACAAATGACCTGCTCCACTAATCATTTCCAAGGTTTTAGGATTGTTAGCAAGTACAAATAAGTCCTCAGATTCCTTTAGAGGTACGCTTGAATCCTTTGTTCCATGAATTATCAATAAAGGAACTTTTACTTTCTTCATTGATTCTGGAACATTTACTTTTTCAAGGTCTTCAAAGAATATCTTGTAAAACTTGAATTTTTTTCTAGGATGGCAAGAAAAAGTGCTTCCTTTCTCGTAAGCTTCTTTTATCCTTTCAGGCGTGAAATACCTTTTCTTCACTCCTTTCTCAGGATAAGCAGGCCCAGCCACATCCACTAACCATTTTACTCTTTTATCTTGGGCTGTTGTCAATATTGAAAGGCTTCCTCCCATGCTGTGTCCAATTAAGCAAAATTTTTTGTAACCTTTAGATTCTAGAACACCCAGAACAGTTGTTAAATCGTCAATTTCTTTGAGATAGGAAGCCTTACCAATTTCTCCTTCACTTTCTCCATTTCCAGCAAAGTCATGTTTGAAAACATTATACTTTTTGCTACTAATCGCATCAAATAATTCTGGAAGGAAATTCTTATTTCTATGGCCAGTAAAGCCGTGGCATATAATAATCATTATATCAGAATCGTTATTTTTAGACAGGTCTCCAACTAGTTTCTCTCCATACCTGTTCTTGAAAGAAATCTTCTTCATTGAAACTACGAAAAAAACCTTGTTTATAAAAGTTTTTTAAAAACTATATCTACTTTGGAATGCTAAAACAAGTTTATATATGGTTTTCTTTATTTTTCTTCTTGATGGCATTAGAGATTAATAGGCTTTCTTGGTTGATTGGCGGAGAGGCGGGTTATGGAATAATGACTGCAGGCGAGAAATTCTCTAAAGCGATGATTTTCGGTGGCTTGAACGTCCATACACATGTTGAGTATCCATCTCTAATCAGAGGAGGACATAATTCTTTTGGTGTAAGAGTTGAGGAGGAGGAAGTTAAGTGTCCTATTCTATTATACAACCTAGTGGTTGCTTTGAACAAAGACACCATTGACAGACATAAGAATTTCATGACAGCAGGCGGTGGAATAATATACGATGCTGACAATATTAAACTAGAGGAAAGTGAGCTAAGATCAGATATTAAGCTTTATCACGTTCCACTCATGCAGATTGTCAAAGATACTCCTGGAGCAATCAATATAATGAGGAATACTGTTGCATTAGGAGCTTCCATAGCAGTTCTTGACTACAACTTTGATTATCTTGCAGAAGCCATTCGAGGAGTTCACTCCAAGAAGAAGAAAAGAAATGAGATAATGGAGTTGAACGTGACAGTGGCAAAGAGAGGTTATGATTATATCAAGAAGAACTACAATAACGACTTCGAGATAAAAATGCAGAAAAAACAGAGAAAGAAAAAGATGCTCATAACAGGTAATCAAGCAATAGCTTTGGGAGCTATAAAAGCCGGATGCAAGTTCCTAGCTGCCTATCCAATGACACCTGCCTCTTCAATAATGAATTACTTTGTAGCTCATGAAGAAAAAGCCAAGGTCGTCATGAAGCAAGCAGATGATGAGATAACTGCAATTAACATGGCTCTTGGAGCATCATATGCAGGTGTTAGATCCATGACCTCTACAAGTGGTGGAGGGCTTGCATTAATGACTGAGACAACAAGTTTGCTTGGAATGACAGAAGTACCTCTCGTGATTGTAGACGTTCAAAGACCAGGTCCTGCAACTGGTCTGCCAACAAGACAGGGTCAGGGAGACCTGAAATTTGTGCTAAACATAGGACACGGCGAGTTCCCAAGAATACTCATAGCGCCAGGAGATGCAGAGGAGTGTTTCTACGAGACTTTCAACGCTTTCAATCTTGCAGACAAATACCAGCTGCCAGTGTTCATTGTATCTGACAAGCACCTTGCAGTTTCATACAAATCAATACCTAAGTTTGATACCAAACACTTGAAGATAGACAGAGGTTGGCTATTATCAGATGAAGAGGTCAAGAACTGGCATGACTACAAGAGGTTCATGGTCACTGATTCAGGGATTTCACCAAGAGCAATTCCAGGGCAACACCTAATCTTTAGATCAAGCAGTGATGAGCATAACGAGTATGGTAACATATGTGAGAAAGGTGATAATAAGATTGCTCAGGAAGATAAACGTTTCAGAAAACTTGATACTGCTATGAGTGACATACCACTTCCGAAAATATACGGTCCTGAAAAAGCAGATATAACTATAATGAGTTGGGGTTCAACAAAAGGAGCAATCCTTGAAGCAATGGAATATCTGAAGAATGATGGTATCAACGCAAACTTCCTGCACATTGTATATGTGTATCCACTCCATACTCACTTTGTCAAAGAATTCCTAAAGAATGCCAAGATGGTTGTTGATGTAGAGGAAAACAAGACAGCACAACTTGCAGGTGTTATAAGAGAATTCACAGGTTTCAAGATATATCATAAAGTACTCAAATATAATGGAAGAACACTTTATCCAAGCGAGATATATGACGGTTTGAAGAGGGTCTACTATGGTTGATTTAAACGATTTATCAACAGGAAGCTATGTACCTGATTGGTGTCCGGGGTGTGGAGATTATATCATATTAAACGCTCTAAAAAGAGCGATAGTCAAGCTCAATCTCAATCCAAAAGATGTTGTTGTTGTTTCAGGCATAGGTTGCTCTTCCAAACTGCCCCAGTGGATAAACACGTTTGGATATCATGGAGTTCATGGAAGGGGCTTGCCTGTAGGTACTGGTGTGAAACTGGCTAACAAGAAACTGAACGTTGTAGTCATCGGGGGAGATGGAGATGTTTATGGTGAGGGTATGAACCACTTTATACACGCGCTTAGAAAGAACATAAACATCACGCTGCTAGTGCACGACAATCAGATTTATGCGTTGACAAAGGGCCAGGCTTCCCCAACTACTATTCGTGGAGACAGGACAAAGACCACACCATTGGGTACTTTTGATGACCCTATTAATCCAATGGCTCTTGCAGTTGCCCAGAGAGCTTCATACATAGCAAGGAGTTTTGCAGGTGATCTTGACCACTTAGCAAATACAATTGCAGATGCGATTGCTTTCAAAGGTTTTGCGTTTGTTAATATATTTCAGCCATGCGTCACATGGAACAAGCACAACACATACGACTGGTTCAAAGAAAGAATTTATGATTTGCAGAAAGCCAGATACAAACCAAACAACATTGAGAGAGCTTTCAAAAAGTCACTAGAGGGATATGAGAAGATACCTGTGGGTGTTTTCTTCAGGGAGAAGAGAGAACTGTTCGAAGATTCGCATCCAATACTGAAGAAAACCTCTCTTGTCAAGCAGAAGATTGATGATGTTTCTATAAATGCATTGATGGATGAGCTGTGCTAAAAAGTTTCTAAATATTTATATACTATTAAATCCTATTTTAATGTATGGGGGATGCTGTTTGGTTTAAAAATGCAATAATATATCAAATCCTTATTGATAGGTTTGCAGGCTGTAAATCAAACAACTGGGATAAACCGATTTTTCTTGGAGGCAATATAGAAGGAATTATTGAAAAACTTCCGTATATTAAGGAATTAGGAGTCAACACTATATGGATTTCTCCTTTTTACAGGACAAGTGCATATCATGGGTATGAGATTGTGAACTTTTTTGAAGTAGATCATAGCTTTGGAACAAAGGATGATTTGATAAACTTGATAGGGAAAGTTCACGAGTTAGGGATGTGGATAATAGCTGATTTTGTTCCAAATCATTGCTCATGGAAACATCCTTTCTTTCTAGAAGCTCAGAAAAATAAGAATAGCGAGTATTACAATTGGTTTTATTTCAAGAAATGGCCTTATGATTATATGTGTTTTTTGAAATTTAGGAATCTGCCGAAAATAAATCTTGAATATCCTCCTGCAGGACAGCATATTATTGATGCAGCCAAGCAGTGGCTGAGCCTTGGTCTTGATGGTTTCAGGCTTGATCATGTTATCGGTCCAAAACATGAATTCTGGAAAAAATTTAGAGAAGAGATAAAAAATGAGAATCCAAAAGCGGTGTTGATAGGAGAAGCATGGATGATGGGAATAAAATTCAACGAATTAGAAACCATAAATGTTAGGAAGAAATTCTTGAAATGGTTCCTTGGCAGTTCTTCAGACAATCTATTTAAAGAATACATTGGAGAGCTTGATGGAGTTCTGGATTTCAAGTTCTGCGATTTGATGAGAGAATTTGCTAGGAGAAAAATAAACAGGAAGAGGTTAATGAGTAAATTAGAAAAACATTTTTCAAAGTACCCTGATAATTTCTTCTTACCTGTTTTCTTAGACAATCATGACATGAATCGTTTTTTGTTTGAGTGTGGAAATGACAAGAAGAAACTTAAAGAAGCTGTGAAGATTCTCTTTTCAGTTAATCAACCAACTGTAATCTACTATGGCTCTGAAGTTGGAATGAGACAGGAAAAATCTTTAGAAGAATTTAGTGAAAACGGGGATTTACAGGCAAGACAGCCGATGAAATGGAAGCAGCAAGATAGTGAGTTATTAGAATTCTATAAGAAAGTAATAAAGAAAGATTAGCTCTTTTTCAAATTTATTCTGCTAAGACCTCAATTAGTGCTTCTATCACAGCTGTTCCATCCCCAATTACCATTACTTCAAAGTGTTTTTTTCATTGGTTTTTTATTCATAAAAACATTTATATAGTTTTTGTATAGTAAAGTATTATAAGATTTGTTGAATATAAGAAAGAGGTTTGTTTCATGGCTGCTAAGAAGAAGAAAAAGAAGAAAGACCACGAGTGTGAAGGTGACGAAGCCTGTCCATTCTGCTGATTAGGATAAAAAAGAGGTTTGATAGTGTGGATACTCAAAAAAAGTTATTTGTATCATTAATTGTTTTGCTGTCTATAGGCATGCTTGATTCTCTATTTTTAGTGTATGAACATTTTTCTCCAACTGCCAGCAAGTATTGCACTTTTGGGGAAGGTTTTGACTGTGGTATTGTTAACAAAAGTCCTTATGCAAACCTGGATGGAATATCCTACCTGCTAACAATAGACTTCAAGCTTCCGATTCCTCTTATTGACATAGCTGGTTTGGGGGTTTTCTTTGACCTTGTCACCTCTAATGCCTTCCTTGGTTTTTTGACATTACTGTTTATTTTATTGTTATTAATAGCAAGGTATGAAAAGAAGGGTTTTTTATGGGTGAAATATGAGAAGACGACTGCTTGGATTAAGGGCTTGTTAATCTTCGGAGTGATATATGGGTTTTACTTGTTCTTAATACAGCATTTCATACTGAAAACGTATTGTCTGTTCTGTTTATTTCTGGACTTGATATTGTTGATAGGCCTTATACTTGCCTGGAGGTTGAAAAAATGAAAAAACTCTTTGTTTTACTGGTTCCGATGTTGTTTTTGTTGGCTGCTTGTGCCTCAAAATATCCGCAGGAAGAGGTTGATAGGTTTGCGAAGTGTTTGACTGAGAACAAGGTAGTTATGTATGGTACTTTCTGGTGTCCTAAATGTGCAAAACAGAAAAAAATGTTTGGAACTTCTTTCCAATATATACAATATATTGAATGTGACCCAAGAGGAGAAAATGAGCAGTCTGAGTTATGCATAGAAAAAAAAGTTGAGAAATATCCTGACTGGGAATTTATAGATGAGAGTAGAATGGTAGGTATTCTTTCATTTGAAGAATTGAGTGAGAAGTCAGGATGTCCAGCTCCTGTAAAAGAAGAGTAGAATGGTCACAGAAATAATATTACCCACAATACCGGTTGTTATCACAACTGCGGCGATTGATTCTATTAATCCATGCGCTATAGGTGTGCTGGTTTTACTGGTGGCTACGCTGCTGGGTTTATCAAAGAACAGACATAAGATGCTGGTTGTTGGCCTGATTTACATAACAGCTGTTTTCTTAACATACTTGGCGGCTGGTTTTGGATTGCTTGTATTCATCCAGAAGTTAAATATCTCTACTCAACTGAGCTGGATTGTCGGAAGCTTGGTTATAATTCTTGGCTTTATCGAGATCAAAGACTTCTGGTGGTATGGCAAGGGCATATCTCTGCAGATCCCTGCTAGGAGAGCCAAGCAGATCATGAAGCTGATTGACAATGTCTCGATACCAGGGGCTATCGTATTGGGTATGTTCGTGGCAGCAGTTGAACTTCCGTGTACAGGCGGTCCTTATCTGGCGATAACAACCTTGCTGGCCAAGATTGGCTTGTCATGGAATGTGTTCTGGTTGCTGGTGTTTTACAACTTCATATTTGTACTCCCGTTGTTGATAATACTTGGTATTGTCTACTTCGGGGCTCACCCTGACAGGATAAAGGAGTGGAAAGACCGCGAAAAGAGGTGGATGAGGCTCTTCATGGGAATTGTTATGGTTATACTTGGAGTTTTGTTGATACTCTGGGCTTATGGAACAATTAGTTTTGGTTTAGGATAATTTTTTTAGCAAAATATAAAAAGAATTAAATTAGAGCAATACTTAAAATGGTACATCCACTAATCGGGATACATGCTGCATTTGGTGAGATAGGTGCATTCGCATTTCTTTGGGTGCTTGTTGAATTGTTAAACCCTAGTGAAGAGAGAATAAGGAGGGCTAAGATCGCAGCTGTTGTGGGCGTAGTGTTCTTGTTTCTCTCATGGGTCACGGCAGGTTATTACTATGTGAATATTTATGGTGCAGATGTAAAGCCAATGATTAAAGCAGGTCCTGCGCCATGGGCGCATAAGATATTTACAGAGACAAAAGAACATTTATTCATCTTCTTACCGTTCTTATCTATCCTCACTGCAGGACTTATCTTCAAATACAAGGATGAGTTGATTGAAAACAAAGGTGCTAAATTGTCAGTCCTTTTACTTTCAGGATTAGTCTTTTTGATCGCTTTATCCATGGCAGGTATGGGGTACATAATATCGATGGGAGCAAGAGCTGCTCTGGAGGCAGGTGTTGTAGCATGAGGATTCACGTTAAATCCCTGAGCTGGTCAACAGCAATAACAATGTTGGCAGTTGCTATAGTAACTGTCTGGAGCGAGTTATCAAAACCTTTTAAGAGCTTTCTAGCTGGCATAACAGGTCATCACTGGGTTACTAAAAGCGTTTTCTCTGTTATTTTGTTTGTTCTCCTTTATTTTATATTTATGAAGATGTTGAAGGAGACTGATGATGTCAAGAAAGAGACTTATTACGTCATCGGCAGCGCTGTATTGGGTGGGTTGGTAATATTCATCTTTTATGTATGGCACTTCTTTTCTTAAGAATTAAGAGGTTGATACTATGAAATATGCAAAAAAACAGTATGTATTGGCCTTTGTCAGGATTGGTCTTGGTTGGATTTTCTTGTGGGCCTTTCTAGACAAGGTTTTTGGATTAGGATTCGCCACTGAAGCTGAAAGCGCATGGCTAGCAGGAGGTTCTCCGACAGCCGGATTCCTGCAGTTTGGAACAGCAGGACCGTTCGCTTCTGTTTTTCAGGGTCTTGCAGGCAGTGCATTTGTTGAATGGCTTTTCATGATAGGCCTGTTGCTGATTGGGCTTGCTTTGATATTCGGTATGGGTGTGAAGATTGCAGGCTATACAGGAGCTCTCTTGATGCTTCTCATGTGGCTGGCAGTTCTGCCGCCGGAGCACAATCCGATACTTGATGACCACATAATATACGGCCTGATTCTGATAGGTCTGACATTCGTCAAGTCAGGACATTGGCTTGGCCTTGGCAAGTGGTGGTCAGGAACAGAGCTTGTGAAGAAGCATTCGTTTTTAGAATAATTCTTTTCTTCTTTTCTTATTCTTTTGTTTCATTGCAAAAAGTTTATATAACGGTAGTTTCATAAGAATGTGAAGAAGAGGTGGTTTCATGGCAGGCAAGAAAAAGAAGAAGTCCGTCTCTAAAGATGATGATGAGTCCTGTCCGTTCTGCTAAAACCATGATTGGACGGGATGAGATTTGCGAGTGTGGGAGATGGAGTTTTACAATCAGGCTGTAGAAGATGTTTTAGAATCATTAAATGTGAATCCTGATCAAGGATTAAGCACAGAGGAAGTTGAGAACAGAAGAAATATTCACGGGTCAAACGAATTAAAGAAGAAAAAGAAAACAAATCCTTTAGTTCTTTTCATAAACCAGTTCAGGAGTTTCATAATCTACATACTTCTTTTTGCAGTGGCTATATCAGCTATCTCAGGTGGATACACAGATGCTACAGTTATATTGATAATATTATTGTTCAATGCAGTCTTTGGTTTCATACAGGAGTTCAAAGCAGAGAAAGCCATCGAAGCTCTTAGGAAGATTTCAGGATTAAATGCAAGAGTGCTCAGGAATGGTAAGGTAGAATTGGTTGATACCAAAGACATTGTAAGAGGGGATATAATACTTTTAGAAGAAGGAAACAAAGTTCCTGCTGATGCAAGGGTAATTGAATCAAATGAGATACATGTTTCCGAGGCATCGCTTACAGGAGAGTCTGTTCCTGTTGCAAAACATGAAGCTCTACTTCAAGGAAAGCTGGTTATACAGGACAGGAGGAACATGCTCTTTTCAGGGACAACGATCACAAGAGGAAGAGGAAAGGCAATAGTTACTTCTATTGGTATGGAGACCGAGATTGGAAGGATAGCTGAGATGATAACAGAGGTTGATGAAGAACTCACTCCATTACAGAAAAGGCTTGGTTCACTTGGCCGTAAGATAGGTTTGGTGACAATACTTATATGTATTGTTGTATTTTTTGCAGGTGTTGCCAAGGAAGGGATTATTCCGATTCTTTTTTCACAAGGATTAGTTGAATTCGTATTTGCAGCTAAGGTGTGGTTCTTGACAGCTGTTTCATTAGCTGTTGCAGCTGTTCCTGAGGGCTTGCCAGCAATAGTTACTATAGCATTAGCTATTGGTGTCAGGAAAATGGTTAAGAGAAATGCCCTTATAAGAAGACTGCCTTCAGTAGAGACTCTTGGAGAGGCAACAGTGATATGTTCTGATAAGACAGGAACCCTAACAAGAAATGAGATGACTGTGAGGACTGCTTATACGAATCTAAAGCAGATAGATGTCGAGGGAGAGGGTTACGACATAAAAGGCAAGGTTCTTTCTTTAGGAGAGCCGATTGATAAAGAAAGCGAGCTAATTTTCAAGATTGGAGCTCTATGCAACAATGCATCGTTAGAGGTACACAAAAAAAAGATTAATGTCACAGGAGACCCGACAGAATTAGCTTTGTTAGTAAGCGCTGAAAAAATCGGGATTAAAACCAAGAAAATAAGTAAATCTTGGAACAGGATAGCAGAGAAGCCTTTTGATTCTGTAAGAAAGATGATGAGCACTGTCAATGTTGATCCTGAAACAGGAAGAAGCTATGTCTTTGCTAAGGGAGCTCCTGAACATGTTCTGGAGAAATGTGATAGGATAATAATAAACGGAAATATCAGGAAACTCACTCCTGAGGACAAGGAACATATACTTGTCAGGAATGAGGAATTTGCAAAGCAGGCTTTAAGAGTGTTAGGATTCGCTTACAAGAAACATCATAAAGGAGAGGAACTGGAAAAGAACTTGATATTTGTAGGTTTGCAGGGCATGATAGACCCTCCTCATCACGAAGTAAAAGACGCTATAAAAAGATGCGAGGAAGCTGGCATAAGGGTCATCATGATAACTGGTGATAACAGGCATACAGCTGAGGCCATAGCAAGAGAGATAGGTATTGAAGCAGAGTCAATGGATGGTCCGGAGTTCTCGAAACTATCAGAGCCAGAACAGGCAAAGGCTATTGAGAGGGTTTCAATATTCTCAAGGGTTGAGCCAAGCCATAAAATGATCATAATAAAATTATTAGAGCGCAAGGGGGAGGTTGTTGCAATGACTGGTGACGGCGTCAACGATGCTCCAGCTATAAAGAGAGCTGACCTTGGTATCTCGATGGGTATTACAGGCACAGATGTTGCCAAGGAGTCAAGTGATATGGTGTTATTGGATGATAATTTTACAAGTATAGTGAACTCGGTGGAGGAAGGCAGGGGTATTTATGAGAATATAAGGAAATTCGTCAATTATCTGCTGTCATGTAATCTTGGAGAAGTATTTGTGATATTCTTTGCAATACTGTTTGGTTGGCCTTTGCCGATGACAGCTATAATGTTGTTATGGCTAAATCTTGTTACAGATGGCTTACCAGCGCTTGCTTTGAGTGTTGATCCTAACCCTACTGATTTGATGAAGAGACCTCCGAAGAAAACTAAAGAAGGCATTATGAACAAGCAAATAATGTTTCACATAATCTATGTTTCTGTACTGATAACAATTGGCGTACTATCCTTATTTTATTGGGGTATAAATCACTATCAAGGCACTGAGAATTATATGGACAAGATACAGACATTAGCTTTCACAACAATTGTAATTCTTGAATTGGTTAGGTTACAAGCCATAAGATCTGAGTATAGATTAGGAATGTTCAGCAACAAGTATTTAGTGTTAGCGGTTATCACTTCTTTACTATTGCAGTTGTTAATAATTTATACTCCTCTAAATGTCTTCTTTGGCACAGTTTATCTATCACTAACTGATTGGGTGATGATAATAGTAGTCAGTGCAGCGGTTTTAGTGATGGATGTCTTTGGACAAGCCTTGAGAAACAGAATGAATTTGTTGAGGGCTTAGTTTTTCCCGAAAAGTTTATATACTTTATATCTAAAATTTCTAATTGGAAAAGAGGTGTTGCATGGATAAGGATGAAGAGTTCATTCTATGGTTTGACCAGACAGGCATTGAAGATGTTGGGCTAGTAGGCGGGAAGAATGCATCTTTAGGTGAGATGTACAAGAATCTGTCTGAGAAAGGTGTTCGTGTGCCTAACGGTTTCTCAGTGACAGCTTATTCTTATCATTATCTTCTAGACAAGGAAGATTTAAGAGCTAAGGTTAGGTATGCCTTGTCAGGACTTAACACCCATGACATAAAGGGTTTACAGGAAAAAGGACACAAGGTTAGACAGTTGATAAGGAACACAGAGTTACCGCCGGAACTTAGAGAAGCTATAGTCACTGCTTACCATAATCTCTGCAAACAATACGGGCCAAATACCGATGTAGCCGTTCGTAGCTCTGCAACAGCAGAGGACTTGCCAGATGCAAGTTTTGCAGGACAGCAAGAAACCTATCTTAACATAAGAGGTGAAGAGCAACTGATAGATGCTTGCAGGAAATGTTTTGCATCGTTGTTTACGAACAGAGCAATAAGTTATCGTGAAGATAAAAACTTTGACCATTTCTCAATTGGTTTGAGCATTGGAGTGCAGAAGATGGTACGCTCAGACCAAGCATGCGCGGGTGTGATGTTCTCAATAGATACAGAGTCTGGTTTTAAGGATGCAATATTCATAACAGCCGCTTACGGGTTAGGAGAGAATGTTGTCCAAGGAGCGGTGAATCCTGACGAGTTCTATGTTCACAAACCAACTCTCAAGCAGGGGTTCAGGCCGATAATCATGAAGAAGGTTGGCAGGAAAGCCATCAAGATGATATACACTCATGATACCAAACATCCGACAAAGAATGTTAGTGTTTCACAACATGATCGCAAGGTTTTTTGTATCAATGATGATGAAGTGTTGGAATTAGCAAAGATGGCTCAGATCATCGAGGATCATTACTCTGAAAAAGCAGGTCATTTCAAGCCAATGGATATGGAGTGGGCAAAAGATGGTGTTACAGGCAACTTGTTCATTGTCCAGGCGAGGCCTGAGACAGTTCATTCCCAGAAGGATTTCAATGTGCTTAAAACTTATAAGTTGAATGGTGAAGGTGAGATACTGATAACTGGGAAATCAGTTGGTGCCAAGATTGGAAAAGGAGATGCTCATATCATAAAAGATGCTCATAAGATTCATGAGTTTAAAAAAGGAGAGGTGTTGGTTACAGATATGACTGACCCTGACTGGGAGCCGATAATGAAGATAGCCTCAGCAATTGTTACCAACAGAGGTGGCAGGACTTGTCACGCAGCGATTATCAGCAGGGAGTTAGGCATACCTTGTGTTGTTGGCACAAAGACTGCTACAGAAGTAGTACCTCCGCGTGAGGATGTAACTGTTGACTGCTCGCAAGGAGCTGAAGGTCATGTCTACAGAGGCTTGTTAGACTTTGAGATTGAGGAGACAAAGCTTGACTCAATACCAAAAACAAAAACAAAGATTATGATGAATCTTGCAGAGCCTGATCAGGCCTTTGAGCAAAGCTTTATTCCAAATGAAGGTGTTGGATTGGCAAGAGAGGAGTTTGTTATAAACTCTTACATTAAAATTCATCCTTTGGCATTGCTGAGATTTCATGAAGTTCATGATCCTGATGTGAGGAAGAAGATCGAGGATATCACTTATGGTTATGAGGATAAAGTCGCTTTTTTTGTTGATAAGTTAGCAGAGGGTATTGGGATGATTGGTGCTGCTTTCTATCCAAAGAAAGTTATTGTTAGGTTGTCAGATTTCAAATCGAATGAGTATGCTAACTTGATTGGCGGTAAACAGTTTGAGCCAGAAGAGGACAATCCTATGATTGGATGGAGAGGTGCCTCTCGTTATTATGATGAGAACTATAAAGAAGCGTTTGGTTTGGAATGCAGGGCTTTCTTGAAAGTTAGGAATGAGATGGGTTTGACAAATGTTGAAGTGATGATACCATTTCCAAGAACAGTTGAAGAAGTACAGAAAGTGAAAGCTGTGATGGCTGACTATGGCCTGAAGCAAGGCGAAAATGGTTTGAAGATTATAGGTATGTGTGAAATACCTTCAAATGTTATCTTGGCAGAAGAATTCTTGAAAGAAGTTGATGGCTTCTCAATTGGAACCAATGATTTAACCCAGCTGACTTTAGGAGTTGATAGAGATTCTGAACTAGTTGCGCATGTGTATGATGAAAGAAATGAGGCAGTGAAGAAACTCGTTAAGCAAGTCATAGAGGTCTGCAACAAGAAGAAGAAATATATAGGTATCTGCGGACAAGCTCCTTCTGATTATCAAGAATTTGCAGAGTTTGTTGTTGAATGTGGAATACAAACTATGAGCTTGAATCCAGATACTGTGATAAAAACAACTTTGGCAATTGCAGAACTTGAGAAGAAGTTAGGGATTTAGTTTTTTTATAACACCTTTGTCAGCATTTACTTCTATCTTGTCACCTGTCTTTAGAATCTTAGTTGCGTTCTTCACGCCAACGATGCATGGAACATTAAATTCTCTTGAAATAATGCCTGCATGTGATGTTATGCCACCCATCTCTGTGATAATAGCTGCTGATTTTCTCATCACTGGAACAAAATCAGCACTTGTAGCAGGTGCAATCAAGATTCCCCCTTTCTCAAACTTCTTCAAGGTGCTTGAGCTTTTAGCTACAAAAGCCTTTCCAACTGCTTTTCCAAGAGATGCAGGTGTTCCTTTGAGAGTTGAGGTTTTTTGAACACTGGTCTTTGATTGTATATACTTCCAAGCCCAATCAGCTTCTTTTCCAGTGAAAATGAAACGATCCTTATCAGATACGTAGTAAAATGTTAGTCTCAACCTGTCTTTTATTAGTTTCTTTGGAATTCTCTTGAAGTTTCGTAGATATTATCTAGAAGCGGCCAGTTCCCGGACCAAAACCACACCCAATCCAGTGATTTTATCTCTTGTCTGATGTTTTTCATAGTTTCCTCTCTGAATAGCTTGTTCTTTCTGGATTAATAAATTTTTGCGTAAATTTTAATAATAATCTCTAACTACTTATTCAGAAATGAATTCAAAAGATAAGAAAAAAGTAGCTTTTTGGGATTTTGATAATACTGTATGGGGTGCTTACAGTGCTGATCAGTTTCTTTCATATCTTTATGTGAGTGGTGTTTTTTCAGGGCCACTCAGAGATCAAATACAGGAATTAGTTATTCAATACTCAAAAGATGAAATTGATTACAACACCTTGTGCTTTCGTTTTGGTGGGTTATGGGGTGTTGGATTTTGGGGTTTGTCAGTACAGAGAGTTAATGAAATAGCAGAAGAGTTAGTGAACATAGAGTATAATAATTGCATGCATTCTTCAACACCTGTATTGATAGATTTGTTAAAGGAAAAGGGTTATGATAACATAATAATGTCTCTTGGACCAAGCGAGGTTGTTGAACGTGTTGGAAGCAGGTTAGGGGTAGATGGCATTTTTAGTGCTAAGCTAACAACCTCAAATGGTGTTTATACTGGTTCGTTAGAATCCACAATCCACTATATAGATGGAAAGAAAAATTGTGTGAGGAGAATTAAGGACTCCGGAAAGTATGACTGGCATAGATCAATGGCTTTAGGAGACTCTCCTAATGATATAGGGATGCTTGAAATGGTTGAAATTCCAATAATTCTAAATCCGACACATAACATTGAAGAGGTAGTTGAACAGTATAACTGGCCTGTATTTGACGATGAGAATGCTGTTGAAGGGCTTAGAGGAATATTGTCTTAAATTTTTTTTATCAAAACTTATATATACCAGTAACCCATTATTTCTAAATATGCATGGAATAAAAGAGGTGATTGGTAGGCAGGTTCTTGACTCTAGAGGCAATCCTACTGTTGAGGCAGAAGTGTTTACAGAGAACTATTCAGCTCGTGCTATAGTTCCTTCAGGAGCGAGCACTGGAGTACATGAAGCTCTTGAGTTAAGAGATGGTGGTAAAGCATATCTTGGCAAAGGAGTATTGAAAGCTGTTGAAAACATCAAAAAGATAAAAAAGTTTCTAATTGGCAGGAGTGTTCTAAAGCAGGAGGACATAGACTTCATAATGCTACAATTCGATGGTACTGAGAATAAAAGTCGTTACGGAGCCAATGCAATACTTTCTGTGAGCATGGCTTGTGCGCGATTAGCAGCTATCGAGGAAAAGCAGCATTTGTTTGAGTACCTGAACACTCTAGCAGAGAGAAAGATGAAGATGCCAACGCCTTTCATGAACGTTATCAATGGAGGTCTGCATGCTGATAACAATCTTGACTTCCAGGAGTACATGATTGTTCCGCAAGGAAAAACATTTTCAGAGTCTCTTAGAATGGGTACAGAGATTTATCATGAGTTGAAGGAGGTTCTTAAACATAAACATTCTTTCACAGGTGTTGGTGATGAAGGAGGATTTGCACCTAATCTAAAAGATCATGAAGAGCCTTTAAAACTTATTATGAGAGCAGCAAAGGATCTTGGCTATGAGAAGAACATGAAACTAGCAATAGATGTTGCGGCCTCTGACATTATGAAAAAGGACAGGTATATTATTGATGGCAAATCATATTCTGCGGCAAAACTATTTGATTTATACACTGATCTGATGAAAAAGTATCCGATAATTTCAATCGAGGATCCTTTTCATGAGGATGATTTCAAGGATTTTGCAGAGTTTACAAAGAAATTCGGAGACAAGATAAGGATTGTTGGTGATGATTTCTTAGTCACAAGTGTTAATAGAATAAAGCATGCTCTGGATGTAGGTGCGTGCAACACTCTGTTGTTGAAAGTCAACCAGATAGGAACATTGACAGAAGCTATAAAAGCAGCAAACCTAGCTTTCAGAAACAACTGGGGAGTTATGGTTAGTCACAGAAGTGGGGATACAGAGGATTCTTTCATAGCAGATCTTGCTGTAGGGCTTGGTTGCGGAATGATAAAAACTGGTGCTCCATGTAGAGGAGAGAGGACTGCAAAGTACAATCAGTTGTTGAGAATTGAGGAATTACTCAAATAATTAGAAAAATATATTAATTCTAAGTATCATAAATGGATATATGGCTACTGTTCTGCGTCCTAACATCAAAAAAATTTTTCTGATGAATCTATTAAAGGTGCTCTCAGCAGTCGTGATATTAGTTGTTATCCTAGTTATGCTGCAGTTCACAGTTGGTTTGAGTATTTTCAATGAGATATTCTCAACTTTTGGATTTGCTATTGAAGGAGCAGCTGCTTTGCAATGGTTGATATTAGCAATCCTAGTAGTTGCAGTGTTAGTGCTTGGAGCTGGTTATTTCTCTATAATGAATGTAAAGTATGAGTTCTATGATGACAAGTTGACATACTACAGGAGTGCTATGTTGATATTCAGGAGCTCTACAGATGTCTCTTATCAGAACATTTCAAGAGTTACATATGAAAATAATGGTTTCTTTGAGGGACTGTTCAATACAGGAACTGTGATTCTTGACTTAAGCGCACTAGGTGAGAAGGAACTGAGAATGGGTTTTATGGATAACCCGGCTGAAGTGGCTAAGTACATACAAGACATCTTGAGATCATACAATCTGAAAGCACAGGCAGAGTACACAGAGAGATACAAACTGAAGAACATACTTGATAGAGGTGGGCTCTAGAAGTATCACAAATTTTATAAACTAGAAATAACAATTCTACAACATGGTCAAGAAAGAAGATATCTTAAAGGCTTTGAAAAAAGTTAATGATCCTGAGATGGGTATTAACATTGTTGATCTTGGGCTCATATATAACGTTGGAATTAAGAGTGGAATAGTAAACGTGGATATGACCTTAACATCACCTGGTTGCCCTATTGCCCCTCAGCTAATGGCCGAATCAGAGGAGAGCATTATAAAGGTAAAAGGTGTGAAAAAGGTAAAGATAGAATTCGTATTTGATCCTCCATGGACTCCTGAGAAGATGTCTGACAGGGCAAAAATGGAATTAGGTATCTAGATTTTTTCTTCAAACTCTTTCTTCAACTCGCACACAAGCAAGAATGCTTTGTGTAAGTCATCTATTATTCTATCACAAACTCTGCTTCTCTTTATCTCGTCATCGAACTCTTTTGCTTCTAGAGTATTAACTTCAGAAATAACACTTTTCAACAAACCACGAACCTTTTCATGCCTGTGCATTAAACCCACCCAATTGTGTAATTATAGAAGACTTTGGAGTATTTAAACATTGTGTATTCTTGTTTAAAAATAATAAAGAAAAAAATTGGAGAGGCGACTTACTCCTCTCCTTGGGGTGATGCAAGAAAGTGATACCATGGCTTCTTAACCACTACATCTCCTGATTCAGCATCAATCTGTGCTCGATACTGCATCTTCATTGGGAAAAGCCCGAACATTTTTCCTCTTACTTCTTTACTTGCTTCGTACACCGGCTTTCCAATATCTTTTAGCTCAATTTTGTCATACTTCTCTCCAAGAACAGATATTGCTCGCTCTGCTGCTACCTTAGGCATTATCTTGATAGGTTTTTCCTTTCCTTCAAACGACTTAAGGTATAATCCTCTCTCCTTGCTCACTAGCTGTGCGCGAGTACTGACTATTATGTTTTCGTCTTCCAAGTATGTTTCCATCTTTTCCTTATCAGTTTTCACTATTAAGACCTTCTCGTTTCTCTCGCTAATCGCTACAGGCAACATTAGTCCTTCGTTCAAATTGGCTGATACTAAAACTATCTGTTTTGTTTCTGAATCCTTGAAATGAATCTTTGTATCTCCAGGATGGATGGCTATACTCTCAGCAGATATTTCTACAATCTCTACTGATCTCTCCAAGTCACTAACAGGTCTTGTTATCGCTTCTCCTTCTGGAAGAGCTATTTGAAATCTTATAGGTTTCTTCACTCCTCCACTGATAGCTATGCTTGGATTTCTTATTTTTTTAACACTAAACACACCAGTTCTTCCGTCTGTTTCTTCGAAAGCAATGACAAATCCGAAGACTTCTTCTGTTTCGCCTTCCTTAATCTTTATCTCAGTTTCTTTGTAGTAAGGACGTTTAGGTGGTGTAATAGGTTGTTCTCCTTCTGCAATTGCTTCCTCTACTGTTGGTTCTGGTTCTGTTGTTTCTTCACATTTGAATTCTGCGTAGTCATTCTCTCCATCGATTACTGTGTAGTCATATCCGCCACAAGAACTTTTCCAGGTAAGCTTTTTGCCTTTTTTTCCGAAAATATCTGCTATACAGGTTCCTACTCCTGAGCATCCAAACATTTCATCGTTTGCATACTCTGCATAACATTCTTGTGTTGAATCAGAGTTTTCAAACACGCATTTTACTTGTTCTTTGACCATAGTAGGCAGTGCTTCAGCTACTTCTCCTACTGTTACTGCTTCTCCTTTTACTACTTTTGCAGATATAGGCTTTGCAACTGGTGGTCTAACAGGATATATTTTTTGTTTATAGATAACAGTCAACTTAGCTATAGCTGACTCCATATCGATCAATTTGACTGATAAGCCAGTTCCTAGAATCCTTGCTGACATACCTTCTTGCAGCTTGAAAGATTCTCCAAGCTTAACTGTTTGTGTTGTGCTTGAAACCACTGCTGTTCCAGTTATTACTGCTTCTCCTTCAATTACTGCTTCTCCAATTATTATGTTTTCGTCAGTTATTACTTGTTCGTTGTTTTCTTGTGCGCTAGTCAAAGGCAATAAAGTAATTAATAGTATTATTACTGTTGCCAAAGCTTTAACGCCCAAAGCACCTAACAAAAGTTTTTTTATATTCATTTTATTAACCTCCGCAAATTTGAATTTGCATAAGGTCTATAAAGTGAGCCAAATATATAAGTCTTGAGCGGTCCTAAAAAGCTAAAAAAGGACCAAATCGCTTGTTTTTAGAAAAAAAGGTTGAATTTAAGTCCGTTTTTAGAAAAAAGCTTATTTTGAGTCGAACCACTCTGTAAAGGATATTTTTTTGAGTTTTCCGATTTTCTCTATTTTCAAGATGTTTTTTTGCTCTAAAGAGTTTAAAACTCTAACCAATGAAGTTTTTGGCATGCCTGCTCCATGCACTATGTTTGCCTGTGAAACATAGAAATCCTTCTTATCAGATTTTTCTTTTTGCTCCAAGAGATACTTAACTACTTCCTGCTCTTTCTTGCCCAACGCGGTTAGAATGTCTTCTTTGCCAGATGAAACTTCTTTTTTCTCTTCTTTTTCTTCTTTCATAACTATTTTCTTATTAACTTTAACAGCTCTATATAACATAAATAATATCGTTATTATAATTATGATTGCCAGTATCCATTCTATGAAATTGTTTTTCTTTAGCTGGTAACCATTCATTCGTAAAGTTATTTCTTGGTGTGAGCCTATGGTGATGTTATCTCCTAAGCTTACCACTATGTCTTCGATTGCAGAGCGGAAGATACATTCCCCTATTGGTAGGTAGTCTGCTGAGACTATCCCAAATTCATCTGTTCTGAAATATCCTTGTACACCATAACTTCTTGAGCAGTCAATCCTTACAGGTGCTGCCGGAACTGGTCTGTTTGAATCATCGACAACTATTACTTTAGCAGAACCTACTGGGAACAATGCTACGGAAACATCTGTTGAATCATTTGCAAAGAAAGATATTTTTCCAAAAAAATCATAACCTTCTGTGTTGCTTTCATCTATCGAGACTATTAGTTCATGAAAACCAGGAAAAACATCTAGAGTGAAAAAACCTTCACTATCTGACATTGTTCTTCCTTCAACAGTTTCATCGTTGAAAGAGGAGTGTATTGAGTAAAAAACAGGAACGGAAACTGCTGATTCAGGAGAATCAATCACTTCTAGTGATACAGTAATTGGGGTGTTTTGAGCAGATATCAATGGAGCTAGAAGAACTATTAATAGTAGTGATAGTGAGGGTTTTCTCATAGAATATTGTGTTTGTGACTATTTATAAAAAGTTTACTGATTATGTTTTTGCTTTTTCAAGAATTTTTTGCTTATTCCAGACTATTGAATCTGCGAATTTAACGAGTTTTTGTACCACTTCATTTTTCATGTTCAATTTGTACATCTTTGCTTTGCCTACGTTTCTTGTATGCTTTACTAGTTTGTTCTTTTCCAGGTTTGGCCATAAAAGGTTTAGTGTTGACCATGCAACGCCTGATTCTTTAGCTATATCTGATAATGAGTAGTCAAACTCTCTGAAAATCAACAAGTGGTTCAATATTTTAATTGTTGGGCTGTTTCCGAATATCTGTATGAATAAGCTTTCTTCCATTGTATGAAATTTTAATTTTTAACTAATAAAATACTATAAACTAGTATTATTTTTATATTTTTCTATTTTATACCGAAAATATTACGATAATTCTTTGTTAATTCATATAAAGATGCAATCTGAAGTTAATTCAATGGAAAATATTAAGAAAGCATTGCTTCGTAAATTAGTTTATATGAACAAGTGGGGAAACAATCATACATCTTTTGACAACTTACCTAAAGGTTTTCCTTCTCACTTAGGAAAGGAAGTCAAGAAAGTAGCAAAGGAATTGATAAAGAAAGAATTATTATTAACAAAACCGACTTCTTATGGATTTGAGGTTAGTTTAAATCCAAAAAAGAGCCAAGAAATAAAATCAATAGTTTTCTCATAGTCATCCCAAATCTTTATAAACAGCTTATTATTTTCTCGCACCATGGTTTTAGACAAGCTTTCAGACTCTCTGAAAAGTACTTTGAAGAAGATCACAAAAGCTGTTTTTGTAGATGAGAAGCTGATAAATGAGTTAGTCAAGGATATTCAGAGAGCTCTTCTACAAGCAGATGTCAATGTCCAGATGGTTCTCGACCTCACGAAGAAGATAAAGGAGAGAGCCTTGAAGGAGACTGAGCTAACAACCATATCAAAGAAGGAGCATCTCGTAAAGATAGTTTATGATGAGCTGGTTGACTTCCTAGGAGGGCCTGGTTCTAAGATAAACGTCAAGAAGAAGCCTTTCAAGATGTTGCTTGTCGGATTGTTTGGTAGCGGAAAAACCACTCTTGCTGGAAAACTTGCGAGGTTTTACAAGACTAGAGGTTATAAGGTTGCATTGGTGCAGACAGATACTTGGAGGCCTGCAGCTTATGATCAGTTGAAGCAGTTGTCTGCAAAGGCAAAGGTTTCTTTTTTCGGTGAGAAAAAGGAGAAGAATGCTGTCAAGATATACAAGACATACAAGAAGGACTTGGAGAAACACGATATAATAATCATTGACAGCGCAGGAAGAGATGCTTTGAGTAAGGACTTGATAAAAGAGCTTAACTCACTTAACAAAGAAGTCAAGGCAAATGAGAATTTGCTTGTTATCAGCGCTGATATAGGTCAAGCTGCTGAGAAGCAGGCAAAAGCTTTCCATGATTCATGCAATGTTACAGGTGTTGTTGTGACAAAGCTTGATGGTACTGCTAAAGGTGGTGGTGCGTTGATAGCCTGCTCTGTTACTGGTGCACCTGTTAAGTTTATTGGTGTTGGTGAGAAAATAGCTGACATGGAAGAGTTCAAACCAGAAGGATTTGTTGGTCGCTTGTTAGGCATGGGTGACTTAGAGGCTTTACTGGAGAAGGCTAAGGAAGCTATTCCTGAGGAAAAAGTTGAGGACCTTGGCAAGAGATTCCTAAAGGGAGATTATAATCTTATTGACTTATATGAACAGATGAAGGCTATGAAGAAAATGGGTTCTCTTAACAAGATAATGGAGATGGTGCCGGGCCTTGGACAGTTGAAAATACCTAAGGAAGCTTTGGAGGTTCAGGAAGGCATGCTTGAGAAGTGGCGTTATGCTATGGATAGTATGACTAAAGAAGAGTTAGAAGATCCTGAGATATTGACAGGCGCTAGAGTTGAGAGAATAGCAAAAGGTTCTGGTTTGAAGGTTAATGAGGTTCGTTCTCTGATAAAGCAGTATAAACAGTCTAAGAAATTAGTGAAGATGATGAAGGGCAGTGATAAGAATATTGACAAAATGATGAAGAAATTTGGGGGTAAGTTTGGAGTCAAGTTTTAGAGCTTTCGATACTTTTATTAAGAGGTTTTATGTCTTTTTAGTTGATGGTTGAATTAGCTATTGAAGTTGATGAGAAAGATAATGTTATAGGTGTAAGACCTAAAGAAGAGTTTCGTAATTCTAATTTTATTCATAGATCTTCTCATCTTTATCTGTTTAATTCTAAAGGAGAATTTCTTGTACAGAAGAGAGCTTTTGTTAAGAAATCGTACCCGGGTCTTTTTGATGCATCTGTATCCGGAACTGTTCGAGATGGTGAGACTTACGAACAAACTCTTGAAAGAGAAATGAAAGAAGAATTAGGTATTAGTGTTCCTTATTCTAAGTTATTCAAGTATGAATTTTCTGATGATGTTGATAAAGCTATCAAAACTGTTTTTAAAGCTACATATGACGGGCCATTCAAACTTCAAAAGGAAGAAGTTGAAGCTGTTTACTGGATGAGTCTTGGTGATATTAAACAGAAGATGAGTGAACATCCTGAGCAGTTTTGTCCGCCTTTTTTTAAAGCTTTGAAAATATGTTTTAAGAATAAATTTTTAGAAAAAAACGATGAGAACATGAAGAGCTAAGGGGTGTATGAGGTGTTGGCTGCTAAGAATTAAGCAGGAACTCTCCATGTTCTTAGCATCATTACTACTATATAGGAATAACTTATATTTAAATCTTTCGGTTTTTTACTACTTTTTAGTAGTTTATCGTTATTTGATATAACAAAACCCCTTTAGAGTTTTGGAACCCAAAATGCTCCGCATTTTGATGTAACAAAAATGGCTATGCCATTTTTGAATCCCAAAAACCTTAAAGGTTTTTGATAGGTTACCAGCTAAGATATTTCATAAAAAACTTTCTTTCCTTTCTGGTGTAGAATTTTCTCCATTCACCAAATAGGAATATCAAGATTGCGAATGGAACTGCCACTAGGAATTCAGCCCTGCCAAGAGGATGCGTTCCAAAGAAAGTGTTTGCAGGAGGCCAGAACACAATAATGCCTAATAAGATTAATTCAACAACAATACCTAACCAAACCAACTTGTTTCTAAAGAAACCCTGCTTGAATATTGATTGCCTCCTTGTACGACAAATCATGACGTCAGGAATCTGGCATATGACAATGCTAGCAAAGAAAGCAGTGACAGCCTTCAAGTATAGAGGGTCAGTAATTGCTAGTTCTGTGCCCCAACTCCATCCTCCGCTAAACAGAACAAAGAAGTAAGCGAAGAAGCCAGCAGCTGCCTGAATCATACCAACAATACCATAGGAGATGGACAACAGTTGAGGACTCAACAGTCTCTCTTTTCGAGAACGAGGAGGCTCCTTCATAACATCAGACTCTGGTCTTTCTCTGCCAAGGCCCAGGGCTGGTAATAAATCTGTTCCTAAATCGATTGCTAGTATTAAGACGACTGTTAATGGTAGAGGAATACCTAATAATACAAAGGCAATGAATGGTAATATCTGAGGAACATTGCTTGTTAAGATATAGGCGATGAACTTTTTTATGTTGGAGTATATGGTCCTACCTTCTTCAACAGCGTTTACAATGGTTGCAAAATTGTCATCCAGCAACACCATGTTGCTAGCTTCCTTAGCAACCTCTGTCCCGATGATACCCATTGATATGCCGATGTCAGCGTTTTTCAAAGCAGGTGCATCATTCACACCATCGCCAGTTACAGCTACTATTTCTCCGTTGGCCTGCAATGCTTGCACAATCTTAAGCTTTTGTATTGGGGAAGTCCTTGCGAATATGATATTTTCTTTTTTTAGTATCTCTCTTAAATCTTCATCGCTTAATTCTATGAGCTCTTTACCAGTTATGATTGTGTGTCGATATCCTTCTTCTATTATACCTACTTTTCTTGCGATTGCTTCTGCAGTCAAGCTGTAGTCTCCAGTGATCATTATTACTTTGATACCTGCTTCTTTGCACTTCTCGATTGCTGCTGGAATCTCAGGTCTTGGAGGGTCGATGATGCCAACTAATGCAACGAATATGAAGTCTTCATTGTCAATCTTTCCATAAGACTGGCAGTAAGCAAGACCAAGAACCCTTTCCCCTCTGGAAGCTAAGTCTTTGTAATGCGTCTCAATAATTTTCCTTGTATTTTCATCCAGTTCTTTTTTAGTGTTGTTTATTATTATTTGGCTGCATTTCTCGAGCACAACTTCAGGAGCGCCTTTTAGATATGAGAACTTCTTGTTTTTGAACTTGTTCAGGGTTATCATGCATTTTGTCTTGGAGTCAAATGGTTGCTCATCAAGTCTTGGATGGTCTTTTTGAATTTGGTCTATGTTTACGTAGTGCTCTGCAAATGTTAGTAAAGCTCCTTCAGTTGGATCTCCTAGGTATTTCTTTTTATCCAGTTTTGCATTGTTGCAAAGCACAGCTATACCCATTGCTGTGTCGAAACCATCTACTTTCTCGGCATAGTCTTTTTCATGAAGTTCTCTTAAATTGATGAACAAGGAGTGGACAAACATCTTGTTCTGGGTTATTGTTCCTGTTTTGTCAGTGCAAATTACAGTTGTTGAGCCTAAAGTTTCTACTGACTCAAGGTTTTTTATTAAGGTGTTCTTCTTTGCCATCTTTCTAGAAGCCATGCTTAAGGCTAATGTTACTGTTGGTAGAAGTCCTTCTGGAACGTTTGCTACTATAATACCGATTGCGAATATCAGACTGCCTATCAATTGGTTGCCAAGAGCAAAGCTCAGGAAGAAAAAGACAACTCCGAGGATGATTGCAATAGTTGATATTATCTTTATGAAATGATTAATCTCTTTTCTGATAGGAGTTACAACCTTTTTTGTCTCTTTTGTTAACTGAGCAATCCTTCCAATCTGTGTCTTCATACCAGTTGAATAAACTATAGCTGTGCCGGTTCCTGACTGCACAAGTGTTCCTGAGAAAATCATATTTCTGGTCTCTAATATGTCTTCATGTATGCATTCTAAGCTTCTTAACTGTGGCTCTGATTCTCCTGTTAGAGCAGAGTGGTCAACCTTTAACATGTGCTGGTCTATGAGCCTTGCATCGGCGGGTATCTTGTCTCCTTCTGACAGAAAGATGATGTCGCCAGGCACAAGTTCCATTGCAAGTATTTCTCTCTTTTTACCATCTCTCAAAACCTGTATCTTGCTTGGCATCATCTTCTTGAAACCCTGCATGATCTTCTCAGACTGGTATTCCTGTATGAAAGTGAATGTGGCGTTTAGGAAAACAACTATTACAAGAGCAATTCCAATGTATAGGTTTCCTTCACCAGGAGTTATGTACTCTGCAAAGAACGCTAATCCAGAACCTGCTAACAACAGCAAGGCAAAAAAGTTCGTGAAGTTCTTCAGGTATCTTATGATTAAAGGAACATCCTCTTTTTCCTCGATGATGTTTTTTCCATACTCTTGGAGTCTTTTCTGAGCTTCCTCGTTTGATAGTCCTTTTTCTGAGGAGTCAACTCTTTTATACAACTCTTTCAGAGAAATCTTGTGCTCATCCATACATCTCCCTCTTTTTGATAGTTATGGAGACAGAGAGTATATAAATATTTTGAGGAAAGCTATGCCCCGATGCTCCCCTGTTACTTGTTGAAAAAATTAATACCATATTTAACAGATTTCAAGAACCTATCAGGATTCTTTTCTAATCTGCTTAATAACTCTTTTCTTGTAAACCATCTGATTTCTTTAACTTCTTCCTCTTGCATTGTAAAATCATTTAATTCTTTATCAACAATTGTCAAGTACCATTGACAAAAGTAGTTATATTCTCCTCTTCTTCTTACTTTTTGTGATTTTTGAAAATGGTGATTCTTTAAACCAACTTCCTCTTCTGCTTCTCTCATAATGTTTGACTCATATGTTTCTCCTTCATCATTGGTTCCTGCAACAGCAGGTCCCCATTTACCAGGGTCATGTTTTTTGGTTAAAGCTCTCTTTGAAAGTAAAACATCTCCTTTTGAATTCTGAATCCATAAAGCAGAAACACGATAAATATCCCCATGGTTTAAAGTGCCCCTTTCCTTATAGCCTATAATCTCATCATTTTCATTAACAATAATTATTTTCGTATTATTCATCCAATTACGTATATATCAAGGTTTTATATAAAATTGTTGGAAAGGAAAACTAGAATTACGAGGAAATAATACTTTAGAGTTGATTATTAGAGGGATAGAGAGATGTTTTTCTTGGTTGGGTTGTGGTTGTTTACAAGCATTTCTATATAAAAGGATTTTGTACATAAAATAAGTGCTTTTACACATAAACTATTTAAATGTCATAACTTATCTTCTGAAATATGGGGAAGATAGAAGATTTAGATATTACAGGCCTTATAAGTGAGAAATCAGGCGCTCCTTTAGGTGATGCTCATGAGCTACTTGTTAGAGCCGTTCTTATGCGTCTAGGTTTTGAAGTCGGAAAAGTTGATCTTTCATCAGGACCCTATGATTTAATAGTTGGTGCCTTTGAGAAACCCAAAGGAAAAAGACTGTTTTTGAAAGTTCAAATTAAAACCATTTCATCGAATAGTCTAACATTAAAGGGCGGGAGTAGAGGTGGCATAGACAGAACTTACAAAAGTGGAGTGAAAACCTACAAATATTCAAAAAAAGATACTGATGTGATTCTTGGAGTTGATAAAAAAAACTTTGATTTTTACATATTTCCGACATTATTCACTTCTAAATATGGCGGTTCAGTTTCAAAGAGTAAGATTTTAGTCTGTAAAAATAATTGGGCGATTTTATTGAATTGGAATTCTAAATTTTTATCGAGAATCAAAAAGGCGCTTAAGACTTAGCTTTTCTTGAAAATCAAAATCCATTCTCCCGACATTCTTTCTTTTCTTGGTATCTTAATGTAATGATTTATAAGTCCACTATGAAAATAATTATCTAATTTAAAACCTACATTTGAAGATAATGCCATTTGAGTTATAATCTCGTGAGATTTAACATATGTCCCTCTAACAGTATTATTTCCAATAACCACACAATATTTTGCACTAGGTTTTAGCACTCTGAAAACTTCTTGCAGGTTTTTTTCCATATCCTTAAAAAAATTAAATAAAATATATGCTCTTCGGGGATCTTCTTGATGTATTTTTCTGACTAGCCAATTTAATTTACTATAATCTGATTGATAAAGTTGATTGTATTCATAGCTAAATACTGTTTCTGTGCCAATGTAATTACGTTTTAATTTTGACAATGGGTCGCCATTGATTAAATCAAGCCAGTATAATTCCAATTGATGCGTTCTTGGATAATCAACTGCATTAGCATAAGGAGGTGATGTGATTACCAGATCCACAGAATTATCTTTTATATCTAAATTTCTAGCATCTGAGTTTTTTCTTATGTCAACGATTTTATAATATAATTTATTATACACTCTATAAAACTCTTTCATACATTCAATTTGTTTGTCTAAATTAAAGAAGAATTTATTAATTGTGTCAAGACTGCTAATCTTTTTAACAAGTTTTTTTCTTATTACTGTTCTTGTGCAATGAGGATCCGCATTTGAAACAGTCCTAATTATGGAAGAAAAAACAATCATTAAAAAATCTTTTAAGTCATGAAGTTTTTTTTCAGAATAGTTCTCATTTGACTTTAACTTATTAATCAGGTCATTAATAGATTGCTTAATAATTGCCAATTCTTCTAATACAAAAAATTTAAACCATTTATCTCTATAGTTAAATTCAGGTATTTCAGGCTTTTTTCGAGATTTAAGTTGTATATCTATTAAGTGAAAGATAGCATTTCTGATCTTGTCTAATAGTAGCGGTTCTATAGGTGTAGTTTTAACTTTTGATATCAACTTTGCAATGGGATCTATATCAACACCAATCGCATGTCTATTTTGTAAAATTGATTCTAGTAGAACAGTACCGCTCCCGCACATAGGGTCTAAAATTACATCTCCTACTTTGGAATATTTAGTGACTAAATATCTCGGTAATTCTGGAAAAAATTTTGCAGGAAATTTATGCACCCCATGAGTTAAAAACGATTGATCCTTGCTTATTATCAGTATATTATTTTTATTCTGAAAATCAAATTCTAAAGGCACTCGACCTTCTAATCTAACTGGTTCAAAATTCTTAACTATAAGACTAATCGACATTTCCAAAATCCTCTTTTTTCATAGTTTCTTCCATAAATATTTCTAGACTTCTAGATAAAATAATTCCCTTTTTCTTACAGAATTCTCTATAATTATCATATATTTTTTCATTAAAACTTAAAGTAACATTTTTTTGCACCATTTGTACACCAATGTATATATTTATAAGCAAATATATTTAAATTTTACGCATCATTGTCCAGTGCTATTTTTTCTCGTCAAGAAAGATTTCCGCTTGTTCTGTAATGTTTTCTTTATTCTTATAAAAAACCGAAAGATTTAAAGAACAAATAAAAAAAATATGTGATATAAAAAAAGATATTTTATTAAAAAAAGAGGGGTTGCTTGTTGTTAGAAAAGATTAAGAGGAAGAGTCTTTTGTATAAGAGTGGGGTTGAATACGCTGATTTCTGCATAAATCATGTTGAGGGTTGTTCTCATGGGTGTACTTTTCCTTGCTATGCCATGAACATGGCTAAAAGGTTTGGAAGAATTAAGACTTATTATGATTGGATTAAGCCTAAGCTCGTCGACAATGCTATTGAAATATTAGATGAAGAGATTCCTAAATACAAAGATGAGATAAAATTTGTTCATTTGTGCTTTATGACTGATCCTTTTATGTGTGGTTATAAAGAAGTTGAATATTTAACATTAAAAATTATTGCAAGGCTTAACAAAGATGATATAAAATGCACTGTTTTGACGAAAGGAATTTATCCAAAAGTATTGAAAAACACTGAAAAATTCGGTGCGAATAATGAGTATGGAATTACTCTTGTCTCACTTGATGAGAACTTCAAGAAAAAATGGGAGCCTTATAGTGCTAAATATGAAGAAAGGATTAACTCATTGAAATATCTTCATGAACAAGGTCTGAAAACATGGGTTAGTATTGAACCATATCCCACTCCAAACATTGTTGAACAAGACTTGTTAGAAATATTAAATAAGATATCTTTTGTAGACACAATCATTTTTGGAAAATTAAATTATAATACAAAAAGCAATATATATGTAAATGGTAATGGAGACTTTTATGAAAACTGCGCGAAACAAGTTATAGACTTCTGCAAAAAGAATAATATTGATTATCACATAAAATTCGGCACTATGAGAGAACATATTCCTAAAAAAACAATATTATTTGAAGGAGCTTCTAAAATTCCTGTAATGGTTGAGTAGTTTTTCTGTTGGATATCTCTGAGATATCTGCGGATATCTGGACTTTGGTTTTTTATAGACGACAAAAACAGCTTGACAAATAATTGAATTTATTTTTATTTATTTTTTAATATTATATTACTATAATTGCCTATAGTTAACCCTAAATGGATAACTTTTTATATTCTTTTTACTAGGTTTTATCTATGGATGTTGAGGAAGAGATAAATAATATCAAAAAAAGGAATAAACGTGTTGAGCTTGACAAGGCTTGGGAGACAAGCTGGACAAGGAGGGTTTTAATTGCGATTCTAACCTATGTTGTTATAGTTATATTCTTTTTTGTTGCAGGACTGCCTAAGCCCTTTGTGAACTCTATAGTCCCAACAGCAGCTTTTGTTCTGTCAACACTATCACTTCAGTATTTCAGGAAGATATGGGTGAAGTTTCAGAAATAATAATTATTTTATCTGTTTTCTAACACTTTCTATGAACTTATCAAAATCTTTCTCTTTAACATTGGCACCACAGGCATAGTAATGCCCTCCACCGTAGCCATCAACGTTCTTCAATGCTTTCTTCAGAGTTGGAAGCACTGGAACTGTGGCACTTCTCAGGGACATCTTGACTTCTTCGTTTCGCTCCCTGCCAACTAACACGAACTTGTCGGGGTGTTTGTGGAGTAATTCATTGCTCAAATCGCTGGTGACTGCGGTGTTCTTGTCAGAGTATATGAACAGTAATAGTTTGCTTTTGGAAACTTTAACGCTTTTCAACAATTTTTCATATTCTTTATTGTATTTCTGAAAACGTTTGTAGATATATACTCCTTGTGCGCTTGTTTGATCAAGTATCTCTCTAGGATCTTGAATTCTTGTAAGTATCTTTACACACTTCATAGCGTCTCTTGCACTGCCTTTAATGCTGAAAGAGATTATCCTGGCCAATAAGCCGATCCTTGATTCGAACAAAGCATCGTCAGGTTTTGAAACTTTTTTATCCATCAAGTCAGGATATTGCTTTACAAACTCTTTTTTCAAATCTGTGAGTTGCCAGTCAGCCACGCTTCCTGTCATTCCAATCCATAAATCTTTCTTAGCAATCTGATAAGCCCAGTAACTTGTTGGCCTGTTATCATCCTTGTTATGGAGTAATGGGTTGTAATACTCAACTTTCTTAAGGTCAAGTATAGGATGGTGGTCAAGCAAAAGAACTTTCTGAGAAACTTTATCCAAAAACTCCTGTTGAACATTAGCGATGTCTAAAACAATTATCAAGTCAGGCTGGTACTCATCAACCTTTCTGACAAAGTCCTCAGTCAACTGGTGACCCGTCTTCAGGATAATGCCTTTACCGTCGCCCTTATACCTGTACAACTGAACAAAAGAGCATACTCCATCAGGGTCATCGTCAAAGAAGAATAAAGGTCTGGCTGACTCATCCAATGCTTTTCTGAACTCTTTTATCTCTTTGTCTGTTAATGCCATAAAAGAAACAAACAAAGGTTGTTTTAAAAAGTTTTTTGAATATCTTTCAGTATTTTTTCCAAAAAATTTATAAACAATGAACATCATTAATCAATTACTATGGTGATGGAAAGTTTACAGATAAGATTGAGTAAGGGATTATTGAAAGCAATAGATAGACTTGTGAAAGAAGGTGTCTATGCAAACAGATCTGATGCTATAAGAGAAGCTGTAAGGGCAAAGTTCTTTTGGGAGAGTCAAGTCGGAAGCATTCCTAATAATGGTAAGGATTCTGTGAAAGAAATCAGAGAACTAAGAAGAAAGTTGTCTAAGGAGCCGATTGATTTGGATGAAATAAACAGCCTATAATTCTTCAGGTCTTTTTGCGTTAACAAAGTTTTTCCTTGCAAATCTTATCAATTTTTTATCTCTTGTTACTAAAATAGCATTAGTGTTTTTTGAAAGAATGAAATGAAGAATGTCATAATAGCTGATTTCAAACTTGGTCATGGATTCTATCTTGCTTGCCAACTTGAGATCTTTGTCAGAAGGGAATATTCTTTTGTAATTCTTTGATCTGAATAATCTTGTTTTCTCTTTAAACTCTTCTTCAGTAAGTTTGTAAGTTAATTCTTTCAGAACAAAACCAGAATAATAAACGATGTTTTTAGAAACTTTAACTTTTTCAAAAAAGTCATTAGCATATTTCCAAAAAGGTTTTCCTTGCCTTGTTTCCTTCTTCCAGAGATTCAGATAGATACAAGTATCAACATAAAAATTCATAACAGAATAACTCGTAATCTTTCTTTATATTTGTTTACTGGTTTTCTTCGGAATATTTTCGAAAAATTAATAAGAATGCTAAATTAAAAACTATCATGTCTTTCAAACTTATCTGTTTTGATATGGATGGGGTGTTTTTCAACCAGTTTAGTTTTTGGATGGAGCTTCACAAGATTTTTGGTACTTCTGAGGAAGGCAGGAAGTTAACAGACAAATATCTTCTTTCTGATTATGACAAGCTCGTTGAAGAAGTTGTTGGCAGATTATGGAAAGGGAAAGATGCCAAGCCTTATTATGATTTAGTTAATTCAATCCCATACCTACCAGGTATAAAAGAAGTTTTTGAATATCTTAAGAAGAAAGGATTCATCACTGCAATCATCAGTGGTTCAAGCACAGACGTTGCTAGAAGAGTACAAAAAGACTTTGATGTTGACTACATCTTTGCTAACGACCTTATAATTAAAGATGGCAAGGTCAGCGGTGAGTATACATCTCCTGTCAAGGTTGGAAGACATAATAAAGCGATAATAATCAGGGATCTCTGCTCAGAGTTAGGGATATCCACCAGTGAGACTATATTCATAGGTGACAGCGAGTATGACATAGAAGCTTTCAAAGAGGCAGGTTTCTCGATAGCATTCAACTCGAAATGCGAAGAATTGAAGAAGATAGCAAGTGTTGTTGTTGACAGCCAAGATATATCTGATATTATAAAGTATCTTCCTAAATAGTTTACCGAAAATTTTTTATAATATATTCTTCAAAGTCAAGCATAGGTGATATGAAATGATTAAAAAGAGGATTTCAATGTTTTTGCTGTCTCTCTTTCTGTTGATGGTTTTTTCTTTGTTGATAAATGCTCAGACTGATATTCAACAGCAGATTGAGGATGCACAACAGCAAATGGAAGAACAACAGCGACAGTTTGATGAACAGTATAAGGCTAATCTGCTTGCTATGGAAGAAGGAGTTAATACTGGTGTTAAAATCGTTGGTGTTTGGATGGTAATAGTTGTAATACTATCTATTGCAAGCTTAGCTGCTTTCATATGGGCGTTGGTTAACATACTAAGCGCTAGTAACAGTACTGGCTGGAAGATACTGTGGGTTATTGTATGTTTCTTCTTCGGTTTATTAGGTGTTATAATCTATGTGTTGGTAGGCAAGAAATCTAGAGTGAAGGATGCAGCTGGTGCTCAACCTGTGCAAGCACAACCTGCTCAGCAACCTCCAGCGCAAGAGCAACCAACTCAAGAGCAACCTGCAGCTGAACAAGCAGCTCCAGCAGGTAAGTTCTGCTCTGCTTGTGGCGCAAAGCTTGATGCAGGAGTAAGCTTTTGTTCAGGTTGTGGTGCACAACAGAGTTAATTTTTTTATTTTATTTTATTGTTTTTTTTCTCGAAAATTTTATATACTATTTCTTCACCCAAGAGATTAAAATATTCATAAGGAGGTTAGTTTAAAATGTTAGTGTATGTTATTTTGATTAGTGTTCTTGCATTGTTGTTTGCATTGGTCGCTGCTTTTAGGATTAAGAAGCATGACCAGGGAACAGAGAAGATGAAGGAGATAGCTCATGCTATCAGGGAAGGAGCAATGACTTTCTTGATTAGAGAGTATAAGATTCTCGTTTTGTTCATCATAGTCGTATTCCTAGTGTTGTTTTTCCTCATAGGTAATGAGATAGCCTATGCTTTCCTTGCAGGGGCAATACTTTCAGGTGTGGCTGGGAATATAGGTATGAGAGTTGCAACATCTGCTAATGTCAGGACTGCTTACGCAGCTGATCACAGCCTTAACAGAGGTTTGAAGCTGGCTTTTTCAAGCGGAACTGTTGTGAGTATGACTGTTGTAGGTCTTGGTTTGTTGGGAGTCACAATCCTCTACATGATTTTCAAGGACCCAAACATCATTTACGGGTTTGGTTTCGGAGCTTCAAGCATAGCTTTATTTGCAAGGGTTGGCGGGGGCATCTACACAAAAGCTGCTGATGTCGGAGCAGACCTTGTAGGGAAAGTCGAAAAAGGCATTCCTGAGGATGACCCGAGGAATCCTGCAGTTATAGCTGACAATGTCGGTGACAATGTCGGAGACGTTGCGGGAATGGGCGCAGATTTGTTCGAGAGCTATGTTGACAGTTTGATAGCTGCTATGGTTCTTGGAACTTTGGTATTTGCTACGAAAGGAGCTGTTTTCCCATTGTTGTTGGCTGGCTTTGGAATCCTTGCTTCAATACTTGGAACCTTCTTTGTCAGGACAAAGGGTAAAAATATACATGGTGCTTTGAACAAGGGGGTATTCTCAGCTTCCATACTGATGTTGATATTCGCCTTTTTTGTAACCAAGTACTATCTTGGAGACTTGGGTGTTTTCTACGCTGCAGTATCTGGTTTAATCTCAGGAGTTGTTATTGGTCTTTCCACGCAATACTACACTTCTGCAGATATGAAGCCTGTTAAGAGCATCGCCGAGGATTCGAAGACAGGTAGCGCAACTAATATAATTCGAGGTTTGGGTGTTGGTATGATGAGCACAATCATTCCAGTGCTTGCGGTTTCAGCAGCTATACTCTTGGCTTCTTATTTCGGTGGGTTGTATGGCATTGCGATAGCTGCTGTTGGAATGCTCAGCACGTTGGGAATAACACTTGCTACTGACACTTATGGTCCTGTCGCTGATAACGCTGCTGGTATTGCAGAGATGGCAGGAATGGGTAATAAAGCAAGAACTAGAGCAGAGGCTTTAGATGCTGTTGGTAACACAACTGCCGCAATTGGCAAGGGCTTTGCGATTGGCTCAGCTGCTTTGACTGCTTTGGCTTTGTTCGTGAGTTTTACACAGGTGGCTGGTCTCTCATCAATTAACATCAGCCAGCCGTTGGTCATCGTTGGTTTGTTTATAGGTTCTTTGATGCCTTTTATTTACAGCGCTTTGACAATGAATGCTGTTGGTAAGGCTGCTTTCCAGATGATTAACGAAGTGAGAAGGCAGTTCAAGCATATCAAAGGGTTGATGCAGGGCAAGGCAAAACCTGATTACAAGAAATGCATTGATATAAGCACAGCTGCTGCTTTGAAGGAGATGATAATACCTGGCTTGTTAGCAGTGATTGTTCCTATAGCAGTTGGTTTGTTGCTAGGTGTTGAGGCACTTGGTGGTTTGCTCGTTGGTGTGACTGCCACTGGTTTCTTGATGGCTGTGTTTATGGCAAATGCGGGTGGTGCTTGGGATAACGCCAAGAAGTACATAGAAGCAGGTCACCTTGGAGGTAAGGGAAGCTATGCTCACAAGGCAGCTGTTGTTGGAGACACTGTTGGTGACCCTTTCAAGGACACAAGCGGACCAAGTTTGAACATACTTATCAAATTGATGAGTATAGTTGCTTTGGTATTCGTGCCGCTGTTTTTATAGAATTTTTTTGTTTTATTTGTTTTTTTATAGAAGTCTTATCTCTTGTCTTTTTAACGGTGTTTCGCAGTAGTGGCATCTCACTATTAGTGGATTTCCTCTTCTTTCAACATAGAACTTGCTTGGTGCAAACTCGAAATTTTTTGCTCTGCTAACACATAAACGTGTCTGGCATTCAAGAAAAGCATCAAGAACGTATGGTAGCATAACTTTACCTTTTTTCACTACTCTTCCGCCTTTTATTATATTAACTTTTGCTCTAAAACTAATTAATGCTAGTTTGCTTAGTTGTTTTTCAGTTAATTCTATATCCTTAATGCCTACAACTTCTTTTTTTCCGTAACGTTCACTTTTTACTCCTGCAATAATATAATCAACACCTCCATCTAAGCCTAGAGTCTGAAAAACAGGATATCCTCTTCCTCTTTCTACATGATCTATTAATGTTCCATTATTAACCCTATATAGTAGACTTTTTCCTTTTTTAGTGCCATGAGTTATTTCTAAATCTCTCCATAGTGATTCCTCTTTCTTTTTTTTCTTCTTCCTTCCTTCGAATCCTTTTCCAAGCACTCTAATCTCAATTGCTGTTCTCATTGGTACACCATTAACTGCTTGTGGATCAATGTAACATGCATGCTTTGTTTTGTCAACATCTATCGCTATCTCCATGTTGTATTTATATCGCGGGAGGGGGTGTAGCACAATCATAAAATCATCTGCTTCTGTAAGCATACCTGCTTCCAGGTTGTAGATACTGCTTACTCTCTCATATTCAATCTCTCCTTCAGGAGTTTTAGGAAATCTCTCCTTTTGTATTCTGGTTATGTAGAGAACATTCACATTCCTTATCGCTTCCATCAGGTCAGGTGTTACTGTAACATCTCTTCTTGTTTTTTTCTTATAATCATTGATTCTCCATTGAGGCATTGCAAGCATTTCAGGCGCGACTAACCAGACATTTACATCATACAATTCACAAGCTTGTAGCAATGAATGAACTGTTCTTCCATACATCAAATCACCAACTAAGGCTATTGTTAGGCCATCAATAGAACCTAAAGTTTCTTTTAAAGTCATTAGATCCAACATTGTTTGTGTTGGATGGCTGCCTGCTCCGTCACCACAGTTCACAACAGGAATAGATAGGTTATCTGCTGCAAATCTTGCAGCTCCTTCAATGTCATGTCTCATAAAAATAGTGTTGTATCCCCATCCTTCAAACATTCTTACAGTATCAAGAAGTGGTTCTCCTTTATTGACAGATGTTCCTTCTGAGCTTGGAAATCCATTAACGTATATTCCAAGATTATGTGCTGCCGTTTCTGTACTGATTCGTGTTCTTGTGGAGTCTTCAAAGAACAAGGAAGCTAACATTTTGTCAGAAAGAGATTGTTGAACTCCGTTTGCTTTTATAGCTAATGCTTCTTCAATTAAAGTGTCTAAATCTCTCCTAGAAAAATCTCGGATTGAGATAATGTTTTGCATCTAAAAAAATAGATAGTTTTTCTTGTTATAAAAATATTTCTATTATCTACTATACAATGGATACATTCAGAATTAAATACTGACTCTTCTTATCTGGTCTTTCCAGACATCGAAGACTATGAAGTTGTCAGTTATTTTTTCTCCAATAAGGGTTTTCAGAGCTTGGGAAACAATAACTCCTGCAGCCAAGTGGACAGTAGCGTTTATTATTCCTTCGTTTTCAATATCTCCGATTTTTATCTTGTCAACGACTTTCTTGAAAAGATGCTTTTTGCCAGAGATAAATATTGCTCCGTTTGATCCAGCGTATTTGCAGTTTATTAATGGTGTTTTCTTCTTGACATAGTCGCCAATCATCTTCATCGTTTCAAGGTCGTTGCTGCAATCAATTATAACATCTGCAGAATCGAGCAGAAATAGATTGTCATTAACCATTTCCTCATGGAAAGTCTTAACACTATTCTTTGCATCTATAATTTCCAATCTCTTCTTAACTTGTTTTGCCTTGAATCTGTTATTATCATCTTCAATATATAATGTTTGTCTCTGTATATCTGGAAGTTCTACTCTTCCTTTGTCAACTATTCTAAGTTGAACTCCTTCTCTGTGCAGCATGTCAGCCACGACAGTGCCAAGACCACCAGCACCTATAATCATTACATTCTTCTTTCTAAGATCTGCGCTCTTAGCACCGATCCCCTTGAATAATTCCTGAAAATCGTACCTGTTCATAAGAAAAAAGGAATTGAGGGCTTGTTTTTAAACTTTATGGGTAAAATTAGCACTGGACAGCTATGGTAAAAATATTAATAAGTAAGAAACATTTCTGTTTAGTATGGTTAAAGCTCCTCGTAAGAAGAACGAAGAGCATCCTGTTATTAAGAATGCTCATCTTTTCTATCAGCGTATCAATGAGTTGACTAGAAAACATTCTGAGCCGAAGGAGGATTTCTTTGGAGAGGCTCCAAACATCTTTATAGGCAGATATGGTTATCCAAACGTGAATGTTGGTGTTCTATCAAATGAGGGAGTGACTGAGGACTATGATGAGCCTTTGATATGGTATAACAAGGGTTTTGACATTCCTAAGATTGTTACTATGAGGAGTTTTTTGATAAACTCTAACTTTAAGGCGAGAGTGAAGTCTTTCAGTGATAGATTGTTGGATATCACTCAGGAGGTTGGTATGGCTAAGAAACCTGTGGATGTTGAGATAAATCTGAACAAAAAACCTCATTACAAGTTGGAAGTAGGACCAGACATCACGCCTTACGGTCCGACAGTCAAATTAAAAAAAGCAGAGATAACAGAGAATCCTAAGATACCTGCAAAGGTTGACAAGGTATACTCTGACACTGATTTGAAAGCAGTTGAAGCTATTGATTATCTGGAGAAGCACGAGTTTGACGAGCATTACTTGACAAAGTTGTTAAGTGCAGGAACTCTAGGTGTTAAAACTCAGAGAAAACTAGTTCCGACACGTTGGTCAATCACAGCTATTGATGACACTCTTGGTAAGAGGAATATCAAGAAGATAAAAGACTTCAACAATCGGATGAACTATAAAGTTTATTCAGGTAATTATATGGGTAATTATTATGTCATCATGTTCTTTCCAGAAGTGTGGACTTATGAGTTATTCGAGAGCTATATGCCAAACGATGCTTGGCGCTTGAAAGAGTTGAAGACATTCATAGATTACGAAGGGTATGATGGCAGGAAAGAATATGCTTTCAACACTGTCGGGGGCTACTACGCTGCAAGATTAGCAGTTACAGAACTTCTCATGAGAGAGAAGAAACAAGGCTCTGCTCTTTTACTGAGATTTGTTACTGATGACTACTGGGTACCTCTTGGAGTTTGGGTTGTCAGACAGACTGTGAGGAAAACTCTAGGCAACAAACCATTGGAGTTCTCTTCAAAAGAACTGATGTTAAAGTATGTAAGAGCCTTAGTCAAGAAGAAGTTCGGCTACAATGTTGATAATCTTCTGAATAAAAGCAAGTTGTTGAAAGACATGAAGAGTCAGATGAAGATAAGCACTTTTTTCTCGTAATATTTTTAAATTACTTTCTTTTCTTTCTCTTTTATGGACTTGGGGGGGTTTGAGGATAAGTTTAAGACTGCTTATGACAAGAAAGAGTTCATCACTTTCTTCTGCAAGTGCAAGATAATCTATAGTGGTAGAGCTGAGGCTTCGCTTGGAAAAGGTGATCGCTTGGTTTCTGTGAAGCAGGATGGCACTGTGTTTGTTCACCAGCCAGAAGGTGGCAATCCTATAAACTATATGAAAGCTGGTGGTTCTGTTGATATAATTAAGCAGGATTATGGCTTGTTGTTCAAAGCTTACAACTCAGCAACCAAGGAATATTTGGAGTTAGAGATATCAAGAGTTTATAATTTTATGTCTCGGAAGCTTGAGGATGGTCAAAAACAGATGCTTGCAGGCACTGAGGCTGATATGTCTGACATGATAAAGCAAAACCCTAGTCTTATCAGCAAAGACTTCAAGCCTCTTTCCAGAGAGGAGCATACAAAGTTCGGCTTCATAGATGTGTTTGGTCATGACAAAAAAGGAACTCTTGTAGTTGTTGAATGCAAGCGATATACTGCTGGCTTGGATGCTGTACATCAACTTCGAAGATATGTTGAGAAGATCAAAGAGTTGAAAGGAACCAACAAAGTTTCTGGGATATTAGCGTCTCCAAAGATAAGTCCTAATGCTGAAGAAATGCTTAAGAAATGGGGCTTTGAGTGGAAACTTGTCAATCCTCCTATGAGATTGGTGAGACATAATAAAAATCAGAAGGCACTGGATGCCTTTTGGTCATAAATTTATTTTAGGCAATTCTTGCAGGCGCTTAATCCTTTTCCTGCTGCTTGTCTTTTTGAGGTATAGACTATTATTTTGCTTTTTGGCACTTTGCTAACATAGGCACATGTTGGTCTATGATACTTCTTGCTTCCCTCAGCTGATACCAGTAGTTCTTTCTTTGCAGTGCTTTTTTTAGGTTTCTCAGTTATAGGTTCGATAGTGGGTTCCATCTCAACTACTTTCACACCAGGTTCTTCTTCTACAGATTCTTTTGAGAATACTGTTAGAAAGAATCCTAATATCAAGGAAACTATTATCTCAACAGACAGAGGTGCTGTTATCTCGCTTGTCCCTGGTTGTATATGTGCAAGCAGGAATAATAGTACTATTATAAAGATGAAGA
Source organism: Nanobdellati archaeon (assembly GCA_014384375.1). Lineage (GTDB taxonomy): Archaea > Nanobdellota > Nanobdellia > Woesearchaeales. The sequence continues at coordinate 51,115 of JACNFY010000015.1, forward strand.
AAGCATACCAGCTCTGGAAATCCCATTTTCTTTCTTTAATCAAACTTGTTATTATCAATGCTTCTGTTATGAGCATTACTATTATGGTTAATCCTTTCAAAGTACCTGAGACTTGGAGAAGAACTATTATCAGTATTATTTGCGATAAATAGCTTATAAGAACTGGACCTTTATTTTCCACCTTTACCCCCTATTCATTTTTGAGAATCAACTAATATATAAACTTTTTGATTTTTTATCTATTCGCGAGTGGTTATTATTTTACTTGGTAAGTTTTATAAACAATCTCTTTTTTTATTATTCCATGGCTTTTGTCTTTAAAACTTCTAAGCAAGAAATCCATGACTTGATTGAGGCTTGGATATTCATTAGTTTGGCTTTTGCCATCCTCCTATCTGGTGGAAGGTTGTTTTCTTTGACTATTATCAAGACATTTATCCTTGCAGCACTCACTGTTGGTATTGGCTTCTTGTTCCATGAGATGGCTCACAAGATAGTTGCCCAGAGATATGGGTGCTTTGCAGAATTCAGAGCTAGCATACAGATGCTGGTTCTAGCATTAATCATGAGTTTCTTTGGCTTCCTAATAGCTGCTCCTGGAGCTGTCATGATATCTGGTCGTGTTAGTAGAGCCCAGAATGGCAAGATAGCAATTGCAGGTCCTATTGTTAACCTTGTCTTATCCTTGTTATTTGTTCCATTGTTTTTACTGGCCACAATGCTTAATATTGGGTTACTCTTAGAGCTCGCTTCTTATGGTATCTGGATAAACGCTTTCCTTGCTTTCTTTAACATGCTGCCTTTCTTTGTGTTGGATGGGAAAAAGGTGATGATGTGGAGCAGAGAAGCTTATTTCGCAGTTGTCATACCTGCACTGATAGTTATGTTTTCAGCCATAAAGTATGTAAGTATTTAATTTTCCAAAAAATTTATATACTTTTCAAATATTAACATTGAGAGAGGGGTGTATATATGGCAAAACATGTTCATGACATTCATTACATGCTAATAGTTCTTATCCTAGCTTTTTTTGTCATAACCCTTTCCTACAACCAAGTGAATCCAGGAATAACAGGTCAGGTTGTTAAAAGAACAATTGGTACTGAAGGTTTTGTTGTCAAATTTTTAAGGTCTACCACAGCGCCTTCTGATTTCAAAGCAGTAAGTACTGAAGGATTGCTTACTCCTATAAAGATAAATACTGTGAGGTTGCCTTGGAAAAAAATTCTGAATGTAGAGATTCCTGTAAAGAATATCGGTGGTGAAACAGTATATCAAATGCCTGCAGGTGAGGATGTAGTAAAAACAAATCTTGATTGTGCTTGGGTGAATCTAAACAACAAGGATTTCATAAAGCTCAGATCTCTAAGTGGCCACATGGCTTGCAGAGCTACTGACTATGATTCATGCTTGATGACAAACACTGTGAAAACAATGATATATTATAGTTCTGGAGATGGTTCATTTAAGGATGTGATGTTCAAGGATGTGTCTAATAATTTCAATAATTGTTATAATACTATCAGAACAACTGATGAAAACTATAGGGATGAGTCAGGGGATGTTCGGGAGACTAAGTACACAACTGTTTTCTGCTGTAAATAGTTATATTCTTCCCTTAGAAATATAGTTATTGATATCTTCTCGTGTCATATGAATTCTTGAAGAGAATGACCTGTTGAATTGTTTTTTCTGCTTCTTAAGATAGAATCCATAGATAAATCCAACTGCCATTCCAACTAGATGTGCGATGTTCCCAACTCCTGAGGGAAAGAATATTCCTCCGATGTCAAGTAGTGCCCACACAACGCCTGCCACCCAAAAGGGCATTGGTATTGCAAAGAAGAAGAGAACTCTTAAATTAGGCATTAAGACAATTAACGCTGCTAGTATTCCCATGATTGCTCCGCTTGCACCCAACGAAGCACGGTAGAAAAAACTAGCTACAAAGCCAGCTATTATACCAGATAGGAAGTAAACCATTAAGAATCTTTTAGGACCTATTTTTCTCTCAAGCAAACCGCCGAACAAAACTAGAGCATAGAGATTGAACAATAGGTGTGCAAATCCTCCGTGTAAGAACATGTGCGTTACTAGAATCCAAGGCCTTGTGAAAACATCTTCTGATATCAGCATGAAATTAGTTTTAAAGGCTGGAAGAATTATTTGGACTAAAAACAGAGCTATGTTTATACCTGCCAGCCACATAACAACGTTTCTGGATTTAAAATTCATGGATATGTATGTTAAGTTGTTTTTTTTAAATCTTTGTTTAATTGGGTTTTTTCAGAGTTTGTCGCAAAATAAATAAATGACTTTGTTAATTAAAGGTTTAGGAGGGTGG
>JACNFY010000036.1 GCA_014384375.1 Nanobdellati archaeon
TGTATCATAACTATTTATGACCAGTATACATATTTATACCTTTCTGGACAGAGCCGCTTTTATAGAGTATTTCTGTAAGTTTCTTGCAATAATTTAGCGTCTTCTTCAATGTTTGGGCTTTCACAGATTACAACGCCTGCAATCTTGAATTCTTTCCAGACTTTTAGCAAGTCTTTATAGTTCATATCACTTTCTTTCAGGATCAAGTGGTTTCTTTCTCCTTTCTCTGTGTAGTTTATCCCTGCCATGTGAATGTGCATGTTTTTCAAGCCTTCTTTGCCAAGAGCTTTCTCGATTTGTTGTAGCATATCCCTGAATTCTTCTGTTGTATTGTTTTTTCCAGCAGTTCTTGCATGCAGATGTGCAAAGTCAACGCAAGGCATCACTCCTTCTACTTCCTGGCTTATATTTAGAAGGTCCTTCAAACCTGAAAACTGCGTTGGCTTACCAGTTGTCTCAGGTCTTAACCAGATATCAACTCCTTCATTGTCAAGTGTTTTCCTTATCTCCTTTATCTTATCTCTTATGTTGTTGTAAACCTTTTCAGGTTCCATCTTCATGTAGAAACCCGCATGAAAAGTCACACTCCAACCACCACAAAGATGTGCTATCCTAGCAGAATTTAATATTCGATTCATACTAGCATATAGCTTAGGTTTTTCTATTGCATTAAGGTTTATGAAGTAAGGTGCATGGCAGGTGAGAACAACGTTTTCTTTCTTAGCAACCTCTTTTATTGTAGGCGCCCTCTCTTTTGTTATGTTAATACTCCTAACAAACTCTAACTCCATACAATCAAGACCTAACTCGCGAACATATCTAACACCGTTCTCAGTATTATGGTCAGGGGTAGAGATAGGGATACCTGCTGTACCGAATAGAAGTTTTTTCATGACAAAGAAAACGTGTAGCTCATTGTTTTAAATTTGTTTCTATTTTTTCTTATCACCACTCAAAGATAGAAAAATTTAAATATAATATGTGTATAAGAATGCAATTAAACAGGAGGGATATAACATGACATATGAAGGTGGAGATAAGCAAGACTACCAAGGTAATAATGGAGATAGTCAAACGCAACCAACATATCAGCGCTCATCATTTAGAAGAGAAAAAAAGGATCCTTGGAAGTGGCCTATAATAATAGGTATAATGGCTGTATTGTTCAGTCCTATAGTTTATTTTGGACTCAAGGATTACAATCAAGATAAAGCACAAACAACTCAGCAAGTACAGAGCGGTGAGGTTGAACAAGCAGTCTTAGATTCTCTCAAAGCTCTTGAATCAATCGACAGCACAACAGTAGAGCACTAAGGACTAGAAAAATACTTCTATTGACTAAAATTATAGAAAATTATATAAAGAGTAAACTCCAAGAATTACATATTAAAAAACTTTCAAAGAGGTGTTAATATCATGATGAATAAAAGAGGTTCCTTAAATCTCAGCATACAAGCAATTGTTATACTGGTCATGGCAATGGCAGTGCTCGGTCTCGGATTAGGATTCATCAGAACTCTAATGGGCCAAGGACAAAGCCAATTCGAGGAAGCTATTGGTAGCGTAGAGCTCGATAACCCTCCATCCGCAGATGAACCTTTCACAGCAGACGCGAACATTAAAGTAAAGTCTAGTAAGGAGGATTCATTCAAGGCAGGAGTTTACAATGACGGGACATTCACAGACACCTCTTATGTTAAGATTGAACTAGGATCTTGTATACCTACAGCTGGTAGTGCCATGACTATCAGATCATTAGCCCAACAAATTTCTGAAGGAGATTTTGCAAGTTATAAATCTATGATAAAAGGTAACAGTGTAGATGCAGGAACTTATGTTTGTGAGTTGATTGCCAAAGGATATACCACTGCGGCAGCAGGAACTGCTGTTAATCCAGAAGAAAAAATGGTTAAGCAAGTTGAAATCCAAGTAAACGCGTGAGGTGTAAAAGATGAATAAAAGAGGTTCCTTAAATCTCAGCATACAAGCAATTGTTATACTGGTCATGGCAATGGCAGTGCTCGGTCTCGGATTAGGATTCATCAGAACTCTAATGGGCCAAGGACAAAGCCAATTCGAAGAAGCGATAGCTAATGCAAAACTAAAAAACCCTGCGACCGCTGACCAACCAATAACTGTGAGTCAGATCATAAAAGTGAAAAAAGGAAAAACAACTACTTTTGAAGTGGGGGTTTACAATAATGGTAACGCAGGAAATCCTGTGACTCTCTCATTAGCAGATGGTGACCAAATAAATTGTCCCGTAGTCATAACTGGAGAAACTGGATTTATATTAGAATCATTGGACCAAGACATTCCTGAGGGCGATGCAAGTGGCTTTATTGTAAGTCTTTACACAGGAAAAAGCCTCGACATAACTATATCATCAACTTTTATTTGTAGTATAGAGGCAGGTTCTTTGTCTAAGCAATTCTTTATAGAGGTTGGAACATAGTTGGAGGTATCAAGAATGAAAAAACACATGTCTAAGGATCAGGAATTTGAAATTATGAAGTTAGTGCTTGACAAGTTCTTGTGGATTGGGGTTATAATCATGGGCTTTGGTTTCTACAAGCTTATGAGCCTAAGCAAAGATTTTTGGTATGGATTCTCAATCCTGGTTGCAGGAGCCATCGTGATGTTCTTGTTCATGTGGCTGATTGTCAAAGAGTACCACTTCATGAAGTAACAATAATTTTTTAAGTTTTTTAAAATGGACAGAAAAGGTTTCCAGATAGCAGTGAACTTCTTGGTTGTTATCATTCTCTCTCTTGTATTATTCGGCGCTGGTATGGTTATATTCACAAAGATTATTGATAAAGGCACGGATTTTCAGGCAAAAATAACCGACAGGATGCAGGAGCAGCTTAATGCAGCAATGGATGACGGCAGCGTGATTGTTGTCCAGCCACAGAGAGTGAATGGGAAGAGAGGTAAAAGTGTTCTTTTCACTGTTGGTTTCTGGAATGAGTTTCCAAACGAGTATAATTTCAAAGTAGTTGTAAGTGACAAAGATGGCTTAAGTGGTGCTATGAACTATTTCACAGATCCATATCCAGACACTCAGCCTAACCAAAGACAACACGCTTTAATAAGTATTGACATTCCAAAAAACAGTGTTAGTGGCCAATATGCTTTTGATGTAGAAGTACAATACAAAGGAGATGCTACTAATCCACCAGCAAACTGGGAAAGATATGATAAACCAAAAAGAATTTACGTAGTTGTTCCTTAAAGAGCCTCTGCTAACTCCCTTAACACTTTCTCAGGGTCTTCTGCTTTCACAACTCCAGAAGCTATCAATATACCATCTGCTCCTAGCTCTATCGCTTTCTTAACGTCTTCCCCTGTCTTCACGCCTGCACCGCACAACACAGAAACATTTGCAACTTTTTTCACTTTCTCTATAGTATCAGTTATCACTTCTGGTTTTGCTGTGCTTACAGAAATATCTCCGCCTATCAGTTCTGGTGGCTCTACTGCTATCATGTCTGGTTCGAAAGCAGCTACTGCTTCTGCAGTGTCAGAATCATTTGCGCAGACAACAGTCACCAAGTCGAGTTCTTTCGCTATCTTAACACTCTCTTTAAGCATATCTATCCTAAACCTGTCCTCGGAATGATTCAACAAAGTACCTTCTGCACCATTATCCTTCAACGCCTGCGGAAGATTATGACCTGTATGCGCTCCTGGATGTATAGGGTCCATGTGCTCACTAAAAACAGGTATGTCTACAAGTGAGCTTATCCTGTTAAGATCAACCTCTTCAACAGCCAATACTATATTCTTGCCTGTATCATGGGCTACTTTCTCGCATATCTTTGCTAATCGTTCTGCTTCTTTGCCAGTGCCCTCTACATATGTTTTGAAGTTAACTATAATCACAGGCAGTTTCATTTTAGAAAAATAATTCTATAGAAGAAGTATTAATATTTTCTGTTTTTAATTAGTGCTCGCCCATTATCTTCTTGGCCTTTTCCTTTATCTCTAGCATCTGCTTCTTCTTCTCAATTTCCTCGTCTGTAAGCATAGGGTCTATGTTAAAAAGTCTCTCTTTAGGCTTTTCTCCCCATTGTTTATCCAAGTATTTGGCAAAGCTACCCTTTGAAAGCTTAGTATAACATCTAGTACAATACTTCCTCATATCACTTGCTTCTATGCATTGTTTGCATATCGGCTGGCCACACCAGTTACAAGTGTTCTCACGAGTAAGGCCATGAACAGAGCACTTAAACTCACTCGCCATTTTAACCCCCTACAGTATGATAATGTAAGAACAAGTATATTAATGTTTTTATTTTCGAAGAAAATAAAAGCCCAAGATGCTAATTTTGATGTTTGTTTTTTCTGAGCCTAAATAAGAATATTACTGCCAAAACAACCATTATCAAGCTTAGGAATTGTCCCATACTTATTCCTAAAAACCTAGGATCATCTCGCCAAAAGTTGACTACAAACCTTAGAACACCATAAAGCAATACAAAGCTCCAGAATATCATTCCTTTCTTTAATTTCTTCAAATCTTTCATAAACCACAGAACTCCAAAGATGACTAAATTCTTTGCAGCCTCATACAACTGGGATGGATGTCTGCAACCCTCAACGTCAGGGAACTGCACACACCACTTAAAATTTGTTACAGTTCCCCACAACTCTCCATTGATAAAATTTGCAATTCTACCAAGAAATAATGTGAATGCAAATGGTATCATCAACAAGTCTGCTAAATCATAGAATGCGATTTTATGCTTCTTCCTAAATATGAAGTAAGCGATTATTGCACCAATCAATCCACCGTGGAAGGAAATACCACCATGCCAGATAAATAGTATCTCTAACGGATCTGTCCAAAACACTGAAGGATTGTAGAAGATAAAATGTCCTAATCTACCACCAATAATTCCTCCAAGTATCAAGTAAACTATGAAGTCTTCCACTGCATCCTTTGTCAGGTTCTTAACCTTCTTGCTTTTCGCAGCATTCCAAAGAATAAAGTATGCAAGTAAAAAACCTATAATATATACTAAACTATAGTACCTTATCTCCAAGAAACCAAGTCTTATAAGAACTGGATCAATGTTATGGATGAACATAGGACTATGATAATTATTTGAATATTTTTTCTATCTTTTCTTTCAAGGCATCTTTTGGCAGCGCTCCTACAATCCTATCGACTTCTTTACCATCTTTCAAGAAGACCATTGTTGGTATGCCACGAACTCCATATTTTGCAGCTAATTCATCGTTCTCATCAACATTAACCTTGGTGAACTTCATATCTTTCATCTCTTCACTCAAAGCCTCATAGACTGGGCCAAGCATCCTGCATGGTCCGCACCACTCTGCCCAGAAATCGATTATTACTCTTCCTTCCTTTGTCTCAGTACCAAAATTTTCTTTTGTCAAATGTATAATTTTAAACACCTCAACACTTTGAAAAATAGTTTTTTTATAAATGTTTTCTTCTATGTTTATTCCTTATATATTTTTTAGTGTCTTCAATGAACTTTATATATTTGTATTCTCCTATAAGAAACAAACCAGCGATTATCAACAGTATCCCCTGAAGTATAGGCAGAAATATACCTGCTATTCCAATGATTACCAAAATAATTCCAAGCACTAAGAAAATTGTTTTTTTAATCATCAGATTAGAAACTTCTTCTTATTAGAAGACATATCAATGAAATCATCAGCCTCGGCTAACAACTTTGCGGATGTTGTCTTCTTGAAGGAAATCACCTCTGCCCTGCATCCAAGTGACTTTACATACTTTAGAAGGTCTGCAAAGTCTCCGTCACCTGAAACAATGACTATGGTATCCACTTTTGGAGCCATCCTGATAACATCCATAGCTATACCTACATCCCAGTCTCCCTTTTTAGCTCCTCCAAAAAAGGTTTGCAATTCTTTGCTCTTGACTTCGAATCCTATCTGTGTCAGTCTATCATGAAAGTTCTTTTCACCTTTAACATCCGCCTCTATTACATATGCGAATGCCCTTATAAGCTTTCTATTACTGACAGCGGTTTTTAGTATGCTGTTAAAATTGACTTTTGTTTTGAAAAGATTCATAGCAGAATAATACATGTTCTGAACATCCACAAAAACTGCAATTCTCTGATCTTTATGTTTTGTGCCTGGCATTTTTCCCACCTCTCTTAACAGGAGATCTTGCAATGTCTCCATCCTTATCAACATAATACAGGTATCCTTTCTCTTTTTTGACACCTGCTTTTTCAACTTTTTCGTGCTTCCTCTTTCCTTTATCAGCCCTCTTCTTAGCCATATACACACGTGATATATCACCTCTCTTGTCAACGAAATATAACCAACCAGGCTTCTTAGAGATACCAGTTTTTACAACCTTCCCTTTCTTCACATTCTTCACTTCTAGTTTCTCCTCTTCTCTCTTCTTATGTCTACTAACCTGACGTTCATCGTATAATATGTTGCATTTCGCACAGTAGAACTTATGAATTTTGTCACCCTTCACATCGCCTCCACAGACAGGGCATCCTTTCTCTATAGTTATGACCATTTTAAAATTCTATAGTATTATATATATTTTATAATTTTCTATTATTCAAACCCCTCAATCCTTATTATCTTGGCTTTCTCCTTTGCTTTCCTTACAGTTATAATATCTCCTTGTTTCAATGTGTAAATCTTCGGATTGTTATCGCTTGCAAAGTGTGCATCACCTCTTACAAGCTTGACTTTTATTGTTTGATTATCTCTTAGAATGACTGGATCATACTCTTTCACAGGATTGTTAAAAGCAATGCCTATACCCTCTTCAAAGGTAGTTCTTGTGATTGATTCAAAATAAGCTGTGGAACCGAAAGGAGTAGAGATTAATACACCATCACTTATTACCTCTTCATGCTCTTTGGTGCCATCAATACTCACATCCAGTCTTATAGCTTGATTAGGCCTCTTATTCCTTATAATGATGTCATTCACAGCCACTAACTTATTAGTTCCAAAAACACCTTCAAGCTTAATCTCTTCTTTTATGTCGTAAGCATTCATCCTTATAAAATCCAGAATTGTCTCTCTGCTGTCACCAACACATTTCTTGCATATCTTGCTATCCCTTATCAAAAGCTTTGGAACACCAGGAAACTCTCTTTCACAGAGAAGAAATGTCCCATCGCCACCCAATGAAACGACAAAGTCAGGACTATTGGTAACGAAAGTCAAACCTTTCTCCCTCACAATCTTCCTCATATCAGAGAGCTTTGACTTGTCTTTCACACAGATAGCAACCTTTTTCATGGATTAAAGAGATAAGACGGTTTTTTAAATAATTTATGATTAGAACTATCATGAGAAAAAATTTATAAATTACAGACAATTCTACTAATAAATTAACTTGGGGGTACTTAAAAAATGAGAAATTTAATTATTAGTGTTTTGTTGATTGGAATTTTCTTAATAGTTGGTTGTGTGCAACAACCAGCAGCAGAGACAACAGAAGAATCTGTTGAAGTTGTAGAGGCAGAAGTGATTAAGGTTGGATTTATGGGTCCACTAAGTGGAGACGCTGCTAGCTATGGAGAAAGTATCAAGAGAGGAGTAGATCTAGCGATGAAAGAAATGGGCCTTGACAACGTTGAATTAGTTGTTGAAGATTCTAAGTGTGAAGGTAAAGAAGCAGTTACTGCTATAAACAAGCTAATCTCATTGGATGGCGTAGTAGCAATCGTTGGAGAGGTATGCTCAGGAGCAACACTGGCAGCAGCGCCGATTGCAAACGAGAACAATGTGCCAATGGTGAGCCCTTCATCAACAAGTCCAAAAGTATCTGAACAGGGAGAATACACTTTCAGGACTGTTCCTAGCGATGCCTTGCAGGGAGACTTTGGAGCAAACCTGGCTTATGATAGAGGGTATAGGAAATTGGCTGTTCTTTACACTAATGAAGAGTACGGCCTTGGTTTCAACAATGTTTTAACTGAAAGTTTTGCAGCCCTTGGCGGAGAAGTCGTTGCTAGTGAAACATTCGAAAGAGGCGCGGTTGATATAAGAACTCAGCTGACAAAGACAAAGGATGCTGAGCCTGACGTGATATATATCATAAGCAATTCTCCTGATTCAACAGTTGCCGCATTACAACAGATGACAGAGTTAGGGATAGAAGCAGCTATATTTGGTTCTGAAGGACAGAAAAGTCCGGCTATTTTAGAGGGTGCCGGCGAGTCAGCTGAAGGAATGGTTGTGACAGCAGTCAGTTCTGGAACAAGCGGCTTTATTGAAAGACACCAAGCTGAGTATGGCGAAGCGCCAGGTCCATTTGCAGCCCAAGGCTACGATGCTTTCAAAGCGATTGGCTTGGCTGTAGAGCAAGGCGCAACAACTGGTGAAGAGATCAAAAACGCTCTGTTTGGAAGTGACTTCGATGGAGCATCTGGACACATCGTGTTTGATGAGAACGGAGATGTCTCTGGGAACTACGACGTGTTCGAAGTTCAGAACGGAGAATTCGTTTTGACAAGTTAAATTATTTTTTTTCTTTTTATTTTTTGAGAGGTTTTTTAGATGTCTTTATTAGCTCAGTTAACAGTTAATGGTCTGATTGCAGGAGCTATATATGCACTGGTTGCTGCTGGTTTCTCTTTAATATATTCCACTAATAAATTCATGCATTTCGCTCATGGCATTAGTGTTGTTGTTGGTGCTTATATTCTCTACTCGTTATTTTCATTGATTGGAATCCCTTTTTATCTCGCTTGTATATTAACCTTAATTTTTTCAAGCTTATTCGGACTCGGAACGTATAGACTCATGTACTTACCATTACAGAATAAAAAGGCTTCAAATGTTGTTCTGCTTATTGCAAGTATTGGAGTATTAATTTTATTCCAAAATGTCATCCAGCTAATCTTTGGTCCAGATGTTAAAAGCGTTGGTTATATTAAAGTGGCTAGGGGGTTAAACGTTTTTGGAGCAATAATCACACCCTTACAAATAGTTATAATTCTAATATCCATAACGCTGTTTGTTTTGCTTTACTTGTTTATGAAAAAATCAAAGCTTGGAAGAGATATGCGTGCTGTTTCTGATAACAAGGAGTTAGCAAGCATAATGGGTATTAACCATAAGAGAATTGCAGATTACTCTTTCATTATCGGCTCTTTCCTAGCAGGTGTTGCTGGAATATTAATTGGTTTAGAGCAGAATCTTAATCCTACTATGGGAACTATTTTAATCATCAAAGGTTTTACAGGCGCTGTCATTGGCGGCGTAGGATTTATCCCTGGAGCAGTACTTGGCTCTTTCTTGTTAGGTCTAGCTGAAAACTTCAGTATATGGTTTCTGCCATCAGGATACAAAGATGCGATTGCATTTGTCTTATTGTTCATATTTTTATTGTTAAAACCTACAGGCTTATTCGGCATTAACAAGGATGTGAAGAAATAATGATTTGGCCTTACTTGACACATTTATTGATATTAATAGGGATTTATGTAATCCTTACAGTTAGCCTAAACCTTGCTCTTGGTTATACAGGACTGTTAAACTTAGGTCATGTTGCTTTCTTTGGAATTGGCGCTTATACATCTGCACTTCTGACAAAAGCAGGAGTTCCTTTCTTGTTAGCGTTTATTATTGCTGGGATCTTTGCAAGTATTTTCGGTTATTTACTGGTTTTAGCTACTAGAAAACTTAAAGGGGATTATCTTGCATTGGCAACTCTTGGTTTTAGTTTTGTGATTTACTCCTTGATGCTTAATTGGACTGGCTTAACAAGAGGCCCTTTAGGCATTCCAGGAATAGAAAAACCATCTTTTTTTGGCTTAACAATAAGCTCAACTTATTCTTATCTTATCTTTGTTGCAGTAATCTGCATATTATCTGTCTTTGTGATTTATAGAATTGTTAAGTCTCCTTTTGGACGACTATTGGAAGCAACAAGGGACGATGAGATGGGACTAAGGGTTTTAGGAAAAAACACCTTTAAGCTGAAGTACAAAGCTATGATGATATCAGCGTTCTTTGCAGGAATAGCAGGTAGCTTGTTTGCTCACTACATCACTTATATTGATCCAAGCTATTTTACAATACCAGAAATTATTCTTTTATTATCCATTGTTATCGTTGGAGGCATAGCTTCAATCAAAGGGAGTATTGTTTCGACATTTGTCATATTATTAATTCCTGAAGCATTAAGGTTCTTGGCTTTGTCAAGCTCAATTTTAGGACCTGCGAGACAAGTAATTTACGCTATGATTTTATTAGGAATACTATTATTAAGACCACGCGGAATATTTGGGAGAGTAGATTTAGAATGACACTTAAAATAAAAAGCATTCACAAAAACTTTGGAGGCATCAAAGCATTGGATAAATGCAGTTTAGAGATTAAAAAAGGGAAAATAACCGCGATTATTGGACCAAATGGTTCTGGTAAAACAACGTTATTCAACGTAATATCAAACATAATTAAAAAGGATAAAGGAAAAACATATTTTGACGGAAAAGATATAGCCAGATTAGAAGATTTCCAGATCTCAAGGCTAGGAATATCTAGAACGTTTCAAGAAGTACGCTTATTCAGAAATCTAATGATAAAAGATCATTTGGAGATTGCATTATCAGACTCTGATGAGAAGCTAATGCAAAATCTTTTTAAGAAGAAAAAATATGATGTCAAGAAAATAAAAGGAATCCTAAACCTTGTTGGTCTTAATAAGTCATTGGATACTTTTGCAACAGACTTGAGTTATGGTCAAAGAAAACTGTTGGACCTGGCTGTTGCCATTGCAAAGCCACACACGCTCTTATTATTAGACGAGCCAGTTGCAGGAGTCAATCCAATGCTAAGAAAGGATATTAAAAAAATACTTAGAGAATTGAACAAAAGAGGAGAAACAATACTATTGATAGAGCATGACATGAATTTCGTAATGGACTTAGCAGAACAAATCTTTGTTATGGATTACGGAAGAATAATTGCTGAGGGAAAGCCTAAAGCAATACAGAACAATCCGAAAGTATTAGAAGCTTATTTAGGAGATTAAAAATGCTTGAAATCAGAAACCTATTCGCGGGCTACGGAGAGCTTGAGGTATTGAAAGGAATAAACCTAACTGTGAACCCTAACGAGATAATCGCCTTGATAGGCCCTAATGGAGCGGGAAAAAGCACAGTTATAAGGTCAATATTCAACATAGCTGATGTGAAGAAAGGAAAGATTTTCTTCAAAGAAAAAGACATTACAAGAATAAAAACTCATGAACTATTAGAACTTGGAGTAAGCTATGTCCCACAGGGAAGGATTAATTTTGGAAACCTAACAGTTAAGGAAAATCTCGAGATTGGAGCCGAGCTAATAAAAGATAAGGATATCATTGAAAAAAACTTAAACGTTGTTTATAAGAAGTTTCCAATACTAAAAGAGAGAAAGAAAAAATTAGCAATGACCCTAAGCGGTGGACAACAGCAGATGCTCGCGTTAGGAAGGGCATTGATGCAGAACCCTTCCTTGCTTCTATTAGACGAACCATCCCTAGGGCTAAGCCCAATATTACAGAAAGAACTTTTCAAAACAATCCAAAAACTGAAAGAAGACGGAATATCAATACTAATAGTCGAGCAAAACGCAAAGAAAGCAATAGAGATAGCTGACAGGACATACCTCTTGGAAGATGGAAAAATAGTTTTGAAAGGCGGAAAAGACATTATCAAGCACAAGAAGATAAAGAACGTCTATTTAGGAGGGAGATACTAATAGGGTTTGTCCCAAGAGTCTGATAATTTTTAAAAAAAGGTTGTGAATTATTGCTTT
>JACNFY010000007.1 GCA_014384375.1 Nanobdellati archaeon
CATTTATGCCTAGTTTTTCTAAAGTAACTTGCGCTTTGTCAAGCTTTGACTGAACTTCTTCTCTGGACTGGTACACTGTTATTAGGAATATGAAACCGCCGATTATGACAAGTATGACGAATCCAAGAATGAAGAGATGTCTGTTTTGAACAGAGCTTATCTCCTTTCCAACATTCTTTAACGGTGTTAAGACAATCAATCTCCAGGTTTCAGAACCTAGAATTATGTCTGATGATGTTATTATTGTCTCTCCGAAACCATTGAAATCAGTTATTATGTTAAGGTTCTTTTCTGATAAAACATCGTTTTTTATTGCAGAATATTCATCAATGTTATTGCTCTTAAGGGTTGTCTCTTCTGTTTTGAGATTGATAAGCAAAAAGAATGCTTTTTCAGGGTCAGCTATTGGGTGGATATATAAGTCATATAATGTATTAACTTCCACAATGCTTAGCAGGACTCCTTTGAATTGTCCTAAAAAGTTAGGATATGGAGTGTACTCTGTTGTTTCAAATAGAGGTGCTGAGACTATTATTTGTCTGTTGAAACCTTGCCTGATAGAGTTGTCTATGAATGGTTCGTTTGTTTCTTTAGGAGCTTTGAAGTATTCTTTGTTCTTTATGTTTATTCCCACGTAATTTGAATAAATTGGTGATGAACACTCAATCACTGTTCCATCTTTATCAACCCTTAGAATGTTTGAAATCTTTCCTTCTATACTTTCATGGACAATAGTCATGTCTCCACTGCACTTGTTGATGTCAAGTGTTTCAATGTCTGGAAACTTGCTAAGAGTTACTAGCTCATCCCTCACCTGTAGAATGTGATCTTCGATTTGCTTTGCAGCAAAACCTGTTTCTGTTAGTTGGTTTTCCTTTAATTGGTTGATAACAATTTCCTCAATGTTTGAGAAAGAAATAACATTAATTAATATAACTACGCCTATTATAATAAGAGATACTAATAGCATCATCAATAATCTGTTGCTTTTCACTATTTTTCCCCCGGAAATAAGCAAATAAAATAATTATTTATAAACTTTCACTATTTTTTCCCTAACATTTCATCCTATTTAAATATAAGGTTATCTATTTTCACTGTAAATCTTTTTTGATACTCAGCAAAAGGAGGGATAAATCAAGATGGTGAAAAAAAAGGAAAAGAAAAAAACCAAAAAGCAAGATAACATGCTTACAAGACCGTTAGTTGGCTTGATTGTTTTAGCAGCTTTGGTGATGTTTCTTAATCAACTACAGATAAATGGCATTTCTACAATGTTAACAACTCCCTCTTCCAGATTGTCAGGATCGGGAAATGTTGACCTTGAAGGCATTGACCTGTCGCAGATAAAATCGACAGGTCATACATTGGCTGCAGTGTTTCCAGTGGAAGAAATACAGACAGTAGACGATGCTATGGCAATGATATTTCCTACAGGGACTCCTGAGTACGGGGAAGCTTTAGGTGTTAGTTATGATGATCCGGTTGGCTCATTATCGACCCTCGCGAAGATGTATAGAGGATTAAAAGCAGAAGTTGAAAAGAGTGATCCAGAAGCATTCCAGAGGTTTGTAAACCTTGCATCAAATCCTTATGGAATATCCTGTGAATATTGTTGTGGTGTTGGGCCGATAGGGGCTGACAAGAACGGTAACTCAAGGTGTGGATGTCAGCATAATCCGGCAGCTCTAAGTTTGGCTTTATACTTGGCAGCTTACACTGACTATAATGATGGAGAAATCTTAAGGGAAGTCATGAAATGGAAGACCTTGTTCTTCCCAAAAAACATGATTGAATTAGCAATGACTGTTGCAGGAGGAGACACTTCAGCATTGGATAACCTGCCTGGAATGGTGGGAGGGTGTTAAAGGAGGTATATAAAATGAAATCAACAACAATCGTTACAATAGTGCTTGTGGTGCTTGTGATACTATCAGTTGTCCAAGCATTCCAGTTGAATAGTTTGAAAGCAAAGGTTGCTGAAGGAGATTTAGAAGTTGGTTCTTCAACCAAGACTAAACCGCTTTCTTCTGGAGGAACTGGTAGTGAGCCAGGTGCTTTGCCTGCCAGTATACAGAACTTGCCAACAATGGTAGGGGGATGTTAGAATCTCTTAATTTTTTTTACTATAATTCAGGGTGATAATAATGGCGAAAAAAAGTAGTAGAGGAGATGGTAAACAAGATAAGATTTTCGGGCTTCTTGGCGCTCTTCTGATATTATTTGCACTTTACAATGTATTTCAGATATCTTCATTCAGCAATTTATTTGATGAGAAGATTGCAGAGGCAAAAGAAGCTGCAAGACCTGCAGAATTGCAGATGATAGTAATAACTGATTCTGATTGTACTGATTGCTTTGATATACAATCAGTTGTGGATTCTGTTAAGAATGCTCATGTGAATATAACCTCTGAAAAGAGTGTTGAATTGAGTTCAGATGAAGCTCAGGGTTTGATTTCCAAGTATAGTATTGAGAAAATACCAACAGTATTGTTGTTTGGAGAGACAAACAAAACAGTTATTAGAAACATGGAAAAGACTGATGATGCATTAGTATTCAGAGCATTAACTCCTCCATATGTAGATGCTGATACAAGTAGTGTGATGGGAAGAGTTTCAGCTGTGATTTTGGAAGATTCTTCATGTGATAAGTGTTATAACATGGCTCAGATATTACAGAATTTCAAGCAGTCCGGGATTACTGTTGTCTCTGAAAGAGTTGTAGATAGAAATAGTGAAGAAGGACAGTCTTTGATTAGCAAGTACAGCTTTGAGTCATTGCCTGCCCTGATATTGTCAAGGGACTTGGAAGCTTATGGTGGTGATATAATAGCTGGTTGGAGGAGCTTTGGAAGTGTTGAAGAAGATGCTTATGTTACAAGATTAACTACTCCACCATATGTTGACTTGAATGAAGACAGAGTCGTTGGTTTGATTTCAATGACTTTTCTTGTAGATGGCTCATGTGATGAGTGTTACGACGCTACCAATCTCCATAAATCAATCCTTGCTAGAATGGGAGTTGTGGTTGGTGAGGAGAAGATAGTTGATGTTTCAAGTTCTGATGGCCAAGCATTGGTTGACAAGTACAGTATAACCAAGGTACCAACGATAATTCTTGAAGGCGATGTTGACAAATACCTTTCCGTTGTAAACGCCTGGAGGAGTGTTGGAACCGTGGAGTCTGATGGCACATATGTCTTCAGGCAGGTAGAATTCGCTGCGCAGAAGTACAAGGACTTAACCACAGGAGAGGTTGTTCAACCATAATTTTTTATGGACATGTTAAAGAATGAAATTGAGGATTAGTTTAGTAGGTGTGATATTATCCTTGGTAGTGTTAGTATAAAAAGATTATGGAGGGTTAAAAAAATGGCAAGACTTGTAGTACATGAAGAAAAAATACCTATGGAAGTAAAGGTTGGTGAAGAAAGCAAGTGGATTTGTATGTGTGGACTTAGTAAGAATCAGCCTTTTTGTGATGGCTCGCATAAACAAACTCAAGACGAAGAGGAAGGAAAGCTTTACAAATATGAAAATGGTGAGAGAGTAGAAGTTAAGGATTTTTAAGGTGATGTAATGAATAACAAGTTAAGAATCCATTTTGCTAGTGTTTTAGTTGTATTTTTGGTTTTGTTAGTTGGGAATATTATTTCAACTTCATTCAATCAGCAGATTTTAATATATGTGAGTAGTTTTGGATTCTTAGCTTTTCTATTAGTGATATTTGTATTGTCAATACCTTTATTTGTTAGGCTGAAAAAGAATAATTTTACAACCAGTTTACTGGTAAATAGGAGACTTATTGGGGTTTATACATTCTTCTTTGCATTAATTCATGTTTTTCTTGTTTTCAACTTCATTTTCAGTTGGGATATAAATAAACTTATTGAAAGTCCTAATAGATTATTCCTTGTCCTTGGAATAATATCTTTTTTTATTTTATTTTTTCTGGCTGTAACTTCGAATAATAAATCTCTTAGAATGTTGGGAAAGAACTGGAAAAAATTACATTATCTGGTATACGTTGTATTAATTTTGATTATTATACATTCTTTTAATGTAGGATTAATATTCATGAAAAGTACAGTTATAAAAACTGTAATCTTATTATTAGTTATACTAATTGTTATAGGGAAAATTAGATATTATGAGCTTGTTAAAGTAAACAAAATTTTTTGAGATAAGAGTGAGGTGATAAGAAATGAATAATAAAACAACCTTGTTAATTTTGGTGTTAGGATTGTTTTTGGTTGCTGCATGTAGTCAACAACCAATAGCGGATGATATTGTTGGTGGAGGCAGTCCAGTAGATGTTGGTGGAGAAGCCAATGTTACAGATACTAGTGATAAGGAACCTGAATTTTCAGATGAAGTGAAAGAATTCGAGATAATAGCAAGGAACTGGGAGTTTGCTCCGAACACCATTAGAGTGAATCTCGGTGATAGAGTGGAGTTACATGTGGAAAGTGTTGAAGGAACACATGGCTTCCTGCTTCCTGAGTTTGGGGTAAATGAGATATTGGAACCTGGCAATGATGTCCATGTAAATTTTGTGGCAGATAAGAAAGGAACATTTACCTTTGCGTGTAGCGTACCATGTGGAAGAGGACATGGTGATATGAGAGGACAGTTGATAGTTGAGTAAAAAAGAAAATGAAGAATTTTTTTTTATTGCTTTTAATTATTTTAATTTCATTAACTGCTTGCTCTAAGAATGTTGATGTATTATCAATTGATCTTAGGGAGCATAAAAACCTGGCAATGCATATTCATCCGGTTGTTGAGATAGAAGTTAAGGGTGAGAAACAAGAAATACCATCTGATATAGGTATTTCCGATGAAGGTATGCGTGTTATTCACACTCATGAATCAGATGGAACATTACATATAGAATCTCCTGTTTTACAGCAGTTTTTTTTAAAGGATTTTTTCTCTGTTTGGAACAGGAATTTCAACAGCACATGCATCTTTGATTCATGCATCGATGATAATCACACCTTGAAGGTTTTTGTCAATGATATTGAAACAGACAAATATGGCGATTTATTATTGCAAGATAAAGATAATATCAAGATTGTTTATGCGAAGATAGAATAAAATGAGAGAAAATGTGTTTATAGCAAAATTATTGCTGATTTTGCTAGCTCTAACACTTTTGTCTTTTAGTGTTTCAGCACATGAAGGTCATGACCACAATGATTCAGCAACTTCAGAAGTGCCAATTGGCTTGCAGAAAATAATTGAGCATAACAAGCAGCAAACAATTGATTTCTCAGTTAAGATTTCTTTTTTCATAGCGTTTGTCGCTGGCATGCTTGGTCTACTCTCACCTTGTCTTCTCCCTTTCTTACCGGCTTATTTCTCTTATACCTTTAAGGAGAAGAAGAACATTACTTTGATGACACTCGTTTTCTTCATTGGTTTTTCTATAGTATTTGTAATAATGGGGGTTATTGCAGGTTTTGTAGGTGAAAGATCAATGCAAGTAATCCAAAGCGATTGGCTGGTCATGACAGCTGGTTTGTTCCTCATACTCTTTGGAATCATGTCTTTGTTTGGTAAGGGTTTTTCATCATTTATCAAAACTAATAAGAAGTTTAAGAATGATGTTCCTGGAACATTCTTGTTTGGGGTGTTTTTTGCTCTTGGTTGGACTGCTTGTCTGGGACCTATATTAGCAGGTATTCTTGGAATTGGCGCATTACTAAACAACATTTTTTACTCTGCAATTTTGCTATTGTTTTACTCTTTGGGAAACCTTGTACCGTTGTTCATACTATCAGTGTTTTATGATAAGTTCAACCTCTCAAGGAGCAAGTTCATCAAGGGAAAGATGTTCAAGTTCTCTATTGATAACAAAGAATACCGAGTGCACTCTACCAACCTTATTGCAGGAATCCTCTTCATTTTAATTGGCGGATTCCTGCTCATATTCAAAGGAACAGGTCCAATCAATGCTTATGATTTATTTGGAACAAGACAATACTTTTACTCTTTGCAGGACAAGCTTTTGGTATGGGATTATGCCAGCAGTTTTGGAATAGTAGTGTTTATTTCATTTGTGTTGGTTGTTGGCGGGTTTTTGTGGAGGAGCTATAAAAGAAAATAATTATGTGGTGATAATAATGAGAAAACAATTGATTTTTTGGTTTGTGTTTTTGTCTCTGTTTTTATATGGTTGTACTGTACAATTAGAGACAAAAACAGCTGAAACAAAAGTTGATACTAACGGTCCGAAGCCGCTTGTGACTGGTTTAAAGGTTGGAAACTTAGCTCCTGATTTCACATTGACAACAATTGATAGTGAAGAGGTTAAACTAAGTTCTTTCTCTGGGGGAAACAGACCTGTTTTGGTTTACTTCTTTGCAACTTGGTGTCCTTTCTGCGCAAAAGATTTCAGTACTTTATCGAATGTTTACTTCTCGTATGAAGAAGATATTCCTGTTGTTGCAAGCAGCCTTGACTTGGATGAAGATGTAGAAATACTAACTGCCTATAAGAATAATTATCCTGCTTTAGAGAAAGTCATGTTCACTCTTGGAAAAGAATCTGTTCTTAGGGATTACAATGTGAGGTATACAACGACTAAATATGCTATTGGTAGGAATGGATATATTCTATATGCCGGTTCAGGACCTTTGACAGAGAATCAGTGGGTTATTCTACTTGATTTGCTTAAGAACTCCTAAGGTGGTGTTTAAATTATGAAAAAAAGTATATTAATTTTTTTTATCATTGTTTTTTTAACTTTAGCTATTGTTAGTGCAGAATCTAAATATACTCGCGAACATTCTGAGGAGTTATTTCATCTGATTGATTGGCAGAATTATACACCAAGCACATTTGATAAGGCATTGAAGGAGCAAAAACCTATTTTTTTGATGATATCTGCTCCTGCATGGTGCTACTGGTGCCATGTATATGAGAGCAAGGATTACTTGTATCATCCAGATTTATATCCCTACATTAATGAGAACTTTATCACTATATTTGTTGATTCTGACAAAAGACCTGACTTGACTAGGAAATACTTGGAAGGTGGATGGCCTTCAACAACTATATTTTCACCTGACTTCAGGAGAATAAATGGCTTTACAGGACCAAGAGACCCATTTGGATTAAGAGATTATTTTGAGCAAATAGTCGCTTATCTTAGTGATAAGTCATTTATTGGTTTGGGTTATCAATTAAATTATCAGGAAGTTACTACGAAGATTCCTGAGAAAAGTCAATTATTGCTGATCGAAGCTAACCTCTTATCTTATTTTACAAACCAATTTGACAGAACTTATGGAGGTTTTGGTCCTAATAATGCTCCTGAGTGGAGGGAAGGACAGAAATTCCCTGCAGGGTTTACTTACAAGTATATTTTAGAGAAATTTGAAGAGACGGGAAAACAAGAATATCTTGATTTGGTAAAGCTCACTTTTGATAATCAATATACTGATATAGCAGAGCTTGAAGCAAGATATCGATTGTATGATCCTGTTGAGGGAGGGTTCCATCGTTATAGCACCAATAGAGACTGGAGTATACCGCATTATGAGAAGATGCTCTTTGACCAAGCAAAGCTGATAAGGGCCTATGCTCATCTTTTGAAAATCACAAATGATTCAAATGTTGAAATTGCGGTTAATGGTTCTGTCTCTTTTGTCATCAATGAGTTCTATGATGAAGAAGGTGGTTTTTACTCAAGTCAGGATGCTTACCTTGAAGAGGAGTATTTTGGATTGTCTGCTGAAGAAAGAGAAAAAATAGACCCTCCATACATCGACAGAACTAGAAACATGGATTCAAACTCAATGATGATAAGCACCTTTCTATATTTGTATTCTGCTTATGGAAATGAGGCTTATCAGGATATTGCTGAAAAAAGTCTTAACTTTCTGAAGAACAACATGATTGGTAGTGAAGGGGCTTATTATTATTTTGATTATGATAAAAAAGATGCGTTCCTGACAGGTCAAGCCGTGTCGAACTCTTGGGCTATCTTGGCGTTTCTTGAAGGCTATGATACTTTGGGTGAGGAGGATTATCTTGAGACTGCCAGAAAAGTGGCTGATTATTCTCTTGCTAATCTCTACGACTGGAATTCTGGCGGTTTCTTTGAGAGAAACAGTAAGGATACGGAATTTTATGCTCCAAACGAGAGAATTGACCTATCTAAGCCTTATGGTGAGAACGCTGTTTATTCTTATGCGATGTTAAAGTTGTATCTGGAAACTAAAGAATTAGAATACTTGGAGAGTGGATTGAAAACCCTTGGTTATCTTTTCGATAGGATTAGCGGAGTTGATGAAACTTATTATTTCATTAAAGCATCTCTATTAGTGAAGGATAATAATCTTCTAAGTGTTTATGCTGACAATAAAGAAGAAGTTGATAGATTAGTAGAGCAAAAAAGGGATAGTTTCTTTTTAGAAGCCTTACTTGAGCAAGAACAAAAAGGAGTATCTCTTGATGATGCTCCCAAACTAAGGGATGAGTTTACTAATGTGGGTTTTATTGTTCTGGCTATTCTGGCTTTTGCTGCAGGGATATTGAGTTTTTTATCTCCATGTTGCCTGCCTGTTTTATCAGCCTATTTTGCTCATAATGTGAACGCGAATAAAGGTGAGATATTAAAGAACACTGCTTTCTTCTTCTTTGGATTGGCAATAGTCTTCTCCATATTTGGAATGGGAGCTACTCTTGTTGGCAATCTTTTCAGGGAGAACAGGCTTGTTTTTACACAAGTAGCTGGCGCAGTCATAATTGTCTTTGGAGTGTTAGAGATTTTTGGTAAAGGATTTTCAGGATTGCAGATAAATCTAAAACGTAATAAGAAAACACCTCTTGGCTCCTTTTTGTTTGGTGGTGTATTTGCTATTGGATGGAGTGCATGCATAGGACCGATATTAGCGTCCTTGCTGTTATTATCAGCTACTACTGGAACTGCATTTAAAGGAAGTGGCTTATTGTTCATCTATGCGCTTGGATTAGCCATACCTCTTATCCTTGTATCGTTATACTTTGACAGGATAAAGAACAAGAGGTTTTGGAGGATTCTCAAAGGAAGAACTATAAAGTTTAAAATTCTCGGCAAACAAGTTAAGGTACATTCAACTTATCTTATATCAGGTTTGATTCTGATAATAATTGGTGTGTTGATATTCAACGATTATTTGTACAGGTTGAACCAGTTAGCCTTACAAAGCACCTATGTCCAGGAGATAATAATCAAAGGTGAAGAATTCTTGAAGAACTTGTTTATTAGGTGATTTCGTAAGGTTTGTGGAAGTAGTGTAATATTTCCGAAAATTTCTTGCTTAGTTTTATTAAGGACTGTTTCCCGGATCTGAGTTGGTGAAAGCAAAACAGAAAACTTTATATATGTATTGATACTACATATATTGTTTTGTTCTAATTTGGCAGAACAAATAATACCTAAGGAAAGAAGAATAACAAAATATGGTGACTTAATAATAGAGGTTGCTTGGAAAGTTCCAAAAAGCAAAGATAAACCAGAAGGAGTTGATTATTCCTTTCAATTAATACATAAAGGAAAACGTGTTGTCGGTGTTGATAATTGCACTGGTGAAGGTCACCACTTTCACTTTTTTAGCAAGAAAGAAAATTGTGAATTTAAGAGTTTATTCAAAACGAGAATATTATTTTATGAGTTAGTAAGATTATTTGAAGAGATTGAATATGAAATTAAAAAAACTAAAAATAAGGATTGAATCTGAAAAAAAATATCATAAAAGAGTTGAAAAGAGCTTAAAGAAGATAGATGAACGCAGGGCTGATTCTTTTAAAGACGATTCAATATCCTTCAACTCATTAGAGCAGTTTAGGAAATTTATCACTTCCAAAAAAATTGAATTGCTAAGAGTTATTAAGGAGAAAAAGCCGACATCTGTTTATGCATTAGCGAAGATAGTGAAAAGAAACACTGAAAATGTGAATAGGGACTTGAAAGAATTGGAATTGATGGGTTTTGTGAACTTGAAAAAAGAAAAATCTGCAAGGAGAAAGATAAAACCTCAAGTGGATTATGAATCAATAGAGATTAACATCCCTGTTTAGGTAGATTAAAAAAATAAAAAATTATTCACTGCTCCAAAGCCCATGTAGGTTGCAGAATTCTCTAGCTCTTAAATCGCTTGTGTCATCTACTATGAAAATTGCTCTAGGTTTATCACCTGGGTAAAGTCTTTTTTCAGCAACGACTTTTTCATTTTTCAGTAACTGTATGAATTCTATGTAGTGGTCTTCTTCCATTGGGTGATCAATGGCTCCAACATTAACAGTTACTCTGTTACCTTCGACCTTTATGATTGGAACATGTTTTTCCTTGCCCTCTAACTCTGGCGATAGTTCTCTTAGTTCTTCTAGTTCCTCGCCTCCAAGAGAAAATGTTCCTTCACCGCTACCAATAGGTGAAATAATCACTCCTGTCGAGCGGCTCTTATAGATTTTATCTGCTTCAACCATTATGCTCACCTTATATCTTTCCTACCAAGTTGAGTCCTGGCTTTAATGTCTTTGCGCCTGGCTTCCAGCTTGCAGGACATACTTCTCCGCCATGTTCTCTGACAAACTGTGCAGCCTGAATCTTTCTTATTAATTCGTCTGCGCTCCTTCCGATGGAGTTGTCGTGTATCTCGTATGCTTTCAACACTCTATCAGGGTCTATGATGAACGTTCCTCTTAATGATAGTCCTTCGCTGTTGATGTATGTTCCGTAATCCTTGCAGATTTGCCCTGTTGGGTCTGCAACCATCGGGAACTTCACTTTCTTTATTGTCTCTGAGTTGTCATGCCATGCCTTGTGTACAAATGCTGTATCTGTTGACACGCTCAAAACTTCAACTCTCAGTTTCTTCAATTCGTTGTACCTGTCTGCCAGTTCTCCTAGTTCTGTTGGGCAGATAAATGTAAAGTCTGCCGGATAGAAGAACAGCACAACCCACTTTCCTTTATAGTCTTTTAGACTAACCTTCTTTATTTTATCTTCGTGGTACACCTCTGCTGTAAACTCAGGTGCTTTTTCGTTTATTTCGACCATTTTATTTTACCTCCAATATTTTTAATTGAGAATGATTATTAGCAACACTCTTTGTCTTCTTCTTTCTCTTTCTTTTTTACGATTTCTTCAGGTTCACAACAACATCCGCATCCCATACTAGTTCGCCTCTGCACATTTTTTACATGTTCCTCTGAATATAATCGTTACTGATTTTGGTTCAAAATCTTTTAATTGAAACTTTTTTAATGCGTATTTTGAAATGTTTTTTTTGAATGAGTCTATTATTCTTCCACATTTCTCGCAAACACAGTGTTGGTGGGATTCTATGCATGCATCGTAGTGGTATTCTTTGTTAACTTCTAGTCTGAGTATTTTTCCTTGTTCTGCCAATAAGTTCAGGTTGCGATAAACTGTAGCTAATGTTATTTTCGGGAGTTGCTTCACAACTTCTTTGAAAACAATCTCTGCTGTGGGGTGGGTGTGAGCATTCTTTAGATGTTCAAGAATTTTTTTTCTTTGCTCAGTATTTCTCGTAGTTATCATTCTTATTAATAATGATTATTAATAAGAATTTGTTTTTCTTTATAAATTTTACTATTTTTGGTTAAGTCAAGTATTGTGTGTTGTGGTGATAAAACCACAACGATAAGAATACTT
>JACNFY010000006.1 GCA_014384375.1 Nanobdellati archaeon
CAATCAAAGATTGAGGCAAACAAGTATTTAAATGTGTCGATTAATTGACAATGTCTCCAGTAAAAACATTTTTATAATAACCCTTTCTCCAATAAATAATGGGAATAGAGATAATGCCTATTGGGGGGCATAGTGAAATCGGCAAAAATTGTACGGGTGTTAAGGTTGATGATGAAATAGTTATCCTTGATATGGGCTTGCATATGGAACATTACATAAACCATACAGATTCTACAGATTCTGACGATTTGGTTGATATGTCTCCTAAAACTTTAATTGATGTAGATGCCGCTCCAGATGTAAGAATCCTGGGTGATCTAAAGAAAAAAGTAGTTGCCATCTGTATCAGCCACGCTCACTTAGACCATGTAGGGGCTGTTCCTTTTCTAAGCAACAAGTTTGATTGCCCTATATATAGCACGCCTTTCACAATTGAACTGTTAAGAACCATCATCAAAGATGAGAAAATAGACTTAAAAAATGAGTTAGTGAAGCAGAAGGAAAACTCCAGATTCAAGATTTCTAAAAACATAGAAATAGAATTCATAAAAGTAACACATTCAACACCTCAAACAGTTATGATAGCCGTTCACACAAAATATGGAACTATACTATATGTCAATGATATGAAATTGGACGACCATCCTATGCTTGGAAAGAAGACCAATATAAAAAGACTCAAAGAATTAAAAGTAAAAATATTGATACTTAATTGTCTTTATTCTACAACTCCAGGAAAAACACCTTCTGAGAAAGTGCCTGAAGAAATGCTTAAAGAAATCCTGCTAAACACAGATACAAAGAGAAAAAACATATTCGTGACAACTTTCTCAAGTCAGATAGCAAGAATAAAAACTGTTAGGAATATTGCAAAAAAGATTGGTAGAAAAGTCATATTCCTTGGAAGGTCATTAGCTAAATACTCCTTTGCTGCAGAAAAGGCCGAAATTACAAAACTCTCCAATGTAAAAATAGTTAAGTTCAGCAGTAAGGTCAAAAAATTTCTTTCGAGACTTGATAACACTGAAAAATACTTGTTTATAGTGACTGGAAACCAAGGAGAACCAAAATCGACATTATCGAAGATTGTCTACAACAATTACTTCCATTTCAAACCAAAAGATATAGTCATTTTCTCGTGCACAGTAATACCTGTGCCAGGAAACTCTGAGAACAGAGAAAAATTAGAAGCAGCCTTAAAACAAAAACACGTCAGTATATATAAAGATGTGCACGCATCAGGACACGCAAGATTAGAAGACCACAGAACTTTTTTAAATATGACCAACCCAGAACATTTAATTCCTGTCCATGGCGATAAACTAAGAGCGGAAGCGATGAAGAAAATGGCTATTGAAGAAGGCCTTAAAGAGAAAAATATACACATATTGAAAAATGGACAAAGAATAGAAATATCTTAAATTAACAACAACAATATTTATAAATAAGACTTGATTTTTCTCATCGAGGGGATAAGATGAAATAATCAAAAAGCTTTGCTTTTTGAGTTCCATAATTTTAGAGAGGCAAAAATTATGAAATTAACGTTATCAGAACCTAAATTTCTAAAAGATAGCATTAGCATAATCTCTGACTTGGTGACAGAGGCAACTTTTAAAATAACACCTGATGCTATTGAATTAGTGGCAATGGATCCTGCAAATGTAGCAATGGTGATATTCAAGCTTCTAAGCAGTACATTCGTTGAATATGATGTGAAAGAAGAGGTTGGTCTATCAATAAACATGAACGACTTCAAACAGGTGTTAAGAAGAGCAAAAGCGAATGATTCAGTAACTATGGAGATAGAAGATAACAAGTTCAAGATCACATTCAAAAGCAATACCACAAGAACCTTCTTTTTACCGATAATTGATGTTGAGGAAAAACAGCAGAAGATACCTGACCTTAAATTTAAAGCAACAATCACAACAACGTCAAATATAATTAGTGAAGCAATTGAAGATGCAGATATAATCAGTGAAAGCGTTACCTTCAGTGTAGAAAACAAGGAATTAACTGTTAATGCTGCAGGAGACCTAAGCAAAGCAAACATCAACATAAAAGCTGATAACGACACCAAAATTATCTGTGACGAAAAAGTAAAGTCAAAGTTCTCAATCGAATATCTTAAGAAAATGATGCAGGGAAGTAAATTAAGTGACAAAGTAGTTCTGCAACTAAGTGAGGACTACCCTTTGAAATTGGAATACAAAGTACTGAATAAAGTTCAATTAGCGTTCATTCTAGCTCCAAGAGTGGATAATGAATAAATCTTTCATCCCATAACTATTTAAAAAACCATATAGTCTTCTATTATCATGAACAATTGTATATTGTTAAGATATGGTGAGATTGGTCTGAAGAGTAAACGCACAAGGCCTGCTTTTGAAAAGCTTTATATTAAGTCAATAAAAGATGCCTTGACAAGGAACTATATAGAAAACTTTGAGATAAAAAATCTTGGCGGAAGATTTGTAGTTTATTGTAAAGCTGTTGATGAAGCTATTCAAGTTCTTAAAAGAGTTGCAGGCATTCAAAGTGTTTCTTCTGCAAAAAAAATTGATTTCTCATCAAAAAAATATCTCATCAAAAAAATCAAAGCTGTTGCAAATTCTCTTGTTAAAAAAAAAACTTTTGGTGTAAAGGTAAAAAGAGTAGGGACTCACAATTTTGATTCCATGGCTCTAGCAAGGGATGTTGGAGAAGTATTATACAAAGCAAGCAAAGGTGTTGATTTAAACAATCCTGAAATAAATGTTAATCTCGAAGTTAGAAATAAAGAATGCTTTTTTTACACTTCAACAATAAAAGGTGTTGGCGGGTTACCAGCAGGCAGCTCAGAAAAAGTTCTTTGCTTGTTCTCAGGAGGTATTGACAGTCCTGTAGCAGCGTTCCAAATGATTAAGAGAGGTTGCAGAGTTGATTTTCTATTCCTTAATATCATGGGTAAGAAATTATTGAACGATGTTACTAGAGTCTACAATTTTCTAATAACAAATTATGCATTTGGATACATTCCAAAGCTATATGTAGTTGATGGAAAAGAAATCATAAAATCCTTAAAAAAAGATGTTCCAGATACTTTACGACAAATAGCATACAAAATAGTGCTTTACAAAATTGGAGAGCTAATTGCCAAAAAATATGATTATGCTTCTCTTGTTAGCGGAGAGTCACTTGCCCAAAAATCTAGTCAGACATTAAAGAGTTTGTTATTTATAGAAAATCAAGTATCTATACATATGCTGAGACCTCTCCTCTCTTTCGACAAATTGGATATTACTAAAATCGCTAAAAAATTAGGTACTCTTTCAAGCTCTGAAAAAATAAAAGAGTATTGCAACTTAAGTGAGGGTCCGGTAACAACCGCTCCTAGAGAGTCAGATATTAAGAAGATTCCTTCATTTAAAAATGAAATAAGTAAAACTATAAAAAAAATCTCAATAACAAAAGGTGTTCTTGAAATAAAAGAGACTCCGACTTTGAAGTTGCCAAAGACTCAAACTATAGTAACTGTTGATCTTAGGTCAGAGATTATTCAAAAAAAAATTCCTCTTAATACAAATCTAAAAGTTCCTTACAATGAAGTATTTGACCAATTTAATGAATTTAAGAAAGGAAAAAATTATTTATTAATTTGCTCTTTTGGAGTTCGTAGTGAAGATATTGCCTCTGAACTAAGAACAAGAGGTATAAAAGCCACAGGGATAAGCTCTCAAGACTTTGTTAAAAATTTCTCAAAGAAAAAGTAGTTAATCAATATGGCAGTACAAACAGTCGTCAGGTAAATCAGCTAATTCTTTATGCACATCGCATGTCAATCCTTTCTCTTTTAGCATTTTCAAGATGTCTTGCGTCTCACTTATCATCGTCTCCTTATTAATTATTTTCTTTGCAGAATTTTTTATAATTTTAAGAACATCCTTGCTGAATTTCACTTTGGTAGCTCTTTTAGAATTCAAATATTGACTAATAGCTGCTTCTGTCACACATAGAAGCTCAGCTATCTTCTTCTGTTCCAAACCAAACCTTTTCATCTCAAATGTCAACTCTCTTCTGATTGTTGGTAGAATATAAAGAACCTCTATTTCCTGAGGCTGCATTAGCTTCAAATTAGCCATATAAGATAATTATTCAAGTGGATTTATATGTATTTCGAAAAAATTTGAAAGAACAATCAACCTTTTATATTGCCAATCGGCTTAAAAGCAACAACACTTCTTGAAATGTCTGCTTTTTCAAGAGTTTGAACAACATCTGATATATTTTTGTAAGCAAGTCCTGCTTCCTCTGCAAGACCTGACATAGAAGCAGCTTTGACATAGATACCTCTCTTCTCCATATCTCTTTGGAGTTCATCTCCTCTTACTATATGCTTCGCCTTTGTTCTTGACATAGTTCTGCCAGAACCGTGAGCAGTGCTTCCAAAGGTTTCATTCATAGCAGATTCTGTACCTACAAGAAGATAAGAGCCTGTCTCCATACTTCCACCAAGAATAACTGGTTGTCCAACATCTCTGTAAAGCTTTGTTAACTCAGGATGCCCTGGTCCGAAGGACCTTGTGGAGCCTTTTCTATGCACCACTAATTCTTTTTTGCTTCCATCAATCTTGTGTTCTTCAACTTTTGCTATGTTATGGGCCACATCATACACCATGTTCATATCCATGTCTTCAGGTTCTTTCTTAAATATCTGTGAGAAACACTCTCTTATCCTATGAAGGATTATTTGCCTGTTTACAAAGGCAGCGTTTGCTGCACATGCCATAGCCTTATAATAATTTTGACCTTCCTTACTCTTGAAAGGGGCACAAGCTAACTCTCTATCCTTAACGTCCAGCTTTATCTCTTTCATGACTTTATTGAAAACAACAAGATAATCAGTTGCTACTTGATGACCAAAACCTCTACTTCCACAATGAACCATCACAACTATCTGATCTGGCCGGATTATACCAAATTTCCTTGCAATTTCTGGACGAAATATGTTATCTGCAGTAACCATCTGCACTTCCAAATAATGGTTTCCGCTTCCCAAAGTACCCATCTGCTTTAAACCTCTCTTTATAGCTTTCTCACTTACTTTAGAAGGATCAGCACCTTTTATACATCCATACTCCTCTATTCTCTTAATGTCTTCCTTCCATCCATAACCATTCTCAACACACCATTTTGCTCCATGAACCATAATCTCTTTGAATTGATTCTCATTTATCCTCAAAAATCCTTTTGCTCCTACTCCTGTTGGCACTTTTTCAAACAACAGATTCACTAGAGGTTTTAATTTCGGTTCTACATCTCTGTAAGTCAGATTTGTAGTTACCAATCGCATACCACAATTAATATCAAAACCTATTCCTCCAGGACTTATAACTCCTTTTTCTGGATCAAAAGCAGCAACTCCTCCTATTGGAAAACCATATCCCCAATGACCATCTGGCATACAATAAGCATGCTTTTGTATTCCAGGCAAACACGCAACATTTGTAAGTTGGTCAAATACGCCTTTATCCATCTCGCTCAGCAACTTCTTAGTAGCATATATCCTTGCAGGAACCTTCATTTCTCTTTTGTAAGTTTTCGGAATCTCCCAAACTACATCAGACACTTTTTTTATCTCTCTTGGAACATTATCTATCTTAATCACCTCATATATCTAATACTATCGTCGCGTAATATTTTTCTTTCTTCTCAACCTTGAGCATGTGCATTGTTATTGCTTTTATATCATTTTTGAATATCATATCATCATTCAATTTATCTCCGAATAATTTCGCTTTTAACTTGTTTCCATTAATGTTTACTTCAAATTTAGAGAAGAATAGCAGTTCAGCATCTTTCAGATATACCAACTCTGATAGGAATTTGAATAATAAATGCTCTATATCTTCTTCTTCAACTTCTATTTCTTTAACTAAAGTGTGTTTGATGGTTTTTGTATCTATCATGGTGTCTTCTGTAGCTAAAGCAGCTGTTTCAAATAATTCATTCAAATTTTTTCCTTCTGCTCTGAAAGCTATGTCTGCAATTGCTACATCATCTAAATATTTATATTTCATGCAAAAAGAAATGTAGAGTTGGTTTATAAATATTTATTTCCAGTTCTCCAAGAAGTGTATTAGCAGCCTTACACCGTATCCTGTCGCTGCTTTCGATATATATTCCTTTTCCTGCTCATACCAAGCAGTTCCTGCTATGTCTAAATGAGCCCAAGGAGTCTTTTCTATGAAAGCTTCTATAAATGTTGCTGCTGTTATTGTTCCTGCCTCGTAACCTTTTGGGAATTTTCCAAGGTTCCTAACATCTGCTATTTCTCCTTTAATTGCTTCTCGAAAATCATCCCAAAGCGGAAGCTCCCATACCCTCTCAAATGTTTCATCTGCAGATTTTTTTATTGCATTTTTGAGTTTATCATTATTTGATACCAATACAGCTCCTGAATATCCTAAAACAACTATGCAAGATCCTGTAAGAGTTGCTAAATCTATTATAGCGGCTGGTTTTTGCTCTTCTGCATAAGCAACAGCATCTGCTAGCACAAGTCTTCCCTCTGCATCGGTGTTTGCTATCTCGATTGTTTTCTTATTATAAGCAGTTACTATGTCTCCTGGTTTCTGTGCTGAAGCTCCAGGCATATTCTCTGTTAATGCCATTACTCCTAATACATTAATTAAAATTTTTAGTTTTGCTGCAACCATAACAGTTGCTAATACTGCAGCTGCTCCTGCCATGTCTGACTTCATATCGAGCATGAAAGATTCTGGTTTTATATCTAAACCACCGCTATCAAATGTTATTCCCTTCCCTACTAGTGCTATTTTCTTCTTTGCTTTAGGATTTGTTTCTAACACAACTAGCTTTGGTTCTTGAGAACTTCCTTTGCTTACACCTAGTATAGCATTCATTTTTTTCTTCTCAAGTTCTTTCTTTCCAAAAATTCTGATTTTTATTTTGTGTTGTTTTGCTATTTTCTTTGCTTCGTTTGCAATATATGTTGGTGTTGCTTCACACGCAGGCATATTCACAAGATCTCTGACATAATTAGTTGCGTTTGCAAGAATCTCTCCTTTTTTCACTCCTGTCTTAGATTTTTTTACATCACTTGTCAAGAGAGTGACTTCTCTAACCTTAGGTTGTTTTTCTTTCTCTTCAGTCTTGTATCTGTCAAATTGGTATAACCCCAATAATATACCTTCTACTATTGTTAAACTTTTTTCTTCAATATTTCGACCCTTAACATCTTCTTCTGTTAAGGTCGTTGCAAAGCTCGTGACTTTCCCATCTCTTACAACTTTTGCAGTAAAACCAGATATCTTTCTTAATTTTTCCAAGTCAAACTCCTTCTTTTTTCCAAGCCCTACTAGAAGTATCTTTTCAGGAGCTATTAATCCGAGCGAAGAAACTGAATGAAGTTGTTTAAATTCTCCTTCAAACTTCTTCTCTTTTATTGCTTTTGATATTCTTCCTTTGAGTTTCTTATCAAGTGCTGGATGAGAAAACTTTTCTTTTTCAAAATGTCCTATGATTAATACTTCTGTCTTTGTATTTTCTGATTTATCTTTTTTAACGTTTATTTTCATTTTTTATTCTTTATTTTTAAGTGTCTTCTTAATCATAGAAACTGGCCTTCTTGCACTATAACCTAGATCTACCTCGTGCCAGTATTTTATTTCTTCTTCTGAAATCTTCCAACACAAAAATATCTCTCTGCCTTCAAAGAAAGAATAAAAATCAATGACTCCTTTGTTAATATCCTTTACAAAACATCCTTTCTTGTGCAACTTATCCAACAAGGTGTAAAAATTATATGAAAGTTTGTGAAATTTTTTATTGAACAATATTTCTTGTGTTAGTGTTCTATAGTCATCCTCATACTCTATCTCAACAGAGTTAAGAAGTGAGAGCATCTTATTCAACCTTATTAGTTTTATTAAATCTTTTTTTAAGGAAGGAATCAATGTTTGGGCTTCTTCTAATGAGAGATATATTTTGTCCATTTTCAAGAATTAAATTTGGGAAAAAATTACTCATATTTTAATGTTTCTATTTATTAGGTCTTTCTAAGTAAGTGCTAACCAAAAAATTTATAAATTTTATATGAAATCTTTTTCATATGACAACAAAATCATATAACAGCTTTTTTATGAACTTTGCAAACCCTACCAAGTTCAGTATTCTAATGGCATTAACAGAAGGACCCTTAAATGTGACACGAATTACAAAGAAAATCAACGAAGAACAGAGCAAAGTATCACACAATCTAAAGAAACTTGAACAATGTCATATTCTAAATGTTAAACAACGTGGAAAGCAAAGAATATACTCTCTTAACAGCCAAACAGTCATTCCTATGATAAGACTAATTAAAAAACATGTAAAGAACCATTGCAAAGAATGTGATAAACGTGAAATCTAAGGAAATATATCTAGACCACTCAGCAACCACTTACCTAGATCCTAGAGTGAAGAAACAAATGGACAAATATTTCTGCGAGGAATTCGGTAACCCTGGAAGCTTCAATACTATCGGCCTGAGAGCAAAGAAAGCAATCGCCAAAGCAAGAAATGGTATTGCGAACATCTTAGGGGCTAAACCAAATGAGATAGTATTCACAGGTACCGGAACAGAAAGCGTAAACCTAGCAATAAAAGGAGTTGTTCGCGCAAATAAAGACAAAGGGAAACATATAATAACAACAACAATTGAGCACCACGCAGTTCTGGACACATGTGAATACCTTGAGAAATATGAAGGTTTCAAAGTCACTTATCTTGAGGTTGATAAATATGGATCAGTGACTCCAGAACAAGTAGAGAAAGCAATCAGGAAAGATACTGTCCTTATAAGTGTAATGTACGCAAACAATGAGATTGGAACAATCGAGCCGATAAAAGAAATAGGGAAGATTGCGAAGAAACACAAAGTCTTGTTCCACACAGACGCATGCCAAGCAGGATGTTCGCAAGATTTGAATGTTAATAATCTAAACGTAGACTTGATGACTCTTAATGGAAGCAAGATATATGGCCCTAAAGGGACAGGAATGCTATACATAAGAAAAGGTGTTAGAATACAACCAATAATTCATGGTGGAGGACAAGAGAGAGGATTGAGAAGCGGAACAGAGAATGTTCCTGGCATAGTGGGATTAGCAAAAGCACTTGAACTATGCCAAAAAGAGAAAGAAAAAGAGAATCAAAGACTTATTAAGCTGAGAGACAAACTAATAAAAGAGATCACCTCAAAGATTCCAAAAACATTCTTGAACGGCCACCCGACAAAGAGGTTGCCGAACAACGCTAATATCACAATTCTTGACATAGAAGGAGAAGCTATCATGCTCTACATGAATAAATATGGTATATGTGCCTCCTCAGGATCTGCCTGCACTTCAAAAACATTGGACCCTTCACATGTGATAATGGCTATAGGCCTACCTTACGAAGCTGCTCACGGGAGCATCAGATTCAGTATTGGTAGTAGGACAACTGAGAAAGACATTGATAAAGTGATAAAAGTTCTGCCAGGAATAGTTGAAAAC
This sequence comes from Nanobdellati archaeon, assembly GCA_014384375.1. GTDB lineage: Archaea > Nanobdellota > Nanobdellia > Woesearchaeales. The sequence continues at coordinate 9,546 of JACNFY010000006.1, forward strand.
CTGAGAGAAATATCTCCTGTAAATCTGGAATTAGAAGATGTTTTAGAGAAGGTGATAAAATGACAAAAAAACCAACTTATGCTGATGTTAAGACTAAAGGCGGAAAGGGGTGGTTTTACACAGATGTTGTGAAAGAACATTTCTTTAAACCTAGAAATCTGCTCAGAACAGAGGAAGAAGCTAAGAAATACAAAGCAGATGGTGTTGGAATAGTCGGAAGCCCTGCTTGCGGTGACATGATGAAAATGTGGATTAAAGTAGATCCAAAAACCGAGCGTATAAAAGAGTGCAAATGGCAAACATTTGGTTGCGCTTCTGCGATTGCAAGCACCTCAATGCTTTCAATGATGGTCACAGAAAAAGGTGGTATGAAACTCGATAAAGCTTTGCAGATAAAACCTCAGGATATTGTGAAAAGACTTGTAGACTTACCGCCAAGAAAATTTCACTGCTCTGTGCTAGGTGACAAGGCTCTTAGAGAAGCAATTAACGATTATTTCAAGAAAACAAGGAAAGAACACAGGATTGTAAAACAAGGAGCTAAAGTGATTGATAAACAGCTGAACGTTACTGACAAAGACATTGAAGAAGCTGTTCTGGATGGAGCCACAACTTTTGAAGATGTTCAGAAGAAAACAAAGATTGGGGTGCATGACAAAAGCTGTATTCCAGAAGCAGAACAACTCATAAGATTCTACAGAGAGAAATATTTCGGTCCTGACTAAACTAAACGATTTATATTCTTTTTTTATCTTCCATTAACAACTTAAAAGGCGCTGAGGGTGAATTTTTGAAAAGTGTTTGTAGCATGCCTCTCATAGTCTTTCTATATGGCAATATTGGTTTTCCGTATGTTTTAAATTTGAATATCTTCACAACTTCTTCTTTAGTCATTTTGTATTCACCCTTTGGGTTTGTCAATGTATTAATTAGTTCATTCATAACTTCCTTAGCATGTTTCATTCCATCTTTTCCAGACCAATAATTGTTTGGAACATTTGAAAAATAATATGGCTTCAAATTCAGTTCGGGATAGGCAAACATTATTGCTTTTATATGACTATTGCCAAAACAATAGCTTAACATGTAGCTAAGATTTTTCTCGTAAGGAAGAACAGGTTTTCTAAACATCTTATAATTAATCCACTGTGGTAACCTTTTAAACTTATACTTGTACTTTCCTCTTGAATCTGTTAATATTGATATGAACTCTCTTATTGCTTCTTTTATTAATGGATATTTTTTTCTTCCTTTTTCATCATACCATACATGTGAGGCTTTTTTGAAGTAGTATGGTTTCAAGTTAGCGTCTGGATAACATTCCATTACAAGATTGTATATATGACGAAAACAGACTTTAGTACATCTCAACTTATGGGTGTAAAGAATGTTATAATTTATTTTATTAACAACATCTGCAATACTCCATCTAAGTTTATTCTCAATAAAGTGTTTTGTTAGAATGATACAGTTTAGCTTTCCTTGTACACCTACAAACGTACCTGGTCCGAATGTCTGTCTTTTCTTGTTCTCATCACAAATTTCTTCATGTATCCATATAAGTGTTTTTTTTATTATTTCATTGTTAAGATATTTTTTTATTATCGGTTTTTTTCTTTTTGAAGATTGATTTTTTAGTATATCAGACAGAATATCAAACCTTATGACATCGTTTATAGAATTTAGATTAATCTGATTTTTATTATTTAGCAGAATTTCTTTCAAAAGTTTTATTCTTTTTTCTTTACTCTTAGCTTTCATTTTCTCTAGTAACCCAATAAATTAACTATAGTTAAGAAAAAGTTATATATAAACTTTTCTCTCGAACGGTTAAGTCAAGTATTGTGTGTTGTGGTGATAAAACCACAACGATAAGAATACTT
>JACNFY010000012.1 GCA_014384375.1 Nanobdellati archaeon
CAATCAAAGATTGAGGCAAACAAGTATTTAAATGTGTCGATTAATTGACAATGTCGAAATTAGAAAAGTTTTTTAAAAATCGTTCTATACTAAAACCATAAAATGGGGGAATCAAAAGATAAATGGTTGTTTGAGTGGGAAAAACCATGTGTACCATTATTCCCATCGTCATTCGTAAGCTGTTATATTATACATAAAAAGAACTTCTTGACTCCAGTAACAACTCTACTCACAGGCATAGGTCACAGTGTGACTATGTTCTATGAGGCAGGGTCGCTGGCAAAATGCGAAAAATATATCCTGAACAGCATATTGACAAACAAAAATTTCATACAAGAATATGACAGATTCATCAATAAGCAGATAAACAATATGTATGCTTATGGAGAGAAAATCCTCAAAGACCCAAAACCAGAGTATTTCGAAGGTTTTTTCAATACTTATCAAGGAACCTCAACACCTGTCGCAGTCATAAGAGACTTCAACAGGATTGGAATAAGGGAATGCACTAATTGGCTCTCCAAGAAAATAAAGGACAAAGAAGAAAGGAACAATGCTTTCAGTATACTAGTTGGAACTCATAAAAAAAGCTTTGCCCAAAAAGAACAGGAAGAATTCAAGAAACTGCTAAAATATGCGATCGAGAAAGAAAGAGAACTCTTCTCAAGGAAAGACCCTGAAGACATCCTTCATCAGATGGATGGAAAATTAAAGTCAAAGATAGGTTCTTACTTGGAGAAATACCAGTGGTTCCCCTGTGGTTATGAGAATGAAGATGCATGGAATGAATTGTATGTCATAAAACAGCTGAAGGAAGCCATGCTTCAGCCAGAAAAAACCTTCAAGAAGATAAAGCGTTCTGAGAATTATCAGAAAAACATAAAGAAGAAGAGAGAAGAATTACTTTCAAAGCTAAACCCTCCAAAAGACATGAAGAAAATCTTTGACGTTCTTTCAGCATTCACCTACTACAAAGACCACATAAGGGAGAACTTAAACAGATACCACTTCATGACAAGGCCATATCTGGAAAAAGTAAGCAAAAGTATAGGCTTGAAAGGATTGGAATGCACAGAGCTCCTTCCATGGGATGTTACAAAGCTGATCAAAGAAAAAAAGAAATTCAAAGGCAAACTGCTGGGAGAATCAAATTATGCCCTGCTTTCTATCAGAGACAAAGTGATTGTAAAGAAAGGTAAAGAAGCTGTAAATCTGCATGAATACGCAATATCATGCGAGAGAAAAAAAGAAGACAAGGTCGAAGGGATAGGAACATCACCTGGAAAGGTGAGAGGTAGAGTCAAGCTGATATTCAGGCCAAGACATTATTATGGTGAAAAAGATGTTGTGCTAATAGCACCAATGACAAATCCAGACCTTATACCTGCTATGAGAAATGCTGTTGCAATCGTGACTAACGAAGGCGGAGTGACTTGTCACGCAGCTATTGTTAGCAGAGAGCTTGGCATACCATGCATTGTCGGTACAAAATACGCAACTAAAGTCTTCAAGAATGATGAATTAGTAGAGGTAGATGCAAATAAAGGATTTATAAGAAAAATAAAATGAGAATAGACTCAGCAAAAACCAGGATTGAAAAGTTCACTGAAGAGAACAAGAAAATAATCGCCGAGAGGATGCCTGCAGTTCTTCAAACAATCAATTTTCCAGCTCTAACTCTCGCGGAGAATCTAAGAAAAAGAGACATATCATGGAATAGAATATATCTGGCAATAAAGGACAAGCAATTAACACTTATATTCTCAGAAGACAGAATGATTGAATTAGGAGAGAGATTCCTGAAGGAAGAACTGAAACATCCAGGATCCTATGCAAAGCTGATAAAGGAATGGAAAGAACACGAAGCCAGATTCCAAGAGATATGCCAAAAAATAGATTCATCAAACCTTAAAGAGTTGTCTATAAATTATCTCAAAAATCTGTATCTTAAATTTACAAAATTGTATATGAAAGTTTGGGAGATTCCCTTAACAGCCAACAATATCTCATATTATACAGACAATGAAGGGGTGCCCGACATAATAAAAAAGTATGGGAAAAAAGGCCTTAAGGATTTCATAACTCTCTCCACTCCCGTAAAAATGTCTTTCATAAAAGAGGAAGAAGAATTCCTTTTCAAGATAGCAATCAAAAAGAATAAAGGATTGGATATCAGGAGGGAATTGGAGGAACATGCTGAGAAATATCATTGGATAAAGAACAATTACAGAGATGCTGAGAAACTAGGTGTTGATTATTTCTTTGGTGAGATTAATAAAATAAAGAACCCGGAAAAGAAACTTCGTGAATTGCATGAAGAAAATAAAGAATTAAAAGATAATCAGAATAGGGTTGCAACCAAATTCACAAAGGAGGAAACAGCGTTAGCGAATCTTATTGTGCAAGCAACCACCCTGCAGGATTTAAGAAAGAAAAACAATCTCATGGGAGATTATTACATTCTTGAGTTTCTAAAAGAGATAGCCAAAAGGACAGAGTATAGCTTTGAAGAATTATGCTTTACAACTATTGATGAAATAAATAAAATACTCTCAGGAAAGAAAATCTCTGAATTAAAATCAAGGATCAAATACTGCGTTGAGTTAATAGAACTTGATTATGATGAAACTTTTCAAGGAGAAGAAGCTGTAGAGCTTTATAACTTATTAGACAATATAGACAATGTAAAATCACAAATTCTAGAAGTTAAAGGGGTAGTAGCGTCTTTAGGAAAAGCCAAAGGTGTTGCAAGAGTCGTGCAGGATGTTTCCAAAGCCAAAGAGTTCAATAAAGGAGACATATTAGTGGCATCTATGACAAGACCTGATTACACTACCCTGATGAAAAAGGCAGGAGGAATAGTTACTGACGAAGGCGGAATAACTTCTCATGCTGCAATCGTTTCCAGGGAACTGGGGATTCCATGCATTATCGGAACGAAGATAGCTACCAGAGTATTCAAGGACGGAGACATGGTTGAGGTTGACGCCAACAAAGGAATAGTAAGGAAGATAGAATGATTAATCCAAAAAGAACTTTATTCAAATGGGGGCCGATTGATGCAGAAGTTATCTACATAGAGCCCTTTGTCGAAGCATTTGTTGAGTTCCCTAAAGTGATTGATGGCACATGGCCTGACCTGCTTGGATTGTTCAAGGACCACAAGGTTGTCTTCGCCCTTGATGATAAGCATCTAAGAGACAGAGGAGAAGACTTGTTCAAGAAATACATCTTGGATGACAAGAAACTAAAGAAGGGTTACGATGATTGGCTGAAAACATTGAAAGTTCTTTCCAAATATGAGAAACTGGTTAATAAAGGATTACAAGAACTATCTGATAAAGAATTGTTGAAAGAATACAATTCATGGAATAAAGCCCATATTGACTTCTGGATATACGGATTCCTACCAGAGCTAAGCAACTGGGGTGCTGAAAGATTATTACAACAAAAGATTCTTGAAAAACACAAGGGCAACTTTATTGAAATTTTTGAAGCTCTTAGTGCTCCTGAAGAATTGTCTTTTTTCCAAAAAGAAGAGATAGAACTCCTGAAAATAAAATCAGAAAAAGGATTGGAAAAGCATCAGAAGAAATACTACTGGCTAAGGAACAGCTATGGACACACACAAGCTCTAGATGAGAATTACTTCAAAAAAGAACTTGAAAAGATTTCTGAAGAAGAAGCTAAGAAAAAGATTGAAGAGATAGAATCATATCCTGGAAAGATTACATCCAGAAAAAAAGCAGTTATCAAGAAACACAATGTTTCAGAAGAGATAGTTAAGATTGCAAAGAAACTGGCTTATTGCATGAACTGGCAGGACTACAGGAAGAAATTCATATTCATAGCAAATCATATCAACACTGTCTTCGGAGAAGAAATTAGCAAGAGGAAAAATATTTCATTCGAAGATATCTGTTTCTACACAAGGAAAGATCTGATTGAACTGCTTGACAAGAATAAAAGAGTTGACATTAGCAAGAGAAAAAAAGCCTTTGTCACAATATATAACGAAGGAGGAGGAATAGAATACTTGGAAGGCGATGAAGCACTTGCTTATTCAAAGCCATTCCTTGAAACTAGAGTTAATGACATTAAAGAAATCAAAGGACTCGTTGTCAGCAAGGGGAAGAAGAACGTGATAAAAGGAAAGGCAAGGATTGTTTTGACTCCAAAAGAGAGCAGCCATTTCAAGCATGGAGACATATTGGTAGCTCCTATGACATCACCGGATTTCGTTACAGTGATGAGAAAAGCAGCAGCAATCATCACAGATGAAGGCGGAATGACAAGCCATGCTGCAATTGTTTCAAGAGAATTAGGAATCCCATGCATTGTAGGGACAAAAATAGCCACGAAAGTTTTAAAGGACGGTGACCTCGTAGAAGTAGATGCAGATAAAGGAATAGTTAGGAGAATAAAATGAAATGGAAGTTTATTGTTCATAGAAGATTAGCATTGCTATTCTTTGAATTGATAACATTAGGTCAACCTGTAAAAGAAGTGAAGAATAGTTTAGGCTTAAATATAGGCCTGAATTATTATAGAAGCATTGACGGAAGGGTTGAGGAGAGCGAAGAAGAACTTAAAAAGATTGAAAAGTATTTCGAAGAAAAGCTAGAGGAGAAAGGAATAGAGTTCTTTGAAAGCATAGTTAAAAAGTGGAAAATGTTAGGAAAGAAGTTAATTGAAATTGCTGAGGAAATTAGTAAGAAGGATTACTCAGACAAAACAGATAAAGAGTTAATCAAAGAACTAAATAGGCTAAAAAAAGGATACTATAACTTATCATCCTCACTCAATCTATTGTTACTAATGGGAAATGTTTTTGAAAAGCACATAAGAGAATTTCTAAAGAAAAAAGTTAGTAAAGAGAAAGCAGAGGAATACTTCATAACCTTAACTACCACAGAGAGGGATACAGAAGGAACTCTCGAAATGGTCTCTATTCTTAAGATTGCACAAAAACATCTAAAGGGTGAAAAACTAAAGAATGCTATTGAAGAGCATATAAAAGAATTTGGATGGATAAACGCAAGGGGATTCGTTGGTAAAGAATGGAGCTTTGAAGAGGTTGAGTCAAGAGTTAAAGAATTAGAACAGAGCAACTGTAAAAAGAAATTAGAAGAATTCGAGCATAAAAATGAAAATGTGAAGAAGGAAAGTGAGATAATTCTAAAAGAACTTAAGGCTGATAAAGAGCTAAGAAAAATAGTTGCTCTAACAAAAGAGATGGTTGCCTTAAGAACAGACAGAATGGATATATTCGGAAAAGCAGGATTTCTAGCCAGACCCTTATTCAGAGAAATCGGAAAAAGAGCAGATCTAAAACTTAACGATGTATTCTATTTGCTAACAAAAGAGATTGAAGGGGCTCTCTTAAAGAAAAAGAACTTCAAAGAATTAATAGAAGAGAGAAAAAAAGGTTTTTGCTTCTTCAACATCAATAATAAGATTTGGACATTATCAGGAAAAGAGTCTGAAGAGTTCAAAGAAAAAAATAGGCAACAAATAGAGGAAAGTGATGAACTTAAAGGAATGATTGCCTACAAAGGAACTGCAAAAGGAAAAGCAAAAATCGTATTAAGCAAGAAAGATATTACAAAGATGGAAGAAGGAGATATTCTGATTGCATCAATGACAACTCCAGAATACATTCATGCTATGAGAAAAGCTAGTGCAATTGTAACAGATGAAGGAGGAATCACTTGCCATGCTGCAATTGTTAGCAGGGAGCTAGGAATCCCATGTGTTACAGGCACAAAAGTAGCCACAAAAACCTTCAAAAATGGCGACTTAGTAGAAGTAGATGCAAACAATGGAGTTGTTAGGAAAATCGAGAAACAAACTTTCAAAAGAGTTAATTGGTATCATGACGTTCCTAACCAGAGAGCACCGTTTTACATATTCTACATTGTGTTCCAATGCATAGATAGACACAATCAATATTATAAAAGGAAAGTCCAGGATATCTTCTTCTCTGTTAAGAACACTTCTTCTACACGAGCCTGTTATTCAGAACCTGACATCAGAGAAGGAGCTAAAAGCTTGTTGAACCTCTGCTTAAATGATAAGAACTTCTTAAGGAAAACAGAGAAACTAATGATACAAAGAAGCAAGGAAGTGTTAAACTCTGCAAGGAAATTCGAAGGAAAAAACCATAGAACTCTAAAACAATTGACTGGTTTGCTGAAAGAGATCCATGACCGCTACATCAAGTATTTCGTTATTGTCATGATTCCAGAGCTATCAGTAGAGTTTGTTGAAAAAGAATTCGACAAAGAACTCACAAAGGTTTTCAAATCAAGAAAATCAGAATATGTCAACATTCTATCAACTCCCAGAGAATCATTCCTAGAAAAAGAGAAGAAAGAACTACTAGCAATCTCCAAGAAAAAGAATTTCAAGAAATTACTAAAAGAGCATGTCAAGAAGTACTTCTGGATAGGAAACAACTACGTCGATACAAAAAAACTCAAAGAGGACTACTTTCTAAAAAGACTAAAGAACCTAGAAATATATGAAGATAACAATCTTGAGAAAAAAAGAAAATTACTAAACTCTTTGAAAGGAGAGAAATATAGAAAGCTAAAAACATTAGCAAACATAATTGAATTCTTAACATTCACCCAAGATCTAAGAAAGAGAACTATTATGAAAGTAAGTTATTATATCAATGAGATTCTAAAACAGATAGGAAAGAAGAAAGGTTACACCTTTGAAGAGATGCTTCTGTTAAAACAAAAAGAGATGTATAAACTAGAAAAGGAAACTATCTCAAAGAAAACATTACTTAAAAGAAGAACAAAGATGCTTAGTTATTATCATGAAGGCAAAATTCATATCTACGAAGGAGAAGAAGCGAACAAGATGGAGAAAATCATAGCACCAATTGAAATCTCAGATAGAGACTCGTTTAAAGGACGAAGCGCTTATGGAGGAAAAGTAACAGGAGTTGTAAGAGTAGTTAAGAGTCTACACGAACTAAAAAGATTAAAACAAGGAGAAATACTAGTAACCTCAAACACAACACCTGACTTTGTTTCATATCTGCACAAAGCCAAGGCAATTATAACAGAGAAAGGAGGAGTGACAACACATGCAGCAATAATCAGCAGAGAGCTAAAGATTCCTTGCATAGTAGGAATAAAACATATAACAATGGCTTTGAAAGACGGATATTATGTAGAAGTGGATGCGAACAAAGGAGTTATAACAAAAATAAAAGAAGAAAAAGTTGAGTGGTTCGCTACTTCTAGCAGAGGAAAACCTCATGCAATTCTTTTCATAGATAGCGCTGCTCTAGGAATTCGAAGAGATTATGCACATAAACTATTTGGAGTGAATTACAAGATAAATAACTACAGACAATTCAACAATCAGCGAGCAATAGGTATTGAAGACTACAATAACATAAATAGAATCCTTGAAGGAATGAACAAAAGAAATCCTCTTATATTCTACAAATTCGGGGCACTTATGGAGAAAATCGCAAAACAAATCATAAAATTCACAGATAAGTATAAACATTCAAACTGGAAAAAACTCAGTAATAAACAACTATCAAATCTATTAGAAGAAAGCTGTGACTTACAAGCAAGGTTATGGGGAGGAGTCATATTTTACGGTTACTACTTCTACTTCAACGACATCTTCATGGAAAGATTCATCAAAGAGTTAGAGAAACTTAAGAAATCTGATGAAAAACTAATTGAGTACATAACAAGTCCAGAAGAGATAAGCATGATAGGAAAAGAAAAGACAGAACTGTTAAAACTAGCTAAAAAACATCTCCAAACAAAGAATAAATTAAATAAAGAACTAGAAGAACACTGGCAAAAATACAGATTCCTAAATAGATATTACTTCTGGGGTGAAGGATACTCGGTTAAAGACATAAAGAACAGATTCAAAGAAATAGTGAAAAAAGAAAAAGAACACATCGATGAAGAACTGGAAAAGATGAAACCTTTGAAGATCAACTTGAAAGACTACAACTTAAACAAATATCAACAAGGAATAATAAAGTCTGCTAGAAAAGTATCATTAATAATGAACCTCGCTGATGAATCAGTTAATTATCATTTCCATTATATGAACGAGCTTTACAGAGAAATCGCTAGGAGATTCCAAATAAGCTATGAGCAACTAGTTTCGATGAGAAGAGAAGAGATAAAGAAAAGTCTAGCAGATAACAGACTAGCAATACCAAAGAAAGAATTAACTCTAAGACTGAAAGAACACGCATTGCTCTATGGCCACAACGCTCCAAGCGTGTTAACAGGAAAAGAGTTAGAAAAATATAAGAAAAAAGAAATCAAAGAAGAAGAAACTGACATAAATGAAATTAAAGGAACATCTGTTTCAAAGAAGAAAGAAAAAATAACCGGAAAAGTAAGAATAATAATGGAAATCGAAGATGGCAGGGACTTCAAAGAAAGAGAAATAATAGTCACACCAATGACTAACCCAGCGTTAGTACCAATAATGGAGAAAGCAGCAGCTATAGTAACGGATGAAGGAGGCCTGCTATCACACGCAGCAATAGTATCTAGAGAACTCGGAACTCCATGCATAGTAGGAACTAAGAATGCAACAAGAGCCTTCAAAAACGGCGATATTGTAGAAGTAGATGCTGACAAAGGAATCGTTAGGAAGATAACATGAAAAAGAACTGGTGGACCTGGGAGAGGCCTTCAGCGATTCATATAATCTATACTGCTGCACTAAGTGCTACAGCCCCTCTTAAGAAAAGATTCGGTGAGTGTTATGATAAGCAACTATACGGTTTTTTTAAAGATGGGATGATTAGATGGATTTGTGACCTTGATGAACTTATCGATAATGGTAAAAAGATAATCCCAATGTTTCTTAACAAGAAAAAATATGAAAGAGTAATTTGTGAATGGAAAAGAAAGTGCTCAGAAATAAAAAAAGAGTTTAAAAAAATAAACTCATTAAATCTAGAATCTTTAAGCGATGAAAAACTCTTAAAAATCTACAACGAGTTTGACAAAAACTATCTTGACTGGTGGGGAATTGGTCAGGTTGCAGAGATGATATCTTATGGGGGAGAAGATATCCTAAAAGAAAGATTAACAAAAGAACAATTCAGGATGTACTTCAATATTCTGGTTACACCAACAAAGAAATCAGCTGCCAATAACGAAGAAGAAGAATTCTTTGAACTGGTGAAACTGGCAGACAAGAAAGGATTCAAGGACTCTGGATTCAAGAAAAAAGTAAAAAATCACGCAAAGAGGTACTATTGGATTCAAAACAGTTTTGGTGGAACAAAAGTCCTTGATGAAAAATTCTTTATAGAGAAAGCAAAGAAGCAATTAAAAGACAATGCAGATGTTGACAAACTAGTGGAAGACAATGAGAAAAGACTTGAGAGTGTGAAAAAAGAAAAGAAACAAATCTTAAAGCAGATAAATGCAGACAAGGAAACAATAAAGCTAGTTTCTTTACTAGATGACTTCTGCTTGTTCCAAGATGAAAGAAAATCATTAGATATGCAAGCAAATGGAATACTGGATTCTTTCTGCAGGGAAGTTGCTAGGAGAAAAAATGTTGAATTCCATCTTTTGGAATATGCATTACCAGACCAGATAAGAGATATCCTTTCAGGAGAAGATCTGCCGTTAGAACTGATAAAGGAACAGAAGAAAAGATGCATAGTTATTTTTAATGACAAAGATTACACATCAGAAGTATTCATTGGAAAAGAAGCAAGAAAGAAAGAAAAGGAAATACTTAGCAAGGAAGACTTGAAGGAATACACAGAGATAATGGGAATGTGTGCAAGTACAGGAAGATACATCGGCAAGGTCAACAAGATTCTAACTGCAAAGGAGATTGACAAGATGGAAGAAGGAGATATTCTTGTAAGCACGATGACAACACCTAACTTTGTCCCTGCAATGAAAAAAGCAGGCGCTATCGTGACTGATGAGGGCGGGATAACATGCCATGCCGCTATTGTTAGCAGGGAGTTAGGAATTCCATGTGTCATAGGCACAAAAGTAGCGACAAAGGTTTTCGAAGATGGCATGGAAGTCGAAGTAAGAGCGAATCATGGAGTTGTCAGGATAATAAAATGAAATTCAACGAAATAGTCAAGGAAGTAAAGAAGCATTCTTGGTGGTGCGAGGAATGTCCTGGAACAGTACAGACATTATACTATCCACTCAATTGTTTCATAACTTATTCTAGGGACCTAAAAGTAAGGAGTATGAGTTTAGCAATCATGGGATACAAGAAAGGAATGCTAATCGAGAGATCTCCTGAAGATGGAAAGCTGGAGATGTACAAATATATTCTCAAAAATATGAAAAAAAATCCTGCTTTCCTAAAGAAAATAATAAAAGACACTGCCAGAAATGAGAAGATAGTCTTCTATCTGTACAAGAGATTCAGTAAAGAGAGGAAAAAGCTCAACAACAAAGAGCTTTGGGAAACCTACAAAAGATGGCTTGAAAAATACGTGAGCTTCCTAAGTTATCCTTTAATTGTAGAATGCACCGATATTTTCACAACATATCATCTGGAAGACGCTGTTAGAAAAGAACTTCCTGATTTGACTCCTGATGAAATGTCAGATTTGATAATAGCAATGTCCTCTCCAAAAGAACTAAGCTTTATGGAGCATGAAAGGCTTGATTTCTTGAAGGCATGCATAAAGAACTATGGAAAGCTTAAGAAGAAGCATTTTGAGAAGCAGTCAAAGAAGCACTGGTTTGTCATCAACAGTTTCCGAAACATAAGATATCTTTCTCCAGAATATTTCTTGAAAGAAGCTAAGAAAGAAACCAAGAAAAACAAAAAAAAATTAGAAGCTGAATTGAAGAGCTTGAAGAACAAGATTCCAAACCTGAAAAAAAGAAAGAAAGAGATTCTGAAAAAGTACAAATTATCAAATAACCTGAAACTTCACTTCAAAATCATAGAAGAGATGGGAGAAGGAATAGATAAGAGAAAGGAGAAGATGCTCCAATGCAATTACTTTATTGATATGTACTGCGAAGAGATAGCGAACAGATTTGATCTGAAAAAAAAGGAAGTCCACGAATTCACAGTTGAAGAGATAGAAGAATTATTGCTAAAAAACAAGAAGCCAAGCAAAACAAGTGTCAAGAAAAGATACGAGATGTCTGCCTATGTCATGAAGAGGAAAGGAAACACAGACGATGTCGAAACAAAGTGGTTCTACGGAAAGAAAGCTGAGAAACTTATAGAACTAACAGGACCAGACCTTACAGGAGAGATAAAGGGATATGTGGCAAGCGCGCCTGTTGATAAGATAAGAGGAACAGCTCAGATAATAATGAACACTCATGAAGAGAAGTTCAAGAAAGGAAACATCTTGGTAACAACAATGACCAGGCCTGACTTTGTTCCTCTAATGAGAAAGGCAAAAGCAATCATAACAGATGAGGGAGGAATAACATGCCATGCAGCAGTTATAAGCAGAGAATTGAAGATACCATGCATAATAGGAACGAAGAAAGCAAAGAAATTATTAAAAGACAATGATATTATTGAAATGGATTTGAAGAAAGGAGTTGTCAGGAGGCTATCTAAATGAAATATCCATGGAAGATGCAGAAAAAGAAGTTAAGAATACCTAATAGTCATTTTATCTTGCAAAAAAAGAAGAATGCAGCAGCATTCTACGCACAACCAGTGTTTCACGGCATAATATACCTGGCGTCACAAAAGAATGTCTTTGGAATGCCATGGATAGAAGGAACTGTGAGCTATCACGATGCTCTAGCTTTCTGGACACATAATGAAAAAGAAACTGAAGAGCTTAATAAAAAAATCACTGATTTCATAATAAAGAAGCCAAAGCACATATTTGATTTGAAAGTTAAGTTTGACAAGGAATCAGAGGAGTTCCTAAAGTTCATAGAAACTAAAGTTGACAAAATAAAGGATGAGAACAACAAAAAGAAACTATATGAATTCTTTGCAGAATTCCACGATCATTATGAAAACACATACATCTATGGAGAGCCAATTGTCTGGCCAATAAAGGATACTATCTTTGAAATGCTTAAGAAAAAGTATGAATATATTCCAATCAAGGACTTCAATGTGATGCTAACATCTGAAATTCTCACTTTTACTCAGAAAGAGAAACTGTCTTTGCTGAAAGTAGCTTTTTCTGATAATAAAGACAAAGATTTACAGAAACATTCTGATAATTTCTCATGGATTCCATTCGATTACGGAGTTGCAACATTTGATGAGAATTATTTCAAGAAAGAGCTTGATAAATTGATGAAAGTAGGAACAGAAAGAATGAAAGAAGAAGTTTATGAGTTGGAGAACTTCAAAGAGATAACATTGAAAAAACAAGCAGAGATAAATGAGAAGTACGATGTCAAAGAAAAATATCAGAAGCTGTTCAAGGTGCTGAGAGTTGCAGCCTATTTAATGGATTACAAGAAAGAAGTCTTCACAAAAGTGCATGTAGCAGTAATTCCAGCACAGGAAAAGCTTGCAAAAATAGCAGGCATGGAACTCACAGACTCACAATATATTCTTCCTAATGAGCTCTATGAATTCTTGGTGGAAGGAAAGGAGCTGGATAAAAAGAAAATTATTGAAAGGAAGAATGGATCAATCTTCTGGATAAATAATCATGAAAACATTATTTACTATGATGAAGGACCTGAAGTAAGAGAGAATCTTGGAAAGTTCTTGGAAACACATGATGTAGCTGGTTCGGTTTCTGAATTGAAAGGAATGACAGCTCATCCTGGAAAGATAAAAGGTAGGGCAAGAATAATTGAAAGCGCTCATCACACACATGAATTACAGGAAGGAGAAATACTAATAACTGCAATGACCAGTCCTGACTTCATGATGGCCATAAAGAAAGCAAGTGCAATTGTAACCGATGAGGGAGGCATTACCTGTCATGCAGCAATCGTTTCAAGAGAGCTAAAGATTCCTTGCATAGTTGGAACGAAGAATGCAACTAAAGTATTCGAAAACGACGATATTATAGAAGTTGATGCCAACAAAGGAATAGTGAGAAAAATAAAATGAAGGAAGAACTGAAAGAACAAATCAAAAGCATTGAATGGTACAGACAAGCTGCGGAACTTACAGGTTTCTACTGCAACACACCAGTTGTTTCAGTATCATATGAATTCGGCCCTCCAGTAATAGCTACTTATATCAAGAATAAGTGCGAGTATTTCTACCCAAAGAAACATCTTGTCAGACAGGCTGAAGAATTCTTAAGAAAAACCAAGATTAGCAGAAAAACAGTTGATGACTACTTTGTTATCTTGGAAAAATTTCAAAAGAAGCTCAGAGCAATGTTCAAAAAGTTAGACAAAGTAAACTTCGAGAAATTAGGAAAACAAGAGGTTTTAAGTCTATTGAAAGAATTTGATGATTTAATATATGATTACTGGGAAACAAACTGGATGTGTGACAAATTCGACCCTGAAGGACATAATATGCTTAAAAGAGAAATAAAAGAATCCAAGCTAA
This sequence comes from Nanobdellati archaeon, assembly GCA_014384375.1. Taxonomy (GTDB): domain Archaea; phylum Nanobdellota; class Nanobdellia; order Woesearchaeales. The sequence goes on from JACNFY010000012.1 coordinate 13,519, forward strand.
AACTGTCAAAAGAAGAAGTTGGAGTATTAACCCAGCCTATAAAACTAAACTTTATGGAGTACTCTGAGCTAGATCTCTACAAGCTAGCAAAAGAATTACAAGCAAAAGGATTATCAGATGCTAAAGTTCTCAACTATCTAAAAGATTATGCGAAAAAATATTTCTACATTGAAAACTCTTGGAGTATAGCAAAAGTTCTGAAAGAAAAAGATTTTCTCCCATTATTAAAAGAACTCATAAAAAAACCATTGAAAGAATTAGAAAAGAGAATAAAAGAAATAGAAACAAAAGAAGAAAACATGAATAACAAAGTTTCAAGAATAATAAAAAAACATAATATATCAAAAGAGATGCAAAACATTTTCTACATGTACAGAAAGTTGTCCGAGCTAAGAGATGAGAGAAAATACTATGTTTTGAAATCAAATCATTTCTACATGTTATTCGCAAAGAGAATAGCAGAAATATACAATACAGAGTTAAAATTAATATTAAAAACACTTCCTAGAGAGCTTCTAAAAATAGAAAGCACTGCTGAATTCAGAAAAGAGTTGGAAAAAAGAGATAAATATGTCCTTGTAGTCGAAGAAAAAGAACATTACATATTGTCAGATAAAGATGCAAGAGAATGTATCAACTTGATACAAGAAGTTTTTCTAGAAAAACACACAGAGATAAAAGGATACTGCGCTTCTAAAGGACAAGTCGAAGGAATAGTAAAAGTAGTTTGTGCATACACTCACTTTAGCAAATTTAAAGAAGGAGATATTCTGGTTGCACCAATGACCAGGCCTGAGTATATTCCTTTGATGAAAAAAGCAAAGGCAATCATAACAGATGAAGGCGGACTTACAAGTCATGCTGCAATCGTCAGTAGGGAACTAAAGAAACCATGCATTGTAGGAACACATGTCGCCACGAGAAAACTAGATGACGGAGATAAAGTATTTGTTGATGCGAATAAAGGAGTTGTTAGAAAAATAAAATGAAGCGAATTTTACCAAAAGGAATCAAGCCTTGGATTCAGGAAGGAGGTGGAAAATATCATTATCTATGGTATGTTCTGCCCGCTGGTGTAAAAGAGCTTGCAAGACAACATGATTTCAGCTTTAATATTATAATAAACTTCATAAAGAATGACATGTTCATGTTCGGATTTGATGAGAATGACATGTTCAGGATTGGTGACCTAGTAATTGAAGGGGAAAAAAAATACCCTGAATATACACAGAAGATTGTAAAGAAATGGGAACCCTACAGAAAGAAATTCTACGATGTCTGTGATGAGATCTCTTCTGTTAATCTATCAATACTTTCTGACAAAGAATTAAGTAATCTCTACAAGAGGTTTAGCGATTCTTACATAGGAGAATTTACTCTTCCGTTGATTGCGGATGCAATGGGATACTATCTAGAGACCAAGATAAACAAGGCTCTTAAAGCACACGTGAAAAAGCTAGGGAGAGAGAAAGAATTCAACAAAATATTAACAATACTATCAACACCTGTTGACCAAACATTCTTTGGTGATGAGAAGTACGAGCTCCTTTCAATTGTGAAGGATTACCTAAAAGGCAAGAATGTTAAAGAGAAAATAAAAAAACATCAGAAGAAATGGTGCTGGATTCAAAATAATTATCTCAGAGCTGTAATCCTGGATGAAAAGTACTTCATGGATAGGACTAAGGAACATTCAAAGAAACCTGAAAAAGTAAAGGATTACCTGAAGAACTATAAATCAAATCTTAAGAAAGCAAAGGAAGAAAAAGAAAGACTAATGGATGAACTAGCACTCGGAGAGTATTTAAGATTGCTGGTCAGGATGATTGAAGAATATGGTCTCTGGCAGGATAAGAGGAAGAAAGCAAATCTTATAGGTGATCACTACATAGCGTTATTCCTAAAGGAAGCTGAGAAGAGAACAGGCATATCAATGAATGAGTTGGAGTGTACAACAGGAATTGAACTACAAGCTTTATTTAATAATAAGAAGATAGACTTAGATGCTCTGAAGAAGAGATTAGAAGTATGTGGAATTGTTTACACGAAAGAAAGCCCAGAGATATTTGACTACGAAGACACAGTTCTGCTTGAGAAAGAGTTGAAGAGCTTCAACTATGATGAAATATTTGGGGACATCCACGGAACAGTGGCTAATCTTGGAAAAGTCACTGGAACTGCTAAGATTATACAATCACCTACAGAGTTTGACAAGATGCAAGAGGGTGATATAATAATTACTAGCATGACAAGGCCGGAGTTTGTCCCGATAATAAAAAAGGCTGGAGCGATTGTAACAGATGAAGGAGGCATCACTTGTCACGCAGCGATTGTTTCTAGAGAGCTTGGTATTCCTTGCATTATCGGCACTAAGGTAGCTACAAAGATTCTGAAAGATGGGGATAAGATTGAAGTTAATGCCAACCATGGTATTATAAGGAGGGTGTAAAATTAAAATAGGCACATATGAGAAAACCGTTAAGAAGAAATGGTATGTTCAAGGATTTAATGCTGCTTTGAATTTCATATCTCATGGTCCTTATTCTGCACTTAAAGGAATGTACCCACAGATTGGTTATGGATATACAGAAATACTCTTCATTTTTGACAAAGATTATCTTGAGTTCCATTATCTTGAAAAAGACTTTGCGAACATAGGTCGTGAATTCATGAAAAGATTTAAAGCGAATCCTGAGTATTTCAAAGAGGTTCTTAAAAAAGACGCAAAATTAGTTGAAATTGTGTGGAGAACAATTGCTAAAGTAAGAAACTCTAATTTACAGAAACTATCAAAAGAAGAACTTTTCAAGTTATACCAAAAAATGTGGTATGCATATCGTGATTCAATATCTGTAAGCCATATCGTAGAAGGAATATCATATGTTGCAGAGCCCCTTTTTAAGAAGAAACTTGAGCAAATCACAGAGCTTGATCGCCATGATAAAAAGTTCAAGGAAACATTCAATGTTTTGATGCAACCTAAGAAACCATCATTCATAAGCAAAGAACATATTGATTTGTTAAAAATAATGACCACAATAGCTGAAGATAAAAACCTTCTAAGTCTTTTTCAGAAAGAATCACTTAAAAATATTATACAAAAATTATCTGCTTCAATCAGAAAGAAAATATCAGCTCATAAAGAAGAATACTATTATAACCAATTAAATTACTATCATGGAGAAAGTCTGACAGATACCAACTACGTGAAAGAGATACAGAAACTATTAAAATCCAATATTTATATTCGACAAAGAATAAAAGAGGAAGAGATTCGTTATGAAAATAATAATGAAAAAAGAAACAAACTTATCAAAGAACTCCACATTGACGAGGATACAAAGAAACTTCTCGACCTGATAATAGAGGTTTTACACTGGCAGGATGACAGAAAAAAACATATGCTTTGCTCAGTTTATCATATGAACCTGATTCTCAAAGAGATAAGCAAAAAATTCACTATTCCTTTGGAAATGCTAAAGTGCTATTTCCCATTCGAATTAACTTTTTCAAAGCTAGAATCTTTTGACAAAAAGGATGGCGAAGAAAGAATGAAACATTTCATAGTGTATATGAAACGTGAAGAGGATGATATGAAGTTTGAGGTTTACACAGGAAAAGAATACAAGGAATTTATGGATGTTTATTACAGAAATTTTGTGCTAGAATCAGATATCCATGGGACATGCGCATCTCAAGGGTCAGCACTTGGAACAGTAAAAGTGTGCAAAACAAGAGATGACTTAGACAAAGTTGATAAAGGAGACGTATTGGTTGCTTCTATGACAAGACCTGAATTCGTGCCAGCTATGAAGAAAGCATCCGCTATTGTCACAGACGAAGGTGGAATCACTTGTCACGCAGCGATTGTTGCAAGAGAACTTAACAAACCCTGCGTCATTGGCACAAAGATAGCTACAAAAGCTTTGAAAGATGGAGACCTTGTCGAAGTCAAAGCAAACCACGGAATCGTTAAAAAGATAAAATGAACATCATAAGATGAAGGACATAAAGAAATGATAAAATTAATAATATTCGACATGTCGGATGTTTGCTCTAACTCAGAAGAGCCTCCGTTCATAGAAGGTTTCATGAAAATTCATGGATTACCCGAAGTTTTTGAAGAGGAATACTATGAATTAGGCTACAAGGCAGAGATGGACGAAATATCAGGAAGAAAAGTATGGGAAACACTCATCAAAAAATACAATATACAGGAAACGCCTGAAGAGATAATGGAAGCAATGATGAAGACAAAAGAATTCTATCCTGAAATGCTGGAGTTTACAAACAACTTAAGGGAAAAACACAAGGTTGTCTGCTTTACCAATTACTGCGAGGATTACTGGAAGCTTTTCGAAGATAAAATAAAAGATTACTTCGATGAGGTCATAGTGTCATACCAATTGAAGACAAGGAAGCCAAAACCAGAAGGTTTCAAAATAATCTTAAGAAAATACAATGTAAAGCCAGAAGAGGCAGTATTTATAGATGATACTAAGAAAAGCGTTGAACAAGCAGCAAGCTTAGGCATAAAAGCAATACAATTTAAAAACAAAGAACAATTACTTGAAGAATTGGAAGGTATAGGTGTTATAAAATGAAGAAGTATGTCAAGGACGCTGTTAAAGAACTTCAGAATTCTGATCAAAGAACAATAGAAATAACTCTTAAGAATAAGAACGATTACAAGAAGAATTTTCTAAGACTACTGTATAACAAATTCATCCTGGCATTGCAAACTAGAATAGTCCCTAGCCATATAAAGAACTTCATTCTCAGAACAACAGGAATGAATGTCGGACATGACGTCTGTTTCCCGCACTACATAAAGATTGATCCTTACTTCCCAGAGCTTATCTATCTTGAGAAAGGGTGCATAGTAGGCGGTGATTCAAGGATAATCACACACGAAGTGAAAGGGAATAAGCTAAAACTTGGAAAGGTCACTATCAAAGAAAGGGCTTTGGTTGGAGGAGTCACAACTTTGAAGCCAGGCTTCGTGCTTAACAAAAGCGCCATGCTCATGTTCTTCTCAGATTACGATAAAGAGGTTCCTGAAGGAGAGCTATGGGGTGGAAAGCCTGCAAGACTACTGAAAAAGTTCACAGAAGAAGAAATCGAAAAATATCACAAACCTTCAATCCATGACAAGAATTATTATAAGACTTTCAGAAAGCAAGTAAAAGAATTCCTAAAAGATCCTGAGAGAATGTACTTCAAGGTTCACTACAATGGAAAAAGGCTTAATGCAGGAGACGACTGGTGGAGAGCAAGGAATATCTTTAAGATATTCTACAATGGAATCATTGTTGAAATAACAAGGCTAATGCCACACTCCTTCTTGAAAACATTTCTTTACAGGATGATGGGACTAAAGATCGGAAAGAATTGCAGAATAGAGAAAGGGGTTGTTTTTGACCACCTTTACGGGGACATAATAAAGCTAGAAGATAATGTCACTATCGAGCATGACTGCTACCTGGATGGGCATGAATACACAATAACCCAGACAGTGTTCGGCAAGATATTGTTGAAAAAAGGATGTCATCTGAAGCATCATTCTTTTGTAAGAGCAGCTACAACAATAGGAGAGAACTCAGTAATAGAATCCTACAGTCTGGCCCAAAGAGAGATTCCTCCTAATGAAGTCTGGGGTGGAATGCCTGCAAAATTCATCAAAAAACAATATATATAAATACTTTAAATATAATTACTGGTAAAGAGATACAATGATTAGACCAGTCTTCATATTCTTGTTAAGTCTAGAAGAAAAAGTTGAGCCAGCTAAACCTGAAACTCCAAAACCTTCTGAAGTTAAAAAACAATATGTTGAAAAAAAGTATGAAGAAATGAAAAAAGAATATAAACCATTAAAAAAAAAAGCTGAAGCTGCCTCTCAACGAAGCTTAAGCAACAGAACAAAAGTATTCTTTGAGAACAGCAAAAACATCGTAAGAAACGCAGTAGACAACACTGTCGGACTAGGGATAGCCAAATATCAGAACTACAAGACAAAAAAACATTTCAAGAAAGATGCTTCCAGTACTGATGAGATAGTATATTTGATGCACGGGCTTTTTCAAAACGAGGGCTCTCAGTGGAGGTTGGCTAAACAACTCAGAAAAGAAGGAAAGCACGCATATCACTTGAAAGGTCACCATTCTCTGCCAAGAAAAGAAAATGCAGACAAATCTTTTGAACAAATTGATGAAATGCATAAATACACAGAATTAAAAAATGCTGAAAAGAGAAGAGACACATTTAGCGGACACAGCAGCGGAGGAGATGTTGGAATATACATGGCTGGAGACGAAAGAATCAGACAATATGGAATAAAGAAAGTCCAAGCAAGAGCACCAGCACCTTCTGGAATAAAAGCAAAAACACTGCCACAAAAGCTATTAGTACCATTTGCAAGCGCGGATGATGTGAGAAAAACTAGTGGCAAGAAACACGCTCTTGAAATCACAAAAAGGAAACCAACAGTTAATGTTCAAATAGTTGCTGGAAAATACGACAACCTTGTGAGGCCTTCAAATGCAGTCTATAAGCACGCAAAAGCACATTATATTATCGAACATCCAGATTCAACTCATTTTGGAACAAGCGGCGGTAATAAAGAAATGAACAAAATCACAATTGATCTGATGAATAAAGCCGACAAATACAAAGAAGAATATCAAACTGCATAATGAAAAATAATTTCTTCAAGGGGGGATTAGATCTCTTAATAATTGACATAGACGACACTTTTATCTATCATCGAACAGTTGCAGTGGCAAATAGAATATTCCTCAAACTGATGTACAGCCTTTTTCAAAAAGAGATAGACCCTGATAAGATATACACAACCAAGCGGTTGTTGTTATTGATAACAAAACTGATAATTCTAAATTTTTTTAGATTCAAGCCAAGCACAGATAAAATAAAAAAACTCATTAGACTAAGCATAACAGCCTTTTATTTACACATCCTTCAGATTATAAGAGAGACAAACAACCGCTTTTTCAATATCATCAGCAACGAGAAAATAATTCAGATATGGATTAAAACAGTTATTTCTAACGAGGTTGAAGAAGAAGAATTTCAACTTTCAAAAACAACAATCAAAAACAATCTCAACAAAGAAGTATTATATATATACAATTCATTAAAAAGTCTAAACCCAAATATGAAGATTATAGCAATATCACAAAATTTCGTTGTTGAAGAAGACCCAATCAAAAAAATATTGAAACTTGACATGATCAAATCAAACAAGTTCATAAGCGATGAGAAAGGAACAATAAAAAGTTTTGAACTTAATGTTAAAAATAAAGAAGATAAAAAAACAATTGCAGATAAAGCTATAAAAAAATTTAGATCAAGAAATATTGGCTTGTTTATAGAGGATTATGATGATATATACTTACTGGAGTTAAAAAATCTGAGATTTGTACTATACAAGAAAAAATTGAAAAGATTTATATGCAACAAGAAATTCAAAGCAGTATCATTTAGATAAACGGGTGATGAAAATAGATCTAATCAAAAAAATGGAAGAGATTGCAAAGAAGAAACCAGTTAAAGTGCTTGTATGCGAAGGATGGGATGAAAGATTCTTAAGAGCAAGTGCACAGATTCTAGAAAGAAAACTTGCAAAGATAGTGTTATTAGGAGATCCTAAAGTTGTCAATGAAGAAGCCAAGAAGTTCGGTGTGGATGTGAGCGGAGCAGAGATAGTTGACTATAAAAATTCTGAGCTTAAGAAAGAATTAGCAGAGAAGCTTGTTGAAGTTAGGAAACATAAGGGAATGGACTTGAAAACAGCGAAGAAGTTGATCGAGAACGAGAACTACTTCGGATGCATGTATGCTTACTGCGGCTATGCAGACTCAGTTGCAGGTTCAGCTATCTGCCCAACAGCAGAGCTTATGAGGCCTGCCCTTCAGATACTGAGAAAGAAAAAAAGAATCGTCTCAGAAGTCGTTGTAGTGAGTGATGTAAAGAATAACAGAACACTATTCATAACAGATGTCAGCTTAAACATAGATCCTAATGCAGAGCAACTAGCTCAAATAGCTCTAAATGCAGTTAAGTGTGTAAGAAGCTTTGGAATAGTTCCAAAAGTTGCGCTACTATCATTTTCAACAAAAGGAAGTGGTGGAAACCATCCAGCCATACAAACAGTGAGAGACGCATTGGAGATTGTGAAAAAAGAGGATCCAAAGCTACTCATCGACGGAGAGATGCAAGTGGACGCTGCTGTAAGCGAATTCGGAGCCCAAAGGAAATGTCCAGATTCACCGCTAAAAGGAAAGGCAAATATACTAGTGTTCCCAAATCTAACAGCAGCAAACATATTCGGACACTCAATACTCCAATTCTCTGATATGACCATGGATTTCACAATGCTGGAAGGTCTGATGAAGCCAGTCGGCATAGTCGGAAGAAGCACTCCTTTAGACACTGTTAGAAATGTAATGGTTAGTGGTGCAATGGAAGCGAATTCATGAAAATGAAATATATCCAAGGTCTGGCTAAGAAGAAACTAAAACATTGGGCTGGAAAGAAATGGTATCATCAGAGGTTTGACGGCTCACCTTACTTACTACATATGATTGCAGAAGCAGAGATATTGCCTGATAAAAGAAAAGAATTAGGCGGTAATCTGGTGCATTACTGCTTCTTTGACAACGGAAAGGCTGACTGGTATATTGAGATGGGGGCGATCAAGAAGATATACACAGCAGTCATTGAAGGAGGCAAGAAGAATCCTAACTTAAGTTCTGATCTTATCAAGGAATGGCTACCAGCTGAAGAAGCATTTTACAAGAAATGCATAGAGATAGGAAAGATTAATCTATCTAAACTGAGCGATAAGGAATTGATTGCCCTGCACGACCAGTTTGTTAAGGTCACTCTCAGCAAGAACAGCACAAGCTCGATCATCGACGGGTTTGCATTGGGCACAGACCAGATGATAGCAGATAAGATAAGAGTTGTTTATGATAAGCATCCAGTGAAGGATAAAATGAGATTCACAGAGGTATTTTCAACACTCACAGCACCTGTACACCTATCATTCATAAACGAGGCAGAGATTGGACTTTTAAAAGTAGCACTCAAGGTGCAAAAACACAGCAAAGATAAGAAAAAGCTCTTAGAAGAGCATCAAAAGAAATTCTTCTGGACAAGAAACAACTATGTTGATGCCCACGTGCTAAGGGTGAAATACTTTGAGAAAGAGCTTAACAAGATTCTAAAAGTAAAGAAAGACATCAAGGAAGAACTAGAAAGAGTAGAGAACACGCCGAAAGAAAACAAGAAAAACAAGGATAAACTGATGAAAGAATTGAAACTCTATAAAGAACTAAAATTCCTCATAAAAACATCTGAGGATTTCACGTACTGGCAGGATGAGAGGAAAAAAGGAACATTCTGGACAGCCCACTACGCTTCACAATTGCTTGAAGAGATAGGAAAAAGAGTTGACATACCAGCTCACAATCTTAAGTATATGTCTCCCAGGGAAGTAAGCAAGATCTTTGAGAACAAACCAAATATAAATATACTTAAAGAGAGAGAGAAAAACGGTGTGCTCTACTGGGACAAGGAAGGTCATGAAGCAGTGTATGGACAGGAATGCACTAATATCAGAAACGCCATATTGCAAGAGAAAGATATCTTAGACATTGATGATTTCCGAGGACTAACTGCCTCCTTGGGAAGAGTGGTTGGAAAAGTCAAGATTGTAAAGAGCGCAAAAGAGATTGATAAGGTTAAAGAAAAAGATATTCTTGTAGCAGTCATGACAAGGCCTGATTATGTTCCTGCTATGAAAAGAGCTGCAGCAGTGGTTACTGACGAAGGAGGCGTGACATGCCACGCAGCCATTGTTACCAGGGAACTAGGTATTCCCTGCATTATAGGAACAAAGATAGCCACAAAAATACTCAAGGACGACATGACTGTTGAGGTTAATGCCAATCACGGTATTGTCAGGATAATTCGCGATGTTTAAAATGGAAAAGAAAAAAGTAAAAACAGAGGAAGGAGAGTACACTCCTGAAAACATTCTATGGCTTAAAGACTTGAACAAGGATGATATTCCAATCGTTGGTGGCAAGGGAGCCAACCTTGGAGAGATGTTTCATCATTTCAACATTCCTAACGGCTTCTGCATAACAGTTCATGGCTACAAGGACTTCATGGACGAAACAACTATAGGAGCACATATCCATGGATTACTTGATAAACTAGATGTTGAAGGCACAGAAGAACTTGATAAAGTCTCAAAAGAGATTAGAAAGCTAATCATGAAGCAGAAGTTCCCTAAAGACTTAAGAGAAGACATCTTGAAGAACTACCACAAACTGAAACACAAGATTGTGGCTGTGAGAAGCTCTGCAACAGCTGAGGATTTACCAACTGCCAGCTTTGCAGGACAGCAGGACACATATCTGGAGATAGAAGGAGATAACGACGTAATAACTGCTGTGCAGAAGTGCTGGGCATCGTTATTCACAAGCAGAGCAATATACTACAGGGAAAAGAACAACTTCCACCACAGAGATGTCTTGATATCAGTTGTCATCCAAGAGATGATAGATGCAGAGTATGCAGGTGTGATGTTCACTATCGACCCTGTGAACAAGAAATACATCTTGATAGAAATGGTAGAAGGACTTGGAGAAGCTCTAGTGTCAGGACAAGTAACGCCAAATTCTTATTTCTTGAAGAAAGACACACATGAAGTGAATGAGAAGATGGAGCATTTTGACCTAGACATAAAACTTGTTGAACAAGTCTCAAAAATAGGAGAAAAAATAGAGAAGCACTACGGCAAGCCACAAGACGTAGAGTTTGCTTTTTACAAAGGAAAACTGTTCATTCTGCAGTCAAGGCCGATAACAACGTTGTAATTATTTTATACTATTTCTTTCTCCAGATAAAATAGACTGGAATAAGAACAAGAATAACATTTAGTAAAGGTTTAAACTGAAAATCTAACACCTGCTCTAATAATAAACTCTGAGGTCCTTGACTTAATGTTAAAGGCAAATAGTGTTCAAATAAAGGATTTCCAAAAGGGATAAAGTTATCAACAGCTTTTCCAAGTCCTGCTTCTTCAGGGATTTGAAAGCCTAATACATTAAAGAATATAGATATCACTATGAATGGAATTATATACTTCAGTTTTATCTTCTTAAAAGAGAACAACAAAGGAATCATCAGGAAAGGCATTAGAGGAGTTAAATTACGAAGACCAAAACAAAAGCCACCCCACCAGATAGGAAACCGTGCATTTAATATTAGAAAAGTTCCAAGCAAGAACCATATAAGAAAAGCTTCTCGTTTATGAGTTTTGTACATAAAGAACAAACCCACAAGAGAGAATAGCAATATTGGGTAATAGAAAAATAAACCTCTATAAGGAAAAAAAGTTATTCTCAGCAATATATTAAGTCTGTCAGGTTTCATAAAACTCAATAAATTCTTGGTTCGAAGCCAAAAAAAAGAAAGAGACGATTTATCGACATAACCAGCACAATTCTTTTTCATTGACTCATCAGATATTTCTAAGCAATAGCTTGAATCAAAATCTGTAAGTGCATTACAATAAGATTTCCAATCAAGATCCACAATGTGCTCACAAAGATAAGAATCTTTTACAGCGTTGGCAACATGGTATATACACTCATCAGTGTTTGAAAGCCTTTTACACATATTAATATCTGATGCAGAGATTGCCTCACACAAAACCTTTTCATCAGATGTAGAAACACTATTACAAAAAGTGGGAAAAGCCATTATAATACTATTGTCTGCGTAGTCATATCCTAAACGAAGAGGATGATCAAAAACTGAGTAATTATAAGCCATAAATATAATTAATAAAGGCAAAGCTCCAAGAACAAATCTCATCCTTGACTTAGCACCTTTAAGATAAAAGAAAGTTCCAATTAATACAAAGACCAAAGGGATTGCAATCAATAAAGATAATGAGCCAAAAAAACCAGCCCAGAAACTATAATCTTTTTTCTCTTTATTTGTTTTCAAAGCCAAATAAAAGCAGAGAAACCCAAAAAAAGTGCTTGGAACATGTTCATAAAACATGCTTGAATAAATAAACACCAAGGTTCCAAAGCCATATATCATGGTAAGGATTTTTCTATGTGCCTCTTTTTTAGAAAATAGTTCTGAAATTCTATAAACTAACACTACTGAAAGCGCACCAAGTAGTGCTGAAGTAAATATAATGCTAATAAAGACAAGTCCTAACCACGACTTGCTAACACCTGTATTCCAAAGATTATCATGTGTCTCAGGCACACCAAAAAAGAATTTAAAAGGAGCATAAACAAACACTCCTAAGAAACTCATCCCAGGAACCTTCTCAGAATAATAATGACCCTTATAATAAGCTCTATCACCAGTATTCTTGTAGTAAGAGTCAATTGACAAACTACCATCATCAACTATTGCCAAAGTTAAATCAAGACGGGAATTCTCATTCCAATTAATATACATTGAAAAAGAAGAGAAAATAATCCAGAAAGTAAAGAATAATTTCCACTCAAATCTGTTGAAAACCCCCATAAAAATTAACAAAAAACGAATGATATAAATATTTTGTCTAAAACATATATGAGTAGTTATGAAAAAAAGTCAAAAGAAGTATTGGATTTTGGTTATCATCATTTTAATACTTTTTCTCATAGATCAGAAGTTTTTCTTAGGTGAGAGTAAAGCCAGATATAATTATGATGATTCACTTCTATGGATATTAAAGCCTAATCTTGATAAAAATATCAACTCAAAAGGGTTTATGGATTACGAACACGAATATGAAAAACTCGATCATACAAAAAGGATAATACTTCTTGGAGATTCATTCATGGGGACAATCATTAATAGCTCATTAGAAAACACATATCCAAGACTTCTTGAGAAAATGTTAAATGAGTATAATTTAGACTATGAAGTAATAAACTTGGGAGTATCGGGTTATGGAACAGACCAAGAATTGTTGATGTTGAAAAAAGAAGGGTTAAAATATAATCCTGATATAGTTGTATTAGGGTTTTACATGGAAAATGATATTCCTGACAATAGTAAAAAAATATTTGAGGTGACAGAAGGAGAATTAGTGGAAAATAAAAAGATAGGCTTTAAAGCCAATAAATTGCTATTCAAAATATTAAGTTCAGTAGCAGGTAGATCCGCAACATATAATATGTTCACAAAATATGGCGGATCAATGACTCACATATTAATTATTTCAGGAATTTATTCTCATATTCCATATTATGGATGGAAGATTTTTGAAGACCTGGAGCTAAAATATTTAGATGACGATGTAGAAAAAACTAAAATATTATTAAAAGAGTTTCAACAAGTATGTGAAGAGAATAATATTTCACTTTATATTTTATTAATTCCTTCAATCTTAGAAATTAATAATGATATACAAACACATAATTTCACAAAACCAAAAGACTTGAACTTCGAGCAAATAAAGAATGAGATTATAACTTTCTTGGAAGAAAACAATATTAGATATATAGATCTTTATCGAATTTTTTCTGAAGAAAAATCAAGATTATATGTCAAGAATAATATCCACTGGAATATAAAAGGTCAAGAAATAGCTGCAAATATAACATTTCATTTCTTAAAAAATTCAATGTATGCAGACAAGTAACCAAGAAAAAAAGCATAATCAAGTATTAACATAAAAAAAAAGAAGAATACTGCTTTAAAAAAATAAAGTTTAATAACTCTTAATAAAGATAATATAGGAGTCACAAAGAATACCAATAGTACACCTAAGAAACTTGTTTTCAAAGCAGGCTTAAACGAAGAACCCCATTTTTTCTTTAGAAAAAAATAGTTTTTTCCTTTGTAGAATTGTTCTTTTAAAGATGGAATTAGTGGTTTATTATTTTGCCTTAGAATTTTCAGAGGATTATATTGATGTTTTAGATTCGAGAACTTCATCCTAATAGCCAGATCTATATCTTCAAGACAAGGTAAATTTTCATCAAACAATCCAACTTTGTTAAACACTTCTTTTCTAAAAGCAGCAGCTCCTGAAGCAGGCAAAATAGCATCAGGAAATTTTCTTCTACTATTAAAAACACTCAATGTTCCTCTAAGCCTTGTTTTATAATGTAAATCGTTTATCTGAGAATAAAAGCTTTTATCTTTAGTAAGGATGCTAAAAGAAATAACATCAACTGATTTATGTTTCTTGAAAAAATCATTAATTGTAGCTAAATAGTTTTCTGGGAATAAATAATCATCTGCTACAAAACAAATAATATCTCCTTTGGCATTCCTTATGCCATTATTCCTAGCAGTAGAAACACCAGAATGTTTTTGCTTAATATACCAAACATCATATTTATTAGCAATAGAATAAGTATTATCTGTTGAACCATCATCAACTACTACAATTTCATATTTTTTTTTAGAAATATCTTGTCCAGATAAGGATTCAAGACAGGTTTTCAAAAGTTGAGCACGATTAAAGGTTAAGACCACAACCGATATTAACATTATGCAAACCTCCTTGTCACACTTATGAATTTCTTGATTTTATGAAGAAATGAATCCTGATAATTACAGTTTAATAACACACATTTATCTTTACAATAGTATATTTGCTTTCTTTGTTTTTTGGCTTGCTGAGAACTCCATATTTTTCTAGGATTATCCTCTAGAATGTTCCCTATTGGTGGGAAACTATAACAATACTTAACATCACCCCTGTAAGATATTAAGAAGTTTTGATTGCCAACAAAACAACGCATAGACACAGATTTATTATTAAGAAAATATTGTTTCATCAATCTTAACTGTTTTTCAGAATTTAATATTTTTGATTTCTTCATAGATTTGATTGTGTTAAAAATCTTATCTACTTCATTAGAATTAGGCCAAGAAGGGTTGTTCTTATACCAATATTGATTATAAGTTTTATCATGGTAAGGCTTCTGTGTTAAACATTGGAATCTTATTCCGTTACTATAAGAATCTACAAACTCAACTAATGACTTAATAGATTCAAGGTTTTCTTTCATTAAAACTGTACTAATGAAAGTTTTGAAAGAAAAATCCTTAGACAATCTTATCACATTTTTTAAGTGCTCACAACTACCTTTAGCACCAACGATTGAATCATGAATTTCAGGATTGACTGATTCTAAAGAAACACTTAGAAATGAAAGACCTGAAGATTCAAGCTTTTGCATCGATTTTGAATTCAACAAAGAGCCATTTGTAAGGAGATGAGTCATGATTCCATTCTGAGTGCAAAAACTTATCACATCATATATGTCTTTTCTCAACATTGGTTCTCCACCACTAATTGTAAATACAAAAGAACCAAGCCAATTCTTTAGCTTCAAAATAATATGTTTGATTTCTTCCCTTGATAAGAAATCTTTGTTATTCTCTTCCCAGATACCACACTTGACACAGCGATAATTGCATCTAGAAGTTGTTCCAATTGTTATATTTGTTGGTAAGGGCAGACCGATATGAAAAAGAGTTTTTATTCTAGTTTCAAGATGTCTAATACCAATAATTAATGCAGTTTTCGAAGAAGTTCTTAATCTAAGCGTGCCTAGAAAATGAGCGAAGTTTTTCATTAGTAACAAAAAGAAGAGAACTATCGATTTTATTCCAAATCGTTTTACAAGCTTCCTTATTGTAGAAAAACTAATCAAAGAAACAGATGTGTTTTTGTAATGTTTACCTAAAATGTTTTTTAACTGACAATCACCCAAACCATAAACATAACTCTGTTTTAAGAAAGAAAAAACAGAATCTTTTCGCTTATTAAAAGCCTTTATTTCTGGAATAAATAATATCTTCACATTCTGAGTATCTAATCGTCTTCTTAATAATTCATCTTCTCTCGTTATCGGAAATTCCATTAGGAAAAACATATCAAAAAATTTCTTTTTAACAGAAAAATTTCCTGTTCCTAGCAAACTTATATAGATTTTACCATCATGTCTGGCAATTTTTTTTTCAATATTAACATCCAATATAAATTTCCAAAGCAGGCCTATCAAATGATATTTATAATAAACATCTAAACCTCCCTGAATAATGAGCTCCTGTTTGAATTGCTTATGATAATAAACAATTTTCTCTATCCAATCAGGATTAGCAACAAAATCATCATCAATAAAAGCTATCACTCTTCCTTTTGATTTTTTTATACCTAAACTTCTTACAAACCCAGGTTTTCCTGAATGATGTCTGCAAGAAACTAAGGATATATCTTTTATCTTAGAATGTTTGATTAATCTTGAAACATCATAATTAGAACAATCATCAACAACAATTACTTCAAATTTGTGTTTAGGAAATGTCTGAGATGATAAAGAATCAAGACAACCTTGTAAAAGTAACTCTCGATTAAAAGTTGGTATAATAACACTAACTTCTATTTGGGATTTCATATTTTCTTTAATTAGTCCCATGATTATAAATTTTATCAAAAATACTTTAAAAAATCTAAACCTGATTAAAAAAATATTAAAACCAAACATAATTCTTTATTAAGATGAATAATAAGTTCATTAAAGATATTCTAGATGCCAATATAAATCTTTCATGGAAAGAAAAGCTCGCTGTTAAGTTCACAAATCTCTTTAATAAAAATAAATTTTTTCATCTTCAGTATAAAAAAAGAACTATGATTAGTGTTGAAAGAGGCATAAATCTCTACCATATGCTTAATCAAACAGTTAATGCAAATATACCTGGCGAAGTAGTAGAGCTTGGTTGTTATGAGGGAATTACAGCAATAATAATGCAAAAAACTCTTGATAAATTAAAGTCTAAAAAAGATCTCCACGTTTTTGACTCATTCCAAGGAATTCCAGGCACAGATATTAATGATGGAAAAATATTGAAAAAAGGTGCAATTTATACAAACAAAGAAACACTAGTTAATAACTTTGAAAAATTCAGAACAAAAAAACCAGTTATTCATGAGGGATGGTTTGACAAAACATTAAAAAATCTTCCAAAAAAAGTTTGTTTTGCGCATTTAGATGCAAATTTGTGTTCTTCAACAAAGCTGGCTCTTGAGAAAGTTTATCCTAGAGTTAGCAAAGGAGGAATAATTCTTATTGATGATTATTGTGGTCAAGATTTTAATAAGCCATATAACCGAATTCCTGGTGTAAAAAAAGCATGTGATGAATTCTTCAGTAACAAAGAAACAGTCAAAGTACTAATATCAACTAGTTTTGATGGAATCAATCAAGGTTTCATAAAAAAGGAGTAAAGCTAATGTATCTCGAAAAACATGCTTTAATTGAAAATTCTTTTGGAGTTAAAAGCAGATGTGAGTTTTTAGCCAAAACAGAATCAATTGAAGAAATTATGGAATGCTTAAGGTTTGCAAAAGAGAATAATTTGAAAGTAAATATCTTGGGAAGAGGCACAAACATATTAATTTGTAATAATGAAATTGTGGGTCTAATAATCTCGATTAACAATAATTTATCAGACTATTCTATTCAAGATAATATAATAACTTTACAAGCAGGAATTGGACTCTCTGAAGCTTCAAAGATAGCTTTAAAGAATAGATTGTCAGGTCTTGAGTTTGCAGAAGGGATTCCAGGTACTATTGGAGGGGCTATTTTTGGCAATGCAGGTGCTTTTGGAGAGATAATAGGAACGCTTGTTCAGAAAGTTAAAATAATTGATATAGAAAAACTGATTGTTAAGGAAAAGAAAAACTTGCAATTCTCTCATCGACAAAGTAATATTGAGAAGAACAGAGAAATAATTATTGAGGTTGAACTAAAACTAGAAAAAAAGAATAAGAAAGAGATCCAAGAAAAAATGAGTCTTTTCAGAGAAATAAAAAAAGAAACCCAACCAAAAGAAAGATCTGCTGGTTGCATATTCAAAAACAATCAAGCAGGGAGAATCATTGATGAATTAGGGTTAAAAGGCACAAAGGTAGGGGATGCCGAAATCTCTGAAAAACACGCTAATTTCATAGTAAACAAAGGAAAAGCAATGGGTTCTGACATGTTGAAATTGATCGAAATAATAAAAAAGAAAGCAAAGAAAGAAAAGAACATTGATTTAGAATTAGAAATTAGTATTTTGAAATGAAAAAAATAATTATTAACGGAGATAAGAAGTTAAAAGGAAGAGTCAGTATTAGCGGGTCTAAAAATGAAAGCTTGGCAATTCTATGCGCAGCACTTTTATCAACTGACAGAGTAGTTTTGAAAAATGTTCCAAATATCAAAGATATTTCTGTAATGAAAAACTTGATTGAGAACATTGGAAGCAAAATTACCTCCTCAGATAATATTATAATAGCGCCTCAAATTATTAACCACATTATCAAAAGCAATAATGTAGGATTAATTAGAAACTCTATTTTACTTTTAGGTCCTTTAATTGCAAAGAGAAAAAAAGCGATAATTCCTGTGCCTGGAGGATGTAATATTGGCTCAAGACCAATTAATCTTCATTTGGAAGGATTAAAAAAATTAGGCGTTGATATAAAAGTTAGCAACGGTTTAGTTTCTGCTCAAACAAAAGAACTTAGAGGTGCAAAGATAAAACTAGGATTTCCAAGTGTTGGAGCAACAGAAAGCATTATGATAACTGCAACAGTGGCAGAAGGTCAGACTATAATCTATAATGCCGCCAGAGAATCAGAGATTCAAGGTCTTGCAAGGTTCTTAAACCAGATGGGCGCAGATATCAAAGGGATGGGAACTGACACACTTGTTATTAACGGTAAAAAAGAGTTGTCTGGAACAGAATATTCTGTGAGTCCTGATCGGATTGAAACAATAACTTACATGATTTTAGGAAGTTTTCCAGGAAATGAAATCAGGGTTGAAAACACGAATAAAGAAGACGTATGTGAGGTTATGCAAACATTAAGAGACATGTGTGTTTCGATTGAAAATGAAAGAACTGATATTATAGTAAGAGGCGACAAAGATTTGAAATCAGCGAATATAATTGCCAAGCCATTTCCTAATTTTCCAACTGATGCTCAAGCCTTAATAACTCCTTTATTATGTTCTGCAAAAGGGGAAAGCAGTATTACTGATAATGTGTTTCCAGAAAGATTCACACATATTAAAGAATTGAGAAAGATGGGTGCACATATAATACTTAAAGGAAACAAAGCGACCATATTTGGACAATACAAGCTTAAAGGTGCAAAAGTTATTTGTCATGATCTAAGAGGAGGAATGGCTTTAATTCTCGCAGGTTTGGTTGCAAAAGGAAAGACAATAATCGAAAACAAACACTACATAGATAGAGGCTATGAGAACTATATAGAGAAATTGCAGTCATTAGGTACAAAGATTAATCTGTTTAACCATAAATTATAAATACTAATAATTTCTTAAATCTTTTATGGCAAAAGTTTCTATTGACACTCCACTAGCAGAGATAACTCTTCGGAAGTACGAGTCACCTAAAGGCTTGGAGAAGAGAGAGCTTGTTAGAAAACTATGCCTTTCTTTAGGACTTTTGCAACCAGGGGATTCTCGTGATGTTGTTGTCGATGTTCTACAAGTGATGTTAGAAGCAAAAAGAGCATTAACTAGCAAAGAAGTTGAGGAACTAACAATTGCTAACAGAAAAAAGTACAAGCAACCAATGCTTGGCATAGCACCTTCAAACATTAGGAGGCAATTATTAAGGATAAGAGATTTGTTCTTAGTTGAAAAAGTTGCTAATAATTACAGGGTAAAAGAAAACTCTAAATTACTAGCATTATTTGAAGAAAATATTGAAAAGTATTATCTTAATTCTATTATTAAAAGAGTCAAAGAATACTTGGAAGAAGTTGATAAAAATTTTTAGAAACACGAAAAAAACAACAGGACAACCAAAATATTTTCATGACGAGAAAAAATAGCACTGGACATCAGGTCATAGCGCATATAAACAAAAACTCTTTCTAAAAAAATAAAGAAAAACTGGACTTAAAATCCAGTTGACGTCCCCACACATAAATAAGTAAGACAATTGTTTATTTATATTTTTCCTTTTAGCAAAGGCAGGGTGGTCGAGTTTGGCTTAAGACGCTGGACTTATGATCCAGTTGACGCGTCCCACACGTTACGCGGGTTCAAAACGTTAACACGGGAAAATCCCGTCCCTGCCGGTGAAAAAACTAGAATTTGTATAACTTTTTCTTGAAATAAATAATTCTATTGCTTTTTATGTCAATTCCCTCTTTCTTAAGTAATTTAATTTTATTCTTCACTCCACTGCTGAATCCTCCAATACTCCCATCACTATTCACAACCCTGTGGCATGGCACCTTTGGAGCATAAGGATTCTTATGCATCGCCTGACCAACAGCTCTATAACCCTTACTTCCAACAGCTTTAGCTAGCTCTCCATAAGTCGTTACTCTACCCTTAGGTACTTTCCTAAGCTTTGCATAAATCCTTTCTTCGAATTTAGTTGGCATTTTCAGGTTTCTTACAAACAAAAAACATGCAGTTTACACTGTCCTTCAACAATGAATCTTCAGGTGCAATAGTGTTTCTATAATCATTAAATTCTAAAACAAACCCTGCTTCTTCTATCATATTCTTTACTTCTGATAAGCTCGAGATATGAATATACATATCTGTTCCATAATCTGTAGATTTTCCTCTTCTAAAAAACCTATCTCCCCATTCTTGCTCTTCTACTTTGAAGCCTATTGGTTTCATGATGTACATTCTAAAAAATTGCTTTATCCAGAATGGGGCCCATTTACTGAAGAATACCCGTATATGTGATGTGAATATGAAGTAACCTCCAGATTTCATTACTCTAAATATTTCTTTAAAAGATTTTAACCTATTATTACTGCCTGGTATTTGATCCCATCCGTTGAAGGAAAACAAAGCATTGTCAAAACTTTCATTTTTAAATTCAAAGTTAGTAGCATCTCCAACTCTGAAATCAGCATTTATTTTTAGTTCTTTACTCATTTCTTTTGCTGATTTAATCATTGCAGGTGTTAAGTCTATTCCAACAACCTTATAACCCATCTTTGCAAGTTCAAAAGTCGTTCTACCAGAGCCACAACCAATATCTAGAATGGATGATTCCTTCAGGAAATATTTCTTAACTAGTGTTTCTTCAGATTTCCAGATTCCTCTCTTAGTCATTCCTTTGTACATTTCTTGTACTTTCTTGGTTGAGAATCCTTTTACAACTGAGTCTTTTAATGATTGAGAACCAGACATTTTATCTTGTAACCTCAAACCTTTCAACTTCCTTTTTCAAAGCTTTGGCTTTAGAATTCCTATCAAAGTGCTTTCTGACAGGCTCTACCAAATCATTCATCTTTTCAGCAACCGCTCCTTTCAAGTCCATTGGATGTAGTTTTCCAGATGCAAACACTTTCTCCAACTCTTCATAGCTTTTGAACACTATGTCGCCGCCGAACTTTGCAGACCTCTTAATCTTTAAGCTCTTGTACTTCTCAAAGATTAAATATTTGCAGTATTCTAGAATTGGATTCTCACGAGTCTGTCCTTGAGGACAGTAAGCCTTGTTTATCTTTCTCTTTATATCTTCTCTCGTATCTGTCATGAAGATTGCAGAGTCTGGCTTTGATTTGCTCATCTTCAGATCAATAGTTCTTTCAGTAGCATCCTTTTCCTTGCTAACTGGCTGTCCAAGCCCCATTAGCATGTGATGTGAAACAATTACTGGTTTCCAGTAGCCAAGCTTTGGACCTATTTCGCGAGCCAAGACATTAACCTTTCGCTGGTCCATGCCTAGCTGACACACATCTGCTTTCAAGTGAAAGATATCAGCTGCTTGCATACAAGGATACAATATCTGTGATGCCTGCATTACTTCTCCTTCCTTACGCCCCATAATTTGTCCACATCTAATTACTCTCTTAACTGTTGAATTCCGTGCTACTTGCATCACTTTCTTCCAATACTCAGGATCATTAACCATGTCACTAACCCAGATAAACTCAACATTCTTCAGGTCCATTCCACAGGCCTTCCAGACCTCAATAAAGTACTTGCCGACTTTCTGTATCTTATCAAGGTCTCCACCCATCTTGTTATTAGCCCATCCATGCCAATCAGCAACGAGCATCTTGAACTTGGCTCCAGCCTTAGTCATTTTGTTGACGTTTATAGCTCTCAATATTCCCTGCGCTATATGCATTGTGCCAGATGGTTCAAAGCCGTCATAAGCAACAAATTTCTTTTTCTTCTCTAGAAGTTCTTTTAACTCAGAAGGTTGTATTATCTCTTCCCCAACTTGACTTATCAAGCTTAACCTTTGTTTAACATTCATAAAAAAACTTAAGAATTATGGAATATTTAATGTTTTCTATTTTAAAACAAAAAAATTATTTAGCCTGCTTTTGTTTGGTTCTCTCGTAAGGAAGGATTCTCTTCACTGTTATTGGTAGCACTCCCTCGTTGAATTCCAGCTTTGCAATCTCGACTGGGTTGTATTTCAGCTCTTCAAGCTTTTTGGGTTTGACTTTTACCAGGAAAGGCGCTCCCATCGCTATTTGCAGGGCTCTGCTTCCTATCATCCTAGCCATCTCATACTTGGTATATTCTTCCTCTACTAGTTCTATCTCAACCATCTTTTTTATAACCTCACAACAATTTTCTTAGCTCTTTGCTCTTTTTTATCGCCAAATCTATCATCTTGAAGACGTCATCTTCTGATAATGGTGAGTCCCCGCCTTTCTGCATAGCGCAGAGATTACCATCTTCTAATATAGCTACTGTTAATCTAGCATCAACAAACTTCTCCTCATCATCTGTCAAGTCAACCAAGAAGTTGTCGCCAATCTTGGCAACTGTCACTTCTATCGGTACCTTAGATATTGGAAGTGATTTTTTTGAAAGTTTCTTATAATCAGGCTTACCATCCTTAAACTCTGGAAACTTCGCATTCTTTAAAGCAGCCATTGCTGCAAGGCAACCAATGTCAATCAGGTTACCATCCATGTTTACAGGCGCTACATCAAGGAAAACCATCCAGACCTGCTCACCTGCTTTTATGCAAAGTTTCTTAGTATCTATGGTTCCAGACTCTCTTATACCTCTATCAATAACTCTTGCTGTTTCTATGGCTCTTTCTCTTGGAGGACCTCCTTCAAACTCAGGGTTTGATAGCGGATAGAGTTCTGCGCCTGTCATCAACACGCCTTCTTCAGGAATGTCAGGATAGGGGTTTCCTACTCCCATTTTCACTCCTACTATCAGCTCAGTCTCACCACACTTAACTCTTGCAGATCCCTCTGCAGTTGATATTACTCCTGTCTCTATAGTTATCTTTCTGAACTCATCTTTTTTCCTTCCATCCATTCGGATGTTCTTGTTTAAAGATTTGTTTATGTGATTTTTGAAATCTTGATTCATTTTTACTACCTCACTTGTATCTCTCTTTTAGTACTTTTTTTTGTATCTCTACAATCTCTTTCAGAGGTTTCTTAACCATCTCGATTGCTTTTTTCAGATCTTCCTTCTTTATCTTTCCGTCCATCTGCAACAAGGTTATCTCTCCTGTGTCTGGCACCATTGCAACTGGAATATCTGCAACATCTCCATCCTCATAAGATTCTTCTTCATAATCAAGGTCTATCATTACCTTGTCATCCACCTTTCCACATGAGACTGCTGATACCATATTCCTCATTGTGATACCTGCATCTGCAAGCGCTATTGAAGCTGCACAAATTCCTGCACATCTGCTTCCAGCATCTGTCTGTGGTAGCTCTATAAATACATCCACTACTGCGTTTGGATAGTCTGAAAGGTCAACCACTGGCAGTAATGCTTTCTCAGAGACCATTGATATCTCTTTTGATCTTCTGCTAGGTCCTGGTCTAACTCTTTCGCCAGCTCCTGAGAATGGCATCATGTTGTAGTTGCATCTTAGTCGCCCTTTCTTGGGGTCTTGTTGTGATCTCGGGAATAGCTCTCTTGGACCATACACTGCTGCGTAGGCAGCTGTTTTTCCTATTCTGAAATAAGCTGATCCATCTGCTTTTTTTATTATTCCTGCTTTTGCTTCTATTTCTCTTGTCTGATCGAATTTCCTTCCATCAGGTCTCTTCTTGAAAGTCATTGTTTTTCACCTTTTGTCTTTACTTTGTTCTTATCAAGAAATTTCTTGATATCATCTGTTAGTCCGTTTCGATGTGCTTCTGCTCCAATCTTCTTGATCGCTCTCACAGCCAACAATTCTTGCTCAGGCTCTCCTTGAATCCAGACAAAACCGTTTTGGCCTACTGTTATCCTGCAACCAGTGACTTCCTTTATCATCGAAACCATTGAGCCTTGTTTGCCAATTATTCTTGGAACCTTATACGTGTTTACTGTTATGATCCTTCCACCATCAAGTTTTCTAAGACCCGGGCCTTTCATAGTTAAATCCACCAGGTTCTGGGATGATACTCTGATTATCTTCGCAACCACCCAGTCATCCAATGAGAAGAACTTTGAAAGGTTCGCTCCCTTTTCGATGTATTTGAATGTTGCTTCTTGCAACATTAGGACTGCTGAGTATGCGCTGTTGATATTGATTCTCCAGCCACTCATCAGTATATCGATAACCCTTCCTATAATCATATCATTCCTTCTAGGCACATATCTACCTGCAAGAGGTATGGTTCTTATCACTTTTCCATCTATTGATAATAGTCCTAATCTGTTGGCTATTATTCTCTGTTCTTTCCTGTAGGTTCCGAAGCTTGGTAGATAATCCATTCCTTCTGCGATTATCTCTCCTGGAACCACTACTTCCTTGTCTTTCACTAATAGTTCTCCCATTTCTATTTCACCCTTCACTTAGTATTTTTGTTTCTATATTTCCGTGTGTTTCTTTGTTCAATTCATCAAAGAATTCGTTTTGAAGGCCTGCAGGTATCTCTACTACTGCAAACCAAGAACCATCATTCATCCATTGATCTTTTTTTATCTCACCAAAGTGCTGCACTCTTCCATACATCTTAGCAGCGTGTTCTGGTGGCACGATTAATTGTATCTCTTTCTTTGCAAATCTGATCGGCAGGATAGGAGTCAATCTTTTTACTATCTCATTGACTTGATCTTCTGGTCTCTTGAATTCATCGATATGTATCTTTGCTTTTGCAAAGGCATTTTCTAATCTCTGGATTGGATGTGGTAACTTTGTCTTTGGGTCTATGCCGTTTTTTTGTATTATATCGATTATTCTCTTTTTTTTCTCTGCTCTCACTCTTTCTCTGTACTCAGCTGTGAGTTGTATCTCCCCATCAGCCAATATCTTATTCGCCACTTCTAAGACATCCTTTGTCCCAAATACTTTCCGAAGTTCTTTCTCAGGTGCGTGCATTCCTTTGTTTGCATCAGAGAAAATCTCTTCTGCTCTCAACAACTCTCTTATCTCCACCTCTTTTCCGTGCTTGAAATCAATTGCCAAGTCTGGATCAACAACTACCTCAAAGCTGTATCCATGTGTTTTCAATCTTGCTATGTTTATGGATATTTTCTGGTAATCAAATAATTGTTGTCCTTTAGTCATTTTAAAAAACCTGTTTTTTGAATAACAAAATCTTTAGATTTTGTATCACAAAAACCTGAGGTTTTTGTAAATTCAAAAAGCTATGCCTTTTTGTCATTTTAGTAGCTTTTTTATCTCCTCTCTTGGTACTTTTTCCATGATTTTCTTGTCTGTTCGCACGAATGAGGCGTCTATTCTCCTTGCACGAAAGTCATCATTCAACACTTTTTTCAGTGCTTTGACGCATATTTTTAATCCATCTTCGATTTTCAATCCTTCTTTATACTTTTTGTAAAGTATGTCTTTTATCTCTGTTTCACCATCTCCTATGGCTGTTGCCATGTACTGATTGTAGATGCCTGTCGGGTCTGTCTCGAAGAGTTTTGGTTCATCATCATCTATCCCAGTTATTAGCAGTGAGACTCCAAAAGGTCTTAGACCTCCTGACTGGGTGCATATCTGCTTGAGATTGCATATATCCTTAACAACACTTAATGTGTCTATTGGAGTGTCATATGTTACTTTGTGTTGCTGGGCTTTTAGTTGTGCTCTCTCTACTAGTACTCTTGCATCAGATATTATCCCTGAGGCTGTTGCGATGACATGGTCATCAACTTGGAATATCTTTTCAATTGCATCTAGCACTACTAGTTTGTCAACAATCCTCTTGTCTGCCACAAGGAGTACGCCGTCTGCACACACCATTCCAATAGCTGCATTTCCCAGCTTGACTGTTTTCTTTGCATATTCAACTTGCAATAATCTTCCGTCAGGGCTGAACATAGTTATTGCCCTGTCATACCCCATCATTTGATGCTGTATTGGTTCCATATTGTTCACCTCATGAAGCAAAGTATTTGTTCCTTGCTTTCTTCAGTATTCCGCTCACGCCTATTGTGCGTATTGTTATTTCCTCATCGTTTAGCTGGTTTATCAAAGCTAAACTTGTTTTTAGTTTATCTACTTCTTTGTTAGCCACTCTCAGTACACCCCTCTGTGCTCTTTTATTGTATTCAACTCTTTGGATTCCTGCTTTTGCAGAATCGAATATTCCTAGTAATGAAATTACCTTTTTAACTGTTTCCTCTGATAAGTCCTTGCCTAGCTTTCTTTCGCTTATTATTTCATAGACAAGGTATCTTTTCTTTTCTTTCAATGCCGGTAATATTGGCTTTAACTTAGTCATTTTTCAACTAAAAGAGAAATATCGAACTTGATCTTCGATATGAACCTCGCTCTTTTTCTCTCAATTTCCTAGAATTAATTAATAGTTTATAAAGATATCGCTATGATTATTTGTTGATTATATTCTCGACTCTGGATACCAAATCTTCTAAGAGTTCTCTTGTCTTTGCTTCTGCTCTTAGCCTGAGAACAGGCTCTGTGTTGCTTTTCCTCACGTTGAACCAGTAGTCATCGTAGTTAACTGTGATGCCATCAAGCCTTGATTGTTTGCCATCACTGAATTCCTGTGCCACTTCTTCTATCTTCTTGTCCTTTAATTCATTTGACTCAAGTTCATAGTTTAACTCTTCAGTCTTGACCCAGGCTTCTTTGAGTGGAGCTAGTAATTGTGATAGTGGTTTTTGTTCTTTATTTAGATATCCTATCATATCTAACAAACAAAGTATTGTTGCTTCTGCACCTCCTGCTTCTTGAAGGTACATATGACCCGCTATTTCCCCACCAACTCTAGCATCATTTTCAATCATTGTCTGCTTTATAAACACATGACCAACCCTGCTAATCACAGGGATACATCCCATTGATTTCACAACATCTAGAAACGCTCTGCCAAGCAGCAAATCATGGACTATCCTGTCACCTGGTTTAGCCAAGTATTTTGTTAGCAGTATTAACGCATAGTCTCCTGGCAACTCCTCACCTTTCTCATCTATAAATATTATCCTATCACCATCCGCATCAAAGACAGCTCCAAAAGCAGCTCCTGTTTCTAAAACTGTTTTCTTCACTTGTTTTTGTGCTTCTCTCTTTATAGGATTTAATCCGTGTGTTGGATTATCAAGATTGTAATCCATGTTTAAGCCAATATAATCAACTCCTACTTTTTCTAAGATTTGCTTTGCAACAGGGCCTGCCATACCATTGCTTCCATCCACAACTACTTTTAACCCTGTAAGCTTTCCTACAGCACTTTTTGTTACAAAATCGACGTATTCATTTATGTAATCTTCCTGTTTCACAGTTCCTTTGCTATCTGCTAAAGCAATTTTTTCAAGTCCTCCAGAATGTATTAACTCCTCAACCTCTTTATAACCAGAATTATAACTCATAAATTCCCTGCCACCTTTCACAGCTTTCAAGCCATTGAAACCTCTTGGAAGATGGCTAGCTGTAATTATGACTCCTGCATCAAATCCTTTCTTCCATTTGAAGTAGTAGAACATAGGCGTAGTTACCAAGCCAGCATATGTAACATCTGCTCCTTGGTCAGTCACACCTTTTATCAGTGCATCTGAAAGCTCTTTAGAACCTTCTCTTGCATCTTGACATACAAGAAAGTCTTTTGCTTCTAGAAGAACAACCATCGCTCGCCCAATGTTGTAGGCAAGCTTCTCGTTCACCTCTTCAGGGTATCTCCCTCTTACATCGTATGCTTTAAAAACATCCATCTTTATAGGAATCCTCGCCACTTCTCTTCTGCTACTTTGAATCTCTCTGGAGTTCCTGTATCAAACCATTGTCCACTGAATGGATATCCGTATAGTTCTTCCTCAGCTGCTAACTTTGGAAAGACATCTATTTCTAACATAGCATATCCTTCAGGAACATAATCAATGACTTGAGGGTCTAGGATGTACAAGCCGGCATTTATGAGGTTTGATGGAGTATTATCTTTTGGTGGTTTCTCAACAAAAGTCATTATCTTATTTCCATTCATCACAGCGACTCCGTATGCAGAAGGATCCTTAACACTTGTCAAAGCTATAGTGGCGCATCCTCTGTTTGAATTGTGAAAGGCAAACATGTCATCTAAATCTATATCTTTCAATTCATCTGCGTTGCACATAATGAACGATTCTTTCAGAAAGGGTCTTGCAAGCCTTAACGGCCCTGCAGTTCCCAAAGGATTTTTTTCTTCAATATAGGTTATATTCACACCTAGTTTCTTTCCATCACCAAACTTTTTCTTTATCGTATCTGTTTTGTAACCAACAGATAATATTATATCTTTTATCCCGAATTTTTTGAATAATTCTATATTGTATTGCAGGATTGGTTTGCCTTTTATCTCCAGCAATGGCTTTGGCAGCTCTTTGCTTAAGAATTTCAATCTGCTTCCTTTTCCACCTGCTAATATAAGTGCCTTTGTTGGTTTATCAACTCCTATTGCTTGCCTAAGAAGTAGTTCTACTGCATGGCTTCTATTCTTTATTCTACTACCATCTACACTTTTGTCTATCTGTTCAAGAAGACTTCTTTCTAATGTTAATGTCACCCTCTCCTTCATAAAACGCTAGAAAATTTTTCTGTTTTTAAATCTTTTGATTCGTATGATGAGGTATGAAGCGAGTATGAGGAAGTGTGATAAAAAGAAAAATCTAAATAACCTCTCCCCTCAGATAATCCCTGAAAACATCCACTATTCTTACTTTTATTCTTTTTCCAAATAAATTTTCTTCCTGAACAACAACTGGTTTGTAATAATCATTCCTACCTACCAATGTTTTGTTCTTTCCTTCTTCATCAATTATTATATTTCCTTCCCAACCAAGCCACTCCTTGTTTGAAACCAATTCGTCATTCATTTCCGCCAAAATCCTTGAACGTTCCTTGACAACCTTTGTGTTAAGCTTTTTCATCCTGGTTGCTTTTGTTCCGGGTCTTGGATAGAATTTTGATATGTTAATAATTGGAAACCTGAACTCTCTGACCAGTTCCAAAGTGTCTAAAAATTCTTCATCTGACTCTGTTGGGAAACCGCAAATTATATCTGTTGATACTGTCAAATTAGGAACTCCTTTTCTCATCTTGTTGATAGTTTTTTTGAATTCCTCAATTGTGTACTCTCGTTTCATCAATTTCAAGATTCTGTTGTTGCCTGACTGTACAGGCACATGTAAGAATTTGAACATCCTTTCATCCTTGTATATCTCGATTAATTCATCTTCATACTTCCTCACATATTCAGGGTTTATCATGCCAAGCCTTATCCTGAAATCCTTAGGAATCTTCAATATCTTCCTTAATAATTTTAGCAAAGTTGTTCCTATATCCAGACCATAAGGACCTATGTCTTCAGATGTGAGCCAAATCTCCTTCACATCCTCATTGAGAGCTGTCCTTACCTGTTTGATTATTGCTTCTTCTTTGAAAGACAACAAATCACCCCTTGCCTGTTTTGTCTTGCAGAAAGTGCAGTATCCAAGACAACCGGATGATATCGGAATTATCTCAACTAGGGGATTCCTCCTTATTCTTGGAAGGTTAAGCCTTACATCCTTTATCTGCTTTAGAAGATGAACCTTGTTACCTGCGAGTGTCTGTTCAACAATTTCCACAACATTGTGTATCTGCTTGACACCTATCAAAGAATAATTACTAAGCTCTGGATTATACTTGTCTGCCTGCGGAACACAACCAGCAACCACTACAGGCTTATTTATCCTTCTAAGTTCGGAGTAGAACTTTTTCTCAGAAGGATCCTTGACAGTGCAGGTGTTTATCAAAACAAGATCTGCATTCTTCTTATTATCAACAACATGAAAATCTTGCTCTTCTAATAAACCTGCCATGAACTCAGAGTCAGCTTGGTTATGAGCGCAGCCATAAGTCTTTATGAAAACCTTTTTCATGCTTTGCAGAAAAAAACAAATACTTATAAATATTTTAGTTTCATAAAGTATATAAATAAAGAAACATTATAATTTTACAGGTGGTTTTTATGGCTGAAAATGTTATGACTGAAGAAGAACCTGTTTTTCCAGATGATTATTATAAGTATGATTCTGAGGATATGAAGAGTGTCATCCAAGGATTTCCAAATCAGATAAGACAAGCCTACAAGCTTGGAGGAGATATAAATTTTGAGGGTGAGATAAAAAAAGTCGTTATCACCGGTATGGGTGGAAGCGCAATAGCAGGCGACATCCTCAAATCATACCTACAAGATTCAAAAATCCCTATAATCGTAAACAAAGCATATGAACTTCCAAAAGATGCTGACAAAGACACACTTGTTATTGTGAGCAGCTATTCAGGAAACACTGAGGAGACAATATCATGCTACAAAGACGCTTTGAGAAAATTCTGCAAAATAGTCAGCGTCACATCAGGCGGTAAGATATCTGAGATGTCAATAAACAACAGAACACTTGTTGTGAAGATCCCAAGAGGAATGCAGCCAAGAGCAGCACTTGCTTACTCATTCTTCCCAATGCTCAGAATCATGGAAAACATTCGAGTCACAGGAAGCAAGAAGAAAGAAGTAGATCATCTAGTAAAGAGCCTTGACAAGAAGATATTCCAAGAAACAGGCATTAACTTGTCAGAAAAACTAGTGAGTAAAGTGCCGATAATCTACTCCTCAGAACTATTCACACCAGTTGCTTACAGATGGAAGACACAGTTGAATGAGAACAGCAAGATAATGGCTTTCTACCACGCATTCCCAGAGCTGAATCACAACGAGCTCTCAGGAACTAAGAATCTTACAGCAAAGTTTCACTGTATAATGCTACGAACAGACTTAGATCCTCACAGGATTGTTAAGAGGATGGAAATAACCAAGGAGCGTTACAGACAGAAAGGGATAGATGTCACAGAGATAGCTATTAAAGGAGACACCTTATTGACAAAGTTATTCTCAGCAATCCACATGGGTGATTGGACATCATACTTCCTAGCCTTAAGATATGAAACAGATCCAAGTCCTGTAAACGAGGTAGAGGAACTCAAGAAAGCACTTGGAACATTCATATCATAAGAGTTCATGCTTTTTCTTTAATCTCCTCTCATTTAATTCTATGAACTTCTTGACAAACCGTTCCATGATAAAGGAGTCACCGCCTTTAAGATAGAAATATCCACTTATAGAAACAATCAGAGCTCCTATAGAATCAACTATCAAGTCCCACATAGTATCCATCAAGCCAGATTTCAGCATGCTAAAACCGAAAAATGAATCCATACCAAACTCAAATATTTCCCATAAAGCGCCAATAGCCAAAGCAAAGGAAAAACTGAATAGAGCTGCAAAATGAGGTGCAAACACAACTTTGTGAGTATAGTATAAGGAATATATTATCATAAAGCCAATCAGACCAATCATAATCGCAGATAAGCTATGAAGTACTATATCCCACCAAGGATAAATAGTGTAGTAATCCTTCAGCTCACCTAATATGAAACTAGCATAAAGGAAGAGAGCGAACAAAGTCTCAAATTCTGGAGGAAGGATTATCTTGAACCTCTTCTCAATAAGAGAAGGAAGAAAAGAAATCAACAAGACCAGCAATGACAAACCAGCCAAGAATATCCTAAACCTAATAATTGAAGTCACAAAAACAACAAGGATAGAAATCTTAACAGCCCAAGAAATATAGAGAAGAATCCTGTCCTTCTTTGGCAACAAGGAAAGCAATTTCATAGACAAAGATAAGTGAATTAGATATATAAAGTTGTTGTTGATATTTTCCCTTTATTATTATAAACCTATATAAACATTGTTTCATTCTCAAAAAATATGTTACCACATAATAATATTTCTAATCTGATATTAAGGAATTCAAAAACATATTCAATAGAAGAAACAAGGCTTACAAAGCTATTGTTTGACTCTAAAAAAGTTGGAGTAACATGGCACACTGGCTTCCAAGACAAACTAATAGTTGATGACCTAACAATAAAGCAAGACATACTCACAAAAAAAGTCTCTGAAAGTAAATATGATCGTTTAGTAATACCAGTCTATTTTTTAAAAGCATATTTCAGCAACTCTCAAATAATCAGAGGAGTTATTAGGCCAAGAGTAACAATGAAGGATGACCGACTAATAGTTCTACCAAGCTATTCAACTTTACCCTCAGAACTACATTTCTACTATGGAGAAGTAGACTGGGAAGTATGTGGAAAAACAACTACTTTAAGAAACAATATGTTAGAAGCAAAAACATTTGAAAAAGAAATATACGTTAACGACATAGGTCCAGACTTTGAAGTCGAACTGCCAAAAGACAAAAAACTTCTTAAGACTATTTATTTCACAGCGCTTTCTTAATTAAAAGCTTACAAAAAGATTTGTTTTTAAACTTTGGAATTTCTCAATTCCAAAGTTTTATAAACCAATAATTTTTCCATCAGCTCATAACGGAGGTCTAAATAGCAGCATTGAAGCTGTGAAGGAAGTCAAGAATGAAAAGAAGTTCAAGGCGCTGGAAGAAGAAAGGTCAGATGCGTTGGAAGTGGCAGCGCAAGAAGATGAAGAAGGAAAAACGAAAGAGACAGAATAAATAATTCTAATTCTTAATAATCTCTATTGCTCCTGATTCTCCGCAGAAGAAGTATGTCCTTTTAACCTTTGGCACTAGCTTTCTTATCTTTCTTAATTGTTTCTTAGCCTTGACAGGTCTGTAGCTGCATTTAACTTCGAATGCATCACAAGTATCTTCCCTCTCTGCAAGTACATCTATCTCTGCTATCTTTCTTTTCTTCTTAGAATAAAGAGGGATATTTGTAGTTATAACATCATAATTCGGCTTTAACCTATCATGAAGATCTTCAATATATTTGTCGTGTTTGAGTTTCTTCGCCGTTGCTCTGACCACCCACATCTTTTTTGACATTAATATTATTTAAAGATTGTTATAATTAATAATATACAAAAATAATCATACCTTTTTCCCTGTTTTAATCGTAAGATTTATAAACAGTTATTTTTTTCTTATTATTCTCACATTTATTTGATGTGAACATGCGGGAATCCGAACCGAGATTTTCTACACATCAACTCCAATTCTGTCAGAGACCGCAAGGTCGTTTGTATGACGAACATCATACAAAATTTATGCTTGAGATAACACTCAAGTATTGGTAGGAATGTAGTACCCGACTCTTTAAGAGTCAATTACTTATTGTGACCTATTTTAGCGACCAAAAAAAGGATTTAAAATTTTAATTCCCGTTGTATTCAACCATGTTGAATGCTCAGGAATTGTTTCAAACAAATAGTTCCCGTTGATCCTGCGGGAGGTTGCTGCTATTGGGATTCGACTAAGCCATGCAA
>JACNFY010000005.1 GCA_014384375.1 Nanobdellati archaeon
TTAGCACCTTTATGCTTTCTTTCCTACTATTACCCTGTGAAACTCGTTTGTCCACTTTGTTGTTCTGGGTTTTCTTCTTAGTTTTAACATGTTTTTCTCGCATTTCATCGAGCAAAAATCTATTATTTTTCCTGTTTTAAAGACATATTTCTTTCCTGTTCCTGCAGGAATTGTTTTTTTGCAAAAATCACATCTGACCATCTTATCTCACCTATGAGCTTCCTCTCCCTGCCCTGTTTAATGCCTGGGCTTCTATCTCTGTTTCTCTGAGCATTAGTATATCTCCTATCTGTACAGGTCCTTTAACGTTTCTCCTGATGGTTTTGTTCTTGTCTCTTCCATCCAGGATCTTGCATCTTACTTGGATAGCTTCTCCTCTTGTTCCTGTCCTGCCTACTATCTCGTCTACTCTTGCAGGAAATGCTTGTGAAAATCTTACCTGACCTTTTGTTTCTTGTTCAGCCATTTTTTACACCTTATTCTGATTTTAGCTGTTTCAGAATGTCTTTTGATTCTCCTTCTTGTATTATCGCCACTGCAGCTGTCCCTACTGGTAAACCTACTGCTGCGCCTAGCTGTTCTTTGCTGTCCACTTCGACATAGTTTATATCTTTTTCCTTGCAAAGCAATGGCAGGTGCATGGTTATCTCAGGCGGTTGAACATCCCTTGCAATTATGACTAGTTTAGGAGTTCCTCTTTCAATCTCTTTTGTTACCTCGTTGCATCCTTTTCTTACCTTGCCTGTCTTTCTTGCGAGTTCGACGGCTTCATATGCTTTTTCAGACATTTTCAAAAACCTCCACTTTTTGTATTTAACCGAGATACTTAGAGAATAAGCACCTCATTCAGCCCTGCGGGTCATCAGAAAATCTTGGATTTTCTGGTCTCCCTCCTTTGGCTTGAGCCTCAGTCAGGACGTCATTAATCACTGGTGTTGTGAGGGAAAAATAAAGGGTTTATAAAGATTTTGTTAGAAAAAATCAAAAAACCGAAATATTTATATATAATGAGTACTATTTAGTAGTAAAAGAGGGATTATTGTGGAACTTTCTGACAGAGTCAAGAAATGGCTTAAGAATATAGCTTTTTATAGTAGCGTCGCTGTAGGAAGTCTTGCACTTATTTCTTATGCTAATAACGAAACCCGTTTCATAGAGAAAAACTTAGGAAAAGCCATGGTTTGGTGTGATGAAAACGGTTTTTTTACCACGAGCGGATATTTATGGGACCAAATACGTGCTTACAATACCTTGGAAAATATTGTCTTGAACGGAACTGGAGAAAGCACTACGAGTTCAGGATTCTTACTTCCAAGCGCAACTGCAATCCAAGAATTTCCTAAGAGTACTGGAAAAAACATAACTATACTCGACGAAGAAAACAGGTCTCTTGCTACAATAAGATCGACACATGAAAGTTACTCCCTTGAGGAGTTCCCACCATTCCTAAAAAGCACGATTATAGTCAAAGAGGACAGGCGTTTCTTAAAACACTATGGAGTCAGCTGGACCGCGCTTGCAAGAGCTTTTGCAAAAGACATTATGAGCATGAGTAGAAAACAAGGTGGAAGCACAATAACAATGCAAGTGGCAAAGCACTTCTACAAGAGAAAAGGGGCTAATTACAGCAGGTCTATCTTCAGAAAATCAAAGGAGATACTCACAGCCATAGAGCTTGAACGATTATACACGAAAAAAGAGCTTTTTGAGTTTTACATGAACAACATATGTGAATTCGGAAACCGCGTGGTAGGTTTTGGAGATGCAGCAGAGTTCTACTTCAACAAAAGTCTTGAAGACTTAACAAAAGCAGAGATGACATTTCTAGCAGTCATCCCAAACAATCCTGCACAACACCCATATAGGAGTAGTGGTATAAAAACAATAAGAAGCAATCAAGAAAGACTTCTAGAACAACTGGTTAAAGCAGAAAAACTTACTGAAGAAGAAAGGAGTCAGATAATTGAAGAAACAGAGAGTTTCAGATTCAAGAGAAAAACAAACATAATACAATCAGAGTACACATACATAGTTGATGTTATTAATCAGAGACTACTTCAAGCATTAGAACAGGAAAAGATACCAACTGATGAACTTAACCTGATAGACAAAGACGCGCTTGTAAGACAGGCAGGAAATGCTCAGATATACACAACTCTCAACCTTGATTTGATGAGAGACTTGAAAAGAATCGTTGACAGTAGAGGTTTAGGAAGTAGCCAAGACTTTGCATATATTGTTATAGGCGCGGATAACGGAGAAATCAAAGCAGTATACACAAGCACAGGTCTAGGTGAGAACAGCACTTTAAACTGGAGGATGCAGACAGGTTCTTCATTTGTCAAACCTCTTGTGTACGGTTTTGCGTTTAAGCACGACAAACTAAGATATGATTCTGAGCTGGATGATAGATTCGCAGCCAACATTGTTTCAGATGACAAAGGATTAGGTGTTACATTCGCTATTGACGATACAACCGCCTGGACAGTCCATAATTCCACCGAAGACTTTTTCCAAGGAAGACAACCATGGCATCAACACCTTGCCAATTCAAACAACATAATAGCTGCAAAGCTTATCCAGGACCTACACAATGGTAATAAAACAGGGCCTACAATGGTGATGGAAGTCGTTTCATTGTTAGGAACAGACTTGTCAAGGTATGGAACTAGGGATGACATATATTCATCAGTCCTAGGAACATTTGAACAGACACCGCTGGAAGTCGCCTATGGCTTCGCAGTTTTCGATGAAGGCAGGATAATTATGAATCCTACTAACATACATTCACTATTGATAAAAAATATCAACATCTTAGGAAAAGAGTTTGAAGTCCAGAACGGAGCTGAATACAAGCAAGTGTTGGATGAAGAAGACATTCCTTACCTGCAGACAGCTATGTGGACAGCTCTTCGCGTTGGGGGATATCATGCTTTTGGAAAGACAGGAACAAGCCAGCAGATATACACAATCCACGGAAAAAAAACCAACTCTACATGGTACAATGTGTTTATGAGAACAAAAAAACACGGAGACATCGTGCTTACCTGTTTTGCAACAGGTGATGATAAAGTTGGAAGATACGGTGCAGAGGTTCACGGAAAAATCGTTAAAGAAGCAGTTAGGAAATGGGCTGTTTATGACAATCACTACGCGAATTTAGAACACAAATTACTAGAAGAACCAGAGAGAATAGATGTAGCACTTGAGCCTGAACCAGTAGAAATTACTGGTGACATTGAAACTGTGTTGAACAACTACCTTTCCTTGAACAGAGGTTTCTTTACAGAATCTAAAAGCAGATTCCTACGTAACAAAACATTGAAGATAGAAGGTGACCTCTACAGACAACTGGCAGCTGTAAGCTCAGAACTTGGTTATGAGAGCAGGAAAAAATACATGAATGCGATAAACTCTTTGTATAAAGGTGTCTCTGTAAGAAGTTTCCCTTTACTAAAGGATGTGGGTGATGTGATGACTGGTCTTAGAGAAGCCGAACAGCTCCAGAGAAGACAAGGATCCACGGACAGCATCAACATTGTAAGGAAATATATAAGAAGAGAAGTCGCCAGATATAGATGATTATTCCTTCCTATTAGCCCATTTTATCGCCATGTCAACATCATCAGTTGTAAGGTCGAGCCATGGCTTTCTGGTCTGATAGATCTTTGCTCCTTTCGAGTCCCAGAGCAGTAATCCAGAGTAAACCTTGCTAGGCTCGATAATGATTTCAGGCGGTGTGAAATATGAAGTGTAAAGGTTTTCCTTGACAATCTCTATTTTTAGTTCTTCCAAGTTAAGTTTTCCAAGCTTTGCCTTTGTGGCTAGGAGTTTTATCACGCCCAAAACCTCTTCCTGACCGTCATATTTGACACAGAAGTTGAGAAATAAGTTGTCATAGTCCTTTGTCTCTTCCATTACCTTCTTGAAAGCATCAGTTAAATCAGTCTCTAAATCAAACCATCTGCCAATTATGAAAACCCTGACCTTTTTCTTGTGAATATCCTCATTTGTTATTAACTCTTGGAAGAGTTTTGTTAGCTCAGCAATCTCCTCATCAGTGTCTACAGATATGTGCAGTGTAAGGATAGGCAATTCATTCTTTATCTGATAGTTCATAAAGGTCTTTATCTGCTCTATATGTTTCTTGATAGCGTCCTTCTCCTCCTTGCCGTGCTTCTCAGCCCAACCCTCGATAGAGCTTCCATTGATAGCTACATGTAAAGGCCTCTTCTTCTGCTTTAGAAAATCCAAATCA
This sequence comes from Nanobdellati archaeon, assembly GCA_014384375.1. Classification (GTDB taxonomy): domain Archaea; phylum Nanobdellota; class Nanobdellia; order Woesearchaeales. Next base: position 4,259 of record JACNFY010000005.1, read on the forward strand.
ATCTTTGGGAGTTTTAATTCCATAAAATTAGAGGATTTATAGAAATATATAAAGGTTGTTGTTAGGATGAAAAGTTTTATTCATTGTTATTGAAAGAAATAAATTTATTTTGGCCAAGGTTTATAAGTTTCATCTGGCAATTCCTGATAGAAAAAGGAAGTTTTCTCAATATTCAAGTAATATATCCAGATTTTATCACCTGCAAAAAAAGTGGATTTAAAACCACTATCTCTAGGATCACAATTAACTCCATCTGGACAAGCAAGCATCTCTTCTAAATAAGGCTTTATATCGTAACCTTTTTGGTGAAGACTTGTTAAAGCTTCTCGCTTATCTTCTGTTGTTTTTTCGCTAAGTTCCGTTTTTATTTCTGCAGTTAAATCCATGCTAGAACTTTAGGGAAAATGAATTCATTTATATACTTTCCTTTAAAAGATTTGCAACAAAAAATTATTTAAATCATTTATCTTAATTTCTCTTCTATGATTCCAGTCAACTATGTCTTTGCTTTTTTTGGTCTTCTTTTCGCATCTATCTTTGATATAAAAACACGTGAGATACCTGACTGGTTGAATTATTCGATGATTGGGCTTGGTTTTGGAACAGCAGTTATTTATTCAACAATTTTTCTCACTTTTAGGTTCTTAGTCTCAGCAGTTCTCGGATTCCTGCTTGCGTTGTTGATAGCGATGATATTCTACAAGGCAGGACAGTGGGGTGGCGGCGATGCAAAGGCTATGATGGGTTTAGGAGCGTTGATTGGATTGGAGTTCACAGGAGAACTACCTATCTTCATAATCCTGCTATTAAACATCTTTATTATTGGCGCTATCTACGGAACTGTGTGGAGCGTTTTCTTAGCTATTAAACATAAAAAGCAGTTCAAGAAAAGCTTTAAGGAAATAATCAGGGAAAAGAATATCTTAATTATAAGAAAGACTATTTTAATTATAGTGGTTTTATTGTTATTATCCCTACTAATAACTCCAACACTTGTAAAACCATTCATACTCGGGATAGCTGCTTTTGTTTTCTTTGTGTTTTATTTCTACGTATACAGCAAAGCAGTTGAGAAAGCAGCAATGGAGAAGTACATTCCAATAGAGAAGCTGACAGAAGGAGACTGGGTGTTAGAGGAGATATACGCCAACAAGAAGAAGATATGCAGTCCAAAGGACTACGGCGTTACAAAGAAACAGATAGCTAAGTTACTAGAGTTGAAAAAATATCATAAAAGGTCAAAGATAAAAATCAAGGAAGGAATACCATTCCTGCCAAGCTTCTTCATAGCATTTGTAATGTTGCTGTTGCTTGGTAACTGGCTGATGTGGTTATTATGAGAATATCTGACATATCTGTTAAAAAACTTGAAAACAACGAGTTAGAAAAAGAATTGCCGGAATTCTATGAATTAAAGGATGTTGTTGAGAATTGTTTGGGACATATAAATGACCCTGTTTTCAATCATGTGCTCAATGTTTTAAAGAGTCTTCAAAGAGTGACAGAATCTGCTAACGAGAGGATAAAGAACTATCTTAAACAAAAGATTGATTATGCAACAAGGAAAGAATTGTTATTTTTGGGAGCAGTGCTTCATGACATTGCCAAGAAAGATACAATTGTTAAGCGTGAAGATGGCACCACTTCCTGTCTCAACCATGAAGAAATAGGAGCTATAAAATCTAAAAAGATTCTTGAGAGGTTCGAATTATCAGATAAAGAAAAAAATATAATAACTGATATAGTAAAATACCATGGAGACCTACACCAAACAATAAATCTGAAGAACAAAAATCTTGAAGAGGATTACGAAAAACTCAGAAAAAAAACTTCAAATGTTTTTTTAGAACTGATCATTCTCGTTTTATCAGACATCTTAAGCAGCCAGCTAAACGAGAGCAATCCTGAAGAATTCAAATTCCAAACAGAATTTTATAAAAATGTAATAGAGAACTATTAAGGTATCCTTTTTAGCTGTTCTAAGAGGTAGCTATCTTCGTCTTCTCCAATTATGTCTTCTGGCTGGTCTTCTATCTTTGGTGGGTGTTTGGGCTCTTCCTTTTGTTTTCCAATCACCATATTGCTAGAGATAGAACTTACAACACTATCCATCTCATTGGTTGGCAGTTGTTTCGGCTTCCATTGAAAGTTCAAGTCGTCACCTTGCTTCCTGGCAATGACTTCTATGTAGAACTCCTCGCCTTCTGTTGTGATTACATTGGTTCCTTGCGCGCCGAGACTTTCAAAGAGAACAGTGGCTGTGTAGTTTGCAAGATGAAAAATATGCTCTAAGTCGTCCTCTGATAAGTCTTCAATATATTTTGCTTCTTTCTTCGGAAGGATGAGTATATGTCCTTTTGCAGCAGGTTCCTTAACTAAGATTGCAACTGCTATGTCATCCTCGTACAGCACTCTTTCCTTTTCATCCAACAGTTCTCGTTTCATTTTGTGAACATCTTCGATACTTTATCAAGCAAGGACTCTCTGTCCTCTTTTTTTTCCTCTTTCTTCTCTTCTTTTGGGGGTTCTTTTTTCTCCTCCTTAGCTTTCTCTTCCTCTTTTTTCTCTTTCTTCGACACGTCCTTAATTTCTACTTCCTTTAGTTTCTCAGACAACTTATCAATATCTGTTCCTTGGAATAACACTTTCAATTGTGGGTTTGTCTCTATCGTAAGCTTTAGCTGGTCAGGATTTTTCATAATCATCTCTCTTAGCTGAGGGTTATCATCTAGAATCTTGGCTAACTCGTTTTTTGATGGCGGCTTCACTAGTACTTTACCCTCTTTTTGGAGATGAGCCTGCATCATTTTCGTAATGTTTGTTTTCAAAGATTCCAGAATATCGTCTTGTGAAATATCATTTGAAGGAACCTCCAAATTATTAAGACCGTCATCGTCATCCCTTGGTATGATGTGGAATAAGAAGTGCGGGCTTTGCTGGCCTGCAGCTGCACCATTAGCAATAAAGATAGTGCATCTTCCTGATGGCGCTCCTCGTTTAACTCCTCTTGCTAGATACTTAACATTCCTGAACATGTGCTTGAATATCTCTGGCTTTATCAGAGGCATTATAGGAGTGTGCTCCTTTGGAAGAACCAATGTATGGCCTTTCGCAGCTGGATAGATATCTAGAAGTGCTATCATCTTATCATCGCCATACACCTTGTGCGATGGCACCTCTCCAGCTATTATCTTGCAGAACACGCAGTTCTTCTTTTGCATCTCTGCGATCTGTTCAGGACTCATGTTCTGGAGTTCTTCTTCTGTAGGTTGTCCCTCTGGCATAGGATTTTCTTAGTGTCAACTATATTTAAATCTTTTCTTTGATAACCATCCAGAATATTTTATAGAAAGTGTTCTTATAACTAATCTTATCTAGAAAAAGAATTTCTTGCGTGAATAAATGTATCTATGTTGTTTGTAAGTATTATCTTCATGTTTATTCTAGGTTCACCACGTGGAAGTTCTTGTTCTCGAAAACAACCATAGGCATCTTGTTCAGTTCTTCTTCGCTATAAAGCCTTCCGTATTGGTCTGAGTAAACCATTTTTCCTCCTTATTCTTCCTCCTCTTCTTCATACATAAATCCGTCATTATCTATCTTCCAAGCCAAACCAAAACCTCCGGGATGAGTTTTTAGGTTTTCAACTTAAGATAACCCTGCTCTCCCAGTTTATATGGAAGGTTATGTTGCATATATACTTTTGCCATATGTAACATATGTTAATATACATAAGAATGAAAAAATATATAAAGGCATATGTTTTAATTACTTTGCAAGGGGGTAAAGGTGAAGCGAAAAGTTATACAGCACAGCCCGACATCTCTTGTCGTTACATTACCGGCGAGATGGGCTAAGAAAAACTACGTGAAAAAAGGAGAAGAAATAGACTTAATTGAGAACAGCAGTGAAATAATAATAAGAAAAGGCTTAAAACACAAAGAACTGTTGGAAGTAAATATTGACATCAGTGCCCTTGACAAAACAACAATTCTACACGTGATAAGAAACCTATACAGAGCAGGTTATGATAAAATAAACATCGAGTTTGACAAGGAAAGAGTGCCTTATGACAAAATCAAAGGATCATTCCTAGTAACAGAGATAATACATCAAGAAACAAGAAGACTTCTAGGATATGAGATTACAAGAGAGAAAAAGAATAATTGCATAATAGAAAGTATAAGTGAAGGGATAACTGAGGAACTACCAACCATTATTAGAAGAGTACACCTTCTCTTAATAGATATAGCTGAAACATTAACTGAAGCGGCTAGAAGAAATGATAAGGCGTTGCTAAGCACCATTCGCGAGAAGCACGAGACAATCATAAGATTCATAAACTACTGTCTGAGAAGCGGAGCAAAAGAACTAGATAATGAAAACCCGATTACAAAAGCGGAATATCATAGATTAGCAACATTTGACAGAATAGTCCACCTGCTCAGGTCCTCGGCAAAAAGACTACTAAGACAGGAAAAAAGAGCTTCAAAAGAACTGATCAAGGTCATGGAGAGAACAGTCGAATCTTTAAGATTGTTCCATAAATTCATATACACAAAGAAATCAACCATTGTCAAAGACCTAAACAACATAAGATATGAAGTTGAAAAGATAATCTACAATTATACAAGACCAAATACAGATATGGGTGAAGAAGACCTAGTATTCTTCCATTTTAGGCATATACACCACATCTTACTAGATGTATGTGATGTAAGAGGATTATCCTAAAAAAGTTTTTAAAACGACGCTCTTTTTCTCAAAACATGCGAATTTACTTCGATGAACTTATAGAATTCATAAAAAAAGAAAAATCGAACAAGAGAAAATTAAATAACAAGAAAATAGAGCTATGCGCAAAACACAAAATAAAAATCATACCAACAGACATCGAAGTGTTGTGTAATGCAAAGAAAGAAGACCTTGAATTCTTAAAGAAATACTTGATAACAAAACCAACAAGAACAATAAGCGGAGTGGCTGTAATAGCAGTCATGAGCGCTCCATTCCCATGTCCGCACGGAAAATGTGTATTCTGCCCAGGCGGGTTGAAAAGTCCTTTTGGCGATGTACCACAGTCGTATACAGGCAACGAGCCCTCGACGATGAGAGGGATTAGGAATGAATACGATGCCTACAGGATAGTGTTCAACCGATTGGAGCAGTACATTGTCTTAGGACAAAATCCAGAGAAAGCAGATGTTATTGTAATGGGTGGAACTTTTCTATCATTTGACAAGAAGTACAAAGAAGACTTTGTGATGAACATATTCAAAGCAATGAATGATTTCTCCAGAACATTCTACAAAGACGGAAAGTTGGACGTTAAAAGTTTCAGAGAGTTCTTTGAGTTGCCTGGAAAAGTTTCAGATAAGAAGAGAGAAGAGAAAATAAAAAAGAAAGTGTTGAAACTGAAGAAAACTAATATCAAGAGCCTGGAAGAAGAAAAAAAGATAAACGAGACGGCAGAGATAAGATGCATAGGATTGACAATAGAAACAAAGCCTGACTGGGGATTGTTAAAGCATGGCAATGAGATGCTTAACTATGGCTGTACAAGAGTTGAATTAGGAATACAAACAACTTATGATGATGTCTTGAAAGCAACCCGTAGAGGGCATGATTTGAAGGATTCTATAAATTCAATAAGAACATTGAAAGATCTTGGATTCAAGATAAACTACCATGTGATGCCAGGCCTGCCAGGGGTTAGCAAAGAGAAAGATATAGAGTCACTGAAAAGAATATTCGAAGATGATGATTACAAGCCAGACATGCTCAAGGTCTACCCGACATTGGTCATGCTAGGAACATCGCTTTATGCAGACTACAAGACAGGGAAATACAAGCCATTAGATGCAAAGGACGCTGCAGATATAATAATCGAGATGAAGAAGATAGTTCCAAAGTACTGCCGTATCATGAGGATACAGAGAGACATACCGACAAAGTTTACCAAGGCAGGAGTTGACAAGACAAATTTCAGGCAGTACGTTGAAAAACTGCAGAAGGAGAAAGGAGTTGTGTGCAACTGCATAAGATGTCGAGAAATAAGAGGAAAAACAATAAAAGGAAAACCAAAGCTCGACATTTTAGAATATGAAGCATCGAAAGGAAAGGAGTTCTTCATATCATTTGTCGACGACAACGACAGGCTATTGGGCTTTTGCAGGTTGAGATTTGTAAGCCAGAGCCTGAGAACAGAGATAACAAAGAACAGTGCAATAATTAGAGAGCTTCATATCTACGGAACAGCACTTGGCCTTGCTGAGAAAGGAAATGTGCAACACAAAGGACTTGGTAAGCAGCTCGTCAAAAAAGCAGAGGAGATAGCGAAAAAGAACAAAAAAGATAAAATATTAGTAATAAGCGGGGTAGGAACTAAGGAATACTATAGAAAATTAGGATATAAGGATGACGGGGTTTATGTTAGCAAGAAATTATAATTCTTTCTTTATTTCTTCAAATATCTCATCAAACCTTTCTGCAAAACGGGTGCTTAGATTGAAGTGTCCGCCATCTTTTATAACTCTAAGATTAGCTCCTACTTTATCAGCTAATTCTTTCCCATAACTCAGTGGAACTATGATGTCATCATCACTGTGGTAGACAAAGAATTTTTTACAGTTAATCCTTATCTTCTCCCAGTCAAAAGGTTTGTCTATGAAAGAGTTCAAAAGAGGAACAAATTCAGGGATTTCCAGGTCAGAGCAGAAACCAGCGACGAGAAACACTGCTTTTACAGGTTTGTCTATTCTTTCAAGAATCTTTAATATGAAAGGTGCGCCGACACTACGACCAATGAGTATTGTATTCTCATCAATCTGTTTGAAGTATGGCTCGAAAACCTTCATCCAGCTGTCAAGGCTCTGACCATGTGGAGTTGGGAATCTTGGAACAGTTACTTTGCAACCCAGCTTCTCAATCTCCTCTCTGAGCCACAAATACCAGCACTCATCAGGATAACCACCAGTGCTATGTATGAATATAAAGTTTGGTCTCATTTTTTTCTTATCAACACCCTCTCTATATGATCCTCACCGACTTCTTCTATAAGGTATAAATAGTTTCCTATTTTTATCTCATGGCCTCGGGGAGGCATTTTCTTGTATTCATCAACTAAAAAGTTGCTGATAGTCTTATATTTCTCGTCGATA
>JACNFY010000020.1 GCA_014384375.1 Nanobdellati archaeon
CCACCCTCCTAAACCTTTAATTAACAAAGTCATTTATTTATTTTGCGACAAACTCCTCTCAACCGAAAACTATTTAATAATAGTTTTATTTCAAATAATACAAATTTTAGGGGGAATAAACCATGGCTGAGGAAGACAGCATATTAGACAATATAGAAATTCATAAGAATTTTGCAATAATCTCAGTAAATCCCAAGCTTTATCCTTTAAGTGTGATTTACTCTGCAGCTTACTGGCTTCTTGATAGAGTTCATGTGATTATCGATGGAGATCCTGATACAGAGATTCTTATAGAGATTCGACCAAAGGATAAAGAGTCAAAAGTTGATTTAAAAGAGATTGGCTTCGAGTTCAATGATGAGCTGATAAATTATTCTGTGTATACTGTGCAGGCAACAAGAAACAAGAAGTTGAGGGAGATGATTGTAGAGAATGCCCTTGCTGGAAACCTTAGGACCGGACCTCCAAATCCATCACGGTTTGAACAAAGAACTCAAATACAAACAGATGAAGAATGTCCAACTTGTTCTCCTGAAGAACAAGCAAACCGGTCTCCACGAAAAACAAAGTTTCAAACAATCGATGATCCGAAGAATATAGCAGGTGTTATAAAACCCAGAAAGAGCTCTGAAGAGTTCAGGAAAGATATCAAAGAAGTTTAGTTATTGAATAAAAATGCTCTCTGTAAAGATAGAAAATAACAAATGCATAATCAACTTCAACAAGAGGCTCTATCCAAAATCAATAATAGAACAAGGAATAATAGACTTCAAAGAAGATGAAAAAATTATTTTAACAGAGAGAGGAAAAGTCATTATAACCTCTAATAAGAAGACAAATATTAATGAAGTAGGATATGAATTCTGCGATTATCTTCTTAGTCTAATTCAAGAAAGAAACAATTTTTAAAATGCCATTCAGTTTATTTGAACAACAACCACAAATAAGAAGAGAAACAGATAAGAATTATGTTATAAATTTTTATCATACAAAAAAGTTTGATAATGATCACATACTGATAACTGTAGATCATGGAAGTTGGATTGTTCTAAATAAAGAAGAATTTGATTTGTTGAGATTCAACAGACTAAACGAAAGTCCATATCTTAAGAGTATACTGGAAGAAAAGGGGATAATCCTAACTCAAAAAAGCAAGAATTTTATTCTCACAGCAACAAAGAACAAATATCACCATACTTGGAGGGGAACAACTCTTCATATCTTAGTTCCGACATTGAGATGTAATCAAAAATGTATATACTGTCATGCAAAGTCTAAAAATCCAAGTTCAAAAAAATATGACATGACAAAAGAAACAGCAAGGAAAGTTGTTGATTTTATATTTCAAAGTCCTAGCCAAGTAATCACAATAGAATATCAAGGAGGTGAATCTTTTCTTAACTTCGAGATTGTAAAGTACATACAACAATACGCTTTAGAAGTAAATAAAAAACGTAATAAGAATATAAGATTTGTCATCGTTACTAACTTTACTTCTATGACTAAAGAAAAAAAGAGATACATAATTGACAACAACATAGATATCTGCACATCAGTGGATGGACCAAAAGAATTGCATAATTACAACAGGCCTATGTATGGTGGCGGAAACAGTTATGATAAAGTTGTAGAGGTAATAGAAGAATTTCAGAAAGAAGGAAAAGGTATGGGTGCATTACCAACTATCACAAAGAAATCATTGGAATACCCGGAAGAAATAGTTGATGAGTATATATTAAGGGGCTTTAACAGTATTATGTCAAGAAACCTTAGCCATATGGGCTCTGCAAAAGAATTGTGGGATAAACTAGGATACACTGCAGAAGAATATATAGATTTCTTCAAAAAACAAATTGATTATATTATAAAAATAAATAAAAAAGGAGTTAAATTTATGGATGTAAAATCAAGATTTATTCTTCAAAGAATACTGTCAATAGAACCAAGGATTTTTACTTGCTTTGGCTCACCATGTGGAGCGATATTTGGGCAAATAGCATATGATCAAGATGGAAATATTTTTACTTGCGATGAAGCAAGATCTGATGAAAAATTCATAATGGGAAATGTTCACACTCACACATATAAAGATTTAATAAAGAATTCTGGAAGTAAAATTGTAGATCATACATCCTGTCTTTCACTAAACTGTGACAACTGCGTCTGGCACCCTTATTGTGGTACTTGCATGGTTTGGGCGCATGGATCCCAAGGAAACGCTGTTTCAAAGCTTGCAATGGATTATGAATGCAAAATAAGAAGTGCTCAAACAGAATACTTATTCAAAAAGTTAATATTTGACAAAGAAGCAAGAAAAATACTTATGAACTGGGCTTTTCCAAAGAAATATCCACCTCCATATAAAGAAAAAAAATTATTAACAAAACAAGAAAGAGAAGCATTCATAAAAAGTTTGAAAGAAGAATAAAAATGGTAGATACAGTTGATATAAAAACAGGTTACTCATGTAACAATGACTGTTATCATTGTGTCATCGCTGACAAAAGAAGAGAGTTAATTAAAAACGGAAGAAAAGTGGACAGATCAACAGAAGAGGTAATACACCATATAAACGAAGCAACCATGGAAGGTGCTGAATCAATAGTTCTAACAGGCGGGGAAATAACTATCAGAGGGGATTTTTTTCAATTAGTGGAGTACGCGCTATCAAAAGGTTTAACTGTCATAATACAAACAAATGGAAAGATGTTTTACTATGAAGAATTCGCTAAAAGAATAGCATCTTACGATAAAGTCCATTTAACAGTAGCTCTTCATTCACCCAAACCAGAAGTACATGACCGGATAACTGGAAGTAAGAATAGTTTTAAACAAACCACTGAAGGAATAAGAAATTTGAAAAAACATGGCATTGGAAACAGAGTCGGGGGTAAGATAGTAATGTCAAAAATGAACTATAAAGATTTACCAGAACTAATTAAACTTGCTCACAATCTTGGCTTAATGTCAGTTAATATTGCGTTTCCTCATGCGATGGGAAATGCCCAACTGAATTTCTATGACTGTGTTCCAAAATACTCAGAAATAAAGAATTACATACTAAAAACTATTAGAAAGAGTCTAGAATTAAAAATGTACATAGATTTTGAGGCAATGCCACTGTGCTTTCTACCTGGTTATGAGACGTTTGCTTCAGAGTTCAGACTCTCAGAGCACACTGAGTTAAGGGACTTAACACATATAGATCCAAACTATACCAAAACTAGGAAAACAAAGGCCAAAGTCAAAGACCCAAAATGTACAAGGTGTAAACTCTATCTCCTTTGCGAAGGATGCTGGGATGACTATGCAGAAGGGTATGACACAACAGAATTAACGCCCATCCCAGGACAATATATAAGAGACCCAAGAATGCTGGAAAGTTTTAAGATACATCCAGTACCTATATATAAAAAGAATATCAATACAGTGACTTCTGAAAAAACACCCTTCCAACTGAAATAATCAATTACAAGATCGGCTCTATTCATTAGTCCTAATCAACAACAATCTCATTAAAATTACAAACATCACAAAGCTTCAATTCATTATATTCTCCTTGAAAATGAGCTTTAACGTACTCAAGTCTTTTTTTTCCATTCCAAACTCCAGAAATTGTGTTCTCTTTGACATTTCCTAAAATAACTTCATTTTTCCAATCAGCACAGCACAGAATAACATCCCCATTGACAAGGATGTAAATCTGGTTCATGAGCCTGCCACAGGGAATCTTCTGAACATTACTGGGACTAATCATATCATAATCAGCAACGTTTCCAGCTCTGTTCTCATATTTGAGAATATGAACTGAAACACCCAAGCGATTCCAGTAATTCCTTATTCTGTTTAAAGAAATATCAGATAAACCTATTTTTAGCATGTGAATAGCTATTTCAGGTTTTTTTCTTTCTCCTCTTAACTTAATAAAATTTGTTATTCTCTCTTTTGTTTTTTCAAAATCAAGATTCTTCATAGCGTTCTCATATTCTTCTTTGGTTGAACCATTGAAACTAAATATAATTTCATCAATTTCTGAATCAAGCAATTCCTTCGCTACCTTCTTTGTCAATAAAGAACCATTTGTAAATATTTTAACTAAAGAATTCGAATTCTTTTCTTTTGCATAGTTAATGTACTTAACTAAATCTTTGTTTAGAAATGGTTCATTGAGAAAGAAAGGCAATATTTGCTCAACATCTTGCTTTGAACATTCATCAGTTATCCTCTTATAGAGTACCCATTCCATAATCTGAAACTTTTTTTTACCTTCTGTATAAGGATAAGGACAGAAAGTACAAGCAGCATTGCACTTGTTGCTAGTTTGAATCTGGACAATTAAAGGAAACTTGTTTTGAAACATTTAAAACTCAAAAAAATAAAACTAAGTAACAAATAAATAGGTTTTGGTTTATGTGCTAGTTCTGTTCAGTAAATTTTATATAGAGAAATAAATTCTTGTTCTTAGAGAAAAAATGAAAAAAACAAAAAGAACTATCCATTTTTACATAAAAGATGGAAACCTAGAAGGAGAACATGCTTTACTTAAACATATCCCTTTAGAAGAAAAAGAACTCACTACTCCTAACCAAGAAACAACTCCAGAAACTGTTGATACAAACAATATATGGCCTTTAGAACCAAACATTCTGATTGAAAATGCTCAATATGACCAAAACAACAGCCAATTAATTGTAAGTCTAACAAATCTTTCAGTTGAACCAATAAAAATCATACAAAGAGGTGTAAAGTACTCTCCCAGCGAAACAGAAAGCATAAATTTTGAAAACGTAGATATTACCCTTCCTCCTGGAGAGAACACAATTTCTATTTCTGCACCAGCAGGTAATCCTTTTAAATTTGTCATCAGAACAAGCAACAAAACTGGTTCAGGTCAAACCAGAGATGAGATAAATTGGTAATTATTACAAAAATTTATAAAATATTTGAGTTTATATTCTAATAAGGGGATAAACTAATTTTTCAAAATGCTATACTTGCCTAAACCACACTCTTGTCATCTGCAATGGCATGTAACTGAGAAGTGTAATTTCCAATGCACACACTGCTATCTGAATGAGGATTACATAAAACAAGAACTAAGCACTGAAGAATGCTACAAAGTTGTTGATAATTTTGTTGACTTCTGTAAAAAAACTGATATAAAACAGAACAGAAATCTCACCCTAACAGGTGGTGAACCAATTCTGAAAAAGGATTGGTGGAAGATTCTTGAATACATAAGCGATTACAAGAAAAGAGGACTGATTGACCGCTTTTATATCATGACTAACGGCTCAACAGTGACTGATAGCATTATAAAAAAATATGTAGAGCTAGGCGTCAACTACATGCAGATAAGCATTGAAGGTATGGAGAAAATAAACGACGAAATAAGAGGAAAAGGTAACTTCCAGAAAGCGATAAATGGTGCAAAAATAATCATTCAGAATGGCATTCCACTTTCATTCTCACTTACATTGACAAAGAAGAATACCAATGACGTAGAATCATTAGCAAGATTAGCTGCAAGTATTGGGGTAGGCGGACTCGGCGTTGGTAGAATAGTGCCTATTGGGATGGGTGCTCAGATGAAGGAATTAATGCTAACACCTAAAGAAACAAGAGAATGGTACTTAGAATGTGAGAGAATAAATGAAAGACTGAGAAAGGATGGACTTAACTTCAGAGTTGACTATCATTGCTCTGATGGAATGTATCAATCAATAAGACCTGACGCTAATAATCCCCAAACAAACCATGCATGTTCTACACCTTTCGATGTCTTCACATTACTGCCTAATGGCGATGTTGTTCCTTGCAGACGACTGCCTATTGTAGTTGGAAACTTTCGAGAAAAAAGTTTCTTAGAGATACATTACTCCAGCAACAAGATTTGGAACCTAAAGAACTGGGAGAACAGAGCAGAAGAATGCAAGACTTGCAACAGCTTGAGAGATTGCAAAGGAGGTGGTATGTGTATTGCTTACGGCTACTTTGGAACTCCTTATGCACCTGATCCTGACTGCTGGAAAGCTTTTGGAGAGCATCTTTCAACTAAGAAGTACTCTAACCCTAATTCTAACAAAGTAACATACTTCAAAAGATATATCAATAACCTAAGGTTTGATTTAGAACCCGTCTCAAAAGAACAAATTAATAGAAAAATTAGAAGAGTGAAAATTGACAAGCTTGACAAAGTAAAAGATAACGAAGTTGACATTCTAATTTTTTATTTTGAAGAGCAAGATTTGAATACTGAAACAGGAGCAAAAATATTATCTTTTCTCAAAGACTTAAAAAAAAGAGGAGTCAAGTTTGAAATTGGTCATACTTTACCACCTTGTGTATCTGATACACAAACATTGAAAGACTTCAGATTAAAAACTCCCACTAATTGTTATGATTGTCCTAGCTTATTTCACTTAGAGAGCAACAAAAGAATAGTCTTCTGCAATGATAGGAAAGGTCCTGACTTAAAGTTCATGAACAACAGAGATCAAATATGGGAGTATAAAGAGTTGCTGAAAGATTATGACGAACCTAATTTTTTCAAGCAATGCAAAACGTGCGTCTATAGAATAAGAGGGACTTGCTATTACCTAAAAAACTGCAGGTTAAAACATAGAAAACTAAAGGAAGAAATAAAAACTGTCAAAGCAACAATGTGTAGTTGCTAAAGAAATACTTTATAAAAATGAAAGTATTAATCAACTTATGTCCACCATATCAAATCGGTACAATCCCATCATTAGGATTAGGATATCTAAAAGCAATATTAAAACAAAGAAATCATGAAATCTTAATAAATGACATTAACTCTTCAGTATTCTTAAATAATAAAGAACTATTTGAAAAATTACTCCAAGAATGCAAACAATATTTGTCTAGAAATAAATTTCTTATTTATACTTATAACTTGAAAAAATTATTAACTCTATTATATCATGAATTCTTTCCAAGAGAAAAAAATAACCTTATTAAAGACATAAATTCGGAAGCAGATTTACAAGTCAAAAAAATTCTCACAAAAAAACCTGATATTATCTGCTTTTCAGTTTTTCTTACAAACATATATTTCTCAAGCATTTTAGCTAAAAAATTGAGAAAAAATTCTGAAGTAAATATAATATTCGGAGGACCACTTTGTACAGAGGAAAATGCAAATATATTCCTTAAATTAGGTATTTGTGATTATGTTATAAGAGGAGAAGGGGAAATAAGTTTTCAGAAACTGATTGAAACTATAGAAAAAAATCAGACTACAGATAATCTTTCTAGTGTATCATACATTCAAAACAATAAAATAGTTCACTCTCATGATTCAAAGCTTATTAACAAACTAGATGAACTACCCATGCCTGAATTCGGAGATAAAGAATATGAGATAATTCCTATAACTTCAAGTAGAGGATGCATTAAAAATTGTTCTTTTTGTGCAGAAACAAATCAATGGCAATATTATAGGAGAAGAAAAGCGGATGATGTTGTTGAAGAGATGAAAAAAAGAATAAAAGAGAACAAAACAAAAAATTTCTTCTTCTGTGACAGCTTACTCAATTCTTCTAATAATTGGCTTGAAGAATTTTGCGAAAAGATAATCTCACTAAAAGTTGAATGGTCTGGATTCCTTAGATGTGAAAAATTAGATAAGAAACTAATACAAAAAATGAAGGAATCAGGTTGTAAAGAGGTAGCATTTGGTATTGAAAATTTCAATCAAGAAATATTAGATAGTATTAAAAAAGAAACAAAAACAAGAGATATGATAAAAATACTTAAAGAGATGTATAAACAAAAAATTAATTTTATCATCAACTTAATAATTGGTTATCCTGGCGAGACTCAGAAATTATTTTTTAGGAATTTAGAATATCTTATCAAAATATTTAATGATATAAAGGGTTTTTTCTATATAAACTCTGAATTCTTTAAAATATACCCAGGAAGCAATATTATGAATAACTCTAAAGAATATGGTATATTCTTAAACAGCAATAAAGAAAAACTTCCTGAAGAATTAAGTTTCTTGCAAGAAGACTATAACAACTTCTTCACAAAATGGATTAATAAGGGAAAACCAAACCCTGAAGAATTCTATGAGCGAGTAAAATTCATGGAACTATTATCCTTAGGAACCAATAGAAGAACTTACTCCAAAAAGAAGTTTATAATCATAGATAACAAAAACATTGTAGACTTGTCAAAAATAGTCAATAAATTAGAGAAAAATAAAAAGTACTTATTTGAATTTAAAATTGAAGGTAACTTATTAAATGAGAATACTGGAGAAAAAATAATTGAATTCTTTGATAAGGCAAGATATAAAGGTATTGATTATGATATAAATAAAACTCTTCCCTCCTGTATTTTTAACAAAAAAAACATTAACTTTCAAAAAAGTTGCACAGACTGCAAGGAAGTATTTATTAAGAACAAACAAGAAATTTCTTTATGCTCTAGAAAAATGAAACAAATTCTTAAAATTAACAATGTTCCTAAAAGCAAACATTTTAATGAAAACAGTTTTATTCACAAATGCAAAAACTGTTATAATTGTGTTTATAGAACTAAAGGAGAATGTAATTACATATATTGTTAAATAAAGGTGAAAAATTTTGGTTAATATAATGCTAAACTACGAATGCAACAAATCATGTAATTTCTGCTTTCAGAAAGGAGTGAAATTTGATTCTATGATGAGTTTTGAAGATTTCAGGAAAGTGATTGAGTGGCTTGATCAACTTGAGTTTTTCCAGAAAGCAGAAAGCAGAAAAATCTCACTAATTGGAGGAGAACCAACCCTACACCCAAAACTCAAAGATATGATTCAGTTATTAAAAGAGAAAAACATCAAAGCAACTATTTTCTCAAACTTCGTTTTTAACGAGAAAAAACTAGAGTTGTTTGACAAAGCTGTTGTTAAGGGATTTGTAGGAACTTATAATCCAAATAGTTGGTATAAAAAATCAGAGTATGAGCTGATGGAGAAAAATATTGCTGAGCTGAAAAGAAGAGGTTTTGATGTCAAGTTTAGCTACAATATTACAAAAGGAAATCTAGATTATAATTATATTCTCGAAGCCTGTGAAAGATATGGTCTAAATAATTTAAGATTTTCAACAGCTTTTCCAAATCCTAACTATAATAATAACTATCTAAACTTTGAAGATTTAAAAAAAGTCGGAAAAAATATAACATCATTCATAAGAGAAGCAGTTGCCAAAGGAATAACTCTTGACTTGGATTGCACAATCCCACTATGCGTATTAGGTGATGAAAAGGACATATTGTTTTTCTTAAAACATGTCAATGCAGCAAATCTTATCTGTAAATCAGCTATTGATATTAATCCAGATCTTTCAATGTATTATTGTCTTCCAAGAGCAAAGGATGTTAACATTAAGAATGTCTTTGATTTCAACAATCTTAGAGAGATTAATGAAATCTTTAATGAAAAGAATAACAAAGAGAAAAATGAATTTTACACCTTCCCTGAGTGCAAGAGTTGCAAGTATCGCATTAGAAATGTGTGTCAAGGAGGATGCTTGTCCTTGAAAAAAAAGTTCAGCTACACTGTTACAAAAAAATTAATGTCAAAAAATCATAAGAAAAAATTAATTGGAATAAGAACTTGGGGAGGTATTGGCGATGGATTACTTGTTACACCTGCATTGAAAGCTCTCAAGCAGAAGTATCCTAATTCAGAGATAAGAGTTGTGTGCAATGACAACCATAAAGAGATTTTTGAGAATAATCCATCAATTGATTTTCTCTCTGTTTCCCCTGACGAATCTGCTATCAAAGATGTTAAGCAAATATATGAAACAAACTATGGCAAGCTAAAACCAAGTATTAACTATAAGAAACATGCAACAGAGATAATAGCAGACCTTCTTGAAGTTCAATTAAAAAACAAGAAATTACAGGTCTTCCTGACAGAGAAAGAAGAGGAAAAAGCAAAGAAGATTCTGTCAAAATACAAAAATCCAATAACAATGCATATCACATCTAAGTGTTCCAAGAATCAAGAATGGTTTGTTGATAGATGGGAAAAACTTGCCAAAAACATGTTCGAATACGATTTCATTCAACTCGGCTCAAAAGATGATCCTCTTGTAAAAGGAGTTATTGATATGAGGGGAAAAACTACTGTAAGAGAAGCAATAGCTCTCGTAAAGCATTCAAAATGCTTTGTTGGTGTTGACTCTTTCTTAGGGCATGCACCAAATATAACTGGTACTCCAGGAGTTGTTCTTTTCGGACCATCAAATCCTATTGTTTGGGGTTATGATGAAAACATTAATATCTACAAAGACTTAAAATGTGCTCCTTGCATTGATGTTCTTGGTGGTAAGAAATGTCAATATAAGAGTAGATGCATGAGAAAGATAAGTGAAAAAGAGGTAACTAACGCAATAAGAAATCAAACAGAAACAAAGAAAACAAAAGAAAACACAATCAAAAAAAATATTAAAAAAAATATTATTCTTAAAAAAATAAAGATGTTTAATCCTCTTACTCAAAAAAATTAAAGATTAAATATGATAACTACAATAATTCCAACAAAAAACGAAGAAACAACAATAAAAGGAATAATTAAATCTGTGAAACCTTATTCTGATGAGATAATCGTAATAGACGGACACTCAAAAGACAAAACAAGAGATATCTCATTAAAAGAAAAAGTTAATGTTATTCTGGATAATAAAAAAGGAAAAGGAGCCGCTCTACGAATAGCCGGAAAAAAAGCTAAGGGTGATATTCTTGTTTTTATAGATAGTGACGGCTCTCATGACCCAAAAGACATTCCTAAACTAGTAGAACCAATAGTCAAAAATAAAATAAGTTTAGTTATTGCATCAAGAATAAAAGGAGGAAGTGACGAATTCCAAGGAGATTTTGAGAAAGTATTCAGAACAATCGCAAGTCATTTAATTACTGCAACAATAAATTGGAGGTGGAAAAAGAATTTGTCTGACACCCAAAATGGCTTTAGATCTATTAGAAAAGATGTTTTTTTGGATATTAAATTAAAAGAGAATAGTTTCACAATAGAACAAGAAATGGTTATGAAGTGTTTGAAAAAAGGATACAAAATAATAGAGATACCTAGTCATGAGTATCAAAGAAAGAAAGGAATATCAAGAATAAAGCTTTGGAAAGAAGGACCAAAGTATGTCTGGTGCCTGATAAAAAATATTTTATAAATATGAAAAGAATAATAACTGTTGCTGGAAGTTCAATATGAAAAAAGAAATTAATCTTGTAAAAAATATAATTCTATCAAACTTTAAAAGACTAAAAAAACCATACAAACTAACATTCGCAGTAACTTATAACTGCAACTCAAAATGTGTGAATTGCAATATTTGGAAAAAAAAAAGCACAAATGAACTAACACTAAATGAAATAAAGAAATTCTTTGAAAAAAACAACCACTTCTCATGGATAGACCTCACCGGAGGAGAAATAACCAAAAGAAAAGACATAGTTCAAATAACAGAAACAATCATTAAGAACTGTAAAAACTTATATTTATTACATTACCCAACAAACGCTGAATCAATCAAAAAAACAGTAGAAACAACAAATAAAATACTAGCTTTGAAACCACATAAATTCATTGTCAGTATAAGTCTAGATGGACCTCCTAAAACACATAATAAGATAAGAGGGTTAAAAAACAGCTGGAAAAGAAGTGTCAACTGTTATAAAGAATTAAAAAAAATAAGAAGTAGCTCGTTTGATGTATTTTTTGGCATGACAATTTCTAATGACAACTATGATAAGATTAATGAAACAATTAAAACTATCAGAAAAGAAGTTCCAAACTTTAAGTATTCAGACCTGCACATCAACATAATTCATGAATCAAAACATTATTATAAGAATAAAATTAAAGGATTAAAAAAAGAAAGCATATTAAAAGCAGTGGAGAAGTTTAAGAAAAAAAGAGGTGTGCCAAGAAATCTTAGAGAGATAATGGAATATAAATACTTAAGTTCTATCCCTAAATATTTATACACAGAAAAAACACCCATAACATGTCAAGCTTTATCTGCTTCCTGTTTTCTAGACCCTTATGGAAATATACACCCTTGCATTGTTTACTATAAATTAATCGAAAACATAAAAAAAATAAACTATGATCTAAAAAAGCTCTGGCAAGAAAAAAGTATCGAAAAGTTAAGAAAAGAAATAATACAAAAAAAATGTCAAAATTGCTGGACTCCTTGTGAGGCCTATCAAAGCATATTAGCTAATCTAAAAAATGTTAAATAAGACATCAAAGAAAAATATTCTTTACATACATCCTTACTGTAATAAAGATAATTCTGATTTTGTATTCTTACCTGGAGGAATTATTGGTGTGATTAATAATCTTAGGAAAAAAGGTTTCAAAGTTATCGGGGTTAATCTTCCTCTAGAAATGAAACTGAATCGTAATATAGATATTAAAGAAACACTGAAAGAAATTGATTTCCAAATTGTAATAATGGATTGTCATTGGTACTATTTTCTTTATGGAGTCCAAGAAGTTGCTAGGGTCTGCAAAGAAATAAATCCAAAATGCTATGTGATTATAGGAGGGTTCTCAGCTAATTTTTTCAGGAAGAATATTCTAACATCATCAGACAACATAGATGTTATAATTAAAGGAGACTCTGAAACTTTATTGCCAAAAATTTGTAATGATATAATATCAGAAGGAAAAAAATCAATCAAAAAGTTTCCTAATGTTTCTTATGAAAACGTTTTCTGGTTTATGGCTGACAAAGAAATAAAAAGCTTTGACAATGACATTAATAAATTTGATTATGTAGACATGACATTTATGAAACATTGGCAAGAATATTTAAAGTTCCATCCTGGAAAAGAGGCTCCTGGAATCTCACAAATAGTTGGGAACAAACAATTTTTTTACTTGCCAACCCAGAAAGGCTGCAAAAACCTATGCCCTGCCTGCGGAGGAAGCAAGTTTTCTTACAAAATCCTATCAAACAAAAAAGAATTATGTGTAAGATCTCCTGAAAAAATAATTAATGACATTAAAAAGCTTAAAGATATGGGTGTAAAAAATGTAATGGTTTCATGCGAATCCAATTTAAATAATTGGCCTAAAATACTAAAAGAATTAGAGAGAGAAAATATTTTTATAGATATTTTATTTGAAGATTGGCAATTGCCAAATAAGAAATTAACCAAGCAAATGGTTTCATATGCAAAAAATACTGACTCCGGATTCTTGGTTTCAGCTCTTTCCGGAAATGATATTATAAGAATAAAAAATGGCAAGCATTACAAAAATAAAGAACTTTCAGAATTTGCAAAATCGATTTCAAAATCTTGTTCTTCTTATGCTACATTTTGGTTTTCTCCAAATCTTGTTGGTGGCACTCAAAAATATTTTCAGGATACAATATTATTGGCTAAAGAATTAACTGAACTGAATAAATTCGCTGAAAAACCAAATATAAACGTTCTAATGAGTCCTATGGAAGTAGATATAACGAGTGATGTTTATTCCAATCCTTCATCATACAAATTTTCAGGAAAGTTGTGGGGTTATGATTATATCATAAAACTTTTAAGATTTAGAGAGCAAGGAAAGAAACTTGGAAACATGTCTTATTGTTCAAAAGAAATAAATATTGAAGAAGGCAATAAAATGTGTGAGAAATTCAAGGAAGAGATTTCATTGTTAAAGAATAGGATTAGAGACTTTAGAAAATCAGGAATTTTCCCAACTACCAAGACTTTAATAGAATAATATTTTTATTAAATAGTCTTCGGCTGTTTTTTATTTGTAGAGAAAAAGTTTATTATTCATTTTTTGGTTTGAAAACAGAGTTATAAGGGATACTATACTTTTCTAAGAATGAAACATATTTATTAATATGTTGCATGTTGTCTATGTTGATAAAATAATTATATTTTTCTATGTTTTTCTTTAAAGTTGTTGGATCTTTATATTTTGTTTTTAAAGTATGACCTAAAAAAGAATCAAAATATAGACGAAAAAGCATGAGATTAACATGACTGTAATTTCTATGATTATCATACAAATATTTTAAAGTTTGTTCAACATCGGATTCTGTTTCTCCAGGGTATCCCATAATTATATTAACTTGTGGTTGAATATTAACTTGATTACACAGAGCCATTATCTGCTCAAATTTCTTTAAATTAACAGGTTTGTTCATCAGTTTCAAAACTCTTTTTGAACCACTTTCTAGGCCAAACTGAATCCATCTACAGCCTGCTTCGCTCATCTTTTTAATTATTTTTTTAGTCATAAGGTTTGCTGATGCAAGTGCGTACCATTCAACATCTATTATTTTGAGAGCATCCATAAGCACAATTGTCCTTTTATGGTTTGTATTTATATTATCATCTTGAAAACAGAATTGGTTACAGTTATATCTGGCTTTTAAATGTTTTATTTCATTTATTACTTTAGACACTCTTTTATACTGTGGTTTTTTGTTTGTCAAACCACAAAAACGACACTTATTAACACACCCTTCAGAAGTCATATATTGAAGAGTCAAATCTTTTTTAATATTATAATAAAAGTCATAATTAGGGCAAAGTTGGGAATCAATGTTGTATCCTTCAATCTTGTTTAGTTTTGTGACTCCATATTTATTTCTGAAAACTAAATTTGGGATTTTCTTAAAAGATTTTTTGTTTTTAATATTTTTTATTAACTCACAAAATTGATGTTCTCCTTTTTTCATAACTATAAAATCAATAAAGGAGAAATCATTCATAAGTTCTTGTTCATGGTTAAATGTTCCTATTCCGCCAAAAATAATTTTTTTATTTGGATCTATAGATTTTATGTACTTTGCGAGAAGAAGGGACTGTTTTAAGGATTCAAAGGAAAAACAAGAAAAACCTACTATCTCAGTGTTTATAAGACTTGAAATTTTATCTAGGGCTGTTTCCATCTCAACAGATATTTTGTTAAAGTACAAATACTGATTTATGTCATGTGTTGAAAACAATATATCTAGATCACCAATTTTTTTTAGATAATTATAATCTATAATATTTGGTTCTATACCGTTTTCTTTAAGAGTACTTACTACCACACAAAATCCAAAAGACAAACTTTCATAAGGTATGTACTCTGAGTTTACAAGAGTGATTCTCATTTAAATTTGAAATAATTTAATTATTTAAAAAAGTTTACATTAAAATTTTATGTTTTTTATAATATTTATTTTGCTTAATTAAAAAAACTTCAAAATATTACATACAAGAATTTTTTTGGATTTATTGTTGATAAAAAAATAAAGATTTCAGAAAACAGAGATTTCTTCATAAAATTATTTAAACAATAATAATTAACACATTCTTATGAGGGGTTTTTTGAGGAAACATTACTTGCTTATCATAATACTTGTCATAGGAGTTTTCTTTCGATTATACAATCTTGGAACTTCTAATCTTCATACTGATGAAGCAGAGGTCTATCTAGCTTCTCAAAATATTCTTAAGTCAGGTGTTCCTAAAGGTTTCCATAGAGTTCCTTTCTATGAGAACGCTTATCTCTTCGAATCAAACACTTCAATGTATGAGTTTGCTCCAACAAATTATTACAAGTCAGATTTAGTTTTGAAAAAAGGTTGGCTTCCGTATTATTTGACTGCATTCTTTTCTTTATTCGGAAAGAACGAGTTCTTGCTTAGATTTCCTTTTGCTCTTATAGGAGTAATCTCTTTGTTCTTTTTTTTCCAACTAACAAACATATTGTTTAACAAAAGAACTGCTCTTATAGCTTTATTCTTTTATGCTATCAGTCCAAGCTTATTATTCTATGAGAGAATGGTTAGGTATTACTCTCCTATGATTTTATTCATTATATTATCAATTTATTTCTATGTTAAGGCTTTCAAAGAAGATAATTGGAAAAACTATCTTTTAGGAGCATTTTCATTAGTTTTATTATTCTACACAAATGTGTTAATATTTTTGTCATTAGTAATAGTTCTTTTCATTTTCTGGTTTACTAAGAGGATTAAAATTAATAGAAATTTAATTTATTCAGATTTAATCATTATTGCTCTAATTCTTCCATGGATTTTATTTAGTGGTTTTTTATGGAACATTGCTAAAGAGCCAAGACAAATTACGGCACCTGTATTTCAATCAATCACAGCAGGTATTAACAATAACGGATCATTATACTTTTTCTTTTATTTAGGAATCATATTACTATTAATAAATATAATTTTTAAGAAAAAAATTCATAATAAAACTTTTCTTTGGAAGAATAACAGTTCAAATTATTTAATCTTAATCTATTTATTAGCTCTTATAATTATCCCCTACTTGCTAGCTCCTTCAAGTTCTTTTGAAGAAAAATTATTCTTATCTTTGATTCCCTTTTCATTAATAATAATAGCTAAATTATTTGATTCTATTTTTAAGGTCTCAGAGAATAATATTTTCAAATATGTTGTAATAATTTTAATAGTTATTATAAGCATTGTTCACATTGAAACAGCTATAGGACGCAAAGGCCATAATATTATAACTTTGAAAGAAATAATAAATATTGATAGAAATGAATTATATAATGATATTGAAGAAGTTATAAAAGAACAAACTTCTGGCAATCCATTGATACTAACAACTTCTGAACAATTTCCTTTGATGTTCTACACAGATTATTCTGCTCAAACAATCTGGCCTGTTAGAGAAGAGTTTATTAACAACTATGATGAAGAACTTGTCATTATTGAGACTGGTTTTGTTGAAGGAACATGTAATTTATTCTATCGATATGTAAATCCTGCTGTGAGATGTAATAACAACAAGAACTATCTCGACAGAATCAATGAGTGCAAGGCTTTTGCAATGGATGAGACAACAAACCTGTATTTCTGCAAGAAAAGAAAAAAATTCATAGGCGGTGGTCTTGGCTTGTTTTTCCCAGACTTTCCAGAGAATCAACCGCCTGACTTTATCTGGGACTTAGAACCTTTCCAAGTTGCGGTAAATGTCAAGAATCTTGGAGAGAGTAATGTGGATAAATTGAAAATTATTTTTATCCAAGATTTTGGTGGAAGAGAGTTTGATACTGAAAAGAGCGAATTCTTGTTTAACAAAAAAATAGCTGGCAGAAAAAAAGTCTCTGGTGAAGTCATAACAAGCGAGGAATTCTTCGATTTAGGTAATGTTACTTTTAATCATAAGCTTCCTTTAAAGCTAAGATACATCAATGCTAGTGTCAAGCTCTGCTATCCATACATAACTATGCTTAGAATTAACATATGTAATGATTCTCTGAATATTTGCAACTATGATGTTTCAGGAGGTCCTATGCAGATTAACAGTGTTTCCTATGATGAATTAAACTTTAACTTTTCAATATATAACTCTGCTGAGGGCTTTCTTGGAAATTTTGAGAATTGCCAAGAAGATAATATGACGAAAGAAATCAAAGTTGAATCTGATTTTTTCAAATGCGAAAAACTAAAAGACGAGTTTAGATGCCAAGCAGATGTTTTAAAGATTAGAAAGGACGATTATTATCTGATAAGCATCAACTATGACTACCAGCAGGAGTTCAAGAAAGGTCTTCTTCTAAGGAGCAAGGAGCGGAACAAGTATGACTATGAAAATTTTTACAAAAAAGAATAGAGCTACTTTTATTATTATTGCTATAATCATAATTATTATTTTGTCAAATAGCAGAACATTTGTTCCAGAGAACAGAATTGTTGATTCTTTGAAAATTGAGTTAGCAAAGCCTAGTGAATTAACCTCTTGTCAGATTGATTGTTCTTTGAATGATGGCGTGTTTCATGAGGAGTGCATTGGATTTAATGGTTGCGAAGATTCTTCCTATTTGAGAAGCAGAACTTACTGTGAGAAAGATTCTGATTGTGTTGTTGATCTTGGTTGTTGCACAGAATCATGCAAAGATGATGAATGTTTAGAAGCTAGTTTATGTGCTGTTTCTAATAAAGAGTATGTGAGTGCTCATTCTTTTAGCTGTGAGAACAACATAATTTGCAGAGAAAAAGTGAAATGTATTGGTTCATACAAGACTACTTGTTTTAGCGATGTTTGTAGAATTATTAGCTAGAGGGTTTGCACCTAGTATTTAATATCACTCTTGTTTCTCCAAGGGGGAGTTTTGCTCTTGTTGAAAGATTTTTTGTTTCTTGTGCTTCTATATCAAAAGTATCTGTAATGGTTCCTGCTTCTTCTAGTCTTATGTCTAGTTCACAAGTTAGATTATAAGTTGTTGGATTCATCGCAATATAGCTTATCACATCAACATCTCCATCATGATCAAAGCTTACTTCTGAAAGTTGAACATCATATCTTGAAGTACAGCTAGTTAGAATTAGTAGAAGTATAAAAACAAAGTATTTTAGCAATCATATCACCCCTTGTATTTTTGTTGTTTCTTTCTTTATTATAAAGTTTTTGTTTAAATGAAAAAATATAAATAGTATACTTACAATGTAAGTATCAATCAAGAAGAGAAACTATTTCTATGAAAAAACAAAAAATATAAATATAATACTTACAATGTAAGTATCAATCAAGAAGAGAAACTATTTCTATGAAAAAACAAAAAATATAAATATAATACTTACAATGTAAGTATCAATCAAGAAGAGAAACTATTTCTATGAAAAAACAAAAAATATAAATATAATACTTACATTGTAAGTATTAGACTTTTTGTGCTAGGGCAGTAAACTGAGACAGAAAAAGCAGAAACAGGACTACAGAAACAAATCTAGCACTCGTAAGACTATTCTCATACCATCATTTATTCTTAAAGACAGAACACTTGCAGTCCTCGAATCAATAACAGAATACTTGAAAGAGGAAAAAGAGCTAAGCTATCACGAGATAGCAGAAATTCTAAACAGGGATGACAGAACAATCTGGACAGTTTACAACAGAGCGAAAAACAAGAGAAAAACAGCTAGGGCGGTCTCAGTTTCTAAAACCCCCAAGATAAGTTTACCTAGCACAATTTTTAGAGACCGCTCTGTCGCTGTTTTAGAAGCAGTTGTTGAATTCTTGAAAGAAGTCAAGGAAATGACGTATCACGAGATAGCTGAAGCTCTAAACAGAGATGACAGGACTATATGGACTGTTTACTACAGAGCCAAAAAGAAAAGGAGGCAGAATGAAAGAGCTGAATAAAGTAATTAGGAAGCTTGAACTTGAACTGAAGCTCTTACATAGCTCAAAGTCTGTCTTACTAAGAGAGAGAAGAAGGAGGAAGATAAGCAAAGAAGATTATGAATTCCATAAGAGAATAAGAGAAGATACTGAGACAAAAGCAAAATACAGGAAAGAGATAGAACAAAGATTAGCAGAAGCAAAAGTAAAACTAAGAGAAGAAAGAGAAAAGCTAAGATACAGAGATGAAAGAAGAGCAGGAATAGGATTAGCAGCAATAATTGTGTTGTTGCTAAGCTTGACTGTCTTAAGTAACTATGAAGGAATCACTGGATACTTAACATTTACCAGAGAGCAAACAATAACAGAGACAATAAACAAGACCTTCACAGAGAATATAACGTTAGAACTGAACTTCACAAACGCAACCTCTCTCAGAATAAGCGGAGATATCATAGGCAGAGGAAGGGCAAGAGTGCTGCTTGATATAGACGGCACACTCTTCACAGTAATGGATGAATTCACAACCATTAAAGAGCCTACAAACCTAATAACAGGTCTAGTAATAGGTGAAGATGAAGAAAACATTAGTGAAGAAAATATAACAATAGAAGAAGAAATAGTTGAAAACATAACTATTGATGAGAACATCACTATAGAAGAAAACATAACAACACTTGAGGTGTTGAACATTAGCGAAGCTAATGTAACAATTGAAGAGAATGTCACAGAAAACATCACAATAGAAAATACAACCATAACACCAGAAAATGTAACTATAGAAGAAAACATCACAGAAGAAATAAATGTAACACCAGAAGAGAATGTTAGTGAGAATATAAGTGAGGATATCAATATAACAATAAATGTCACAGAAAACATAACTAAAGACATCAATGTGACACAGAATATAACAGAAAATGTAACACCGGAAATAAACATAACACTAGAAGAGAACATAACAATAAATGTAACTCCAGAAATAAATATTACCGAGAACATAACAGAGGAAATCAATGTAACAATAAATATCACAGAAAACATAACAGTAGAAGAGAATATAACAATCAATATAACTCCAGAAATAAATATTACCGAGAACATCACAGAAGTATTCTCATTCACAGATGAATGTATGGAGACATGTCTGCTTGAAATACCAGCTGGAAGATTAGTAATAAAACTAGAAAATGTTGAATTAAAAATAGATAATATAACATACAAGAAAGAGATAGATAACAAGCCGCCAATACAAACTAAAGAAATAGAAAACGTCACATTCTTCAATAAATACTCATTAAACGCTTCAGAATACTTCAAAGACCCAGAAGGAGAAATACTAATCTTTGATGTAAAAGAAGTTCCAGAGATAAAAGCAACTATAGAAAATAGTATAATAACATTCACAACCAACAAGAGCGGAATCTACGAGACATTCATATACGTCACAGATGGAACAAGCTTGGTCAAGAGTAATGTGTTCTCACTAAGAGTAGGAAGCGTAGAAAACATAACAGTAAACATAACTCCAAAGCTAGAAGAAAATATAACACAGCTACCTGCAGTGATAGGACAACCAGTCAAGTGGAGAAAAGTAGTGAGAGTATTAGAACCAACTAATAAATTAATCGTGAAAATAACAGAAGAGGCATATAACATCCGAGTAATAGAAGGGGAAACAGATAAAGAGATAGCAAGAGAAAAACTAAGTGTTGTGGAAAATAATACAAGGAAGAAACTAGAACAATATGAAACAGAGAAAGAAATGGAGAAAATAAGCGAAGAGATAGAAAAAGAGAAAGATACTACAAAAATCCAAGAACTTGAAAACGAACTCAAGAAACTAGAGGAAAAGAGAACATCACTAATAACAGGAGTAGTAATACTAGAACAGAAAGAACCCGGAATACTAACTAAGTTACTTGAGAAAACATCTAGCTATGTACAAACAGCAACCATAACAGGAAGAGTTATACAAGAAGTACCAGAAGCGACCATAGAAGAAGAGATTGAGGAGGAAACAGTAGAAGAAATAGAGATTGAAGAGGAAGAAGAAGAGGAAAAAGTAGAAACACAAGAAGACGAAGTAGACGATAAAGTTGAAGACAAAGTAAAGAAAGAGAAGAAAAAAGAAAAGAAAGAAAAAAAGTCTAAAGAGAAAAAAGAAGATAAAGAGGAAGAAGAGGAACCAGACGAGGAAGAAGAAACACCTGAAACAAACATAACAGAAGATTTCAACATCACACCAGAAATAAACGTCACAATCAACATAACAGAAAACATCACCACAAATGCAACACCAGAAATGAATGTTAGTGAAAACATAACAATAAATGTCACAGAAAACATAACTAAAGACATCAATGAGAGCATCAATGTAACACAGAATATAACAGAAAATGTAACACTGGAAATAAACATAACACTAGAAGAGAATATAACAATAAATATCACACTAGTGAAAAACATAACAGAAAAAATAAACCTGAGCGAAAATATAACAACAAACATAACAGAATATACTAACATAACAATAAACATAACACCAGAAACAAACATAACAGAGAATATTACAATAGAGATAAATGTAACTGAGAATGTCACACCAATAATTAATGTCACAGAAAATATCACAATAGAAAATATAACCATAACACCAGAAAATGTAACTATAGAAGAAAACATCACAGAAGAAATAAACATAACTGCAGAAAATGTTAGCTTAATAATAGAGCACAATGCAACAGATTATATAATAGAATACGAGACAAGTACACCTTACATAATAGAAGAAGAAATAAACGTTTACAAGAAAATAGTTACAATAACAGGAATCCTACCTTACGAGAGAGTATTAGCATTCACAAACATAATACCATCACCAGAAGAAAATATTGGATTATACTGGATAAGGAACGGAACAAAGACAAGATTTGAGAATGTCACGTATGTAGACACAGATAATGACAGATTAATAGACAGGCTTGAATGGATAGTACCACACCTAAGCAACCAGACATTCGAAATAACCATAACAGTGCTGAACGCTAAGAGTTATCCAATGGTTGGCGGCTTCTGGACAGTACAGCTAAACACAACAGGACAGGCAGACTTAGAAGTCATACCAATCAACTTAACAACATTCGTGAACGAATCAATACCAAAATACAACGGAGAGGATGACTTAGAATTCGAAGAGTTCTTATGCGGAGATACACCAGTAACAGATCTATGGATAAGCACAACAGAAGAATGTATAAATAACACACTAGAAACTGATGATTCAACATACTGCTACATTGAAGAAAATAAGACTTTCGTCAACTATACAGAGCTACAACAGACTAATCTGTCAATCAACGTAACATCATTCAAGATATATGACTACGAGTGTGAGAACATCAGCTACTGGACAGATACAGTAAGAACATCAGGAGCACACTACATACTATTTACATTTGGACCAGATAATGCAACCGCAGAGAACTGGGCTGTTAAGAACGCGACCTCAAAGACACTTAACGCAACAGTAAGCATCAGGAGACCAAGTGGAACAATGACATCAATCCAAGGAGCATATATGTTGTTGAACCACACAACTGAAGACACTCAGAAATGGCATAACACAACATGGGTCCATAATTACACCACAGATTGTCAAGAAGAAGGAAACTACGAAGTATATGTAGAACTTATGAGTCTTGGTAACTCAGGAGCAGAGAAAGACAGAACTGGAATAGCTGAAGCAATAACCTACTGGATTGATAGTTGCATAATAGCAGGAGCAGGTAATATAAATTGTACAGTACATGCAAAGAGTAATAGTTCTGATAGCACGTGGAAAGTGTTTGGAGGAAGATTAGAACTACTGAATGGTTCATCTAGCAGAGCTGTTTGTAACATAACAAGCGTAGGCGGAGATGCAGATGCATACTGGACTGCAGACGGACAAGACACATGTTCAGGAAGTGAGTGC
Source organism: Nanobdellati archaeon (assembly GCA_014384375.1). Classification (GTDB taxonomy): domain Archaea; phylum Nanobdellota; class Nanobdellia; order Woesearchaeales. Next base: position 23,141 of record JACNFY010000020.1, read on the forward strand.
GGACAGTGGATAGAGTTCTACCACAATGTAAGCAGCACTGATGAGGATGAAACAACCTTCACAATCACATGTGATGACGGGTCAGATGACAACAGTGTTGTGCTCTTGAATTTAAACGAAACCTGCGGCCCAAGCATCTGCGGAAATGCAACAATATCTCAAGGAGGATTTGACGCATGTAACAACCCAACATGCTCAGACAACTTCACATACATTGGCAATGATACAGTGGAAAGTTTAGGAGGATTTGACTTAATGACATATGACATTGGAATACTTGACACATGGGGATGGGGTACAGTTAGCACCTACAATATTGATTGGGATTCTGATCAAAAAGACTGTGACTGCTATGTTGGAAGCACCAACTGTAACAGCGGAAGCTGCTATAATACAACAGGAAACATAATCGGTTTCACAGATGGAGGATCCAATTACAACGCGAGTTGTTGTGGTGATGACTCAAGTGAGTATTACAACGAAACAGGATACACAAACCTTGAAAGCGTACCAACAATAAGTGCAGCTTGCTGTAATTCAACTACTAGCTGTGTATCAGCTAGCACATGTTATGCAAACACTACAAGCATAGCAAGCATAGACTCAGACTCAGACACAGATTATTGCATAGAAGGAATATGGTATGACTGTGGAAGCGATTCTGACTGTTCAAGCGGACAGTTCTGTAACTCAAGCGACTGTGAAGGATCAGAGATAAATATTACATTTGAGAGTCCGACACCTGCACATGACTCTATACAAATAAACAACCAAGTGACAATTAATGTCTCTGTAAGCTCGTTAGGAAGCAATGTAGACGCTTGTATCTTAGAATGGAATGGAGTTAACGAGACAATGGACAGACAAGGTAGCGGAACAAGCGTGACATGTAACACAACAAAAACAACAACAGATGGAACAGTATACACATACAAGGTTTTTGCTAACAACACCGTTGGATTATGGAGTAGCAGCACTACTAGGAACTTCACAGAGAATAGCGTACCAAGTATAAGCAGTATATCATTAACCACTGAAACAGGTAATAATTTAACGACAGAAACCTTAAATTGCTCATTTACAATCTCTGATTCAGAGAACACTAGCTTGTATGCATACTACAAATGGTACAATGGAACAAACTTAAAAGATAGTGGAGGAGTTAGTATGACAAGCGGAGTGGAGAACTCCATACTTCTAGGTTCAGGAAACACGACAAAAGGCGAAACCTGGTATTGCGAGATAACTCCTTATGATGGATTTGAAAATGGAACGGCTCAGAACACCTCATTAACTATACTTAACTCCAACCCATCAGTCACACTCACAGCACCAACAAATGACACTGTCTTGACGCAGTACAGCAACAGGACGCCAACATTTACCTGGAGTGCTAGCGATAACGACTCAATAGATACCTTGAACTACACAATCTGGATATATGAAGACTCTGCATTAACAAGTCTGAACAGGAGTAATTACACACAAAGCATGATATTCATACCATCCTCTGACTTAGGACTTGATATGCCTTACTGGTGGATCGTTGAGGTTTATGATGGCTCAAGCAGAGTTAACAGCACTGTATGGAACTTTACAATACAATCCTACAAAGCAATAAATTTAACTACTTCAACTGTTGACTTTGGAAACATGCTTCCAAATGTTAACAAGGATACTGAGAACAACGCAACTCCGTTCAAGATTGAAAACATTGGAAACATATTCGTAAACCTAACAATATATGCAAACACCACCTTGTGGACAAATGCTGCTATTAACACAAGTTATTACAGATATAGAGCAGATGTTGAGGAATCAGGCGCTTTCAATACAACTAATTCACAAACGACTTGGAAGAACATGGATAATGTCTCAACTGATTTGCTTAAAGAGTTAAACTTCAGTGTATCAGCAGACGAGGCACAGATAGATATCAATATAACAGTACCTGACAAAGAACCACCCGGAACAAAATCATCGCAGATAATTGTAACAGCTGAATAAAAATGAAGAGAGAACTACTGGTAATAATGGCAATCCTGCTAGTTCACAGTGTCTGGGGAATAGGCGTCGGACCTGCCAGTACAAAAATAGACTTTGAACCAAATCTTACAAGGCAATACTCAATAACTGTTTACAACACAGAACACAAGAGCTTTGAAGCAACTCTAGAGTTAACAGGGGAACTTGAAAAGTTTTTGCTCTTAGAAAGCAAAGCAGTTTCATTCACAGAAGAAGATAATCAAAAAAGTATCTTCTTCAACGTCTCCTTCCCAAGAGACATACCACCAGGCTCTTACACAGGACAAATTGTAATCACTGAAAAGCCATTGGACAGGCAAGGCACAATAATAGCTTCACTTGGAGTCACACATGAAATAAGCCTTAAAGTTCCCACTCATGGAAAATACATAAAGGAATCAATTGAAAAGAGGAACAAATCAATACATATCAGCATAAAGAACATCGGCTTGAAAGAGATAGAAAAACTAGAAGTGTTTAACAAAATATATGATAGCACAAAAAACTTTTCATACTATCACTCAAAAAACAACTTCTTGTCTGACGAAGTGTTTAATTTTTCCTTAGTGCTAACTCAACCTATAGGAATCTACACTCACAAAGTTTCAATAAGATACGATGAATTAACAAAAAACATAACCAAGACATTAATAATTGGAGAAATTCAGATTTTAATAACTGACCTGAAAATAAAAGATTTCAACCTTGGAGAAATAGCGGCTATCGATATTTCTCTATCCAGCAACTGGAATCAAGACTTAAAAAACGTTTATGTAGAAATAGATGTATTTGACCAAGAAGAACTTATTGATACCATAAAAGGACCAACACTCACAATAAATAATATGAAAACTACAACCTTGTTCTGGGATACAAAAGAACTGTTAGAAGGAGAGTACAAACTAGTTGTGAAAGTCTTCCATAACAACAAAATAATCTCAGAAAAAGAATACTCAACCAAATTAACAGAGAAGAAAGCTGTTATAAGAAAAGAAGTTAAGCTCTATCCAATCATAATATTATCAATCACCATAGTCATCCTGGGACTTATAATATTAGTCCTAAAAATAAAAAGAAGAAAAAAAACTTAAAAAAAAGAAAGATTTATATACTACAACAAGCAAGAAGATAAATATAAAGGTGTATTAGCTATGAAAGAGGATATATCCAAAAATACTATCTTAGTTCTCGTTGTATTAACAGTTGTTATTTCACTTCTTGGAACTTGGACTGTTATCAATGAAGTGAACAATATAAAAGTTACATCACCTGAAGTAAGCAGAGAAGCACAAAGTAGTGGAAAAATCATGCTCACAATTAACCCACCTGACGAAGTTGAAACAACTGGAAAGGTGGTATTAACTAAGACTCAATAGGAGGATGTCAAAAAATGGAAGAAACAAACAAAACATTAGCGCTTTTATTGGTCGCTGCAATAGTAGTTTCGTTAGGAGGAACTATTGTTAGCTTAAACAAATTAGGACAAATCCAGTTAGGAGCACTAACAGGAAGAGCAGTAGACACATCTCCAGGTTATGTCCAGCTAAACGTTACATCAGAGACAACCGTTACATTCACAAGGAACACTATAAATTTCGGGAATGGTTATGTTAACTCTACATGCAACAACTGTACCATGTATACAAATTCATCAACATCAGGTACAAATTACACAAACCCCCAGTGCTGCATAAATGAATGGGGAAACCCTGGTAGTGGTAAAGAGGCAGATACTGGTTTGTGGATACAAAATCAAGGTAACACCAACTTGACACTTAACTTGGATTTCTCTGATACTGCAGCAACCTTCATCGGAGGAGCAAGCCCCTCCCCTGAGTTCCAATGGATAGTAATAAATGACTCTAGTGCTAGAACCTGTACTGGAACCTGCAGCGCTCCAGGAGATGACACTAGTGGCGCTTGTGCTTTTATTAATAACTATGGCCTCCAATGGAACAATGCAAATACAAGCGATCCTCAAATATGTGCTGACAACTATGGATTCAAGGCCATAACAACTCAGGACGAGTTTGTTATTGATGCAAGGGTGTTGGTTCCAAGAACAGCAGCAGCTGCCCAAAAAACAGCCACATTAACAATTACAGGAACTTCTGCATAATTAATTTTTTCTTTTCTAATTTTGTTTTAAAAAAATTTATATAGAAACAGTCATAAAGTGTTAGAGATGAGAAAAACAATATTTTTTTTACTTATGATTATCCTATCAACAAGTGCCTATAGCATAGGTCTCTCAAGCGGTCGCAGCTATCCTAAGCCAATATTATTTGAGCCAGGATTAGTGTTCTCAGAAGACCTTGTCATGTCACAATATAAGTATGAGTCAGAACCCTATATTGAAGGAGACCTTGTAGAGTACGCCATCATAACTAACCATAAAGACTATGGTGACTATCAAACTTTTACAGTGATTCTTACTCTCCCTGAAAAGCTGGATAGGGCAGGAATACACACATTGTACATAGGAGCAAGAGAGCTCCCCCCAACAGAAGGAGGTATTGTCGGACTAACAAGAGTTCGAAAACTTAGACAGTTTTTGGTTCTTTACGATGAAAAAATAGCAAAGTTCTACGAATTATTAACTCCTAATGTTAATGAAGGCCAAACAACAAAGTTCTCATTCAAGGCAGAGAGCCTCTCAAAACAGAAAATAACTAGCATAGAAGTTGATATAAAAATTTATGATTTTAACAGAAAACTAATAAAAACTCTCAATATTGAAAAGTTTGAGTTGGCGTCTGCAGAGAAAAAAACTCTTAGTGTTGAATTTGACTCTCAAGGACTAACATCAGGACAATACTTCGCAGAGGCAGAGATACATTGGGAAAATGAAATCACAAAATTGGAAAGCAGCTTTAAAATCGGAGCTTTAAACCTGCAAATATTGAATTTTACAAGGAACTTCACTGCAAATCAGATAAATAAGATAAACATCGAGGTAGAAAGTAAGTGGAATGGAAAAATAAATGATGTTTATGCTCAGCTATTCATTGATGATGAGGAGCAAACATCAACCCAAACATACAACTTTGGTCCTTTTGAGAGGAAAGAGATAACTGGATATCTGGATTTAAGCTATGTTGAAGGAGGAATGCACACTTTAAGAATAATACTAAACTATGGAAACGAGAAAACTGTTGTTGAAGATGATATTAATATTGTTGGAGAAGGAAAAAAGAAACCAAGAGTAAGAAAACCAATAACCATCACGCTTAACAGCACTGAGATAATGATGCTTCTAGTGATAATAGTCTTAATACTGGCAATAGTTGTTATTCTTCAACAGAGAAAGAAAAAATGAAAGTAAAGGAAATAATAATTCTGCTTGTTTCACTATTATTACTAACTTATGGTCTGAGCTTTCTATACTATACATATTTCAAAGTTGTAGATGTAAAATCTTTACCTTATTATTTCAGCGTACAGCATCATATAGGCCTTGTTGGGGACAGAGATGCTGTGAAGTTCGGTGGAGTAATGCCTGGAGAAACAGGCAAAAGATGGCTTCATCTAATGAATAATCTTGACTTTCCTGTAAAAGTAAACATAAAAATAAAGGGGGAGAAAAGTGATTGGATAACAATAGAAGAAAACAATTTCATTCTAGAACCAAACACTTACAATAATGTAAGTATAATAGTCCAAGTTCCTGAATATGCAGAGCAACACACTAACTATACTGGAAAAGTAACTGCTTATTATTTAAAGACATAACTAGAAAAAACACAATTTTTATATAGAAAAATCCTGATTATGATTGTTAAATGAGAGACAACTACTTGACCCTATTGGCAATTGTACTTATTCTATCCACAATTATCCAGAGCAGTTATATAATAATCAAGATTCAGGAAGTAAGACAAATCCCTATTGCAGGCAAAGCAGCATCTTCCAGCACAGGATTGATAAAACTATGTATAGGAGGCATGTCTCCTGAGAACATGACAACCAACTGCCCTAATAGGACAAGGGAAGGGGTTGAAATATATTGTGAAGTAAACGCGAGTGACCCTGATGGAGGAAACCTAACATTTTATTATTCAGGAACAGAACCATTTCTTAACGTAACTTCTGATGGAAATATAACTATTAAAACATACAATGGCTCACTTGAAACTCCTCCGTTACTTGAGAAATACCAGAATATGTTAGGAAATCATAGTCCCTTGTTAGTAGCCAGCAAACCATCTATTTGCGGAGATATTTGGACAGGTCTCAGCCTTCATCTTGAAATCTACGACGAAAATGATGTTCCCTACCTTACACAATCATTACCTGACAGGACCATTCCTCTTAGTACTACAGTACTTTTATTCAGGCTTGATGACTACTTCGATGACCCTGAAAGACAAACTTTGTCATACACTCATAGTCCTTCTCCAAGCATAGTTCTTACCATACTAGGTAGTAGTGATGTGCTTGCATATACAAACAGTTGTGCTAGTGAAAATGTTGTTTTCACAGGAACTGACCCTGGAAGTCTATCTGCGGACAGTAATTCAGTTACAATAACCCCTGATTGTGGTGATGCTAGCGCTGAAGAGGGTGAAACTACTCAAACTAGTAGTGGAGACGGAGGCGGAGGAGTAGAAAGTCCTTGTGTTTCAGACTGGTACTGTGATCCATGGACAAAATGCACTCCTAACGGAACAACAACAAAAAGATGCATCGATAAAAATGCATGCAATCCTGACAATTTCATTTATGAGATAGAAGAAGAATGCGGATACATACCTCCTCCAGAGTGTGAAGAATTCTGGGAGTGTACTGAATGGGAACCCTGTCAACCTGATAACACTCAAACAAGGGAGTGTACTGAATTAAATGGTTGTGACACGCAAGAGAACAAACCACCTACTATTCAAGAATGTGTTTATAATCCTACATGCACAGATGGGGTTCAGAATCAAGGAGAAACAGGAATTGACTGTGGAGGACCTTGTCTTCCCTGTAGTGAAGTACAGGTTCCTGGTGTTATCCAAGAGCAAAAAACAATCATATCGAGTCTTCTCTTGTTAATAATATTAATTCTCATATCACTCTTAATGGTATACAAGTATTTCCATAAGCAGATAAATGCAGCAGTAGTGAAAATGTTGTTGACAATCACTGAAAAAAGAGCTAAAAGAATATTACTCTCTGAGAAGGATAAGAAATACTTATTGGAAAAGTTGTTAGAGGTTGAGAAAGGTATAAACAATAAAAATCTGAACAAGAAAGTAATGGATACATCAGTGATTTGCAGGGAATACTTCTCTAAGATTTTCAAGGTTTCTTTAACGCTTACCAAAAAACAACTAGAGGAGTATATTAGCCATTTAAGAATAAAAGAACCATTAAGCAGCATATTCTTGTCTTTCTATGACAAAATATCGGTTGTTGAAACTAAAAAGATTCGCATGTACAAAACAGATTTACTTATATTGATTGAAGAGTTAAGGGAAATAATACACCAGACATCAAGATTTAAAGAAGAAGATATTGGGAAGGAAATAAAAGAAATAACTATTGAGAAGAAGGACAAGCCTGTTGTAAAAATAAAGAAACAGATATACAACACATATATAGCTATGCACTTCAACAAATTAGAAGTTTCCAAGAATAAATACTCAGAGATAATAAACATATATGAAGAGTTCTCAGAACGTCTAAAAGCAAAGTTCTACAAAGACTTAGAAAGGCTCTTTAATGAGATAAAGTATTTGGTTAGCATAAACCAATGATTCTAATTTAACGTTCTAAATGAAAAAATTTATATACTTTAGAAATAAGTTATTTAAATAAGCTAACTTACATAACTTAGTAATTACTAATGACGAACATAAACATAGAGATATCAGACGACATACACAAACAGATAAAGCTGAAAGCAGTTCTAGAAGATTTAACGATAAAAGATTACATAATCAAAAGTCTAGAAAAAAAGTTCTCTCATAAAAAAATAACCTGATAGAATGACCAATATAAACATCAAAATACCAAACGAATTGCACAAGAAAATCAAAATAGAATCAGTCAAAAGAGAGATGACAATAAAAGAACTCATAATAAAGACCTTGGAGGAAAAGGCAAAAGAATGAAAGTCAAAAGATCGCATAAAATAATACTTACAATTATAATAGCTCTCTTAATAAGCATATCAGTTCAATCATTTTCATTTATCAAACCGGTAAGAATTGGAGACGGAGACACTATCGACAATGCAACACAAATCAGGAAGAGTGGAGGACTCAGATGCAAATGGAGCTACTCATTAGACACTGAGAACATAACTGTTACTTGGTATAACAACAGCGTATTCTATGATTCCACCACATGGACTTCTGGAAACTTAGAAAACTTCACAAACCTACTACCAAGTGCATTAAATGAAGGAGAAATATGGAACTGTACAGTTATCCTAACAAACAGCTCAGGAAATACTTTAACAGATTCAGCCATTATAGAACTCATCTACGATCCGTTGGTTTATATTCAGATAAATGGTTCATACCAACAGATAACCAACCAAACACAAGAAATCTACGAAGACTCAACATACAACGTTGTGTGGAATACAACAGCAAGCTATGATCCTACAGAGGGATTCTCAGTATCCCCAACAACAAGCTTCTGCTCAGGAGGAGGAACTGATTCAGGATCAGGAACATGCTCACCAAACAGTTCGCACTTAGGAACAGACAAAAACACTTCAGGAGTCCAGACAATAACCTTCAAATATGAACACTCAAGTGGAACACAAAAAAATAAAATTAATTTCACAATCATACCAGTCAATGATGCGCCTGGTTTGAGTAATGTTATAAATGATTCCATAAACGAAGACCAAAGTTGGACTAACACAATAACAATCACTGATGAAGAAGGTAATTTTCCAATGAACATTTCTATCTCACAGCCGACATTCTGCAGTTATACGAACGCATCAAATACAATAACATTCAACTGCACACCAACACCACTAGACGTTGGAAACTTCACTATCTACATCAATGTAACCGATAATCCTCCATACAATGAAACATACACAATAATACCACAAAACATAACAACAAATTTCACATTAGAAGTACTACCAGTAAACCATGTTCCAAACATAACTTACGTGAGCAACTTTAATGCCAGTCAGAACCAACTATACAACATAACAATGAACGCCACTGACATATATGACAACAATACACTTAACTTTTCAATAACAAGCTCTTGTAGCTTAACTAATCCATGGACAAATGTAACTACCACTACAAATGTGACTTGGGATGGAGAAAACTTCACAAGCTATGGAAACGGAACATGGATTAGAACATTAACAAACGACCATATAGTTTGTAGAAATATAACTGTTACAGTAACTGATCAATTTGGAGCATCAAACTCAACAAATATATATCTGAACATATCAAATGTTAATGACCCTCCAGTCATAGAAAACTACAGTTCGCATCCGAATGATCTCTTAAATAACAATTACATCAATAACCTAACTGGTTATGAACTAGCACCATTCATATATCAGATAAACGTTACAGACCCCGACTTATTAGTAACATATGACCCCAACTTGGATTCCTTCAATGAATCATTAACATATACAAGCAACGATAGTTGGTTGAACAACTACATAGACAACAGTACTGGATTGATAAATATTAGTTCTCAAAATATGAACATAACCCCAAGTAATTACTCCTTCCTAATCAACGTGACTGACAACGGCACAACGAGATACAGCAACACTAGCATCATGGTATTAGAAGTAAGACCAAATGATCCGCCACTGTTCAACCAAACTCTAAACTTTACCTGCTACGAATTTGACTCATTAAACAATCCATCAAGCTGCAACATAAACCTAAGCCAATATGCAAGTGATCCTAACGCCGTCACAGGTGATTCAGTAGCAAACTTCTCAGATGACTCAGACACATTCAATGTATCAAATGAAGGATTACTTCTATTTAATGCAACACAAGATATGGTGGGATTACATACTTTCAATATAACAATAACAGACACGAGAGGAGCCAGCAACATAAGCTTGATGTATCTATATATAAACAACACTAATAACGAACCAAATATAACAAGCATAGAAGCACGAGATCCGCCTATAGCATTATACTATAACAAACCAGCTAACAACAAAATACCTATATCTGCGTCTGACCTGGATCTAAACTTGAATGGAAACAACGAGTCATACTTGAATTACTCATATGAAAGATTAACATTTACATGGGCTAACAACAATCAAAGCCAAAACCTCACAGAATATATCACTATAAGCCCAAATATTACCAATCAAACAAACGACATATTCTTGATAATAAACACAACACAATTAGTCAATAACACATTATTACAAACAGGGACTTACAGTATTAACATAACAGTACAGGACAACTATTTGAACTACTCAGGAGCTAGCACTTCTGACTCAGACACATACATGTACAATTTCACAGTCTATAACACAACAGGACCTCCTGTCATAACAAGCATTTACCCATATGGAAAACCATGGTTCACTAATGGAACAGTATTTGGGTGGAGGAACATAACATCTTCAAACGAGACAACTTATATCAACATCACTGAAAACAGGAGTATCTTTTTCAATCATACAGCGACAGATGAGAACCCAGACAACCTAACATATGAATGGTACTATGACGGAATAAGACTAAACACGAGCTCCACTGTGAACTATAACTCATCAGCAAGTTTAATTGATAACAATAAATCCCTTAATCTCACATTCGGATTCTTCGAAGCAGGTCCGTTTAGCATAGAGTCACACAACCTTAGTTTGGTGGTTGTCGATGGATTTGACGAAACACTAAATGATACGTTCATCTGGAGTATAAACGTAACAGATGTTAATAGACCTGTAGTATTAAACTCGTTGATACCTAACATAACAGTTGAAGGAAGCAGAAATGTAGATAACAAGGATTTGTGGACAGCAAGTTATACTTATGGATTCTACGACCCGGATTTTGATAAAGATGGTGACGGAACCATAGAGCTTGGAGAAAGCAATTTCTCAATAACTTATAGTATTCCCACAGGAGAGAACGGAACACTATGTCAAGGATTTGCAACTATCAACGTGTCAGACCCATACTCAAACTTCACAGACTCCAACACCAATAAAACATGGATATACGGACATGGAATAAAAGCAACAGCAACTGCAAATGGAACCTGCAATGTAACATTCACAGCGACAGATGGAGAATTCAATGCAACTAGCAATGTTGTCTTCCTCATCGTCACACTTCTATCCTCACAAAGCCCTGAAACAGTTGATATAATACAAGGATCAAAAACCAAAACAAGGACTGTGACTGAAACAGTAACAATACCAGTGCCTGAAGAAATAGAAAAACCCATACCAATTGATATCATACTTCCAGACATGGTGACTGTATATGAGAACAACACCATAGAGATTCCATTAACAGTCACCAATACATGGAACAAAACAGTATATGGAGTGCGCTTAGACTTTAAGACAGCAAACACTAGCTTGAACTATACTGTAAAATTCCAAAGGCAAAACTTCTTCAAGATTGAACCTGGAGAAGTCACAAAAACTGTTATGACAGTCTCTAACTACAGAGTTGGAGGAGTATACGAGATACTAGTGCTTGCAAATGTTACAGAACCACCGTATGTGGACAGTGCAAAGATATACCTAAACTCAATAGAACAAAGCACTACAGGAGCACAAGTAAGAACACTAATAAAATTTGCAAGGGATCTATTACAGAAGAACAAGGAATGCCAGGAACTTGGAGAAGTACTAAACAAAGCAGAAGAGAAAGCAAGGGAAGGTGAACTACAAAAAGCTATTGAATTAGTAAACTCTGTGATAAACGGCTGCAAATACCTAATAAGTCAAGAACAGCAGATAAAAGAAAGCCCAAGAAGGTTCAGAAAGATACATCTCCCAATAAAGAAAGAATACTTAATCTACCTCCTAATAATAGGAATAACTGGACTAATAGTAGCAGGCGGATATACTCTTTTCAAGAAGAAAGACCAGATTTCTTAATCGAATCGTAAACAGAATTAAGCACTTCATAATAACTAGCTTTCTCCTCAGGCGGAAGAGTGTTGTACAAAGAAACAACTTTTTGATAAAGGTCAGTCGCACTGGTTAAGTCACTATTATAAAGACTGTAATAGATTTTCTCAAGCAAACTATTAATCTCTACATGATTCGCCATGACAGGGCTCATTACTTCCAAACTAAGATGAGGAACTTCCTTTTCCTGCAAATCATCCTTTTTAACATCATGCTTTCTAAACTTCCTGAAATAGTCAAGAGTCCTATCCTTCCATCTCTTAAAAACAACAGAGCCAACTCTTTTACTCCTCTCTTGGGTGGAGACAAGCAAGTAATCTATATAACTTTTAAACTCATTTAGAAAAGTCTTTAAATCCTCATCAGAATAACTAACCTGCGAATACTCAAACATAAAAACCTTCTCTATAAACTTGAAAAAATCAGACCTGATATTATAAGGAAGATAAACATTCTTCAGTTCTTCAAAAAGCTCATCTTTAGTGAACTCATAATCAAGACGAAGGTAATTTCTCAAAAAATTCTTAATAAGATAATAAACCTCATTATCAGAAATCAACCCTTTAGTAGACAGGTAGTTTATATCCCTTAGAACATCGCGTCTCAGTGTAGCTTTAGCTTGAATCTCACCTATTTTTCCCTCTACCATATCAAAAACTTATAAGCGCTCAAATATTTAAAATATTCGATTTTTAAGTTACTCTTCTCCAGTAGGCCAAAAAAGTTTTTATAGATAGAGTATAATTAAAAGAAATACATGGTACAAGTAACGAAAAAAAGGGTTCATGAAAACAAAGAGTTAGAGAAAGATGTTAAAGAATTAAATGAGAAGATTAACAAAGCAAAAGCAGAGATAGGAAAGATACTTATAGGACAGGAAGATATAGTGAATTCACTGTTTGAAGCCCTCCTTGCAAACGGACATGTTCTGGTTGAGGGAATACCTGGAACAGGTAAAACCTTGCTTGTAAGAGCCCTGTCAAAAGTCTCAGGTAGTGCATTCTCAAGAATCCAGTTCACACCAGACTTGTTACCAACAGATATACTTGGAATCACCACATATGAAGAAGGAAAAGGGTTCTATACAGTGAAAGGACCAATATTCTCAAATTTTGTGTTAGCAGACGAGATTAATAGGTCACCACCAAAAGTACAGTCAGCACTGCTTGAAGGAATGCAAGAACGCCAAGTAACAATAGGAAAGGAAACATTCAAACTACCGCATCCGTTCTTAGTCATGGCAACACAGAACCCGATTGAGCAACTAGGAACATACAAGCTACCAGAAGCACAGGTCGACAGATTCATATACAAAGTGATTATATCATATCCAAAAACTGATGAAGAATTAAAGATACTTAACACTAATATAACTACCAGAAGATTCGAAGACTACAACTTGATGCCAATATTATCAACTATGGAAATAACAAACGCTCAAGAGCTAGTGAAAAAAATATACTGCGATGAAAAGATAGAGAAGTACATAATAAGAATGACAGACGCTACACGCTACCCAGAAAAATATGGTATTGAAACAGGGAAATATATCGAATATGGTGCATCGCCGAGATCAAGCATAAGTCTATTCATAGCTTCAAAAGCACACGCGCTTCTAAAAAAAAGGTCCTATGTTACACAACAAGATGTGAAAGACATAGCATACAATGTATTGAGGCATAGAATACTCGTGAACTTTGAGGGAGAAGCAGAGAATATAAAACCAGAGGACATAATAAAAGAAGTACTGAATAAAGCACCTATACTCTAAAAAATGGTTGTAAAAGAGTTGAAGCTAGACTTTCTAGGTAAAATAAAGAAGCCTGAATTTCAGGTAAGGAGGAAAATGCTAAGCAAAATCCTAGAAGGAGAACTAGCTGCCTCTTCAAAAGGAAGAGGAATTGAGTTCACAGGTTTCAGAAAATATGTTTATGGAGATGACGCAAGTCTGATTGATTGGTCAGCAACTCTTAGAGCAAAAGAAACTCTTATAAGAGAATATGAGGAGTATAGAAACTTCCAGATATACTTGTTATTCGATGTCAGCGATAGCATGTTATTCTCGTCAACAGAGAAGCTAAAATGTGAATATGCAGCAGAACTTGTATTCTCAATAGTCTATTCAGTAGTGAACACCGGTAACAAGGTAGGAATGGGCATGTTCACAAACAATCTGATAACAAAGAATATCCCTCAAAGCGGCACAAAAAATTATTACAGGATACTTCAGGATTTGACAAATCCGGAGAATTACGGAGGAGCATTTAACATCAAAAAAGTCCTTATGGAAACAAGAGCCTTGCTAGGAGAGAAAAGCCTCATAGTCATAGTATCCGACTTCATAGGAATGGAAGAGGGATGGGATCGCTATGTAAGGATGCTTTCAACCAACTTTGATATCCTTGGAATAATGGTGAGAGACCCAAGAGATAGGGAAATACCTGAAGACGCAGGACAGTTCCTTCTAGAAGACCCATACACAGGGGAAAGACTGCGAATAGACACAAAGGACTACGCAAAATTATACAAAGAAATGGCAGCAAAAGAGGAAGAAGAAATAAAACAAGGATTTCAAACAGCGAAAGCAGGATTCATATCAGTAGCCACAGATGAAGACTTTCTCAAACCACTGCTGAAATATATCCGACTAAGAGCTAAAATAATTATGAAAATGAGAGAATAGGTGAAATTTTGGCTGAAATAACAAAAATCAAAAAAAGATTTTTGGATTCCAGCCAAAATTTTGAGGTGAATTTTTGGCTGAAATAACATTCAACAACCCAACATATCTATGGTTTCTCCTAAGCATACCTCTAATGATAATAACACACTTCTACCTTCTAAGACATTCTAAGAAAAAAGCCTTGAAGTTTGCGAACTTTGAGACAATAAAGAGAGTCACAGGCAAAGGTTTACTGACGAAGAATTTAACAGTTCTAATCACAAGAACACTGATACTTTTATTTGTTATCTTCGGAGTGTCAGGATCAGTCTTCTGGTATGAAGGAGAAAGCAACAAGAACAACTTCGTCATAGCAATAGATACCAGTGCCTCAATGACTGCAGAAGACTTGTATCCTTCAAGACTTGAAGCAGCAAAGGACCATGCAACAAAGTTCGTTGATTTGCTAAGATCAGATGCAAAGATAGGACTGGTTACATTCTCAGGAGTCACATTCATAAACAAACTACCTACGAGGAATAGGCTTGATATAAAAAATTCTATAGAAGAGATAATTATCGCCAAAGCAGGAGGAACAGATATTCCGGGAGCAATAATCACATCATCAAACCTTCTTGCAGATTCAGAGAAAGGAAAAACCGTCATCCTGATAACAGATGGTAGCAGCACTATAGGAAGATTTATTGAGGACTCAATAGTGGAAAGCATAGCATATGCGCAGGACAATCACGTCATAATCCATACTATAGGAACAGGAACTGAAAGTGAGCAACCAATAGGCTACATACCGAAATATTATAATATAAGCACTGTATATAATGAGAGGAATCTTCAAGAAATAAGCAATCTCACAAGCGGAAGGTACTACCATGCAGCTGATAACCAAAAACTAATAGAAGCCTTCAAAGAGATTTCAGAAGACGCAGACAAAGCATTGCTACACACAAACCTCACCCCCGGGCTCATGCTGATAGCAATGGTTGTGTTATTCATCGAATGGGGTCTTATCAACATGAGGTTTAAGAAACTACCATGATTGGAAAAATTGTAACAAGCATTGTTTTGGCATTCCTAGTAGCCCAGACATCAAAATTCATAATAAACCACAAAAAAAGTGGTAGATGGAACCTCTCATCCTACTTGCAGAATGGTGGAATGCCATCATCACACACAGCCACAGCTATTGCTTTGACAACGAGCATGCTAATAGAGACAGGGTTATCATACTACTTCGTGATTTGTGCCTTATTCTCGTTAATTGTGATGAACGACGCTATGATAGTTAGAAGAGAAACAGGTGAAGAAGCAGAAGTGCTCAACATTGTGATGGAAAAAGATAACATACTTCATCATAAACTAATAGAGAGAGTCGGTCATACACCACTACAGGTTGCAGTTGGATTTGTGGTCGGAGTGGTCTGCGCTCTAATTGTGTACGCTTTCTAAGAAAATTTTTTAAAGACACAAAAAGTCTCAACAAACATGCCCCCGTAGCATAGTAGCTATTGCGGCAGACTTGTAGCTCAGCAAGATATCTGCAGGTCGCGGGTGCAATTCCCGTCGGGGGCTTACTTTACTTCTATATTCAAAGATTTTAACAAATCAATAATCTCTTTCGGAGTTCTAGTATCCCCTAAATCAAACTGCTTTAAGACTTCTTCAGAACCTTTATGAATTGTTCTGCCGCCAGGAAAAGTCACTCCTCCAGTTCCAATATATTCAGTCAAAGAAAATAAAGCATCACGATGCCTTTCCCTTCCACTCAGAGCTATAGAAACACCCGACAAGGCAATGCGAATCTGAGAAGTAATTTTATATAACTCTTCAGAAGAGATATTTGCTTGATTCAAGGCAGGTACTGAAACTATCACATTCACTCCTTTATCTTGCAAATTTTCTGTGTGTTTACAAAGCTCTTCAACCTCAAATGTGTAATTTTTATTTAGTCCGAATAAAGCACCTATACCAATATTACTAAAACCTGCTTCAATAGCTTCATCAATTTTCTGCAATCTTAAGTCATAATCATTTTTCAAAGGACTTTTCTTATGCAGTTTTCCATATAGCTCTCTATTATAAGTTTCTTGAAAGAGAACAAAATGATCTGAACCAATATCATGGAGTTCCTTTAGTGTTTCATAGGATAGATTCTCAAACTCTATCCAAGGAATCAAATTCTCTTCAACAGCTGTTTCAGTGCTTGCAAGAATCAAATCTTTATAGTCTCCTTCTGGTAACGTTCCGCCTATGATTATCGCGTTTCTAACTCCTGATTCTCTTATTGCAATGGCTTCTTCTCTAATTTCATTCTCTGTTAGAGTAATCCTTTCTAAATTATCATTGCTCTTTCTAAAACCACAGTAACCACAGTCATTAATGCATTCGTTTGTTATATACAAACATGTGTATAACGTTGCAATATTCCTTTCTATATTTGTCATTATCCTAAAACCCTCTCATTAAAATCACAGAATTCTTAGCAGCAATGAAACTCATAAGTAACCGAGCTTCTTCAACTTTGATTTGATTGACATTCTTATCAACTGAAGGTAATCAAAACAAATATATAAAGATAAGTTGTCATATTATACGACAACCTTTATAAAAAACAAAGACTTACTAAGAACAATGCTTGAGAAATTACAGAAAATAGGATTATCTGAGAAAGAATCTCACATCTATTTGGCGCTTGTTAAATCAGGAGAATCAACCGCTAATAAAATAGCTAAACAAACAGCAACGAACAGGACAGTAACTTACAATGTCTTGCAACAATTAGTAGAGAAAGGTTTAGTAACCTATATTCACAAGGACAAGATAAGGCTATATGTAGTTGCAAAACCAGAAGCACTACTATCATCAATCAAAGAGAAAGAAACTCTAGCAAAAGATTTAATCTCAGAAATAAACAAAATAAAAGTAACTCCCCAAAGTTTCAAAAATGTAGCAATATACGAAGGATTAGAAGGTATGAAAGTAATCTTCGATGAGATAAGAAGATCAGATGATTTGAGAGTTATCAATGCAACAGGATTAATCTTTGAATACCTAAAATATAGTGCAGGACACATAGTGAAAGACATAGAACTATACGGGAATACAAAGGTAATAGCTAATCAATCACTGAAGAAAACACCATTAGCAAAATTCAAAATAAATATCAAATATCTGCCAAAAGAAGCAGAGAACTACGCCACAACATTCATCTTCAAAGAAAAAGTTATAATACAAGTTCTGAAAGACAAGCCATTCCTAATAAAGATAGAAAACAAGGAGATTTATGACGGTTATAAGAAAGACTTCGATGTTTTATGGAGTAAATTATGAAATTTCATAATCTGGCAGAAACTTATTTTTCAATAAAGGAAAAAATTAAATAATAATAATCCTCATTAACATCTTATGATTGATGAATTATTCTTCAAGCAGGGATTGGCTCGTAGAAAGTTAAACTTCATATTCTTTGGTTTCATAGTAACAATAGTTGGATTTCTAACGTCTTTGATTCTATTTAACGCTGACTCCTTGGCAACCCTGTTAGTTATCACCATGCTTTTGATGCCTGTCCTCATGAGATTGTTTCGCAAAGAGGAGGTAATTGTTCGTGAAAAAAGACTCAAAAAGATTTTCGAGAATCATAAATTTGTTTTCGAGACTTACTTCTTCTTGTTCTTAGGAATCTTCTTTGCGTTCTTAATCTTACAATTAACTACTATCTACAACCAAGATTTCTTTGCAACAGCTTTTGAATTTCAAAGCAGTTGGGTTGTTAAGAATCAGGAAAGCCTAGGAGTTATCGATGATAGTATCTCGGGAGTTATAGTATCCTCTTTAATAAACGACCTCCTAATAATGGTGGTGAGCTTTCTATTATCATTCTTTTATGGTAGTGGAGGAATATTCCTGATAATCGCTGCTGCTTCTATTCTATCCACGACCCTGATTTACCTGTTGAGATTCTTCGAGTCATTTTTCGGATTTACTTTGTTCTTATTAGCAACCCTCATAATTTATGTCCTTCCGTTGATCTTTGTTTTCATAATCACCTCAACTGCAGGGGGTATTCTTTCAAAAGCAGTTATTTCAGAAAAAATATTCGGAAAACATTTCCAAAACGTCTTAAGGGATGCTGTAAGGTTGTTTATTTACGCGATTGTCCTTTTAGTGGTTATTAACGCTTTGAAATTGTTATTAGCATTATTATTCTTATGACTCATCCACAAACTGAATTGCACTTATCACAAGAATACTCTTGAAAAACACTACAAGTTTTTTGATTTCCTTCTTCATTTGCATACTCACAACATTTCTTCAATTGTTCAGAAGGAATTATAAGCCTTTCCTCATCTCTGTTATTCAACAAATATTGGTGCAGAGCTTCTGAAAAGAAGACATACGAACCTAATAATATCACTATTACTCCAAGGCCAATTATTATCTTAGTATATGATTCCAACGGTAACCCTCCTTATTTGGTCAAAGCGAACCCTGCCCGGGTCTCTAAAAATATTATTATCTCCTTTTAGATAATAATATGCACCTAAATCATCCTCTCCAATAGAGACTACTCTATGAATTATAGTCCCAGTCGCATACTCTGATTCGTATGATACAATATCACCAATATGAACCTCTTCTTGTTCTATTGGTATTATCTGGATGCTATTTGCGTATTCATCGATTATAGGATCCATAGAATTAGTGTCTATAAACTCAGCCCATTGAGGATTTTTTATATCAATAATAACTCTATCATCATAAATATGTACGTTCTCCTCTTTTATATGATCAGAAGGTGACAATCTCTCAGCAGCACTCGAGACCTTAATAGGAATACTCACTTGATTATGAAATGCGATATTAAGAAGCACGACTATTACTGTTAGCATAGCAAAAATGAATACTAGCGGTAAAACTCTCATAATTACTATCTTAACATAGGATATATTTATTTTTTATGAAATTGTTAACTAACGAAAAACTTTAAAACTCGAAGAATCCTTAAAATGTAAAATGATAGACGAAGAAACAAAACTTGCAATCCTTAATGCTCAGAGAAGTGAAATCACAGAACACTTTATTTACAAGAAACTGGCTAAATCAACAAAAGATTCTAAGAATAGAAAAATACTTGAACATATTTCTAATGATGAATTAGGACATTATAGCTTCTGGAAGTCCTACACAAAGAGAGATGTTAATCCAAAGAAATTCATAATATGGCTCTACTATTTTGTTTCAAAAATATTTGGCTTGACTTTTGGAATAAAACTTATGGAAAGCAGCGAGGATGTTGCTCAGAAGAATTACAACAAAATTGCAAAAGTCATTCCTGAAGTTGGAAAACTTGAGAAAGAAGAACATGAACACGAAAGAAAATTAATAGCTATGATTAACGAGGAAAAACTACAATATGTAGGTTCAGTTGTTCTTGGCTTGAACGATGCACTTGTTGAACTTACTGGTGCAATTGCTGGTTTAACATTTGCTTTCCAGAATACGAGGATTGTTGGTGTAGCTGGTTTAATCACTGGAATAGCAGCTTCTTTCTCTATGGCTGCATCAGAATATTTATCAACAAAGACAGAAGGAGGTAAGAATCCTTTCAAAGCATCTGTTTATACAGGCATAGCTTACATATTCACGACTTTATTCCTGATAATCCCATACTTCATATTGAAGAATCATTTCTTTGCTTTGGGGTCGACTCTTGTGAATGCAATTATAATCATATTAATATTTAACTTCTACATCTCTGTTGCAAAGGATTACTCCTTCAAGAAGAGATTCTGGGAGATGGCACTTATCAGCTTAGGTGTAGCTGCTCTATCATTCCTTATCGGACTTGGTGTGAGAGCAGTGATTGGAGTTGATATCTAGTTTCAGTTATCAGAGTACTCCGAAGGAACTATCCTCCATCGTGTAGTGTCTATATGCATTGATGATGAAGGCTTGTATGCAATAATGAAAGACGATAACAACTCAAGAACATATCCTGGAAAGGTAAGATTTAGCCAGATAAAAAGAGTGGTTGTGGGAATTATTTATTAAAAGAAAAAATTTAAAAAACTTAAAATAATATTTTTTAAGAATGAAAAAAATAATTCTTTACACAGCATTGGCAATAGCCGCTTTATTAGTTCTAAACATAGAAGTTGATCATCAATATGCTGGATTCAATGATTTATCTGGAAAGGTTATTTTTGAACCAAAAGAAAAAATCGTTAACTATGATGAAAACATAGAAATCCAAAAGGACGAATTGAAAGAATGCTGCTCATTCACCGACGAAAAAGGTGATGAGAAGTCTTGTTTTGCTCTTGGAAGCTTTAGTTGTGATTACTGCAATGCAGTTTGTTGAGTTTCTTTCTCCATCTGGTTTATAAAAATATTATGAAAAAACATTATTTAGCAACACATTTAAATATCTGAGAGATACTTAATAATATCAAAAAAAAATGAGCAAAAAAATAATAATTGAAC
Organism: Nanobdellati archaeon; assembly: GCA_014384375.1. Classification (GTDB taxonomy): domain Archaea; phylum Nanobdellota; class Nanobdellia; order Woesearchaeales. The sequence goes on from JACNFY010000020.1 coordinate 44,446, forward strand.
TAAAGAATGTGTGGAAGACATATCAAATGGGAGAAATTCAAGTGCACGCACTACGAGGATTAACACTTAAAGTGTTTAAGGGAGAATTTCTCGCGATAATGGGTCCATCTGGAAGCGGAAAAAGCACTGCTATGAACATGATTGGATGCTTAGATGTTCCTACAAAAGGAGAGATATTTCTATCAGGCAAAGATATATCTCATATGAGTGAATCAAACCTCGCTCAGATTAGAGGCAGGAAAATAGGCTTTATTTTCCAGACTTTCAACTTGTTAAACACACTTACTGCAAAAGAGAATATTAAGCTGCCTATGACCTTTCAAGATATTCAAAGTGAGGATAGAGAGAAAAAAGCAGAACAACTGCTTGAAATGGTAGAATTGGGAGATAGGATGGATCATAAACCAACTGAAATGAGCGGCGGCCAGCAACAGAGAGTTGCTATTGCAAGATCACTCTCAAATAGTCCAGAGGTTGTGCTTGCTGATGAACCTACTGGCAACCTGGACAGTAAAACAGGCGAGAGAGTACTGGACTTCCTGAAAAGACTTCACAAGGAAAAAGGCACTACTATAGTCATGGTCACTCATGATAGAAAAGTGGCTGAACAATCCGATAGAATGGAGTACTTAAAGGATGGTATAATCGTAAAAAACTTAAAAAGGTGATAAAAAAATGAGAAAGACAACAATTTTAGTGGCAATGGTTTTATTGTTGATGGTTAACATCGTATCGGCTGTTGATAGACCTTATCTAACGGCTACATTGATGAAGTATGAGCCCCAGCCTGCAGAGCCAGGTAAATACACAACAGTGTTTATCAAGTTAGAGAACACAGGAACAGGAACTGCACAAAATGTTATTTTAGAGATAGATCCTGAGTACCCGTTCAGCCTTGACCCTGGGAAAACAAACCAAGAGTATGTAGGTCTACTTGGTGGAGGAAGCTTTCATGTTGCTGAATTCGACTTGAAAGTGGATGAAAATGCTATTGAAGGCACAAACAAGCTCAAAGTCAGATATAACATAGATGCAAACCAGGAGGTCTGGACTGAACAGAAATTAGAGATAAGCGTGCAGACACAGGAAGCGGTTCTTTCAATTGAAAAAATAGTTGTTGAACCTGCAGAGATAGTTCCTGGCAGTAGCGGAACAATAAAACTTGAACTAGAGAATCTTGCATACTCAACATTATCAGATATAAAAGTAAAGCTGGATTTGTCATCAACAACTCTTCCGTTTGCTCCTTTCAATTCAGCTTCTGAGAAAAGCTTATATCAGCTGAATCCAGGTAAGAAACATTCATTCACTTTTGACATCGTTGCATTTCCAGATGCAGAATCAAAGATTTACAAAGTGCCTGTTAACATAACATACTATGACAATGTTGGTACAGCGTATAGTAAATCGGATTTGATTGGAGTCATTGTTAACAGCAAGCCAGACATAAAAGTCGTTGTAGACAGCACAACTCTTCTAGCAGAGAAAAGAATTGGCGACATAGTGTTAAAAATCGTCAACAAAGGATTAAATGATGTAAAATTGATGAATATGAAACTCTCTGAGACTGATAAGTTTGAGATTCTTTCATCCAGTAATGAGGAGTACATCGGAAATCTTGACTCTGACGATTTTGAAACAGTTGACTTCAAGATTCTGTTCAAAGGAGAAGATACTGTTGAAATTCCTTTGGAGCTAGAGTACATGGACAACAATAACAACTACTACAAGGAAGACCTTACATTAAAGCTAAAGGTTCACAGTGGTGAAAAATTAGGTACATCAAACGGAAAAGGTGTAGTTTACCTTGTAGTTATAGTTGTTGTAGCAGTAGTAGCATTCATAATATACAGGAGAAGAAAAAAGAAAAAACATCAATAGAATGCTTTCTGACTACATAGTCATGGCCTTGCGGAGTCTGGGAAGAAGAAAGCTCCGCTCATGGCTAACAATGATAGGAATATTCATAGGAATAGCTGCAGTTGTATCCCTAATAAGCCTTGGGGAAGGCCTTTCTAATGTTATAGAGTCACAATTTGACATTATCGGAGCAGATGTTCTCACCATAACTGCCACAGGAAATAATTATGGACCGCCAGGAACAGGAGTAACCGATCCTCTCACAACATCTCAACTTGAGGCTATTGAACGTGTGAAAGGAGTGGAGTTCACGGTTGGAAGAATAATTGAAACAGGAACTGTGGAATTCAATAATAGAGTTGATATCTCCATAATAGCCAGTCTTCCTGAAGGTGAGAGGGGAGAACATATGATTGATCTCCTGAATTTTGAAGTTGATAGGGGCAGACTTCTTAATCCTGGTGAGAGAAATAAGGTCATGGTCGGAGACAATTTTGCAGACAGTGATAAATTTGGAAAACCAGTGCAATCAGGTTCTCGCGTATACATAGAAGATCAGCAATTCGAAGTGGTTGGAGTTTTGAAGAAAAAAGGAAGCTTTGTGGTAGACAACACTATTATCATGAATGATGATCAAATGCGAGAAATATTCGAAGTCGATAGAGAGGATTTAGATGCAATCGCTGCACAAGTAAAAAAAGGAGTCAGTATTAGCAAAACAAAAGAAGATATTGAGAGAGTTCTTCGAAAAGAGAGGGATGTAAAACTTGGACAAGAAGACTTTGGTGTCGAAACAGCTCAAGCAGCATTGTCAACCATTAACTCAACACTTTTTGCAGTGAAATTATTTGTTTATCTGATAGCAGCAATATCTCTTATTGTCGGAGGCATAGGAATAACCAACACAATGTACACTTCTGTGCTTGAGAGAACCAAAGACATAGGCATAATGAAAGCAATAGGAGCAAAGAACAGAACAATATTTACGCTCTTCTTCATTGAATCAGGATTCTTAGGGGCAGTCGGAGGAATAATAGGAATTGTGCTAGGAGTTTCGCTGGCAAAAGGACTTGCTTTTGTAGGTCAGGCAACTCTGGGTAGCGGTTTGATAAATGCAGATGTTAGCATAGGTTTGGTTGTCGGATCACTGTTTTTTTCATTCATCGTCGGAACAATATCAGGATTAGTTCCTGCACTTAAAGCAGCAAAGCTTAATCCTGTAGATGCATTAAGGAGTTAAAATGAATTCAGACCTAATAATACACTCGGTGAAAAGCCTTTTCACACGAAAAACAAGGTCCTTTCTGACAGTTCTATCTATATTGATAGGCATAATGGCCATCTTCACTCTGATAAGTTTTGGACTGGGTTTGTCAAAGTATGTTACAGAAATCTCAACTGAGATGGGAGTGGACAAACTTGTAATACAACCTAAGAGTTTTGGGGGCATATCAATTCCTGAAAAACAGATGAGCCAGGATGATGTTGATTTCATAGCCAATGTTAAAGGAGTTAGAGATGTAACAGGTCTAATGATTCAATCAGCAAAGATACAGCCTGATGAGGACACTAAACCAAAATATTTGTTCTTGATGGGCTTTACAACAGAGAAGGAAGAAAAGGAAATATTTCTAGAATTGATGACTGTTGACCTGTATTCAGGCAGGATGCTGAAAAAAGGTGACAAACTAAAAGTCATTCTCGGTTATAACTATCAGTTACCAAATAAGATTTTTGAGAAATCAATAAGACTCGGAGAGAAAATCCTGGTGAATGATGTTCAAGTCGAGGTTGTTGGCTTCTTTGAATCTGTAGGTAATCCACAGGACGATTCAAACATCTACATGACTTATGAAGGTGTTGAAGAGCTTCTTGGAGAAGAGCAGGGTTATGAGTGGATAATGGCAAGAGTAGAGCCAGGAGAGGATCCAAAAGCATTAAGCGAGAAAGTTTTTGAGAAGCTAAGAAAATTCAAAGACCAAGAAAAAGGTAAGGAGGATTTCTTTGTTCAGACTTTCCAAGAACAGATAGAGATGTTCACTAATATAATGCGGGTCTTGAACGCTGTCTTGGTTATGATAGCGCTTGTCTCTGTCTTTGTATCAGGTATTAACATTATGAACACAATGTATACATCTGTTCTTGAAAGGACAAAAGACATCGGTATAATGAAGGCTATTGGAGCGAAGAACAGTGATATCCTGATAATATTCGTCGCTGAAGCAGGAGTTCTAGGATTAATAGGAGGGATTGCTGGCATCTTGGTTGGATATGGAATCTCAAGCCTTGCAGGCTTTGCAGTTGCCCAGGCAGGCTACAGCTTCCTGAAACCAGCATTCCCACTAGTCTTGATTATCGGCTCACTTCTATTTGCAACAATAACAGGTGCAGGTGCTGGTATGGCTCCAGCAATCCAAGCCTCAAAACAGGAAGCAGCAGAATCTTTGAGATATGAATAGTTAGCAAAAATTATTTAAATCTCTTAAGTCATGAACCAACTCATGAATAGCATATTATCACTTTCTAAATATGTAATGAACCTCTCTAAGAAAGACAAAGATTTATTTTCAAGGATTTACACTGTCACAGAGGATGTAGGAGCTTTAAAGATTCCTAAAGAGATGAAGGAATGGGTTATCTCCAGGTTTGGTTCTGTCAGAGCTGTTGAGAATCAGAAGATTGTCAGAGTTGATAACAATGTTACCTGTGAGTCTGCCTTGTTCAATGAGTTAAGGGCTATGAGACCTATAGAGGCAAATAAAAACGAGAACACTCAAAAATTTATAAAGGAAAAAATAGGAGGAGACTTCTGCAATCCAAATACTAGAACTGCTGAAGACACCTTTGGAAGAGTGAAGGGAAGCAGAAGTGTAACTGGCAGTAATATTGCAAAATACGATGCACTTCACGGTTTAGTTATCTTCAAAGAACATAACCCTTTAAAATTCAGCTTATCAGATGTCAAAGACTACTTAAAAATAGCTGAGAAATGGATAAAGAAAGGTTACAAGAAATATCCTGAAAGGAAATATCCATACATCATGTGGAATTGTCTATGGAAAGCTGCTGCAAGCATTGCTCATGGTCACATGCAAATAGTGCTGGCAAAGAATAGACATTACGGAGGAATCGAAAGTTTGAGGAGGTTTGCAGAAGGTTATAGCAAAGTTTTCAAATCAGATTACCACGATGATATATACAGAGTTCATAAATCAGTTGGTTTGGCTTTTGAAAAGAAAAATAACAGAGTATTAACCTATTTGACGCCTGTAAAAGAGAAGGAAATGATTATTATCTCTAAAAGTATCAAAAACTGCTCAGAGGCCATCTATCGAGCTCTAAAAGCATATCTTGAGATGGGTGTTGAGAGCTTTAATATAGGCATATACCTTCAGCCATTAGATAATTCTTGGAACATGCCTGTTATTGCAAGATTAGTGGACAGAGGAAGTCTTTCAAACAACACAGTTGATATTGGTGGCATGGAGATCTTTGCAGGTTCGAATGTTATCGCCTCTGACCCATACAAAGTTTTTGATAGAGTTAAAGAGGAATTCTAGAAAAAGAAAAATCTTGATTCAGTGTATTTTTTGAATTTTTTTCTGTTCATCTTCTTTGCTGCAGGCAGGAAGAACTTTCTTCCAAACTGGAAGTAGTCATGAGTTATAATTCCCTTAGCAAAAACATAGTAGTCGACAAACTCATGGCTCAGATATGCGTATTTTATTGCTCTGAAGATACTCTTTTTCTCCTCGTTGCTTAGTTTTCTGTACTTTTCATAGAATTTAAGAAATTTTCTTGTTTTTCTGTAATCCAAGCCTTTCCAGTCAGTGCAGAACCAATTTATAGCAATAGCCAAATCAAGGAGGAATGGTCCTATCTGGCAATTGTCAAAGTCAACAACTCCTGACAGGTTCCTATTATGAACAAGTATGTTCTCCCTTTTCACATCACAGTGTATGGCTCCAGATGGCAGGTTTTCAGGCAATCTGTTCTTGAGAAGCTCTTCTTTGAGATATAATATCTCGGATTCATATTCAGGAATTTCCTTTAGAAGGTATTTCTCGAATTCATCTGCTCTTTCATCTGTAAAAGAATACCATGAAAACCTGTTAATACCGGATTCAAATGAGTTTATCTTGTTGTGGAACTTTGCCAGGAAGAAAGCTACTTGTTTGAAAAGCTTCTTTGTCGTTTTCTTCGGCATTGAGCCATTAAGGAATAAGTATATGGAGTAATGATGGCCTTTGAAAGTATTGATATAACGATTTCTGTTGTCCTTGATATAATAAGGAACAGGAAAACCCTGCAGATGATTCACCATTCCTATCTCAAACAGCCTATCCTTCTTTTTCTTGGTTTTTTTGCTTATTCTAAGAACAAACCTGCCCTGATCTGTAGTTATTATGTAGCTATAGTTCATGAAACCCTGCTTTATCCTCTCAAAAGAAACCAGATTGCCAACTGGATATTTTGAGATTAATTTTTCAACCTCGGAATGTGTGAGTTTCATTTTTGCTCAGACAAGTATTGTTTCATATGTTTAAAGAAACTAGTATCAATATGTCCATTGGTGAATAAACCTGGATAGTATGCTGCTGGTTTATCCATTTGAAGAGTCCAAGACATAGGTGTTGTCAGTTGAACTCTTTTCCTGGCGATATATGAGCATCCATTTGCCTGCTCCAGTATTAATGAAGCAGCTGCATAATCCCAATTAGCTGCCTTGGCAGAGAGATAAACATCAACTTTTCCTGAAGCAACATCCATTATCTCTAGCCCTGCTGAAAATTTGCTGTTGGCTTTAACTTGTTCCACATTGTCATTTTGGAAAGCCTTCATAATATCAGCGATTCTTAGGTATTCATCAGGATAATCAACTGGAAATGTCTGTCTGCCTATTGCTACATTCACAGACGTTTTGCCTTGTAAAAAATTAGTATTTCTCGAAGTTTGCAGGACTTCTCTTTCACCGTCTTCAGTTATATGCATAGCATCAGAATCAATTGTTGCAAAGTAAAACTCTCTTGTCAGAGGCTTATATATAACTCCGGCTGTCATTTCATATCCATTGCGCCAGGTTTCAGCCATACCCAATAAAATACTAAAATGTTCTTTTTCTTTTGTGAAATTCAAAGTTCCATCTAATTCATCAACAACCAAAATAGGTATTTTTTCATTAGAAATAGCTCTTTTATAGCCAAAGTTTTTTGCAGATTCTTCTGACAATAAAATAACTCTTTCTCCAAATTCTTTATTCAGAGAAGAAACAATATGATCACTTATCTCAGTGTCAGCAATTGTAACAGGATCATCAAGATGTCCTTTTTTTTTGACAACTTGAGAATCGTTTATATTTCCAAAATATTTCAATGCTATACCGCCCATTATTGGGGCTTGTTCCATATAGAAAGTTAAAATCTCTTCTCTTAGGGTTTTATCTCCATTCATGCTTATAGCAATAAGAAACAATATTTAAATCTTTCTATTTTTCACCACCATTAAGTAGCTAATCTTTCAAAGAAAGATTGTGCGCTTCAATATAGTTCGGCACAAAACTCTTCCAGTCAGCATAGTTTGCTAGGCTTTTAGCCACTACTTTGTTCTTAACTCTGTCCTCGTGTGATAAGTTTGCGAATTCATACATTGTTTTAAACATGTCATGGACTACTTGCTCTTCTGTCAGGTTAAATCTCTTTAATACGTATATACCCCTTATCTTATCTTTTGGATCTGGGATTTTAGTCTCCATAAACCTGCCAAAACCTGCCAAGTCAGTTGTTAGAGAAGCAACACCCATTGCTGCTGTTTCTAGTGGCGTATATCCCCATGGCTCATAATAGCTTGGAAATAATCCCAAATGGCTTCCTGCTATTGCATCATAATAAGGAAGGTTGATTAAGCTATCATTTCCATCAAGATAAACAGGGTAAACTATTGTCTTAACAGGATCATCCTTTTTGTTGTCCAATCCTGCCTGTTTCAAAGCAGTTAATATAGGGTCATTTTTCTCATCTGAAATGTTGTGTGTTAATACTAAAGGGTTGCCGTGTCTCTTGAATTGTATTAAGTCTTTTTCTAAGTCTTTCAAGAATCTTTTTGTGAACATGCTCTTAACAGAAGGTGTTTTAGATGTGACTATATCCATAACTATCTTTCTCAGAATATCTTGAGAGTGCCATTGTATGTAGTTCTTTATATGCCGATAGTAATTCTTGTTCTCCAGCACTTCTACTTTTACTCCATGAGTCTCCATAGGTATCCAGAAGAAAACAGATATTGTTCTCTTGGACTTTTCTTTCTTCAATTTTTCATTCAACTTCTTAAGGGCTTTTATCATTGTATCTATGCCTTTATTTTTGAACTCGTATCTTCCTACGATGAAGAATATCAGATTGTGTTCAAGGTCCACTGTGTAGTATGGAAAGAAGTGGAATGTTAGAAACTCCCTTATTTTTTCTCTTGTCAGGAGATGCTTCATAGAGGTTTCTTCGATTGTTGGGAACTTCTTCATTGTAAGACCATTGTTCAATATAACTTCTGGTTTTCTGCCAAGTATCTTCTCAGCTTCTAAAGCAGTTATCTCAGAGACTGTTGTAAATATATCTGCTGTCTGTGCCGAGGCTCTCTCTGTAAGGAATTTGTCTTGAACACCATAGTGATAAGCTCTTTCTTCAGGATTCATAGTTTCCAAGAGCTTGTAAATATCCTCTCCTGAGCCTGCCATGGCTCTCCCAAGCATGGTTGCGTGGGTAGTGAAAACAGTCTTTACATTTGACCTGCATTTTTTCAGGTGAAATATAGCGAACCCTGACAACCATTCATGGAAGTGCCCTATAATCTTCTTATCTGGCAAACGGCTCTCTATTGCACATAGAAGTATACCTACTGCCCAAGACCAAATCATGGGCTCTTCAAAATCCCATTTCGAGTTTATGGAATCTATCTTATGAGATTCCCATAACTCTTTCTTGATATCGTTTTTCCTTTTAATCAAAGAATTAAAGTCAATTAATACTGTGTCTGGAGAGCCTTCAACATCCCAAGTACCATAATAACAAGAAATTCCTTGCTTTTTTACATCCTCAAAAGCTTTCTTTAATTGCTCAGGAGGTTCCTTTTCATTAAGTTCAATCATCGCTTTTTTTGGAAAATAAGGACCTATAAGGAAGTAGTGCTTGTAGAACTCCTTCATAGCATAGGCTTTACTCTTAACAACAGTGTAGATGCCTCCTACTTTGTTACAAACCTCCCATGAAACCTCGAACAAGTAATCTGCTTCTGGTTTTGTTTGTGTCATTTAAATCAACTTGCTTAGTATTATTCCAATGATGATTCCAAATATTAAGCCATATATGAATTCTCTTACGATGAATCTTTTGAATTCATCTGAGTCTTGAGCCTCAATCTCGTGGTCTTTCATTATCTCGTCATTTATCAGCTCAAGCACATCTTCTTTTGAATGAACTTTTTCAATTCTGTCTGCCAAGTAATCTTTATGAAGTATATCCCTTAACCAATTGGCAAAGTCGTTTCTGGCTTGAGTTGTATGGTGTTTGAAATCTTTCTCAGACATCTCAGCTATTAATGCTCTTAAGTCTAATAGATTTTCAGCTTTTTTCCCATTGACTGCAAAGAAGTGCTTATGTTCAGGAAGTTTCATAATTCACCTCTGGGGGAATTATGGAACATCAACATTTTTTGAATGTTGAGTTGCAGAAATCTAACGATTTCTGACAACATCAAAAACTCTGTTTTTGATTTCTTCATAGCCCACCCCTTTTTTATTTTAATGTCTTACTTGGAAATTCTGTTATAGGAACTTTTATTGGTTTGGTTTCAACTTCTTTGTTTTTGATTCTATAAACCATATCGTTGAGTATGTTTATGAATGTTATAAAGGCCTCATATGGAGTATCATAAGGATTAAAGTACTTGTGAACATCTCCATCATTGAACCACTTCGTACACATATAGTAGAAGTGATCAGATGTTGTTAGCTTTCTCCAATCTTCCAATAACGCAGGATCGTTTATCTCTTTGATTTTCTTTTCTAGTTTATAGAGTTCCTCTGCAGCAGAGACTTGTATCTTGTTGCCTAACCATGCGCTTAAATCTCTCTCTACATCAGCCCATGATACAAAGCTGTGCATATCTATCTCATCCTTTGATTCATGTTTGAGAAGTGCTGAAGGCGTGACAAACTCTATGCCATTACTAATAAGCTCGTCTGGGAACTTCTCTAAGAATTGGAATATTCCTGTATCTTCCCATTGGTGTTCTCCAAAGGTTTCATAATCCATAAAGAGATTAACTATTTCTCCTGGGCTTTTATTAATCCAATGAACGAACTTTTCAACTGTTAAGGGGTGGTCCTTCCATGAACGCTGACTGAACCTGAAAGCTATATCATCGCTTAACTTGTAGTTCTTCAGCAAGAGCTTTAGTTTCTTAGTTGTCTTAGCTTTGTAAACATAGTTTGGTGACTTCCAATCAAGTATGTGGTCTGCTCCTTCTGCCAGTATTCCTTTATAACCCATCCTCTCTACATAGTTCGCTAGTTCATTATTAAATATAAGCTCAGTATTCCTGAATATCTTGGGCTTCTGTCCAAATAATTTTTTTATCTTTTTTCTGTGCATTCTCACTTGTTCTTCAAACTCTTCTTTTGAATACAGGTAGGATAAAGAGTGGTAATAGGTCTCTGATAAGAACTCGACATTTCCTGTCTTTGCAAGTTCTTTGAATAACTCTAATACCTTAGGAGCGTATTTTTCGAACTGTTCAAGAACAACTCCTGTAACGCTAAATGATACCTTGAACTTGTCCTTATACTTTTTTATTAGACTTAATAGCAACTTATTTGTTGGTATGTAGCATTTCTTTGCAACTTTCTCCATTACTTCCTTATTCTTCTTATCATCAAAATAGTTTGATTTATTACCAATATCAAATACCTTGTATTTCCCTAGTCTATAAGGTTGATGAACCTGGAAGTAAAGGCATACTTTCTTCATCTTTTTACCTCTTCGTATACTCTTAAGCATTTTTCTGCTGGGATATCCCAGTTGAATTTCTTAACTTCTAATAACCCATGATGTTTCAACTCATTATTTAGAACTTTGTAGTGAATCAATGCTAGAATTTTGCTCGCTATATCCTCAGTATCCCAAAAGTCCACTTTTAGGACATGATTTATCACTTCGCTAACACCTGACTGCCTTGAGATTATAACTGGTGTTCCTGATTTCATAGCTTCAAGAGGTGTTATGCCGAATGGCTCGCTAACAGAGGGCATTACATATACATCTGCCATGTGGTATGCTCTGTTAACATCATCTCCTGCTAGGAAGCCTGCAAACAACACATTTTTGGATATTCCTAGTTCTGCTGCTCTTTCAATCATCCTTGGCTCCATGTCTCCGCTACCTACAAACATAAATTTTATGGTTGGGTCCCTGTCAAGCACCCTTTTTGCAGCTTCTAAAAAGTAGTCTGGTCCTTTCTGAAGGGTTATTCTTCCAAGGAATAGAACAAGCTTGTCTGTTTTCTTAATCTTATAATCTGGTCCCTCTTTGAATTCAACAGCGTTATGCACAACAGTTACTTTCTCAGGCGAAACACTATAATGCCTTACTACCATGCTCTTTGTGTAGTTGCTAACTGCAATAATCCTATCTGCCTCGTGAAAACCCATTCTTTCAATGTCATATACGTACTGGTTCAAGTTGTGACCTCCTGTTCTGTCAAACTCTGTTGCGTGTATATGAAGTATAAGTGGTTTTCCAGACGCTTTCTTCGCTTTTATCCCTGCCTGGTATGTCATCCAGTCATGGGCATGTACTACATCGAAATCTTCAAGCATAGCTATCATTTTGACCCTTTCGCTGTACCTATAGACTTCATCAAAAAGATTTCTACCATATAAAATCCCTGAGACTCCATTTTTCTTCATTGACAATGCATACTCATGATCATATGCTCTTGATGTCAAGTATGGCACAAGCAAGGTTTCTATTTGCTTTATCTTTATCCTTTTGTCCTTGTATATCTTGTCTGCTACTAGTAAATTGACGTATTCACCTTTTACATTCGCAGGTCCTGTGGGCATGACAAAAGTGACACTGACATTATGATGGCTCAATCCTTTTGTGAGTCCATAGCAGGCAGTTCCTAACCCTCCTGAGTAGATTGGTGGAAACTCCCATCCAAGCATAAGCACCCTCATTCTCGCCTCTTTTTTTAGATTTTTAACTAGTTTAAGTGTTTACTCATACTTTCTTTATATAATTTGTCATATATACAACTTTAATTAATTAAGTTATTAAGTTAATTATTAAAGTCTTTAATTTAGTAAATTACAAAATAGAAAAGTTTATATAGTCGAAACATCCTCAAAAGACTAATGGAATACGGCACCTTACTAACAGATTCTAAGTGGAACATAATAAAAGAACTATCCAAAAAAGAACAAACACCAACAGACCTTGCAGAGAAAACAAATACAAGCTTAGCCAATATAAGCCAACAGTTAAGGCTGTTGGAAGCCTATGGATTAGTGAAAAAAGAAAGAAAGATTAACACAAAAGAACCTGGAAAGCCAAGAACAGTTTTCTCACTTGGAAAAGAGGTAATGCACACAATCATTGTATCAAAATATTTTGCTGAGAAAAAGGATTTAGAGCTTGATTATCTCCAAAAAGCGATATTCACCCTTTGGATGATGGAAAGGAAAGAGGACATCTACTATCTGGAGAAATTCCTAATAACGAACGAGGAAGTGATAAAGAAATGCGATGCCATAGGCTTAGTAAAGTCAGACAACGAGAAAATAGAACTTCTGCTAGTAACAGAACACATACAAGACATAAGAGACAAGTACAGCAACCAAACAGTACAGAACCTTGAAGATAAGAAAAAAACAATCGTTTGCTGGACCCACAACATAAAAGAGATAGAAGAGGGTATAAAAGGTAATAATGATCACTTCATTCATTTAGTGAAAAATCTTAAGTCTGTTTTGGAGAAAGACAATTTGATAAAAAAAATATTAGATATGAAGAATGAAAAGAATACATAAACTGATAGAATCACTCAACTATGAGGAGCTAGTAGAACTAAAAAATAAACTGGAAGAAGGAACACTAAGCTCCGCTATCAAGAAGAAATTAGAAAGATTTAAAAATCTGAATAAAATCTGTCCTGTATGTAATACACCTGTGGGTGATGAGGGATTAACGCTTATATTCGGGCCATCAAATTTCAAAAAGAAAGCCACTTTTGATGGCACTGATTGTCTGGAATACTTCCTATATAAAATAAGAAAATGACTTTCGTAGAAATAAAGAGAATATTCGAAAAGAGAAAATACAACCTTATAAGAACTCTGGAAAGCGGAAGAGAGGAGATAGATCTATCAAAACAACACCAGATATACGGAGCAATAAAAGAGCTCGAAAATATTATGAAAACATTGGATTATTACCAGGAAATGGAAGTTAAGAACCAATTCGACTTCAGGCTTAGCAACGAGCCAAACAAAACACTCTTACAAAAAATAACATTAAAGTTGAAAAACAAAAAGCCAGAAGCAGAAACAACACTAACAGTTAATGAATAAGCCTTCTCTTCTTCATCCTCATAAACACACAACCATCCCTATATTCAATCTGCTTGTGAATCATAACACCTTTGTTAAAACTAACAAAGTTACCAAACTCAGCCTTATCAACAGTTTTCTGAAATAAGATAGTTCTCAAAACAATCCCCCGAAATCAAAAAATAACTATGTATTTAAAAAGCTTTTTCTAAAGTCCTCTCATACAACAAGACTATCAAGAAGTACAATGGAGTAGCCACGAAAACCAACAAGAAGATAAGCATCTTGAACAAAAAGACCAGACCATATACTTGGCCAAGGTAAGCTCCTATCGGCGAGAGAATTAACAATGGAAGTGAAACAGCTACACCAACAAATGAGAAGTATATCTGCCGCTCTGCCTCTGATAACAGTTTTCTAGTAAAAAAACCCTGAGCCATACCAAGTATAGAGGAACCAACAATAGATAGAGCGGTGGCAACACTTACAACAATCAAGTGGGGGTTATAAGCCAATGATAGCGGAAGCATTGCTGTAAGCAAAGTTCCAAACACAAGCATAGGTGAGATGCCTATGTGATGCCTTAAACGCCTTGTAAACCAAGGGCCTATGAAAGAAAACACAACAGCAATAGAGAAAACAACAGCTACATTTAGGAATCCACCAATGAACTGATTTTTAAACTCGTTGTAAATACGAATACCATAAAAAGAATTTCCCAAAACTTGTACAAGGCCAGTAATTATGGAAGTCAATGTTAAGAACACAACAATCTTGTTACTGACAAAGAAGCCAGAGTGAACCTTTATCCTTGTAACAAACTCCTTAACAAAAGAAGACATCTTTGCCTGTGAAGAAGTCATTTCCTGCTTGATACGAGAAAGCACATAACCAGAAAGGATGAAAGCAAAAGCAGTTATTTCAAAAGAGATAAGATAACCATACACATTGACACTGAAAGTTCTTCCGAATAAACTCAAAGATACAAGTTTACCGGCAAGAGGGAATAAGTCCATCACATATCCAGAAATCAACAAGGAAACAACAGTTATCAATATGCCATAGCTCGATATTCTGGAAAGAAAAGCACCCATTCTTTCCTTCTTAAGATTATCTCTCAAGAACTTCGTGTAGATTTCACCATGAGCCACAACACCTAAACTTCCAGCTAGGAAAGCAAGAGAGTAGAGTAAAGGAGAGCGTACAACCACTGCAAATGACAGTATTAGGAAAGAAAAACCATAAAGTATTCCTGAACGACTAATAAAAGCCTTGCTAATTTCATGCACCCTTGAAAACTCTTTGAGAAAAGAAGAGTAAAGCAAGGAAAGAACTGTTCGCAAGCCATTGATAAACCCTATAAGGAAATAAGATGCACCTGAAAAAGAGAATAAAATGTTCAAGAATGGATGTGAAACAAAACCATAACCAATCCTATCAAGCACCTCTTTCCAGGCAAAATCACCTATCATCTTCTTAGTAGAATCAATCTTTTTCAATCTTAACTGCAAAGCTGCACGCTCAATAGCATCATCAACATCTGCCTCAAGAAAACCCTGCTTGACCAAACGATTCTTAATCTGATCAATAGATATATTCTGAGACAATAAATCTCTAACAACAACAAAAATATCCTCACCCATAGAACAACACTAAAAGAGAAGCGATATTTAAATTTATTGAAAAACAACAAAAACCTTTTTAGGTTTTTGAGTTGCAAAAAGAAAAACTTTTTGCAAAACCACAACTTTTTTAAAATCCAAATCTATAAGTTCTAATACTGTGAAGATAACCTTTGGATTAAAAAGGCTTCTTGGAAAGGGAAAAAGAGGTCAGATAAAGGAGAAATGGAAATTTGATTCAAAGACATCTCTATTAGCACCTCCAATTATATGTGACCTTGCCAACACAGGACAGAAAAATATTGTTTTCGGAACAAATAATGGAAAGATATACTCACTTGACAAGGATGGAGCTGTTAAATGGGTGTTTGATGCTAAGGAACAAGTTGACCAGGTTGAATTGATGTTTTTCGATGTAGAGACAGCTAACAGCATACAATCATCACCTAACACCTATGACCTTAATGGAGACGGAAAAAAAGAAGTTGTATTCGGCTCAGAAATGGGTGTTGTCTACGCGCTTAACCATCAAGGAAAATCCTTGTGGAAGTTCAAGGCAGATGGTTCTGTAAGAGGAAGAGTAGTGATAAAAGACATTAACAATGATGGAAAAGCTGAAGTCATATTCGGCTCAGGAGATACGCACCTTTATATCCTTAGTGCCCGTGGAGAATTATTGCAAAAACACGAGATAGGTGCTCAAATCGAATCAACACCTGAAACAATAAATGAGAAAATAATATTCGGTTGTAATGATGGAACAATACATTGCATAACTCAAGCAGGCCATGAAATTTGGACTTTCAAAACAGAAGGAAAAGTGGTTGCCCAACCAGCAATCGGAAAGATATTTGGAGATGAAAAAAATTATATAGTTATAGGCTCATTAGACCATTACTTATACGCATTGAACTTAGAAGGAGAGCTTGTCTGGAAATTTAAAACTGATGGAGCAATCTATTCAAGAGCAACGCTTGCAGATATAAATAGAGACAAAAAACTTGAAATAATCTTTGGCTCATGTGATAATAATGTCTATGCCTTACAATGCACAGGAGAGAAAATTTGGTCCTACGAGACAGACTTCTGGATCGTAGCGCCAGTAATCGTGGATGATATTGACAAGGATGGAAACTTGGAGATAATAGCTGGCTCATATGATCATAACATATACATACTTGATGCAAAAGGTAATTATATGCTTGATTATGTTCCTGGATTGTCAGGAGTCATGCAACAGACAGGCTCCTATACTGATGTAATGACATCAGAACCAGGAAAAGTTACAGGAAAAAAGATTTGGCAATACCAAGCAGACGGAGTGGTCGTTGGTTGCGCTTTTATCAATGAAACAAAGAACATAGTCGTTAACACAAGGCCAGGAAAAGTTAATAATCTTGAACATGAATAAGAGGTGAAATATAATGGCAGAACAAACAGAGAGAGTAAAAACATACATTCAAGGATTCGACGAAGCGATGCAAGGAGGCATCCCAAAAGGTCATTTAGTACTTGTAAGCGGAACCGCTGGATCAATGAAATCATCAATGTGCTTCAATATCCTCTATAACGAAGCATTGAACGGACAAACAGGGCTTTACGTCTCATTAGAGCAATCTTATGAATCATTGTACAAACACTTCATAAACATGGGTCTAAAGCTTGACAACATAAATGTTCAATCAATAAAAGACCTTTCAAAGATTGATGAAGTTGTCAATTCTGCAAAGACCGTTGATAAGGGATCAATAATCATAGCTGATATGGGTTGCATAAGAAAAGAAATAAAAGATATCAGGGTCGGAGACAACAAGAGCTGGTTAAACGTTATAAAGAACATTGCTAAGAAAATAAAGATGGAAACAAATTGCTCGTTGTTTGTGTTAGACTCGTTATCAGCTCTTTATACACTCTCAAGATTTGAAAACCCGCGAGTCGAGCTGTTTTACATCTTCGAATTTCTGAGAGACATGAGCCTGACAACCTACTTGATATCAGAGATGCCTCTTGACGGCAGAAAATACTCTGACTACGGGATAGAAGACTACTTAGCAGATGGAATCATACACTTAAGACTAACCCCTTTCAGGAGGAACGTTGTAAGAGAGATATCGGTTGTCAAAATGAGAGCAACTGATTGTAACAACGACGTGTTCAGCCTAGAATTCAAGAGTGGACAATTCCAAGCATTGTATGGAGGACAGAACCCATTGTTGTAAATTTTTTTATTTTTCTCTTCAAACAAAAACCTTTTTAATATTCTAGCCTTTCTTCTATAAAGGGATAAAATGAAAGAAATGTTCGAAGAGCTATACAAAGCAGTAAAAAAGGACAGAAACAACTCAGAATTCTCAAGAAAGCATACTATGAAGGCCAGGTTAGAGGAATTTCAGAGCGAAGTAAACGAGATAAAGAAAGCTTTGGAGAACAATGACTTTGAAAATCTCAAAGAAGAACTCGGAGACGCTCTCTGGGACTTGATATTTATGATAGCCATAGCAGAAGAACAAAAAATATTCACAGGAAAAGAAGTTATAAATAATGTAATAGAAAAATTCAAACGCAGAAAGCCATGGATTTTCAACGGAGAAAAACTAGATGTTGAAGAAGAAGTCAGAAGATGGGATAAAACCAAAGAGATTGAGAAGGAGAACAAGGTAATCTAATATGGATAAGCACAAACAATTACTGAACTTTTTTTTCGAAGTTGGACAATTGAAGAGGATACCTAGGAGTGGATGGGTAGCTTTAGGGGTTAAAAATCCGGAGTCAGTAGCTGACCACACTGCTAGGTCAGTCTTCATATCATTTGTTATTGCAAAGCTTGAAGGAGCAGATCCTTACAAAGCATCTCTTATAAACGCTTTCCATGAGCTCCCTGAAACAAGAGTTGGTGATATCAACAGAGTTGGCAGCAGATACCTAAACAAAGATGAAGCAGAGGAAAAAGCTTTGAAAGACCAGCTAAACTATATCCCTGAAGACATAGGAGCAGAATTCAAAAAACTGATTTCAGATTTCGGTAAAGATACATCAAAAGAGCAGATAATAGCAAGAGACGCTGACTATTTAGAATGTGCAATACAAGGAAAGGAATACATAGACCAAGGCTTTAGTTATGCTCAGAATTGGATAGACAACTCCAGGAAATGTGTGAAAACAAAGACATCAAAGAAATTCTTTGACTTATTAAATAAATCAAACAGCCAGGATTGGTTCAACACATTGAAGAAGATAAAAAGATGAGATTCGCTCACATGGCTGACTGCCACATTGGTGCGTGGCGGGATCCAAAACTCAAGAACCTTAGTATGAAGGCCTTTATTAAAGCAGTTGATATTTCTTTTGAGAGAAAAGTTGATTTCATCTTAATCTCAGGCGACTTGTTCAACACTTCCATGCCAGGAATAGATTATTTGAAAGAAACCACGAGAAAACTCAAAGAGATAAAAGAAAAAGATATTCCAGTGTATGTAATCCCTGGAAGCCATGATCAAAGTCCAAGCGGCAAGACAATGCTTGACGTGTTGGAAGAAGCAGGGTTACTTATCAATGTTTTCAAGGGAAGAGTTCAGGAGAAGAGATTAGTCCTTGATTTCACAGTTGACAAGAAGACAGGTGCTAAGATAACAGGTATTCTAGGAAGAAGAGGTATGCTTGATAGGAAATTCTATGAACACCTTGCCAAAGCTAATCTTGAGAGAGAAGCTGGAACAAAGATCTTTATGTTCCACACAGCTGTTACAGAGCTCAAACCAAAAGAGCTTGATAAGATGGACTCAAACCCAATTTCATTCCTGCCTAAAGGCTTTGAATACTACGCAGGCGGTCATGTCCACATAGTGAGAAATGAAAAACTTGAAGGTTATAAAAACATTGTACTTCCAGGTCCTTTGATGCCTACAAACTTTGCAGAGCTTGAAAAACTCAAGAGAGGAAGCTTCTACATCTACAATCATGGAAAACTTGAGATGATTCCAATAGAGCTTGTAAAGGTCTATCCTGTTCAAATTGACGCTACCAACAGAACTCCTGAAGAAGTTTATGAGATGATTGAGCAATTCACAACAGTCAAGGATTTCTCAAACACAATAGTACTTATAAGGATTTTTGGCGAATTAAAAGTTGGCAGACCAAACGATGTCAACTTTCGGGAGATATTCAAGAAACTCTACGACCAGAAAGCATTCTTTGTGATGAAGAACACTTCAAAGCTAACAAGCGAGGAATTTGAGGAAATCAAGATAAGTACTTCCTCTGTGGAGGATGTTGAGAACGCTATAATCAAAGAACATCTCGGTCAGATAAAGAGTTCTTTCTCTGATGAACAAGGAATCACAAAGAAGCTGATAAAGAGTTTGTCAGAGGAAAGACACGAAGGAGAGAAAGTATATGAATACGAAGAAAGAGTAAAAAAAGAAATTAATAAGATATTAGAAGTCTAAAGATTCTGTTGATATGCTGGGTTGTCTTCTACTTGTCTGCTAAGTCCACCAATAGCCGTCTCGCTTCTCCACGGATTAGCTTTGTTTAAACCAGAGTCATCAACGCGTCCATAACCCCAAATTCCCTGCATCACCTTTTCATACAAAGGATTGCAACAGCTTTCTTGCTCTAAATCAAAAGGTGTTTTATCTTGTTTAGATAGTACAATTCTCTGATAAGCATCTACAAACCCACTCAAAGAGGTTTCAAGCTCTAACAATTTATGTTCATCTAAAACACTCAAAAGAGTTCTAGCATGCTCCGGACCTAGTTCTTCTAGAACAAAGCTAATATCTGTACTTGATAAACCAAGTCCTTGATATTGGTCAGAAAGTTTGACAAGTTCTTTTGTAAAAGAATCAACTTCGCCATTTCCACTATAAATATTTTCTACTGGCGTGTTTCTTGCATAAAACTCATCCAATTCTTCGTTAATATTAACGACTTCTGGCATTACAGGTTTCTTTGTATGATGATGACTCCCATTGTAATGTCTCATGTTTCGGTGGTCATGTGGCACTGCTTTCCATTCTGCTATACTCATCTTCTCTTCCTCCTCTTGTTTCCGTAATCTCTACGAAAACATATATTATGAATTTTCTAATATTTAAAATTTTTGATTTGAGAATCAAAAGTTATTAATAAATGTTACTATTTTTTAGTAGAAAATTTATTTATTTCTTCTTCCAACTTCTTGGTCTTCTCCCAAGTCCTTGCTAGCTTTTTATTAGCCTCATCAACAAGAACTTTCAAATACTCACCAGAGACAAGCACCTTACCATCCTTTGCAATAATGGTATCAATCTTCTCTGTGGACATTAATTCCAAAATAAACCTCTTCTCAACCTCAAACAATCCACATCTCTTGAAACCAATAAGCCTGGCAATCCTAAGTAGTTTGGAAGCATCCTTCAATGTCCTTGAAGCTACATGTAAAATTGCAGGCTCCTGTCTAAGCCAAACACTCTTATCCTTGTAATTAAGTAATTTCTTAATTACTGTAATTACTTCACTAGCCTTTGCTTTCTCATGTGTTCTATATAGAAACTCAGCTTCTTTCTTGCTGCCGCTTTTAGGAATCTTAATCAAGATTATTCTGCCAGAACACGAACTTGTACTATAATAACCCTCAAGTTTGTTTATCTTGTCAAGCAAAGATTTTATAGGTTCATCAACAGAACCTTTGTCACTCTTATCATTAAAGCACATTTTTTTCAAGGTTTTCTTTTTATCTTCCTCAAAACTCATTTTATCTTATCCCTCAAATCTTGAATAGAAATATACTCAACAGGAACATCCTTCTCAATTTCAGGATGTAATTTCTGACTCATAAAATCTCTCATCAGAAAAACTCTCTTTACCTTGAACCACTTGGTATAGCATATCTCTATCATAGCGCCAGGTGCCAACCCAACCACTAGCAAAACATCTGACTCCTCACAAAACTTCTCTGGCTGGTTCCTCCAAGTACCGCAGTTAATGATGTCATCAGCAATTGTTTCATCAACGTCTCTAATACCCCACTCAGTATCATCTCTTGGAACAATACCAACAACTTTCTTACCTCCAAGGTCCTTATAAGCAGAAGCAATCAACCCCTGAGCAGTACCACTAGCAGGCATAATAACAATCTCATGACTAGTTGATGCTAAGTGTTCGGCTATTTTTTCAAGAAAATACAGATACTCAGATTCTTCAACACCTAATCTCTCACAAAAGTCTTTAACCCTTGTAGGGCCAACAATGCCAATTCTCATTATAACCAATCTGTTTTTTTGAATATTGCAAAAAACATTCCTGCAACCAGAATCATCAAACCAAAGACTATGGCAAAGCCATAATCAGAGTCTGCTAACGGGATTTTTAAATTCATACCAAATAATCCTGTTATGAATGTAGGAACCATTATTATGAGTGCCAATGAAGTGAGCTTTTTCATGAAATTATTCAACTTGTGCGTTGCTACGACTGTTTGAAAATTAAACAAGTTAGATATGACCTCTCTCTGTATTTTTTCAGTGTCCAGAATATGAAGTTTGTCATAGTACAAATCAGAAAACATTTCAAGATTATGTTTCGTGAATTTCTTGAAATAACTCTTTCTCAAACCAACTAAAACTTCCATGTTAGCTAACAATGCTTGATTAAAATGTGTCAAAGTAACATTATAATTATACAATTTCATCAACTGTTTGCTGGAAACATCTCCTTCTTTGCCTTCTAGAACATCAGCCAAATTAGCTATCTTATCAATGGTTAATAGGAAATCATCATTTATTTTGTCTAGAAAATAATAAAGGAATTCCCCAATAGAGGACTTGAAAAGGAACTTTAATTTCCGTTTTCTCATCAAAGAAGCTATTTTTTCTATTGTTATGATTCGCTCTTTTTCAACAGTTATAAAAATGTTGTTTATCAAGAATATATTGACAGGAGCCGTTGTTATTTCTCCTTTATCTAAGAATGGAACCTGATATATCAATTCAAGAAATCTCCCTTGTTCTAATCTCGACCTCTCATCAGAATCAAAAAATTCTTGGAATTCCTCAAAAGGCACTTTTGTGAACTCCGCTATTCTCTGGATTTTTTCTTCTTTATTACCAACAACTCTTATCCAAATTAATTTATCCTTATCCAGCCTTTGAAAATCATAATCTGATACAACATTTTTTCCATTAAAATAAAACACTTCCATAATCAAAGAAAAATTTGTTTATTTAAAAACATTTATGGTTTCCATCTAAGCATTGTTCTTGGAAAAGGTATAGCATCTTTAATATTTTCCAATCCACAAATCCATGCAACAACTCTTTCAACACCAACTCCATAACCTGCATGTGGAACAGAACCATACTTTCTCAAGTCAAAGTACCATTCATAACTCTTTATATCCTCACCTTCCTTCTTAAGTGCTTTTCTCATCTCCTCAATATCAGTACTTCTCTGACTTCCACCAACAAGCTCTCCATATCCCTCTGGAGCCAACATGTCAAAGCAAAGTGCTTCATCTGGATGCTTAGAATCAGTTGGTTTGTAAAAAGCCATAATCTCTTTAGGATAATGAGTGACAACAATAGGAGTGTCGAAATGGTCCATTAACTTATCCTCCTCTATTGTCCTCAAGTCTTTGCCAAAAGAAATATTAACTTTAGCTTTTTCCTTCAAAACCTTCAAAGCATCTCTGTATTTGATAGTCGGCCACTTCTTATCAGCAATCTTTAGTAGCTTCTTTGGGTCTCTGCCAAGAAACTTCAGCTCTTCTGCACATTCTTTAGCAACTTTTTTCACACAGTATTTTATTTCCTTCTTTGCAAATTCAGTTATATCATGCAAATCAAACCACGCCACTTCTGTCTCTGCCATCCAGAACTCTGATAGATGCCTGGAAGTCTTTGACTTCTCAGCCCTAAATGTCGGTCCCATATTGTATATCTTCTCCAAAGCAAAGACAGCTGCTTCTGCATATAACTGCCATGACTGTGAGAGATATGTCTTGTTTCCATAGTACTTTACCTCAAATAATGTGCTTCCACCTTCACACTGGCTTGGCTGTAGGATAGGAGCGTCAAACCTGTAAAAGCCTTCTTTCTTAAAGAACTCATCTCTTGCCTGAATATAGGCACTCCTTACCTTCATAATAGCAGTCATCCTTCTGCTTCTCAACCATAGATGCCTCTTGTCAAGCAGGAATTCTGAGCTCTGATCCTTTGTGATAGGATAAGTATCTGAGAAGCCTACTATTTTAAAATCAGATACAGAAACATCATAACCTGTCGGTGCACGTTTATCTTTCTTTATCGTTCCTTTTATCTCCATTGATGCTTCTATCTGCAATGAGTCAGCTTGTTTCCACTTCTTTTTAGAGAAATCATCTTTCTTAATGACACATTGTATTCTGCTAGTGCTATCTCTCAGAACTATGAATTTTACCTTGTTGGAACCTCTTTCTCTATAGACCCAACCTCTTATAGCAACCTTTCCCTTGCCACGTTTCATAGCTTGTTGTATCGAAATAAAACTCATGCAAGAGAAGAATAAAGACTATTTTAAAAAAGTTTGTAAAAAAAAGAAAAAATTTTGTTTTTAACCAATCGCTACTGAAAACTGGTTTGTTCCTGTGCAGTTGACCTGCCTTGTTGCTCCTGGTGAAAGGTCTATCTCACCAAGAGGGCTGACTGTAGCGTCATCAATCGACATGTTCTCTATTGTAGGAGGATTGCCTACCACATCCGGCACTTCTAATTCTGCTTGCGTAACTCTGATTTCTTCTCCAGCACTAACAGCATCTACATGAACATGAATGTGTAAATCTGTATAGTCAGTAATGCTTTCAGCTTCTGCATCTGTTAAAGTATATGTGTATGTTGTATAAGCAGTTCTGTCAATGCTAGTCTTTACAGATGAAGCAATTACTGTAACACCTTGATATAAATGGAAAAAGAGTTTTTCTGGACCACCTCCATATTTAGCTGCTATCGCAGTCATACGCATTATATGGCTTGTATTTACTCCTGGGTCAGTAACATCGGTTAGATTAAATTGTATTTCTGATTCATCTACGCTTGAATTTACATAATCCGTATCGCTATTAGGAGTAACTTCGTCTACTGCTTGCCAATACTCAGTATCGCCACCTTGATTAACTACAAACCAATCTGTTGAAGATAATGTATCATCAGGTCTTCCAAATTGTGCGCTTTGGACTGTTTGCATGCTCAAGATTAAAGATAAGCAAAATACCAATATAAACACCACTATTGCTTTTTTATTCCTCATTTTAATCCTAGTCTCTTTGCCTCTTCTAGTGTTTGTCTTGCTTCCCTTATCTTTCTTAGAGCATTTTTTTCGAAATTAGAAACAGCTGCCTGGCTTATACCAAGCTTTTTGCTAACCTCTATCTGTGTTAACTCTTTTGCTCTTAGCTCAAGAACTTCTATCTCTTTTTGTGTAAGCATGTTATCCCTGCGTCTCTATAAGCGTTATAAGTTATATCTTTATTATAACTTGTATTTGTTATATTTAAATTTTTCCCTAAAAAAAGACAAAATACAGAAACAATCTAACCCTTCTTTCTCAAAGAAAGATTAAGCTCCTTTCTCCCTAAAAACCACAAGATTTATAAATAAACCAAAGTTATATATATTGGTAACTATGGTTAATTAAAATGATTCCTTTAAGCTTGAGATTAAAAAAAGCGAGACACAAAGAAATAGCTAGAACTCAGGATTTGATGATTGAAGAGCTTTACAAACAATTTAATGAAGCTGTTTTGCATGGCGGAACAGCTATATGGAGATGTTATCAGGGAAATAGATTTTCAGAAGATGTTGATGTGTATATTAAGAGAGATATTAACAGGATAAATAATCTTTTTAAGAATCTTGAAAAAGCAGGATTTATAGTTGAAAAGAAAAAAATCAGTGAAAACAGTATCTTCTCAAAATTGCAATTTAATAGAGTAACAGTAAGGTTTGAAGCTTTATTCAAAACCAAAAAAGGATTTTTAAAAGAATATGAAACTATTGAAGGGAACTTTATTACAGTCTATACATTAACTCCGGAAGAATTGATAAAAGAGAAAGTTAATGCTTACTTAAAAAGATTTAAAATAAGAGACATTTATGATATTTTCTTCTTATTAAGACATGTAAAGGATGAAGATGAAGTTTTGAAAGAACTAAAAGTATTAACTAAGAGATTTAAGCAACCAATTGATAAAGAAGACCTGAAGGTTTTGGTTATTGAGGGCTTGGTCCCTGATGTAAAACAAATGCTAATGTATATAAACAGATGGGTGAAATAATATTGGGGAAGATAAAGTATATTAAGGATTTAGAAAGATTGTTTGAAAAAAGCCCGGTAGTAGATGTTAATTCAATAGTAAGATTAATCAGGAATAAAAAAAATGTTAAGCAGTATCAAAAACAATTAATAAGAAATCTTGTTTTAAAAGGCAGAATAAAAAAGCTAGTAAAAGGATTCTACACGATGCATAACGACCCCTCATTGGCTGTATTTTGCATCAAGCCCTCTTATCTTGGTTTACAGGATGCATTAAGTTTTCATGAACTTTGGGAACAGGAAACAATTCCAGTGATAATCACAACGAGAAAAGTAAGGCCTGGAATAAGAAAGATTCTAGGGAGTAACATCTTGATTAGGAGGATAGATAAAAAATATGTTTTCGGCATTAATTATGAAAAACAAGGAGATTTTTATTTTCCTTATTCTGATATAGAGAAGACCTTTATTGACATGATCTATTTCAAACAAGGAATAAGCCAAGAAGTGAGACAAGAGATAATCAAAAAAATCAATATGAAAAAATTAAATTCATATTTGAAAGTTTATCCGAAAAGATTCAGAAAAAGGTTTATTTGAAATACTGTTCTAACCCTTCTTTCTCAAAGAAAGATTAAGCTCTTTAAGCTGCTCATCGTAGATCTCTGAAGGGCTTCCCATCATCAAGTCCTTTGCATCTTTGTTCTTTGGAAAAGCAATAACATCCCTGATAGAATCACAACCAGCCATTATAGCAACAAGCCTGTCAAAACCAAAAGCAATACCTCCATGTGGAGGAGCTCCATATTTGAAAGCATTCAACAAGAAACCAAATTTCTCCTGAACTTCCTTATCACCAATCTTCAACGCTTTAAAAATCTTCTTCTGGATGTCACCCTTATGAATCCTAATAGAACCGCCTGCAATCTCCTCACCATTCAAAACAAGGTCATAAGCTTTTGACATAGCTTCGCTCAAAAATTTATTTTTTGGCGCGCCAACAGCTTTGCTGTTGAGCGTTTCAGGGTTCTTCTCCAATAATCCCAATGAGTTATCAGCCGGCATAGTGAAAGGATGATGCACAGAAACAAGGCGTTTCTCTTCCTTGCTATATTCAAACAACGGGAACTTGTTAACCCATAAGAAAGAGTATGTATGTCCGCCTTTCTTCAAGTGTGGTCTGTCAGTTCCGTATTTCTTCATAGCTGTCTTGTAATCCATTCTTGAAAAAGGAGTCTTTACATCAACATTCAAAACCTCTTTGAAAACATACTTCATGAGTCTCTCAAAAACATCATAGATGTCTTCTTCATCAATAAAGCTCATCTCAACATCTATCTGAGTGAACTCAGGCTGTCTGTCAGCTCTTAAATCCTCATCTCTAAAGCATTTCACGATTTGGAAATACCTGTCAAAGCCAGCCACCATGAAAAGTTGCTTGAACAACTGGGGACTCTGTGGCAAAGCATAGAATTTCCCCTTGTGGACTCTGCTCGGCACCAAGTAATCACGAGCGCCTTCAGGTGTTGACTTAGCAATCATAGGAGTTTCTATCTCTAAAAACCCTTCTTTGTCAAAAAAATCACGGACAGCCTTGGCTGCTTTATGTCTTAAAATAATGTTTTTCTGCATAAAACCGCTTCTTAAATCAAGATATCTATAAATCAATCTTGTCTCCTCTGTTGACTTATCATCACCAATCTCCAAAGGAATAGGCTCAGACTCATTCAACACTTCAATCTTATCAGCCTTTACCTCAATCTCTCCAGTAGTCATCTCTTTGTTCACATCCTTCGCAGGTCTTGCCTGCACTTTACCTTCTACAAGAACAACTGATTCCTTTCTTAACTGACCATACCTCTTTGCAAACTCAGGATTAAGAAAAACCTGTGTTGAACCATACCTATCTCTTAACTTCAGAAAACCTATCTTACCAAAAGTTCTTATCTTATCAACCCAGCCGGTCAGCCTTGCTTTTTTACCAACATGCTTCTTGTTTAACTCCCCACAGGTATGCGTTCTTAACATTATTAGCTGTTTATTCGAGTTATTATTTAATTTTTTCTATTATATTATCTCTACTCTATACGACGCTCTCTGCTTGAACGTCTCTGCATCTGCTTGCGTGCCAACGATTGCTCCGTAGTGCATAGGTATTGCTAGCTTTGGTTTTATTTTTCTGCATGCTTCTGCTGCTTCCATTGCAGTCATCACATAAGTGCCAGAGACAGGAAGCAACGCAACATCTATGTTCTCAAACCCTTCCATCTCAGGAATCGTATCAGTATCGCCTGCATGATAAATTCTCTTACCGTCAATTGTCAATATATAGCCAACCATCTGGTTTTCTTTCGGATGATAGGGCACACCAGGACTTCTGAATTTATTGATATTGTAGGCAGGCACTGCCTCGATAAGCATTCCTTCAATCTTTATTTTCTTCCCTGGCTCTGCAAGCGCTATATGTCGGATATCCAAACCAGACAATTTACTCTGACAATTCGCGACAGTAACTATTATAGTATTCTCATTCGACACTCTCTCAACATCACTCGGACTGCAATGATCATAGTGCTCATGTGTTATCAGCACCAAATCAGCCTTTTCATCAACATCCTCTACCTGAAAAGGGTCTATGTAGACAACCTTGCTTCCTTTTATTTTGAAACAGTCATGATTTATTCTTTCGATAGATAGTCCTTCATACTCCATTTGTAACACCTCTACTATAAGTAAGGATGCTTATTTTTATAAAAATTGTTATTTCTTCGAGAAGTATAATCAAAACATTTATATATTAATCAGTCAATAATTTCTATTACGATGGCAGAGACTGTGCTAGGCGGAACAATAGCTTTTTTGAACGAAATAGGGGTTTATGATGTTATTCTTCCATTCCTATTAGTTTTCACGATAGTTTTTGCAATCCTTGAAAAAACGAAGATTTTTGGTGTTGAAAAGGTCGGTGACCAAGAAGTAACTAGAAAAAACATGAACGCGATGACTGCATTTGTACTTGCCTTTTTTGTCATCGCATCATCAAAGCTTGTCGCTCTTATAAACACAGTGGCTAGCCAAGCATTCCTATTAGTGTTACTTGTAATTCTCTTCTTAATGCTTGCAGGAGTGCTTCAAAAAGAGGGGGAATACGAGTTGATGGGTGGTTGGAAAAAGTTTTTTATGGCAGTTGTATTTATTATTTTAGTGTTGATTTTCCTAAACGCACTTGGATGGTTACAAACAGGTTATGAATTCCTCGCAGACTATTGGAATACAGAAGCTGTTTCCGCAATAATACTTATAATACTAATTATCCTATTTATGGCTTGGATAAGCAAAAGTCCAAAAGAAGGCAAGAAAAAAGAAGAAAAAGGTGATAAATAATGGTTTGGAGTTTCGAATATTCTTTATATGCGCTTGAACAAATAGGACTCGTAGATGTGATTCTACCGTTCATAATAATATTTACAATTATCTTTGCTGCTCTCCAGAAATCACATATACTTGGGAAGGACAGCAAGAAGTTCAATGTGGTTATTGCAATGGTGATGGGCTTGGCAGTTGTCATCCCTCATGTGTTATGGGGTTCTCCTACTTTATCTGGTGGCCAATACCCCTACTTATCTAATGGTATGCTTGATGTTGTGCAAGTAATGAATAATGCTTTACCAAATGTTTCCTTGGTAGCAATTGCTTTCATAATGATAATGTTAATACTTGGAATAATAGGAGGAGATGTTAACTTTGCAGGCACAAGCCTTGGTGGAATAGCTGTCGTCATATCTATTATTGCAGTACTAATAATATTCCTAGCGGCTGCCGATGTGTTCACCTTTCTTCCCTGGTGGCTCAACTGGATATATGATCCTTATGTAAAGGAAGTCGTTGTTGTCATATTAGTGTTTGGAATAATCATATGGTTTATCACAAAAGATGATAGAACCAGTGCAGAAAGAGGTTTCAGAGGCTTTTTCGAAGACTTAACAAAGATATTCCCTGGAAAGAAATAAAGTTAAAATGGCCACTTTCCTAGATGTTGGCATACTGGAAAAATTTTCAATCATTTTTGTATTCCTATTAGTATTCACAATAATCTATGCAGTGCTTGAGTACAGTAATCCTTTTGGAGGTGGAAAAAAGGGTTTGCATGCCATAATAGCTCTTGCAGTGGCTTTCTTAATAATAATTTCAAAACCAGCTGTTATAATGATTAACTTTATGACACCTTGGTTTCTGGTTTTCTTTTTGTTCATATTCTTTATACTGTTTTCTGTGAGAATGTTCGGCACATCAGAAGCTGATACAATAGCAATCATAAAAGATGCAAGGGTTTACCCTTATTTAGTTGTCTTTGCCATTGTAATCATAATAGCTGGCTTTTCCTACACTTTTGGCCAAACGCTATTAGAGGAAGGAACAGGTCTTGAAGGAGTAAACGCTGAAAAAGGAGAAATACTACTGCCCGGAGATATAGAGGGTGGTTCTACAAAAACAACTAGTTTTAGTCAGAACGTTCTTAATACAGTAATCCATCCTAAGGTTTTAGGGTTTATAGCGATAATGCTTGTAGGTCTATTCACGCTTATATTCCTAACAAAACTTACATAATCATTTACTTTTTTTCTTTATAGAATCAGCAACATCAGCTAGTTGATTAACTTTCTCTGTGAAAACAGGTAGAACTTTTGAGAACACCTTCTCCATGGCTTTCACTTCTGCACCTACGTTTAAGATGTTTTTATCATACTCACCTATCTTCCCAATCACTGCCTGGTGTAGCTTATCAAACTCATCCTTCAAGTTTGAGAAGTCCTGTTCTAGAGAACTTATCTTTGACTCTGTAGCATTCTTCCACTCAACTATCTTACTAACATCCTTTACTATATCATCCCACTTCTCCTCTATTATTGACTCAACTAATTCCTCAACTTCAGGGGATTTTTCTTGAAAAGAAGGAATATTTGCAAGTCCCTCCGGTGGTTGTTTGAAACTTGTTCGTGAATAATCTGGCTGTGAAAAAGCAGGGGTTGCGGATTGTTCCTGTGGTTCCTGTGCTCTTTCCTGTTTAATCTCTTCTGGCTTTGCATTGTTCACTGCAGGAGTCATATCTGCCTGGTTCATTGCCTCAAATATCTGTGAAGAAGAATAACCATCCCTTTGAAGGGTTTGTATAATCCGATTATTATCAATCCCCTGACCCCTCATAGTTGATACCTGACTAACCGGTATCTCATCTTTAGGTGGTTTCTTTTTACTAAATAGACCCATTTTCGCCTCTTTTTAACATTCTTAAGATGTTAATGGTTAATAAATCTTTTTATTTCTCCTCTAAGTACTTATTAAATTCTTCCCTTGTAACAAAATTCATTGGTTGCCACATATCAACGTATTTCTCAACCACCTTCAACTCTGATTGCTTAACTGATTTTTTTAGTTCAGCAGACATCTCGATTAGATTCTCATTTATATCACTAACAGTTCTTTTTATATCCAATAATTCCTGATTCAAAGCTCTAAGCTCTTCTCTTACATCCCTTTCAAAATCTAGCAGATTTTGGTCAGTCATCTGTGTTTTTTTCCTGACATTAACATATCTTTCTTCAAGCACTCTTAATCTAGAACCAAGACTCGTAACATTTCTTGAAAGATTCTCAAATGGTGAAGCCTCTTTTTTTTCTTCTACTGGCTTCTGCTGTGATTGTGTTAAAAAATCTTGTTCAGCCATATTATTCAAAAGTTTTATAAAGTTATTTTGTATAGAGAATATTGATAGATGGTAATATAAAGTTTTCGGCTTGAGGTGAGTTTTTGGCAGAGAAAAACGTGTTCTCTTATGAGACTTTGAGACAAGGGGAAGACAATGTTTTGAAAGTTGACTGTGAAAAAGTAACTAGAGCTCCGTCCATAGAAGATGACGAACTTTACATGGACAAAACAGCAGAATTTCTAATAGCGAATCCTGGCACAACCAAGATTGTCTTCACACAGAAAAGGGATTATGAATATGATTATGCTCAAACATCTATGCTAAGCGAGCTAGCTCATCTCTATAACGAGCTTGTGAAGAACAAAGAACTCTTTAGTTATGAATCTTTCAGGGGTTATGATGAAGGAGGAACCCAAGAATCCAAGTTTAACGAGATTAGGAACAGCATTTTCAACATGTTAAAAAAAGACCCTATGGGTTGCTACGTAACTCTGAAAAGAATTCACCGAAAAGAAAACATTCTTCTTGACAAAAGCGTTGATAAGAAAAGCATAGCAGCTCATAAGAAATACATCCAACTTCTAGAATACCTAATTCAGATTCTAGAGAATACAAAGCTGATAACTGTTTTAAAACCATTCGCTGCAGGGCACAGAGTTGGATCAAGAGAGATTTACAGAAAAGTTTTCAGTCCAACGATAAAACCAGATTTCATGTTCACTAAATTAATGGCTACTTATCCAAAAGATGCTGTTGAGCTTGACAGTTATAACGTTGGAGACACAGAAGTTGTTATCTTTGAACTTCCAGACACTATACAGTACCTTTATCATATAACTCCTCCAGAATTCAAATTGGAGGAGGAAAAATATGAGATTCTTGACTTAGCAAGAAATATCATGGCCGAGCACAAACCAGAGAAACAAGACTTTGTAGACCCTGAAAGAATGAGGGAAGTATTCTACAATGTTGGACATGACTTGATTGAAGAACTTGCAAACTACAGAAATATAAAGGTTAGTCAGAAAGAACTTGATGAACTAACACAGATACTAATCAGATACACTGTTGGCTTTGGCTTGATAGAAGTATTGCTCAGAGATACAAAAATCCAAGATGTAACAGTTAATAGTCCAATGGGGCAGATACCAATGTTCCTAGTTCATCAAGACTTTGGTGACTGCAAAACAAACATACTGCCAACAATTAATGACGGCGAATCATGGGCATCAAAACTAAGACTCATATCAGGAAGACCCTTGGATGAGGCAAACCCAGTCCTTGACACAGAAATAGAGATTCCAAGAATAGCAAACTCAAGAGTAGGAGTGATTGCACCACCACTTAATCCTTCTGGTATAGCTTATGCATTCAGAAGACACAGGGACAAGCCATGGACACTTCCGTTGTTTATCAAACATAGAATGATAAACCCTATAGCTGCAGGTGTGCTTAGCTTTATAATTGATGGCAGCAGAACAATGCTTATAGCAGGAACTAGGAGTGCTGGAAAGACATCCCTTCTAGGAGCTTTGATGGTTGAGATAATGCGAAAATACAGGATAATAACTATTGAAGACACATTAGAGCTACCAACCAACTCTCTGAGAAAGATAGGCTATAACATTCAGTCTATGAAAGTTGCTTCTGCGCTATCAAAAGGGAGCTCTGAAGTACCTGCAGATGAAGGTATAAGGACAACCCTTAGACTTGGAGATTCTTGTTTGATAGTAGGAGAAGTCAGAAGCACAGAGGCAAAAGCTCTCTACGAAGCCATGAGAATAGGTGCGCTTGCAAACGTTGTTGCTGGAACCATCCATGGTGACAGCCCCTACGGTGTTTTTGACAGAGTTGTTAATGACCTTAATGTTCCAAGAACGAGTTTCAAAGCTACTGATATAATAGTCGTAGCTAATCCGATTAAAAGCGCTGATGGACTACACAGTTGGAGAAGAGTAACACAAATCTCAGAAGTCAGAAAGCACTGGGAGGATGATCCTCTAAAGGAAGGTGGATTCATAGACTTGCTGAAATACAATTCTAAGACTGATGAGTTGGAAGTAAGTGACGACCTTATCAACGGGGAATCTGAGATACTGAAAGCCATAGCAGGTAATGTAAAGGACTGGGCTGGCAATTGGGATGCTGTGTGGGATAACATAATCCTAAGAGCCAATATAAAGGAAGAAATAGTAAAAATAGCTGAGAAAGAAAAGAATGATGAACTACTTGAAGCACCTTTTGTTATAAGGTGTAATGACGAGTTCCACAGAATAAGTGACAGAGTAAAAGGAAAAACCGGAAAACTTGATTCTAAAAGAATTCTATTTGAGTGGAAAGAATGGCTAAAAAAAGAGGTCCGCAAAAACAAAAATAAGAACCTTTGAATGCATATAACATATATACAACACAACATGAAATGCTCAAAAAGCTTAGCTTTTTGGCATGTTACAAACTAGAGGTTTGAAACAAATGGATGACAAGGAAGTTGATGAGTTCAAAAAGAAATACACTAGCAAGCTTGAGTCAGAACTTCACGGTAAAAAGGATGAGTTGCGACCAATAACCTCTAAGGATTATGAGAGTTTCAAGAGTGAATATATCCCAAAACACTTATCATTCTATGAAAAAGCTTGTAATTTCTCAGAATCCATCTTCAAGATAAAGCCTGACAAGAAAAGGATACCTGAGTACCAAGAAGCAATAGACATATGTCATCTTAACATAACGCCTACAGGAGCCGCAAGTTTTCCTATAGCAGTATTCATGTTTTTCCTTTTACTCGGCTTGATGATTGGCTTCATTATTCCATACTTATTTGGAGGAGACCCAAGCTATTTCCTGATAATAACATCTATACTGGCAGGTATTGGATTAATGATGCCACTCGGTAACTTACCATTCTTCTTTGCCAATAACTGGCGTATGAAAGCAAGCAATCAGATGGTTCTATGTATATTTTATATAGTCACATATATGAGACATACATCAAACTTTGAGTTGGGTGTTGACTTCGCGGCAGAACACCTGTCACCACCACTGTCTATTGATCTTAAAAAGATAATATGGAACATAGAGACTGAGAAGTTTCCTTCGATAAAAGAATCAGTTGATAACTACTTACAGACATGGAGAAAGTGGAATCTAGAGTTCATCGAGAGCATGCACTTAATAGAGTCATCTCTTTATGAAACCTCTGAAAGCAGAAGGGTTGATGCATTAGACAAATCTTTGACTGTGATGCTTGAAGAGACTTATGAAAAGATGCTTCACTACGCCCAGAACCTGAAGTCGCCACTAACAACGCTGCACATGATGGGAATAATACTACCAATTCTTGGATTGGTCATACTGCCATTGGTGGTTAGTTTCATGCCAGAGGTTAAATGGTACCATTTGTTCACACTCTACAATATTATATTGCCAGCTGTGGTATTCTATCTTGGAAAGATAATTCTTTCAAGGAGGCCCACTGGCTATGGAGAATCTGATATCTCAGAAACGAGCAAAGAGATAAAGAAGTATAAAAACATAAGAATGAACCTTGGAGGGTTTGAGATAAGGATAAACCCCTTATTTATAGCAGTAATAGTGACTATTGTACTTTTATTTATAGGATTTTCACCGTTAATCTTACATTGGCTTCTTCCAGATTTTGACTGCAGCATCGGTGAGACTACAACATGTATGAACACATTAAATCATCCAAATGCAAGATTTTACCTTCTTGGTTACAGAGATGAAATAATTGAAGGCTCACCAACAGGTAATATTGTAGGGCCATACGGCTTGGGAGCAACTCTTCTAAGCTTAGGCATTCCACTCGGAGTTGGTTTAGGGGTTGGATTATATTTCAAGCTTCGCTCTAAAAACGTTATAAAGATAAGAGAGAACGCCAAAAAACTAGAGAAAGAGTTCGCATCTGCACTCTTCCAGTTGGGAAACAGACTTGGAGATGGTTATCCTGCAGAGATAGCTTTTAACAAAGTCTCGGATGTGATGGAAGGAACAGTGTCTGGTAAGTTCTTCGACCATGTAAGCATGAACATAAGAAAGCTAGGCTTAAGCGTAGAGCAGGCAATTTTTGACCCTGAAAGAGGTGCTATAAACTATTTCCCCTCACCAATAATTGAGAGTTCCATGAAAGTATTAGTGGAAAGCAGTAAGAAAGGACCTATGGTAGCTAGCAATGCATTGATCAATGTTTCAAATTATATAAAAGAGATGCACAGAGTTGATGAAAGACTGAAGGACTTAATGGCAGATGTTATAAGCAGCATGAAGTCACAGATATCATTCTTAACACCAGCTATCTCAGGGATAGTTATAGGAATAACAAGCATGATAACAGCTATTTTAGGAACACTTGGTGAAAAGCTTGGCACGTTAGCTTCACAGACTGGAGGAGCTGCAGGTGCAGGAGTATTGAACATGTTCGGGTCAGGAGTGCCAACCTTCTACTTTCAGATAGTAGTTGGTCTCTACGTTATTCAGATAGTTTTCTTATTAACCATTCTGATAAATGGAATCGAAAACGGAGCAGATAAGTTGAATGAAAGATTCCTAATAGGCAGAAACCTCATGAAGACCGCTATAACATACTCTATTATTGCATTCATCATAATGCTACTATTCAACATAATCGCTGGTAGCATCATGGGATCGGTGGCAACTAGTTTTTAGTGTAGGAAAACTCTTAGAAATAAGTGGGGACGCCGGGATTTGAACCCGGGACAACTAGATCTTCAGTCTAGTGCTCTTTCCTGCAGCTTAAGAATCCTAAAATAGATTTCTTCTGCCGTCCCAGTCTGAGCTACGTCCCCACTAAAGCTTTTTGATCGTTCCTTTTCTGCCTGTAGTGAGCTGTATCTCTCCTTGCCACTCATTCACATAGCCATTCTCTAACTTTATCTTGTCACCTGGCTTTACCAAGTCTACCTGATCATTCCAAAGGGTCATAGTAGTTTGGCCTGAGCTGTCTTTCACAGTAGCACTTGCAACTCTTCCAGCCTCTCCAAATTTTTGGAACTCTCTAACAGGACCTATCTCTACGACCTCTACTGAAATTTCATCAACTTGTTGTCGTGACTGTAGTTCGTTTATTTTCATATTTTTTGAGAAAAAGGAGCTCTATTTAAAGTTTTTCCTTGAGATCTTTGAATTTTATTTCTCCTATAATCAAAGAGTTAATCATCTCTTTTAGTTTTTTTATTTTCATCCTTACCTGCTTCTCTGTGTCTCGCTCCCTTATAGTCACTGCTTTGTCCTTTAGTGTATCAAAATCAACTGTTACAACGTAAGGAATCCCTTCTTCTGCAGCTCTCAGATATCTTTTGCCTATCGATGCAGTTTCGTCATACTTGCACAATCTATCCTGTCGTAACTCTTCATATATTTTCACAGATAATTTCGTTAGCTTAGGCTTTCTTAACAACGGAAACACAGCTACTTTGACAGGAGCTATATTAACAGGCAAGTGAAGTATTGTTTTCCCTTCCTTTTCTTTTTTCTTTTCATAGAACAAATCTAAAAGTGCAAATGTCGGTCTTGCTGTTCCAAATGCAATCTCCAATACATGTGGAATCTGCTTCTTACTATTCACATCTAACGCTTCTAAGTTTGTTCCTGAAAACTTTGAATGCTGCTTCAAATCATAGTCAGTTCTATCATGAACCCCACATATTTCTATCCATCCAAAACTGTTCAGATTCACTTCTATATCCCATGCATCATCAGCATAGAATGCCTTCTCTTCAGGACCATGCTGTTTAATTCGTATTTTGCTCGCAGGTAACCCTATTTTTAGAAAAGTTTGGTATGCTAGGTATAGGATATAAGCATAAGCTTCGTTTTTCAAGAATTTCTTTTTAATTGCGTCTTTCAATGCTATTTTCTCAACTTCTTTGTTCTTCTCATTATACTTCCAAGGCAGCAATGGAAGCTTCCTGTTCTTTATCTTGTTATATCTTGGAAAATTGTTTTTCTGGTCTTTAAAGATAAAGAGTTGGGCTTCTGCTTGAGTGAATTCCCTTGTCCT
The DNA here is from genome assembly GCA_014384375.1 of Nanobdellati archaeon. Taxonomy (GTDB): domain Archaea; phylum Nanobdellota; class Nanobdellia; order Woesearchaeales. The sequence continues at coordinate 81,537 of JACNFY010000020.1, forward strand.
GATGACATGTTGTCTTGGGCTTATCTCATTCCTATAAGCATTTCCTATCTGGAAGACTCCAAACGGAAGTTTCTTCCTGAAGTAGTCATAGTATCTTATAAACGGCAGATAAGTGGTGGTTGCTGTTTCTGGCCTGCTATAAGCCTCTGTTCCTACACCTATGTGTGTTTTCATCATAAGATCTTGAGACTTTATATCAGAGCCCAACACTGTTCCACAATTAGGACATTGAACTTTGTTATTCTTCAAGAAAGCTTTTTTGTCTTTTATCTTCTTATCTGGGAATAATTCCTCTAGCAGTTGTTCAACTTTGAATTTTGATTTGCACTTCTTACATTCTACCATTGCATCTGTAAAGCCACCTAAATGACCGGATGCTTCCCAAACCCGTTTTGGCATTATGGTTGGACATTCAACCTCGTAGAAATCATTTTCAGTAAATACTTCTCTAATAACATTCTCAACATTGTTTTTCAATAGTTTTCCAAGAGGCCCATAAGTATAGAAACCAGCTGCTCCACCGTATATTTCCGGCTCAGGACCCCATATGAATCCCTTCTGTTGCACAAAGGAAATCAATTCGTGTAAAAACTGTTTGCTCATAGCGAAGAAAAAGGAGGTATTTCTTTAAAAACTTTGCTTTTTAACCTCTAAGCCAAGCAACTTCTTCTTTGTCTAACTCTAGAAAATCTGATAATTTTTCTGACTCTTTTTTGTTTTTTTTGAATATTTGGTTCATTAAAATCACATCTTCCATGGCCTTCTTAGTGCTTGTATGAGTTCTGGCAGCGATTTTCTGGGCTATTGCTTTCTTCTTGGCATTCTTCTGGTTGGCCATCCACATCCTTAATATGCGGGTTGTTGGCTTATAACTTGTGAAGCCAGGATACTTCTCCTCTTTTGAAAGAGCTATACCCACTGACAATAAGTTGTAGCAGTAAACATAGAAGCGGTAATACTGCCATCTTTTTATCCTGCCTTTGAAGACATCTGCAATCGCAAGGTTTGCGAATCCCTTAGCTAGATCAGGCACTTTGGTGTATTCTCTCGGAAGATTCTCATCTATCCAGAAGAATATCTTGTCAAGGTCTTCTTCCACTTCATCAAAAGCAGTTATTGCTACATCTGCACTAAGTGTTTTGAAAATCCTGACTAATGAATTTATTATCTTCTCTGTATGATCCCGACTATAGGCTAACTCTAAGTCCTTCTTTGTCAACTTGCCATTATATGAGAAGCTTTGAAGATCGTTAATAGCAGCTCTCAAATCTCCACCAACAGACCTTGCCAAAGATGTCAATGATTCTTCATCAGCTTTTATTTTTTCTTTTTGACAAATCTTCTTAAGATATGATAGTATGGATGTATAGGCTAGATTTCTATACTCTAACAACTCACACTTTTTCCTTAAGGATGCAAGGTTTTTCTTGTAAGGGTCATTTGCAACAATTATTATTGGATAAACACTCTTTTCAAGAAGTGCGTTTATAGCTGCAACTCCTCCTCTATCTTCCTTTCCAGATAATCCATCCACTTCATCTATGAGTATAATCTTCTTTTTAGCAAACAATGATCGCTGGTTTATTGCAGCTCCTAGAAAGGAATTGATGCTATTAGCGTTTCTCAAGTCAGAAGCATTGAGCTCTATGATTTCATAATTCATCTCATTAGCCAATGCATGAGCAGAAGAGGTCTTTCCAATACCTTGAGGACCGTATATAAGAAGAGGTTTATTTCCTCTCTTATATTTTTCAACGAATTCCTTCAATTTTCCAAGAGCAGTTGTTTGACCCTGTACCTCAGAGAGAGTTTTAGGAGCATATTTATTAATCCAGATAGCCATGCTCTGAGAAATAGAAAGAGATTTTTAAAACTTCACTTTATACGGTTGCCGGGATGCTCAAAAACTTGTTGTTTTTGGCACGCCAAAAATCTTCGATTTTTGAGCGTTTGAACCCGGGTCGCGAGGTTGGGAACCTCGAATGCTAGCCACTATACCAAAGCCGTTTAATAACTTCAGAAACCTTTTTATAATAAAAATCTTTCTCAATCAATATGTTAGTGGGGGTTGTTGGTAAAGCTAATGTTGGTAAGAGTACGTTCTTCAAGGCTCTAACGTTGGCAGATGTTGAGATAGCTAACTATCCATTCGCAACTATCAAGCCCAATCATGGTGTTGGATTTGTTAGGGTTGAATGTGCTGATAAAGTGTTTAATTTAGAATGCAATCCAAAAGAAGGTTTCTGCGTTAACAACACTCGATTTGTACCTGTAGATGTTATTGACGTAGCTGGACTTGTTCCTGGAGCTCATGAAGGTAAGGGGATGGGTAACCAGTTCTTGAATGATTTAAACCAAGCTGATGCCTTGATTCATATAATTGATTGCTCAGGAGGAACCAATGAGAAAGGAGAGCTTGTTGATGCCGGTAGTTACGATCCTGCAAACGACGTTAAGTTCTTAGAAGAAGAACTTGATTATTGGTATCTAGAAATATTAAAGAAAGGTTGGGAAAAGTTCGCAAAGCAGGTACAGCAGGAGCATAAAGATATTGTAAAAGCACTAGCCAAACAGTTATCTGGTGTAGGTGTTGATGAAGATATCAGCAAGGATTCAATAGATTCTCTAGGACTAAACAAAGAATCTCCTGCATCTTGGAGCAAAGATGATTTATTCAAGTTAGCTTCTAAGTTCAGAAAAATAACAAAGCCAATGATTATTGCTGCAAACAAGATCGATGTTCCTGGGGCTTTTGAAAACTATAAAAGATTGAAAAAAGAGTTCCCAAAACACATAATAGTTCCTTGTAGCTCTGAATCTGAACTCGCTTTGAAAGAAGCTGCAAAGCATAAAATGATTAACTATGTCCCTGGAAGCAACAATTTCTCAATCACTGCTGAATCTAGTCTTTCCGATAAGCAGAAAGCAGGTCTTGAATTCTTAAAGAACAATGTTTTAAAGAAATTCAATACAACAGGTGTTCAAGAGGTTCTTGAAAAAGCTGTTTTTGAACTTTTAAAGTATATCACGGTTTACCCTGTCGCTAATAATAAGTTAGAGGATAAAAATAGTAATACTCTTCCAGATTGTTATATGGTTCCTGATGGAATTTCTGCTTTAGATTTCGCTTTTAAGATTCATACTGACATTGGAGAAAGCTTTGTTCGAGGTATTGACCTAAAAACTAAGATGGTTATTGGGAAAGATCACATTTTAAAGAATGGTGACGTCATAGAAATAGTAACTTCAAAATAAAATTTATTTTTTCTCTTTTTCCTTTATCAAGCCGTACTTCATTAGAATGGTCTTGTATTTTTCAAAGTCTTCTGAGTCTTTAAATTCTTTTTTATGCTTTGCAGGTAACTTATCAACCCAAGTATGAGCAATTTTCAGCACATCCTTTATATCTTCATCCATTTGGGTTATCTGCATTGCTTCTTCTTCGTCAAAACCTTCCACATATTCATCTTCATGCTGGGCTTTGAAAATATTTATCTTCTGCATCAATCTTGTTAACAAGTTTCCTTTTCTATCCTCTACTTCCTCTTCCATTGCTTCAAGTTCTGATTCTTCTTGTTCAAGAGCCTCTATTTCTCCTTCTAATTCTTCCAAGTTTTCTTTTTCTTCTTCTGTCAGTTCTTCCTCTAATTCTCTAAGCTTGTATCTTCTCCTCCACCTAATAATCTTCCTAAACAATGAAGGTTCCTCATACTCTACGTGGACTTGATTCTCTTGTAATTCCGGAACCTCTTCCTCCATAAGCCCTCTTAAGAACTTGACTCTGCTTGCAATAGGCACTGACTTTTTCTTCCTAATACTCTCTAGATAACGACCCATATCCTTATTAAAATCTTTTTGATCGATAGTAACCACCCTGTAAAAGTTATTTATATATCTTTATGAACTTATAATATATAAATTTTTTTATTGAAAGATGAAAAACAGATATGAACATAAAAAAACAAAGTGGGGACGCCCGGATTCGAACCGGGATCTGCTGGTTTGGCCTGTTGTTAGTCATCGCCGAAGCTCATCGCTCCACAACATCTGGAGCCAGCCATTCTAGCCAGGTTATACTACGCCCCCAGATTAGTAATATCAGAAAAAGGTTTGATATTTAAAGTTTTATCTTCTTTTCTTTCTTTTAGTGCTCTTCTTATCCTTCCTCTTAAGAAGAGCTAATTTTCTTCTCATCTTCTTAAAGCCAACAATAGACAGAAAAAAGAATGCTACAAGTAATATAATCCAGTTTACATACCAGCACAACTTTTCATAAGCTCCGAATAAACTGTACTTATCTCTTTTCACTACTTCAAGAGTTATCTCTGGGCTCTCTGCAGAAGCTCCTTTACTATCAGTGGCAACTATAACAACCTCTTCAGTTCCATACCACCCCTCATTTGGTGTGAAAACTATCTTCCCGTTTTCCATTGCCATATCTATGTTCTCTGGTTCTTCTAAAAATGAAAGCAATAATTCATCCTCAACATCAGGATCTGAGACAAATGAGCTTAGATCAAGCTCATACTTTTTATCCTGAGACCAGATGTAATGAGTAGCACTAGCTTCTGAGTAGTCTATTGGCTCATAGAGTCTTGGAACTCCCTTATAATTGTATATTAACCCTGCAAAAATAACTAATAAAGCTATTAATATTATGATTGATGTGAAGAAGGGCTTGGTCCTTAATTTCCATCGTAATTTTTTTAGAGAAATTGCGAGTAAGAAGAGAATTATTGCTGCTATTACTAATATTAGTGTTGCTGCTTGGCATGGTCTTTGTGCAAAGTATTGGTATGTTTTTACATAGATTGGTTTGTCTTGAAGAGAAACTACTAGTTCATGCATGTATTCTATATCTCCAAGCTTTACTGTTAGGTTAACTGGATAATCTCCGAACTCTGTCTCCTGTGTGTGCTCAGATAATAGTGTTAATGTCTTAGTCTCTCCTGGTTGCAAGGTTACTGCGCTTTGGTTGATTGTTATCCAGAATTCCGGTCTTAAGTTGAGAGTGTACTTTTCCTCTGTTCTTCCAACATTGGTCAATTTTATTGTTGTGCTGTTCTCAGTATCTCTTCTGATTGAGTACTTTGTTTTACTAACTTTTACATAATGGCAGGTTCCTTGTGAGATTACTTTTACTTTTGTGCTGTCTGTTACTGTTATATTATTTCTAACAAGAGATGCTTCTACATTCAAATCATATTCTGCATCCACATCCTCAGGATTCATTGTAAGTGTCACATTTTTTTCTTCACCAAAATCTAAGGTTACTCTTTTGGTATCAAATTCTGCCCAATCAGGCAATGTCTCTAACTTTATGCTTTCTCTCTCCTCTCCATTGTTTTTCACATTTACAACCAATTGTTTTTCTTCAGTACAGAACTCCGGATTTTTTTCTAATATATCTATCTCTAAATCATAGCAGTTTGTGATGTTCACAGAAATATTCTTTTCTTGAAATATATCTCCGTATGCTGTTTGAGATTTTAGTGTAAAATCGTAGAATCCTAGATTCATTCCTTCTTTCAGGCCGAGTATTATATCTACCTCTGCTTCTTCTTTTCCTTCTAAGCTAACATTTTGAGAGCTTAATTTGATGAATGAAGGTACTCCAACTAATTCTAGATAGTAAATATTAGGCGTCTCTACATCGTTCTCTATTTCCACTTTTATTGGTTCTGCTTCTTCTTCGCAAACCTTGTTTTCTTCTTCAACTTTTAAAGTGTAAGCATAATATTGGTTTATTAGCAGGTCATGTTGTAATCTTGAGTGAAGTTTATTCTTCTCAGCTTGTACATAGAAAACTATGGGAGTCTCTCCATAAATATTGCAAGGAAGCATCAGTGTAGCATTAATCTTTCTTATATCCCCAGATGCTATTTCTATCTCCCTATTTGAGAAGTCTATATACTCATCAAACTCCGAACTAACAAAGTATTTCTCTGTGAATGGACCGATATTCTTTATCAGTAACCTGTAATCCAAAGGCTCACAAGGATTTATCTCATTAGCTTCTGTATAAAGATTAGTTCTGAGATTCTGGCATTGACCAGCCACTATCTGCTTGACAAGACTCTCGCTATCTCCCTTATCACTCTTTATTTTTATTTTCAGATTTTTTTTCAGTGTTTTACAAGGAGCCTTAACTGTTATCTGAATATTTTGGATATCTCCTGGTGAAAGTTCGAACTCATGCGGGTTTATTTCTACAAAGTCAAGATTTGATGATAAGCTATAAATCGTAGATTGTGTTCCTGTGTTCTTTATCTTTATAAGGTCATCTAATTCTGAGCATCTACAAAGTTTTAGAAGTTTTTTTTCTGAGTAAACACCAAACTCAGCACTTGCAAAGTTTACTAGATACAGAAATGTTATAAGAAGGATTACTAACCTCAATATTTTTAGATTCATTGTGCATTCTTTAAAAAAAAAAGTAAAAAAAAATTAGTAGTAGGTTTGTGCTCCTTCCTCGTCTTGACCTCTTAGCTTGTTGAATCCTATTATCAAGCCAATGATTATTAGGATTATTACAAGCACGACCAATGCGACTTCTAGTCCTCTCTTCAAACCTGCTGCTCCTTCTCCAGCTACTACATTAGCTGTCAAAGGTATTGCTTCTGAGTCATCTTCTGATGTTACTGTGGCCATAAACACTTTTTCTCCTGCTGCATCCTCATCTGCTTCTACATATAGGTAGACTGTCTTAGTGTCTCCTGCTGGTACAACTACCACTGAAGAAGGTGATAATCTGCTTGTTCCCCAGGTCTCGACTCCACTCACTGTTATTGTAAATGTTCTTGCTGAAGTTCCCTGGTTTTCTATCATTATGGGGAAGGCTACTTCTGATCCTGCAGAGACTTCTTGTGTTTCTGGAACTGTCACAACTGTTTTTCCTTCAGCTGCTTGTACAACACATGAATCACCTGAGAGCACCGTTATTTGAGCTGTTTCTATTGCTGATTCATACTCATCAAACTCGACTTCTATCTCCACATCGTAGACTCCTGGACTTGCACAATCTGGAATTCTTAGCAAAAATTCCTCAAGTGTTTCTTTTTCATCAGCTTCCAACTCATCTAGGTATTCTGAGTCTCTGACATTTAATTCTGGAATTGATACTGTAACTTTAACATCATCTAAGTCATCATCTCCAATGTTTTGGACTCTTACCATTGCAGTGAATGCTCTTCCTGCAGCGATTGTGGATGATGGGCTGAATGAGTAGTCCTTCACTATAACTGCATCCTCTTCATCTACACCAACAACGTGCAACTGGTATACATTCTCATATGAAAGTCCGTCTTCATCTCCGACCCTGATTCTTAGCAAAGTATATTTCTTGTCCATCCTCACAGGAACTTCTAGTTCTAATTCAATAGTATCAACATCTCCTGTTGACATATCAAATATCCTTGATGTTGCAGAAACAAGATCTTCTTCTTTGTGAGAATATCTATATCCATAGATATCTGCTTCCACTTGCACATTAGCGACATCAGCTAATGCTTTAACCCTAACCTTTATGTCAAGGTCTTCTCCTCTCTCAACCTGTAAATTGGTTGTATGGTTTCCGATATCTAATGTTTGATCAAACTCTTCACCATTTATCTTAATGTACAAAATTTCGAGACTTTGTGCGCTAACAAAGCTTACTGCTAATAAAGCAAGTGCCATTAGAACAACCACCTTAGCAATATTCATTTTTTATACCCCCTTAAATTCGTTTTTTAATCCAGAAATCGTTCCGACGAATTCCTGATGGAGTATAAAATCTAAGCTAATATATAAAGCTTTCGATTACTTATTCATTAAAGAGTAAAAACTTTTTGTCTCTATTTAAAAGTTAATTTTTATTTCACCAATATTTAAAAACATAATATTAATCCTTAAAAAGATGATAACAATAATCGGTGGCGGTCCAATAGGAGGATATTCTGCAGCTCTGTTATCAAAACATAACGATGTAACTATATACGAAGAAAAGAAAGAAGTAGGATTACCAATACAATGCACAGGCATCTTAAGTGATACAATAAACAAAATAATCCCTATAAAAAAAGATTTTGTAGCCAATAAGATTTACTCTGCAAGGATATACGCACCAAACAAAAGATTCATTGAGATAAACCTTAAGAAGCCAAACATAATAATATATAGAAACAAATTCGATCAACACCTCTGTGATAAAGCAACAAAAAATGGTGCCAAGATATTCTACAGCCACAGATTCATTAAAAAAAATGAAGTTCTTGATATGAACACAAGAAAAAAGAAGAGAATAAACCATGACGCGATAATAGGAGCTGACGGTCCTCTAAGCAAGGTATCCCAAGTTTACGGATTAGGAAAAAGAAAATACCTTAAAGGAGTACAAGCTCTGATAAAGAAAAAGAACGACAACACAGTGGACTTCTATCCATACATAGGAACATATGCATGGGCGGTGCCTGAATCACAGGATGTGCTAAGAGTAGGTGTTGCTGCTGAAAAAAACACTATGAAGACATTCAAAGACTTCTCAAAAATGTACAAAGGAAAAGTCTTAGGATGGCAAGGAGGACTAATACCTATACATAACCCAAGATTACAAACATCAAAGAAAAATATTTATCTAATTGGAGACGCAGCTGCCCAAATAAAAAACACAACAGGCGGAGGACTAATACCAGGACTAATGGCTGTAGAAGAACTAAGAGAATCTATTGATGAACACAAAGACTATGAAAAACTTTGGAGGAAGAGAATCGGGAAAAACCTTTGGACTCATTATGTTGTCAGAAAAATGATGAACAAATTCAACGAAAAAGACTGGAACAAACTAGTAAGTATTTTCAACAAAAAATCAATGAAAAACATCTTAGCAAAAGAAAGCCGAGATGAACCAATAAAAATCCTGACAAAAGTTTTATTGAGAAATTCGTCTATCCTAATGTTTCTAAAAAAACTATTCTAATGCGTCAACCTTCTAAAAATCATCCTAAGACCTATCTTAATACTGTTCCAACCACTCTGTCCCTTTCCTTTTGAATAGTCAGAATATGTTATTGTAACAGGCACTTCTTTATAAGGAATCTTCTTAAGATGTATTTCCTCAACAATCTGAGATGCGTGCTCCATCCTATCAGAAGTTATATTTATCTGCTGAGCAGCGTTCCTTGAGAAAACCCTAAAACCATTATGAGAATCAGAAAGCTTAATACCACACAAAAACCAAACAACAAGAATTCCAACTTTCAAAACAATCCTTCTCATAAAAGGAGTGTTTGAATCATGCTTTAAGAATCTTGAGCCAAGAGCAACTCCTGCTTTTCCACTTTTAACAACTTTCAAAAGACTCTCTATATCCTCAGGATGATGCTGTCCGTCAGCATCAAAAGTCACAATGTAATCAGCGCTTTTAGAAAGAGCATAATCAATTCCTGTCTCCAAAGAAGCTCCCTGCCCACGATTAACCAAATGCTTAAGAACAGAAACTTTCTCCTTTAAAGCAGCTTCAAAAGTTTTATCTTTAGAACCATCATCAACCACAACAATGTTTCTATAGCCATGTCTCTTCAAACCTTTGATAACTCTACCTATTGATTTATCTTCATTATAAGCTGCAATAACCACATAAACATTGCCTTTTTTCATCTTGTTATCAAAAACACTCCGACTATTATAAAGATAATCCCCAACCATTTATAATTGTTCATCCTCTCGTTTAGAAACTTTATTGAAAGCAATGATATCCATACATATGAAAAAGAGGTTATAGGATAAACCAATGATAGCTCAGCAAACTTCAAAGCCCACACATAAAACACTGAGGATACCAAAAATAAAAATATTCCAAACAACAATTTATAATTCTTTATCTGCTTGAAAATATTCCTGTGAATGTCAGCAGACCCCTTCTTCAAGTAAAGAGAGCCAAAAGCACCTATGAAAGTAGCAAACAAAGTGAGTAAAATAACAGTTAATTCATCCATGATTAGCACCCCAACCAATAAAACTAACACCTGTTATTACTATAATCAAACCAATCCAATTCACTAAAAGAATGGATTCCAGAAGTACAAATGTTGAAAGCAAGAAAACCCATACAAAACTCAAAGCTATAAAAGGATACAACACTGATAGCTCTCCATATTTTAACGCGATTATAAGAACTATAGCACCTATACCATATAAGAAGAAACCTCCAACTAAGGGAACATTCAGAATCGAAATAAAAGTATCTGAAATCTTCACAGTTCCAAGCTTTATAAAATATTGACCAAAAGAAGTCAAGAAAGTACAAACAACAACTAGTAAAATAGCGAATAAAGGAGTTCTATTTTTCATGCTCTGTTAGAAAAAAGCAAGATTTAAATAGTTTCTCCAATGAGCAATACTATGGGTGATGAGCTAAGAATTAATCTGAAAAAAGAGTTTAAACTACTAAAAAAGAACTGGAACTGGATCGTCCTAATTCTAATAATAATTCTAGGAACATACTTTAGAGTTTATCATATAGATTACCCCGCTATAGGCTATCATAACTGGAAAGAAGTTCACTACTTAACAGAAGCCAGAAATTTCGCTAAAGATGGATTCTTCAAGTACGGATTCTTTATTCCAACATATGATTACTTCCTTGGAAGAGAAGGCCCTGAAGGTGAGCATCCTGACTCCTTCCCAACAACATCAATACTTGTTGGAATTGTTTTTAAGCTGTTTGGAACCAGCCTTGTAGGCGCAAGACTTGTTAGCATAATATTTAGCTTGGGAACAATTATAGTAATGTACTTATTAGCTAAAAAGTTGTTTGGAAGAGAAGATTATGCATTAATCGTAGCTTTCATCACAGCAACATCCCCCCTGTTAATCTTCTTTGGAAGACAAGTCCAACTTGAACCAATAGCATTATTCTTTATGGTCCTAACAGGTTATTTTTTCCTTAAATGGAAAGAAAATCCAACAATGAGAAATATTGTGTTAACATCAGCTTCATTTGCTCTTGCATTTCTGCCAAGATATGACCACTTTACAATCATCGTTCCTATTTTATTCATTTTCCCATACAAAAAACTTCTAGAAAAAAAGTTGTGGAAACAATTTGCCGTTGCAATTATAATCCTGCTTACAATCCCTGCTTGGCTTCTTTACACTAAGATAGTAGGTGACAGATTGGATACGACAATTGTTCCTGAAGGAATACAACCAAGCTTATTGTTTAACTCTGCGTGGTGGACACCAATACAAGCGTATCTAAGAGATAACTACACAATGTTTGGAGTCTGGCTAGCAGTGATAGGACTTGTTTTTCTTATTTTCTTCTTCTATAAAAATAGAAACCAAAGCAACAGATTCCTGCTCGGATTTGCAATCAGCATAATACCATGGGTGATAATAAGTGCGAAATATTTGAAAGGACACGCTTACCATCAATATCCAGGAGCACCTATTTTTATTTTGTTTGAAGCATTCGCTATTCTAAGCATTTCTTCAACAATAGGAGGTTTTGTGAAAAAAAAATACAGACCATATATCTCATACACAATAAGCTTACTGATTCTTGCAACACTTCTTTTTGGTTTTGGTATTGTTGAAGGAGAGATTGCTGCAAAAAACCGTGTCTTTGACACTCAATTCGTTGGTTTAGATATTGCAGGAAGATACATTCTTGAAAATTCGCAACCAACAGAGAGAATACTACATCCTGGACATCAGATATACGGAGTGATGTGGCACTCTAACAGAAAAGGATTAAAAATACCTAAGAGTGTTGAGGAAGTGATGGAGAAAGAAGCAGAAGGTGCAAACTGGGTTTTCATCTATCAATGGGGCTTCTCAATACCACAGAAATATCCTGATGTCTGGAGTTATGTCACGCAAAACTATGAGTTGAAACAAATAGCATTTCAAAATGTTGGACAAACAAGCACACCAATATACTTCTTGCTGAAGAGAGGTGGGAGCTTTAACGAATCAAACTTAAATGTGATGATTCAGAACAAACCGACGTTTAGTCAGGAATATGAATTCACAAGAGGAAAACAAATAATTAACTACATAAATATTTAGATTTTTAATTAAAAATAGTGATCTAATATGCCTGCATATGGTTATTTTCCACAAAAAAACAAGCTAAAAGATTTTCTCTTAAGGATAATTGGATTACCACATCCAGGAGGGAGGTTAAGAACAAACATTTTTCTAAGCATGTTTGTAAATAAAGGATTAACTCTCGATGCGGGTTGTGGAGAAGGGGCTGTTTGTAGAGAGCTTTCCAAAAGAGGATATAAAATGGTTGGAATTGACATAAACAGGGAAGGATTAGAATACGCTAAAGATGCAGCAAAGAAGATTAATACAAAACCAGTTTTCATATGTGGGAATATAGAGAAAATACCTTTTCCAGAAAACAAATTTGACCAAGTAGTATCTCTAGATGTTTTAGAACACGTTAACAACCACATGAAAGCTATCAAAGAGATAAGAAGAGTCTTGAAAAAAGGAGGAACATTTATTGCCTCAATGCCAACACCCTACTACTTGACAAAGTCATTACTTGGAATCAATTTCGAGAACGAACTTAAAGCTATTGGCCATTTAAGAGCAGGATATATTTACAAAGACTTTAAAAAAATACTTGAACAAAACGGCTTCAAAGTAGTTGCTCATAAGGAATACTACGGATTCTTTTCAAGATTATCCAATGAGTTAGTTTATCTTATTCTTGGGGCAAAAAGAATTTCAAAAGCTAGAAAAAAGATGTATGGATTCAGCTTTTTATCAATTATTACATTTATAATGATTTACTCTTTTATGAAATTAGATTTTCTTCTTCCTTTTTGTAAACAAGGACTTGTTATGGTAAAAGCGATAAAGAAGTAAGAACAAAAATTCTTAATTTGTAATTAGTCTCGTTACTTTAAACAAAATAAATCTGATGATAAATAAACCTCCAACAACCATTGTGGTAGCTATAACGGTTGGAATTAACAAAATATCTATGAAAAACCAAGTCAAAACAATATTAAGCAAAGCTGAGATTACTTGGATAAAAGTGTACTTCAGGAATTGCCCTTTTATTAGCCTTATTAAAATGTATAAGTAGAATTTTAATAAAAAAATGACTGCTACAACTAGACTGACCGAGATTATAGTCTTTATATTAAATATGTCTATGAATAGCCAAACAAATAATATGTTAAGAATAGAAGCAATAATCCCTATAAATGTGAACTTAGAAAAATGAACTATTAATTTTTTCAAATATTCTTTTGTAAGCATTTGTTTAATCATTTTAACAACTTACTTCTTCAATTCTATTATGTTCAACAAACACCAATTAGGATATGCTAAAAACTTGTTTAAAAACTTGTGAAGAAAAACAACTTTAGACGGGAAAAAAAATGTTAAGAAAGATGAAATTGGATAAGTTGGAAATAAACCTTTTCTCATCAATACTTTCAATCCTTTCTCTTTTAATAAGTCAAGATATTCATTAATTGGTCTATCACCCTTATGTCTATCAATGGTACTAGTCCTTAGAAGTTTGCCAAGAAATAGAAAAGAAATTCTTGAAGCAAAATGAGCTAGATTCGGAACAGAGATTAATATTATACCATTCTTCTTCACTATTCTTTTAATCTCTTTTACAGCCAAATCTTGTTCTTCAAAATTAAAATGCTCAATCACATCTAAAGCCATCACTAAATCAAAAGAATCACTCTTAAATCTCATTTTAGTAATATCCCCTCTTATCACGTTCTTCGAAGAATAATTATAATCTAAACCTACAATATCATATCCTTTCTTTTTGAATTCCTCTACAAGAACTCCTTCTCCACAACCAAGGTCTATTATTTTTTTATTCTTAGGAATCCTAGAAATATATTTTTTGATAAAAACCATTTTCTCAACGTAGATTGAGTAAAACTTCCAGTTTTTATCCAAATGTTTGTGATACTCTCCTTTTTGAGCATATTCTCCTTTAACAACTTTCTTGGTCATTTTTAAAGAACAATCTTTATTCCTTGTTGTAAGTTTATTTGAGACTTAAACTTTAAATCTGACTTAGCTTTAGAAACATTCGCATATGAATGCTTTACATCTCCTGGTCTTGATTTTTCATGTATTGGTTTCAAATCTGTTCCTAAGACTTCATTCATAATTTCCACTAACTCTAAAACACTAGTTCTTTTTCCTGAAGCGACATTGTATACTTTTCCATCAGATTTCTTGCTCTTCATCGCTAACAAGTTTAATTTAATAACATCATCAACAAATATGAAATCTCTTGTTTGCTTACCATCCCCATAAATTATTGGTTTTTTTCCTTTTTTCATCAAGGATAAGAATTTTGGAATAACTGCCGCATACTCTGAGTTTGGGTTCTGTCTAGGTCCATAAACATTAAAGTATCTTAAAGAAGTTGTTCTTAAACCATAAACATTGTAAAACAACTTACAATATTGTTCTCCTATTATCTTGTGAGCTGCATATGGAGAAAAAGGATTCAGCTCTTGACCCTCTTTTATTGGCAGCTTGTTTGTATTCCCATAGACAGCTGACGAAGAAGCAAAAATAACTTTTCTGACACCACTATCTCTTGCTGCCAACAAAACATTGAAGGTTCCCTTAACATTCACATCATGTGTCTCTTTTGGATGATTAACTGAATACGGCACTGATGGTAAGGCTGCGTAGTGAAGCACATAATCAACATTTTTCATGATTCTCTTCAAAAATCTTAGATTTGTAACATCCCCCCTCTTAAAGTTCACTTTCTTAATGAAATGCTTTATATTATTCTTATTTCCGGTTGAGAAATTGTCTATTCCAACAACGTTATAATCTTTTTTTAAGAGTTGTTCAGCAGTATTACTACCTATGAATCCAGCAATACCAGTTATCAGAACAGTCGTCATTTTATTATTTCCCTAATAGAATAATTCTCATCTCTTTTATAATATAACTTTATCATGATATCTGCTAAGAATCCAAACATTATGAATTGTACACCGAGGACTATAAGTAAAACACTCAAGAAAAGCAAAGGTCTATTGCCAATAACTTGGCCAAAAAAGAATTTTATGATAACAAGATACAAACCTATGATGAATCCTAAGAAACCACTAGCCAAACCTAGAGCTCCAAATAGGTGTATTGGCCTAGCAGAATATTGCATCCAGAATTTCACAACCAATAAATCTAAAAATCCACGGAAAACTCTCAGTGGACCATATTTTGTTTTTCCAAACTTTCTATAATGATGCTTAACTTTTATCTCTCCAATTCTGAAGCCTCTTATTGAAAGTATTAATGGTATAAACCTGTGCATCTCACCGAATAAAGTCAATCCTTCAAAACATTCCCTTTTATAAGCTTTCAAGGTGCATCCTGAATCATGAACCTTATCATCAACAATCATTTTTCTGATAAAACCTGCTATTAAAGAGAAAATCTTCTTTGAAAAACTATCCTTGCGTTTATATCTCCAACCAGAGACACAATCATAACCATCTTTCATCTTTGCTAGTAATCTTGGAATATCCTCTGGATTGTTTTGAAGATCAGCATCAGTTGCAACAATTATTTTACCTTCTGCATTTTTGAACCCTGCATCAAGAGCTGCTGTTTGTCCGAAATTTCTTCTAAACACTATTATTTTTACAAGTTTATCTTTCTCATGGATTCTCTTCAAAGATTCAAGAGTTCCATCTCTTGAGCCATCATCCACAAATATTATCTCATATGGTTTACCAATTCGCTTAAGAACTTCAGATAGTTTCTTGTATAGTAAAAAAACATTTTTATCCTCATTATAAGCAGGTATAACAATTGATATTTCAGGCTCGTTCATTTTTATACCACTCCACAAACATCTTAATTCCTTCCTCTATTTTAATCTTTGGTTTATAACCTAGTAACCTTTTTGCTTTACTTATATCTGCGTATGTTATAGGCACATCACCTTGTGGCATTTCTTTCTGTTCTATTATCGCCTTTCTTCCAACAGCATCTTCTACAACTTCTATGAACCTCTTCAACTTTACAGGTTTAGAATCGCCAAGATTTATTATCTCAAACCCAAATTCTTTATTGAGAGCAGAGAGTACCCCTTCTACAATATCACCAACATAAGTGTAATCTCTTGCAGAAGAGCCATCCCCATACATCTGTATTGGTAAACCATGATATATCCTGGCTGTGAATTTGTATGGTGCCATGTCGGGTCTTCCTCTTGGACCATAAACTGTGAAGAATCTTAGAGCTACTGTGTTTAAATTGTATAAGTAATGATAATTATTGCAAAAAAGCTCTCCTGCTCTTTTAGTAACAGCGTAAGGGCTAACCTGCTTAATAACCCTGTCTGATTCTGAGAATGGAACTTTTCTGTTAACCCCATAAACACTTGATGACGAGCCAAAAACAAAATTTTTTATCTTGAAATGACGTGACAGATCTAAAAGATTAAGTGTTCCCTTAATGTTTACAGATTCATATATGTGTGGATTCTTTATAGAAGGTCGTACACCTGCTCTTGCTGCTAAATGAACAACTGAATCAATTTTGTGCTTTGAGAAAATCTTAAAGAGCTCATTATAATGGGTTATGTCAACCTTATAAAACTTAAAGCTCTTGTTTCTAAGATTATGAGTGATGTTCTTTCTCTTGAATTTAGGGTCATAGTAGGCGTTAAGATTGTCAACACAGATTATTCTCTCACCCTCCGATAGAAGTTTATCACAGACATGACTACCTATGAATCCCGCTCCGCCCGTAACTAAAATCGTTCTCATGAGGAGCAGGATATTAAAATGATTTATAAAACTATTTCCTAGAAGAAAAAATAAGGTCTCTCACTTAATAACTTCAAGAAGATAATGTATTTCTGATGAAGGAAAAACCCAGCAAAAAAATCTTTGATAAAAAAGAGGAAATAAATTAATAATAAAATCAAAAGGTAAGGAATAAAACTTTGAATTCATAAAAGACTTACCTGAGAAAAAAAATATTCTTTTCCTTATAATTTTAAACTTTGCTTTTGAATAATAGCCTTTCTCAGAAAAATAATCAAACGTTTTGTAAGTGAAAAATCTCTTATGTTGCGGATCATTAAAAGCTCCTTGACCTGAAAAATAAGGAGCTATCACTTTTAATCTTCCTTGAGGCTTTAATAATCTATTAATTTCTTCTAAGACAGCGAATAAATCTTCAACATGTTCCAAAAAATGTTTGCAGAAAACTTCATCAAAATGATTTTTTTTAAAAGGATAAGGAAATTTATCCAAATCATGAACAACATCAACTCCAGGTAACTTTGCAACATCAACATTCAAGTATTCTTCAAGTATGTTTCTGCCACATCCTAAATGTAGTTTATTCATTTTCTAAAATCGGATTCCAATCAACCTTCCAAACAAGAATTCTACTTCCAGACACAGAGGTTAAGTCACTAAACTTTTCGAAATGAGTTGTATATCTTCCGTCCAAGTAGAATAACCTTGTGAACAAAGACTGTGAAAGAGAGGGATGTGTCACTAAAGCTCTGTTAGTCACTCTATCATAGACTAAATCTAATGCAATATCTCCTCCACCAGCATCATATTTTCTAAAGTCTTCATCAGCTATTATAACATTTCTGGGTTTTGTTTCTTGTTGAGCAACAGCTAATCCTGTATTTCTGTCAATAAATGAAAGAATAAATCTTGTATCAACAGGGTCTGAAAGGTTTATGATGGCTTTGCTAATTCTAACATTCTGCCCAAGATTACTTTGACCAATTCCTAAACTAACATCACATTCAGCAATTTCAGAAGTGTTTTTACAGCCCCTCATATTTGGTGTAGCATAATTCGGCCAAGGAGCAATCCAATTATTAACCTGCTGGTCAGATGTTAGTGATTGAACCTCATAATAGTAATTACTTGCTGCTTCTTCAGTAATATTAAACCTGTCAGTTAACAAATTGATAGCTTCCTGATAATCAGCTTTCTTCACATTGTTATATATGAATGATCTGTCAAAATTCCAACTTCCAAAGTGGGACCAAACACCGGCCTTGCCAACCATGTCGCCAGAAGTTATGAAAAAGGCTTCAGAAGGGTCACAATGAGTGTACATAGTTACATTATTAATAGCATCATCGTCAAAACCTTTTTCCTTCAAATATAAAGCGACCTCATCTTGTTCCATCATAATAATATCATAAACTATGTCAACCGAAATCTCAGTATCATCATACTTCTTATTAATCTCGTCAAAAGCATTATTTGCACCACAATCAAGCATTCTCAATATTCCGATCGCTTGCTCCTCATCATCATTCATCAAAATCTTCCCTACCCAATGAGCTTGAGGTCTATTTTGGCTTCCACCATCAAAAGTTACTGATCTATCAGCGATAGATTTAAACCAATGACCAAAATCCCACCAAGAAGTTATTATTGCATCCTCAGATGAGTTATTTTTAATTTTTGTTAAAGTATTCCACCAAGCATCATTCATACTGGGAATTTCTCCTTTGGCTGTTCTATCAGCTCCCTTGATAGGGTTAACTAGCAACAATAACAACAGAGCAATTAAGACTGCTGAAATAATTCTTTTATTAACCTTAAATTCTCTGGCAACTAAATCTGAAAGTATAGACTGAATTGTCCCCAAAGCAATACCAAAAGCAATACCAAAAGCAGGCACCATTAGTAGAACAAATCTAGTTCCCTTCGTACTGGCATATATAGTTCCAACAAACCATATAGTGAGGAACAAGGCGTATTTTACATCTACTTTCCTCTTATCTTTAAGAAGTAAAAGCAATCCTATAATTAGTGGCAGTAAAAATATAATTATATATTTTATTGGCGAAAATCCAATAAAAGTCTTTGTTATCAATAATAGGTAAACAATAGACCCTAAGCCTAAAAGGATGAAATCTCTTTTGTTGATATTATCTCTTTTTATCATTGTGAGAATAACTCCTAAACCCGCTATGAAAAAGAAAAACTTTCCTCCAATTTGACCGATAATAGAACTTATAGATGCTGGATTAAGTTCAGCGACTGTTGTATAAACGTTGGGCCAAAGATTTGGTTTGGCTACTTGTTTTAGAACTTTAAAAGAAATCGGTCCTTTGATAAATTGCTCAAAATTTGCAAAGTTCAAGAACAAGGAAACAAATATTCCAGAGAAAACAACAAATAGTATCAAAACAGTTATCGAATTACGTAACTCTTTAGTCCATAAATTTCTAAAAGACTTTGTCTGAACAACAGATTTTACCACTAGATATGCTGTGTATGCTAAGACAACAACGAGTAAAAAATCAAATATATACCACCAACCAGACCAAGCAAAACTGTACAAACCAATAAAGAAACCGGCAAGTGCTAATAGAGGTATTTGTTTCTTCCAATTATCTGATTCAAAGGCTTCGATAAAAACCCATGCAATTAGAAGAGGAAACAAAACATTGTAAGCATCTGTATCTGCAAAGCCGCCAGCTGTTCTTCCAAGGAAGGCAGAATGGACAGCCACAATCATTGCAGCAATAAATCCTCCAAAATAACCCACTCTTCTCTTAGCTAAGAAAAAAGCAGGTATCACTGAAAGAGCAGATAAAAGTATTGGCACAAAGAAAACATTCTTCATCAAACTATTATTGGTGAAGATACTCATAAACTTATGAAAATAGGCTTCAAAAATTGGATGGAAAGTAGTTCTTGTAAAACTACCAAGTGGAGCTATTACATGAGTGTTAAATGATCTTCCATTAACTAAGATATCTCCTACATATCCATGGTCTATAAAATTTCTTGCCTGCATAAAATAAACATAAGGGTCAATAGCTAACAAATAGGTCTGACCAGATTCATCCTTAAAACGAGACTTCAGATCAAAAGATATTGCACGAATCTGAGAATTCAAGCCAGAGCCTTGCTGGTTAAAAAAATCTGCTACTTGCTCATCTATCAATCTGTTTTTGTTCGGTGCTGGCAGATTTGGATATTGTTGATTTATCTGGTTAGCAACCTGTGCTCTGACAGAATTATAAATATTATTATACGCCCAATCATCTGTTACAGGCAAATAATAAGAATACATCCTAAAATGAATAGAGAAATACATAGCTATTAGTATTAACAAAATAGACAGCCAAACCTTATTCTTTCCAAAACTTATTTTTTTGAACAAAGATTTAACTGTTGATAAATCAAAAGAGAACTCATCATCAGTTTTTCTCTTAGCCATGAAACCCCCCTTCGTGCTAGAAGTTATAATGAGACGTTTATATAATTTTTGCTTCAATCTTTTGCAATATTTTCACTGTCCCACATATCTTGAGGATTATCATTTCTTGCTATTAAAAAATTGTTCATCACTAGATAATCTATTCCTGTACCCATCATACATCTATATGCTTCCTCAGGAGTACACACAATTGGCTCTCCTCTGATATTAAATGATGTGTTGATTAATATGGGAACTCCGCTTAGTTTCTCAAACTCTTTGATAAGAGCATAATATTTCTTGTTTTGTTCTTTTTTAATTGTTTGTAATCTTCCACTACCATCTATATGTGTCACCGACGGAATTAGTTTCCTTTTGTTTTTCTTCACAGGATAAACAAATAACATATAAGGGACTTCTCTGTCAACTTCAAAATATTCCTTTGCATCTTCCCAAGTTACTACAGGAGCAAAAGGTCTGAACATCTCTCTATGTTTCACCTTTGCATTAAGTATGTCTTTCATATTCGGATTCAAAGGATTTGCTAAAATGCTTCTATTACCAAGAGCTCTTGGACCCCACTCCATTCTTCCCTGAAACCATCCAACAACATCATCTTTCAAAATAAGTTTAGCTGTTTTCCTTATTATTTCAGACTCTGTAAACTCAACATATTTTATCTTTCTAGAATCCAGAAATCCTTTTATCTCAACTCTTGAAAATCCGGAGCCAAAATATACATCTTTCAAAACTTGCTTTCTCTTATTCCTAAGAATAGTATTGTAAGCGTAAAACGCTGCACCCATAGCTGCTCCTGCATCGCTTGCTGCAGGTTGTATGAACATTTTTTTGAAAGCGGTGTTTTTTGAAATTTTCCCGTTTGCAACACTGTTAAGAGCCACTCCACCAGCCATGCAAAGATTCTTTACTCCAGTTTCCTTATACAAATTATTTAGTATCTTGAATATTACTTCCTCAGTTATTTTCTGCAAGGAACAAGCCATATCCTTATATACTTGGTCAATCTTTGACTCTTTCTTTCTTACAGGACCGAATTCCTTTATGAACTTCTTACTTGGCATTCTCATCTTGTAATGAAAGTCAAAATAAGACATATCCAACTGAAAGCTTCCATCACTCGCTATCCTAATTACTTTTTTCAACTGCTCATAATAAGTTGGTTTTCCATAAGCAGCTAACCCCATCACTTTGTACTCATCATTATTCACTTTAAAACCCAGATAAGCTGTAATCGTACTGTATAACAATCCAAGTGAATGTGGAAAAACAATTTCTTTTGTTATTGTAATATTATTATCTTTTGCATAACCAATACTAGCTGTTGTCCATTCGCCAACACCATCAATAGTAAATATCGAGGCTTCTTTAAATGGAGAAACTAAGTAAGCTGATGCAGCGTGAGCTAGGTGATGTTCTATAAAGAGAATTTCTCCTTTGTATTTCAAATGCTTTTTCAGCATTGAAGGAAATCTAAGTTTTTCATGCAACCATGAAGGCATTGCTTTGTAGAAAGACCAAAAACCACGAGGAAAAACCTCTAAGTATTGGCTTAGTAAGCGCTCGAATTTCAATAAAGGCTTTTCATAGAAAGCAACATAATCAACATCCTTAATTGTTATTCCTGCCTCTTTCAAGCTGTATAGAGAAGCTTCCTTTGGGAAGGAATTATCATGCTTCTTTCTTGAGAAGCGTTCCTGTTCTGCAGCAGCAATTATTATGCCATCCTTCAACAAACAAGCAGCACTGTCATGATAATAGCACGAAATTCCTAAAATGTACATTTGCTATCCTCCATTAAAACATCCTATAATATTTCTCGAGTTTTTGGGTTGTTAAATTTTTATCAAGCCAATACGATTCTTTTTCTTTGATTCTTAAATTCAGAAAATGTTTTCCGACAATTTTAGAGAACAAAGAAGTTAATCCTACACCAATAAAAAACACAGGAACTAAAATAATAAAATTTATTATTGATGTTATGAACTCGCTAAACTTCATAAGAAAGTTTTTAAACAAAGAAAAAATTTTTTTCACATCCATATTCTTGTATAGAAAAAGGAGTAACTTATAAATATTTTTAGAAAAAGTTTTAAAACAGGTTTGATTTATCATATTTTATGGAACCAATACAACTTATTGCAGTACTATTCGCTTTATTTGCTTATAGCAGAGCTATTCTGCAATTTAAAGATAAGAAAATCACTGGAAAAGAATTTCTTTTCTGGAGTATAATTTGGATCTCAATGATAATCGTAGCACTGATACCAGGCATTACTAGTTGGTTCTCAAACCTATTTGGGATTCGCAGACCTATTGATTTAGGCATATATGTTAGCATAATCATACTATTTTACTTGATCTTCAGAATGTATGTCAAGCTTGAGGGTGTGGAGCAAAACATAACTAAGGTCGTTCGAAATATGGCAATGAAAAAGGAAAAAAGAAAGAAATGATTCTCTATGACTCTTCTTATTGATATTATAAGAGTGATTGACAAATACTTCAATGGTTTATTGTGTTTAATCATAGGATTCCTATCAAAATTGTTTTATTCTAAACAACCCAAAAAACCTACAAAGATTGCTTTCATCAAATTATGGGCGATAGGAGACTCTGTAACAACACTCCCTCTTATAAAATCAGTGAAAGAAAAATACAAGAAAACATCTGTTATTGTGATTGCTAAAAAAAGAAATTTCAGTGTTTACAAAAACCAGAAATTCATTGATTGTATAGTTCTTTTAGAGGGAAGGAATGTTCTTAAAATCCTAGGATTGTTTAGAAAATTTGATTTGGTTTTTGACCTTGAACCATATCTAAATTTCTCTGCTTTGCTTGCATGGTATATAGGAAAAACAAGAATAGGATTCTCTGATCAAACAAGATCTACTTTATACAATGAAACAAGTGCTTTTCCAAGGAACAAACACATAGTTGATATATATATGGGTCTTGGAGAATTGGTTGGGATTAAAAAGAGAATAACCAATCTACTCAAACTAAAGGTGAGAGAAAAAGACAAGAAAAAAGCAGACTCTTTCTTGAAACAGAGTTATATAAAAAAATTTGACTTATTAGTTGGCATATGTCCAGGTGCAGCAGAGTCTGTCAGAGAAAGGATGTGGCCAAAAGAAAGATTTGTAACATTAGCTGATAAAATTGTGAAAAAATATGGTGCAAAAATAGTATTCATAGGTTCACCTAAAGAAAGCAAGTTAATAGAACAAATAAAAAATAAAATGACTGAACCATCGATAAATGTTGCTGGCAAATTAACTCTAGAGCAAACCTTTAGTTTAATTGAAAAATGTAAAATATTTATAAGTAATGATACAGGACCAATGCACATAGCTGCTGCACAGGGATGTAAAGTTATTGGCTTATTCGGACCTAACACTCCGAAAAGGTGGGCTCCATTTGGAAAAGGCAATATTTCATTATATCATAAGACTGAATGCAGTCCTTGCATAGTAAACGAGAAAGGAATAATGCCCAAATGCTTTAACAGAGAGTTCCAGAAATGCATGAAACTCATAACTGTTGAAGAGGTTGAAAAACATTTGAAAAAGTAAAATGAGATGCGTTGTAACTGGTGGAGCAGGATTCATAGGAAGCAATCTTGCATTGGAATTAGAAAGGCTAAGAAATCAAGTCATAGTTATAGATACTTTTCTAAAAGGCAATAGAAAAAACTTGGAAGGTTTCAAAGGAGAAATTATAGAAGGAGATGAATCAAAGCTCTCAGATATCAAAGAAAAAATTGACGTGATATTCCACTTAGGAGCAATAACTGATACAACAATCACTAATAAGGAAGAGATGTTCAGAAATAATGTTGATGACTTTAAGCTTGTACTTGACTTCTGCAAAAAGAATAACTGCAAGCTAATCTATGCATCTTCTGCAGCGATTTATGGAGATGGAGAATCACCTATGAAAGAAGATGATGAACCAAGATCTCTAAATGCATATGCTGAGTCAAAGCTTGAGATGGAGAAAATGGCAAAGCAAGCATTTAAAGGCAACACATTGGTTGGCTTAAGATACTTCAATGTTTTTGGTCCGAGAGAGCATTTCAAGGGAAAGATGGCCAGCATGATATATAAGTTAGCCAGACAGATGAGAGCAGGCAAGAATCCGAGGATCTTCAAATATGGAGAGCAAAAAAGAGATCATGTCTATGTTAAGGATGTTGTGAAAGCGACTATCAAAGCTTTAACATATCCAGACTTTGGAGTGTTTAACGTGGGTACTGGAAAAGCCACTAGTTTCAATGAAATCATAAAATTTTTAAACGAAGCGCTTGGTACAAGTTATGAGCCAGAATACTTTGACAATCCTTACAAAAGAGCATACCAAGATTTGACAATGGCCGACATGTCAAAAAGCGAAAAAAATCTTGGCTTCAAAGCAGAGTACACTGTTAAAGAAGGAATAAAGGATTATATTAACTGGTTAAACAACACAGGGTGGTATGGTGAATAAGGAAATAAAGAAACAATTCGGGGAACACATAGAAGCTGTGAAGAAGAATTATCATCTAATGGATAAAATAGAGCTGGCAGCAAATACTGTTGTTGAATCTCTAAAAAACAGTGGAAAACTACTTGTATGCGGAAATGGTGGAAGCGCTGCAGATTCTCAACACATAACTGCAGAATTGGTTGGAAAATATGAAAAAAATAGAAGAGCTTTGGCTGCTATTGCCTTAACAACTGACACAAGTATGCTCACAGCTTGGAGCAATGACGATTGCTTTGAAAATGTATTTGCAAAACAGGTAGAGGGATTAGGAAAGAAAGATGATGTATTGATTGGGATTAGTACTTCTGGAAACTCTGAGAATGTTATCAGAGCATTAAAAGTAGCAAAAAAGCTTGGCTTGAAAACAATTTCTTTTCTTGGCAGGGATGGTGGAAGAACAAAAGGAATGACGGATATTGAGTTAATAGTTAACTCAAACAGAACTTCAAGGATACAAGAAGTGCACGAACTTTGTTATCATATAATGTGCGGACTTATAGAGGACAATTTTAGTTAACTATTTATATACACAAAAGTTTCTAGGCGGAATGAAAGAGCGACTTATCCAGATTATCAACAATTTCAAACGAAAAAGAATTCTTGTCATAGGAGACATTATGCTGGATAAATACATCTACGGCGATGTATCCAGAATAAGTCCAGAAGCCCCTGTACAAATAGTTAGAGCAAGAAAGGAATCATACAAACTTGGTGGCTCTGGAAACGTTGTAAATAACATAACAAGCCTTGGTGCTAAAGCAACTATTATTGGAGAGGTTGGAAAAGACAAAGAAAAAGACATCTTGATAAGACTTTTACGTGAAAAGAAAATAAAGTCTAGACTAATAAGCACGAAGAAACCAACCATTACAAAGATAAGGGTTGTTGGCAGGAGTCAGCAACTGATAAGGATAGATTATGAGGACGATAAAAATAATAATGTTAAAGAAATCATAAAAAAAGTCAAGAGAGAAACAAGAAGCTGTGATGCAATTATAATATCTGATTATGCAAAAGGGTCTATTTCAACAGCTCTTATGAAGAAAGTGCTTGTTATTGCAAAAGGTAAATCCATAATTGTTGATCCAAAACCAAGTCACAACGTGGATTACAGTGGAGCAACACTAATAACACCTAATGAAAAAGAATCTTATATTATGAGTGGCTTAGATAAGGGGGAAAAAATATTTGAGGTCATAAAAAAACTTGAGCAGAAAATGAAAACAAAGATTCTTGTCACCAGAGGAAAAGATGGTATGGCTTTTATCAAAAAGAATGAACTCATAGAGGTGCCAACTATAGCAGAAGAGGTTTATGACGTGACAGGCGCGGGTGATACTGTAATTGCAGTTCTTGCGCTTTCAATAGCTTCCGGTGCAAATCTTGAAGAGGCTACTGTAATTGCGAACCACTGTGCAGGAATAGTGGTTACTAAGTTTGGAACTGCAACTGTTTCAGCAAGAGAACTGTTATCAGCTATTGAAAAGGAGAACAGGAAGCTTAAGAGCCAAGAAGAAATAATAGAAATCAGAAAGGAGTTGAAGAAGCAAGGAAAAAAAGTAGTATTTACAAATGGTTGCTTTGACATACTACATACAGGGCATGTGAGGTTGCTAGAAAAAACCAGGGCTTTAGGAGATGTTGTCATACTTGGTTTGAACAGTGATTCTTCTGTTAGAAAGATAAAAGGTCCGACAAGACCAATTATTAAAGAATCCGAGAGAGCAGAGATACTCTCAGCCTTGGAATGCATTGACTACATTGTGTTCTTTGATGAGAGAACACCTGTAAACATCATTAAAAAACTTAAACCAGACATTCATGTCAAAGGAGGGGATTACACTAATAAGCCAATGCCTGAAAGAAAGGTTATTGAAGGATATGGAGGTAAAGTTGTTCTAATACCTTTATTCAAAGACTTCTCAACAACAAGCGTAATCGAGAAAATAAAGAATGAAAAAGCTTAAAGTTCTCTTAGTTTCTGAATATTTTCCTCCAAAAACTTTTGGTGGAGGTGAGATAAGCGCTTATCATTTGGCGAAATCACTTGCAGAAGAAGGAGTTAGTGTTTTTGTATTGACTTCTTATTTTAAAGGTTTGAAAAGATTTGGAGAAAAGGATGGTATAAAAATCTTAAGAACACTCAAAACAGGCAATAACCCTAACTCTATAACCGAGAATTTGAAAAGAAAACTTTACTTTCAAAAATCATTGAAGAAAGATATCTTCAAAATTGATAATAAAGAAAATTTTGATGTTATACACTTCCTAAACACTACATCAATCCCGAGTTTCAAGATTAAGAAAAAAACAATTGCAACCATTAATGGTTATACAAATTTTTGTCCTAAAAGAAACCTTTTCTATAAAGAAAGAGAAGTGTGCTCTGGATGTAATTTTCCAAAGTTCTTAGGATGTATTGTTAACTCAGAAAATGTTGGCAAGATAAAAATATCAAGTTACTTAAGGTTTAATCCTTTATTCTGGCTTCTCCTGTATTTTAACTATCTAAAAAAAAATAAAACGTTGAAGCATATTGATAAGTTTATCTCGATATCTGACTTTATCACCAAACAGCTTGAAAAAAATGGTGTTAAGAGAAAAAACATAGAGAAAATCTACAATATCCAAAACATAAAAGAGTCAGGGGAAAAATTTGACATAAAAGAAAAAGGAGTTATCGTAACATACATAGGCGCTCTGGAAAAACTTAAAGGGGTGGATATATTAATAAAAGCATTCAACAAAATTCATGGTGATGCTAAGCTTCTTATATTTGGGGAGGGGTCCCAAATAGAATACTTGGAATCAATCGCTAACAAGAATGTTAGGTTTTATGGAAGTATTGATTACAGTTATATACCGTCTATCTATACACAGTCAGACATAATAGTCCAGCCAGCCTTGTGGCCTGAACCTTTCTCCAGAATAATGCTAGAAGCGACCTATTTTGGAAAACCGATAATTGCTACTGATAATGGAGGTAATTCTGAGGGAGTTATTGATGAAAAGAATGGTTTTCTTATCAATAATGAAGAACAGCTAAAACAAAAACTAGAGAAGCTCATTAAACACAAAACACTAAGAGAAAAAATGGCTTTGGAGAGCAAAAGGTTGTTTAAGGAAAAATTTTCAAAAAAAGTTATACTAAGCAAATACAAAAAAATTCTAAATTATTAATCCTTGAAAGTCTTTCTTGCTTTTTTAATATCATCTGGAAAATCAATATCTACAAATCGTTTGTTTTTGATATCATGAGCAGTGACTTTTTGCCCACTCATAATCAGATTATCAATAACATCTATGAAGCTAGTCTTAATATCTTTCTTTGCAATCTTATCAAGCATAGTCATAAGTTTTTGCATACCTTCTTTTGAAAACTTTGCAATACCTATGAATTCACCATTTTCCCCTTTTATATCCTCTTTTGTTATTCTCTCAACTAAACCATTTTTCTCGATCACCTTTTCAGCTTCCTCTCTTAAATCATTCTTCTTTACTGCCAAACAAACATCTCCTTTTTGCTTCACTAAATCGCTGATAATATTTGAATCAAATAAAACATCTGAATAGAGGAATATAAATCCTTCTTTCAATTCTTCTTTAGCTATCCACAATGTCAGAGCCATACCTGACACATTATAGAACGGGTTGAATATGGTTTTAATCTTTTTTTTTTGACAGAATTTCTCGACTTTGTTTGCACAGAAACCAGTTATTACAGAAACATCTTGAATTGAAGCGTTTCTTAATAATTTAATCTGATACTCGAGAATTGTTTGTTTATTTACCTCTAAGAGACATTGTGGTGTATTCTTTGTTAAAGGAAGCAGTCTTGTAGCTTTGCCTGCTGCTAATATAATTGCTTTCATATTAAATAGTTGGTTTTATTGTTTATAAATTTGTTGTTTGAATAAAAATAATTATTTCATTAAACTCTCTATTGTTCCTTCAATCACGAGCGCTCTTGGCATAATCATATTAGCTACGTTAGCAAATGTTGGGTTATTGTAACCTCTTTTTGGATCAGAATATCTTTTTTGTATATCTAATAATCTTTCTTCAATAGATACTCTTTTTCCATTGACATTAGTTAAATCTGCATATAATGCTATCTGTTGATTTAATGTTAAAGGCAAAGCCAACTCATTTATTGATAGAGGAATGTTGGTATCTGATAGCTCTGTTCTTAAGTATTCTATTCTTTCTTTAAATGAATCTATCATGTCAGGATATAAGGTTTGTTCTGGAAAATTCAATCCTCCCAATTCTTCAAAAAGCCCATGGTCTGACAGTATAAGAGAGGCTATTTTCTTTAATGTTTCTTTACGTTCTGATTTTGTTCCTTCACTTACTAAACCAAGCTCAGTATCTCCTGCTGTTAACACTAAATAAGCAGTTCCAATTTCATGAAACTTGCTTCCTTCATAGATCTTTGAGAAATCGTGCACATAGCCCTCTACTCTGATAATCTCAGGGTCTATTTGCTCTTTTAGGGATGGGTGTTTTTTTATTATTTCTTTTGATATATCCCAACCTATTCTGCCAGAATCAATTAAATGCTGAGAGAATCCTTCTCCTTCTATAATGTAACCTTTATCTCTATTATTTTTAACTTCTGATTCAATAAGTGCCTTTGCATCACTTTCTGCTATTAATTTAATTTCTCTCATAGTATTCAGACATAGTAATAAGTATTTAAAACTTTTGATTTAGTTACTACTTTATAGTAATTATTTTTGTTCATAGTTCTGTTTTGAGTATTTTTTTTCTTACGTAAGCACTAGAACGATCAATCAACATCACTCCAACTATCATTATTATGAGTATTGTTAAAACCTCTTTATTGCGGAATAATCTCATACTGGTTAATAGTTCCATACCAATACCTCCAGCACCAACCAAACCAAGAACAGTTGCTGCTCTGAAATTATTCTCTAAGTAATATAGCATATAGTTAATAAATAAAGGTTTTACTTGTGGTAAAATTCCTCTTACAATCACTTGAACTTTATTAGCACCTGTTGAAATAATTGCTTTTATTATTTCAGGATCTACTGTTTCAATAGACTCTGAAAAATATCTTCCAAGCGCTCCAATAACATGTACTGTTAAGGCTAACACTCCTGGAAAAGGTCCAAGTCCAACCATTGAAACAAATATCAGCCCCCATACTATTTCGTTTATTCCTCTGCAAATATCAAAAATTGTTCTTACACTATGATAAACTAATTTGTTGTGCATTACATTACGTGCTGCAAGAAAAGACAATGGAAGAGCTATTAAAGCTCCTAAAGTCGAACCAACAATTGCCATCTGTAAAGTTTCCAATGCTTTCAAAAGAAAGGTTCCCAAATTGCTTATATCTGGTGGGAACATTCGACGTACAAAATCAATCATGAAGGGAACTCCTTCTGCAAACTTAACAGGACTGGTATTTGTTCCGGTCAAAGCCCAGTAATAGATTATAACTATAAGTATACCTATAAAAAATCCTTTGTATCTTTTCATGAATAGTTTCTTAGTTCTGATTTCCTTAATTTTAGAATCCTGCTTTTCCATAAAGATACCAATCTTTTGTTTTTCCATAAATGTCAACTATGTCTTTTTCTGTAAGATTTTCAGGTTTATCATCAAAAACAATTTTTCCATCTCTCATTCCAATTATTCTTGATCCATACTTTTTGGCGAAATTTAAAAAATGAAGACTTGTTACAAGAGTTATTCCCTTTTCAACACAAATATTTTTTAACAGGTCCATAATTTCTTTCATTAGCTTTGGATCCAAATTAGACACGGGTTCATCAGCAAGTATAACACTTGGTTGTTGTGATAACACTCTTGCTATAGCAACTCTTTGTTTTTGTCCTCCGCTTAAATTCATTGTATGTTCATACATATATTCATGCAAACCGACTCTACTAATGCACTCTTTTGCGATATCATGATCTTCTTTTGAGAATTTTCCAAAGATTGTTTTCCAATGATTGTTATAACTAAGACGACCATTCAAAACATTATGAAAAACTGTTTCTCTCTCAAGAATATTAAAATTTTGAAAAATCATACCTATGTTTGCCCTTATTTTCTCAGCTTTTTTTTGGTGGCAATTAGAAATATTTTGATTATCAATAAGAACACTTCCAGAAGTGGATTCTATTAATCTATTTATGCATTTGAGTAAAGTTGATTTTCCAGAACCACTAGAACCAATGATAACTACATTCTCTCCTTTCTTTATGTGAAGATTGATATTTTTAACAGCATTCTCAGTTCTATTTTTATAAATGTGATTCAGTTTTTTTATCTTTATCATTTTTCTTATTATAATAAAAAAATAAAAAAATTATTTGTTAGCTGCCTCTGCAGTGCTAACATCCATTCCAAGAATCTCTGCTGTATCCCTGATAACATCATAATCGCTATCAGATACTTTTTGATACTTGGAAATTCCTCCCCATCCATCAACTTGATGAATAGTTTGCTGATCCATGTTAAGTAAAGCATCCTGTATGGCTTTCTTAAGCTCTTCTGGTAGATTACCTCTAACAACAATCGGGGAACCAGGTATTGGCTCCGATTCATAGATAATGATGTTAGCTTCAGGGTCAATTTCTCCAGCATCTATCATTCTTTGGTATACATTATCACCAGTTGCCCCTGCATCCACTTTACCATTAGCAATAGCATACATGACCGCATTATGGGTTCCGGCATAGTAGCTTGTGCTGAAGTCATTGTCAGGATCTATACCATTCTCTATCAATATCTTTCTTGGTATCAAATTGCCTGATGTTGAAGCAGGATCTACAAATGCGAAGGTTTTCCCTTTTAAATCTTCTAGGGTTTCAATACCAGAGTCAACATTCGTAACTATAACAGACTTATAGGTTGCGCTTCCTGTGCTTTCCTTAACACCATTAACAATCGCTTCTGCACCTGCAACATTTGATGCAATAACATATGAAAATGGTCCGAACCAAGCCATATCAATATGTTCTGATCTCATTGCTTCAATAGCAGCAGTGTAGTCGCTTGTAACCAATATCTCAACAGGTATACCTAACGCTGCAGATAGATATTCTTTCACAGGTTCATAAGCTCTTATCATTTCCTGCGAATCATCAGCAGGAATAAGACCCATCTTCAAAACAGAGAATTCTTCTTCTCCATATGTCTTTGTTTCTTCTACTTCTGACTGACATCCAGCTAAAACAACTATGAACATCAGAAGAAGTCCTAAAATTATTTTCTTCATTCATCAACACCTCCAATATCAGATGGTATTTCTCCACCTATTTTTTTAAAGTCTTGAACAGTATCAAATTCTTTCCACCCTTTCTGGATTAAAACACTATGAATCTCTTCTCCTTTATCGATCATCTCCTGGAAAATATCAGTTATGTATGATTTTTGCCACTCATTTGTATTCTGATAGGTATCTATCATTTTCAAGATTGAATTTAATCTGTCAAAATGCTTTAGAAATATTCTTATTCCTTCAGGCGTAAATTTCCATAAACCAATGAATTCTCCTTGCTTATTCTTGGGAGTGTTGTTTGTGAATATATGTTTGCCAATTTTGAGCATCTTATTGTTTGTGTCTGTTATAACGTTCTCTGCTTCTTCAATAGGGTGATCTGTTCTTCCTTCATAGTATTCTTGCCAATCAGTATCCACTATAGCTGCTATTGTTTTTTTAGAATTGATAAGCTTCTTTATCACCCAATCTTCATATAGTATATCAGAATAGCTTATTACAATATCCTCATTTTCTTTCTCTGCTTTTTCAAGATGTTTTCGCGCAAACATCAACGAGTGAAGTATATTGTTATCTGTGTAAGCAGTATTTTCATAATAGGTTATATCTGGAAAATTAATCTTTTCTTTTGCGTAACCCCTTACAATTGCAATATCATCTACATCATTATTTTCGAATACTTGAAGAATGTTCTCCATTATAGACTTGTCGCCTATCTTTAGCATACACTTCGGTAGATTATTAGTTATCGGTCTTAACCTACTACATATCCCTGCAGCTATCACTATTCCTTTCATTTTGTTTCTCTGCTTATACCTAATATTTTTTTCAAAATATTCTCTCTTGATAATCTCTCGTAGAATGGAGGCTGTATAACCTCTCCTCCAATTTTTTTTATATACTCACTTCCAGGAATTTTCTTCCAATCAGTTCCATGTATTAGAATAAGCTTTGCATTTGGGAATTGTTCATGAATCTTTTTCAGATTATCTACTGAATCTTTGCTGTCTTGTGTCATAACCATATCAACACACCTAAGAGAAGATATGATTGCTGTCCTTTCCTTTAAGTTGGCAACGGGTGCTCCTTTGTATGATTTTATAACTTCATCTTTTAGAACGCCACATATATGAAAATCTCCTAATTTGTTTGCATGTTCTAACAATCTAAGCTGACCATAGTTAAATAAGTCTGCTGTTGTAAAAGAATAAACAATTTTTTTTATTTTTTCTTTCTCTATACTCACGATATCCCCTTCTTTTATCCCAGAATTCTTGGGGATAGTAACACAGAGTTGACCATTTGATTTATTTAACCACACAATCTTTTTCATTCTACTAGTATTACTAGTAGGATATTTATAAAGTTTTCTATTTAAATCCTAAAAAACTACAAGAGTGCAAAGATTTAAATATGTTCAATCAGTCTGCTTTGAAGAACATAAGAGATTCAAAATGAACAAAAAAATAAAGGTTTTTTTGAAAAATCCTCTCTTAGGAATACCATATGCTTGGGATGTTTTTATGATAGTTCTAAATAGGGGGTTATATTTTTGCTCAATCAAAACTGGTCGAAGAACAAAGATGCAAACTCATTTCAGATGCTATAATTACGGAAAGAAAAAACAAGTCAAAATTGGTTATCATTGTAAATTAAATTGTCTTATTCTTTGCGAAGAGAATGGAAGGGTAGAATTAGGAAATCATGTGTCAATAGGTAAAAACACATTGATTGAATGCACAAACAACATAAAAATCGGCTCATGCACCAGGATATCACAAAATGTTGTTATTAGAGACAATAACTCTCATCCAATACAAATATCAAAAAGAAAAAAACAATCATTGAAAGGGATTGCAGATATTAACGAGTCTGATAGTAAACCAGTAATTATAGAAGATGATGTTTGGATAGGATGGGGAGCAACCATCACTAAAGGTGTTAGAATAGGAAGAGGATCTATTGTTGCAGAAAGAGCTCTTGTGACAAAGGACGTGCCTGAATATTGTATTGTTGGTGGTGTTCCTGCAAACGTTATCAGGAAATTAAGTGAAAACGAAAGAAAGTAGATATCCTACTTTATATTTAGGTATTCAAAAACTCTTTTAGAAGAATTTCCATCATGATATTTGTTAAATTTATCTCTTATTTTCTTTACAAATTTTTTGTTAATTTCAAAATCCTCTTTTTTTAAACAATATATAATCTCTTCTTCAGTTCTACAAACAATCGGTTTAAATTCTTCTTGAACATCAAAATAAACCCCTCTTTTTTCTACATATCCCTCATAATCGTAAGCATACAATAATAGAGGTTTTAGCAAAAGAGAGAAATCAAAAATAACGCCTGAATAATCGGTTATTACTACATCAATACAAGGTAATAACTCTTGAATATCATCAACTTGCGGGGTGATGTTCTTTATGTTTGTCAACTGAGGATTTATCAGGGATGTTTCAAGTGCGTGTGCCTTCATAATGAGCACATAATTCTTCTCTTCTAAAAGCTTGTTTAACATTATTAAACCATGCTCAGAAAAAGATGGTTTTTTTGCATAATCCCTATAAGTAGGAGCATAGAGGATTATCTTCTTATATTTCTTTAAATTAAGTTTTTCTCTCAGATTAACTGTACTAAGTTCATCATCAAAAAGAACGTCATTCCTAGGGTATCCTGTAATTATAGACTTGCATCTATAACTTCTTTCAGAAATTCTTTTCGAATATTCACAAGTATTTAGTATTAGTCTATATTTTGTATATTGTTTCTTAAGCAGCCACTTTAAAATTGGATTGGAATTCTTATAATAATAGTTATCAAACCCAATTTTTTTAATTACTGTACCGTGCCAAGTCATTATTATGTTAAAACGACCGTTTAGATTACTTAAGTTAATAGTTGTTATGCAATCAGTTTCAACAAAAATGTATTTTGCTCTGAGAATCGACCACCAGTTTCTTAATCGAAAATCATGTTTCTTAACACCTTCTATGACTTTTTCCTTCTTTTCCTCATTGCTTATGAACATCATAACATCGTAATTCGGAAGATACTTCTTTGCATAGAGGTATAAATACTTCGGATTCTCTCTCAAGCCTTTACCGGCTATTGTCTGAAACAAAAGAAGTTTTTCGTTCTTAGGTATTATATAACTTAATAGAAACATAACTACCTCAAAAACAAATAACTTGATTATTGATATAAGAGATATCGTATTTCGCGCCATCTTACACAACTACATCTCAATTGTTTTTAATCCTACAAGCTTATAGTAAATGAACATAAAGAAATTTATCAAAGATAACAACAGCTTAAAAACAGGGTTTTTTACAAAAGTTTCACCATAAACCTTATAACTCAAGTATCTCAAAACTTTTCTGTCAGGTAGTTTTCTCTGTACTTGTACATTTTTTCTTTTCTTTCTCAAAGTGCCTATATGTGTAATGAGCCACCAATAACTTTTAACTCTTATAGGAATCTTCCTTGGTTCAAAAACATTTATCAGAATGGTTGAGAGAAGTACTGGAATAAGCAACCTAACAATGTTTTTTATTTCAAGAAATGTAAACACATTGATAAGTTTGTTTCTCTCACCCAAGTATATGAAGTACTTGTTTATTTTCTTGCTACTCTTTTTTGTTAGATTGTGATAATGGTTAACAATTGACTTAGTTGATAAAAGATTTCTATATCCTTTCATTTTTAGAATCCATCCAAGATAGAAATCCTCTGCATAGATAAAATAATCCTTGTCAAAAGGCATCTTAACTAAATCTCTTCTATAGATAAACGAAACTCCTCTTATAGGAAAGAGCTCAACAAAATCAGTTTCTTTCAAAGGCTTATCATATTTATATCTTACAGGATAACCAAGTAATGAATGAGCCACCCCTGTCGTTTTGTAATTAACATCTTCCTTTACATTATTCCTTATTTCATTAGATGAGACAGAGCCAACATCATCAGAACTTTCAATACCTCTCACAAGTTCTGTTAACCACTCTTTCTCAACTGTCGTATCGTTGTTCAATATAACAACATACTTTGATTTAGAATTTTCAACACCGACATTGTTTCCTCCAGCATAGCCTTCGTTATTCTTATTACAAAATATCTTTACCTTCTTGTTTTTACCAAACTCTTTCCTTAACATTTCGACTGAATTATCTGTACTCCCATTATCAACTATCACTATATTAAAATCTTTGAAGAGTTGCTTCAGAACAGATTTAACACAATCAACTGTAAAATCAGCTTGATTCCAATTTAGAATTATCACAGAGACCTTTACCATTATTTTTCAACCCAACTTGGAGGAAGATTCTTTGTAAGTTCGATGTTTTTGAATTTCTTGCTTTTCTTGCTTCCTATCTTTTTAGCCCAATCAGCCATTCGTTGAACTCCTTCTTCTAAAGAAAATTTTGTTTTATAACCAAGTACTTTTTTAACTTTGTTATGAGAAGAATATGCGTGTACAACCTCATTCCTTGCAGGTAAATGCTTTGTTTTTTGGTTGGAACTCATTGCTTTCTTAACAGTTTCTGCTAAATAATTCACTGTATATGGTTTGTCTGCACCAATATTAAACACTTGATTATAAGCCTTCTTGATTTTTATAGACTTTGCTATTATAGGAGCAACATCTCCTATGTATGAGAAAGCTCTTGTCTGTTTCCCTTCACCAAAAATAGTTAATGGCTTGTTCTGCATTATCTGATTCATAAATATGCCAACAACATTCCTGTATTTATCTCCAAGATTTTGCTTCTCACCATAAACGTTATGTGGTCTAAAAATGATATAGTTAAGCCCAAACATCTCATATGCTGACTTCAAGTCAAGCTCCACAGCATACTTTGAGATTCCATAAGGATCTTCTGGTTGAGGAGTTGTCTCTTCTTTCATTGGAAGTTGGTTTGTTCCATAAACAGCAATTGAAGAAGTAAACACAAAGCACTTAACATTGTATCTAATTGATTCATTGATAAGATTTATGCTTCCTAACAAATTGTTTCTGTAATTAAATATTCTGATAAAATGAGAAAGACCCTCTGCAGCATAAGCTCCTAAGTGAAAAACATAATCAAACTTATACTTCTTGAACAACTCTCTTATCAATTTAAAATTCAAAATGCTGCCTTTTACAAACACTGCTTTATTAGGAACATTTTCTTCAAAGCCTCCGCTAAGGTCATCAAGCACAACTGTTTTATAGCCTAATTTAATGAGTTCTTCTGCTAGATGAGCACCCATAAATCCTGCTCCACCAGTGACTAGAACTGTTGATTTCATTGCAATAAATCGAATAATAGAAGTATTTTTAAAATTATCTATTATGAAATTATCTTATAATAATACAGAAGTTTTCTAATCTCTTCTTTTGTAAGCTGGCGAATATTGTTAGAATCATACTCTTCATAAGCTCTTTTTGAACGATACTCAGAAATATATTGTGGTGTTATAATACTCTGGCGAAAAACAAACATGTCATCCAGTTCATCAATATGCTCTGCTTCTTCTTTTGTGATTAAGCACTCACTTATTTTTTCTCCAGGCCTGACACCTATCTTCTTTGTTTTGATATTTTGTGGTTTATAACCAAACTTAGGAGCTAGTTCTTCAATCATAACTTTTGCAAGGTCAATAATTCTTAAACTTTTCATCTTCAAAATAAATATTTCATCACCTTCCATGATGGAAATAGCCTTCAATACCAAACCAACAGCCTCTGACATTGACATAAAGAATCTTGTCATCTTCTCAGAAGTTATGGTTACAGGACCTCCTTCCTTTATCTGTTTCTTGAAAATAGGAATAACTGAACCATTAGAATTTAAGACATTCCCAAACCTAACACAAGAGAACTTTGTCTTATAATCGCCATACCCTGCTGTAGTGGTTAGTTTCTCACTCAATAATTTTGTTGCTCCCATAGTGTTTATAGGATTCACTGCTTTATCAGTACTTATAGACAAAAACTTTTCTACATTCTCCTTACGAGCAACATCAACTAAATTCTGGGTTCCTATGACATTTGTATTAACTGCTTCAAACGGATTATACTCGCAAAGAGGCACATGTTTCAAAGCAGCTGCATGAAACACTATATCTGCTCCTTTCATTGCTCTTTCAACACGATTCCTATCTCGGATATCGCCAACTAAATGTCTTGTTAATTTACTTAGGATATCCTGTCTCATATGAAAATGGGCTGATTCATTATTATCAAATATTCTCACTCTCTTTGGTTTGTATTTTAGAAGCTGTTTTACTATTTCAGTACCAATTGAACCACAACCACCTGTAACTAGAATATCTTTTCCATGAAAAATTCTTTTTAATTTATTTTCTGAATCTTTTCTTCTTTTCATTGAAAAAGCGGAAAACAAGTTATATTTAAATAACTATCGTGGATTAGCAATAGAATTTTATTATTGAATTTTTCACGTTAATAACTTCTTTCCTTGTCATTCCAACAAACATAGGAAGAATTAATGTTGTTTTGCTTATCTTCTCAGCAACTGGAAAATCACCTTTCCTGTAACCAAAAGATTTTTTATAAAATGGTTGCAAGTGGATAGGCGGATAAAAATAAGCTTTACTTTGAATTCCTTCTTTTAACAAATGCTCTATTAACCTGTCTCTATCCTTCTCAGAAACTTGAATTGGAAACACAAACCAAGTGTGTGTATTAAATTTATCAACAACAGGCGACTTTACTTGTGGTATTTCTGATAGTTCATTCATGTACATAGCAACCACTTTTCTTCTTTGATTTATGAGAAAATCAATCTTTTTTAATTGTGAAATTCCCAAAGCTGCCTGCATATCAGTAATCCTGTAATTATATCCTAATTGCTCGTGTGTTAACCACTGCATGCTTTCGCCTCTTCCTTGATTTCTCATACTTCTACAAGCTTCTGCTGTCTTTTTATTATTTGTAACAATCATACCACCTTCTCCAGTTGTTATCTGTTTATTTGGATAGAATGCAAATACAGCTGCGTCTCCAAATGTTCCTACTTTCTTATTTTTGTAAGTGGAGTTAAGAGATTCACAAGCATCTTCAATAACTTTCAGATTGTGTTTCTTAGCTATGTTTATTATTTTACTCATATCACAGCTCTGGCCAAAGACATGAACTGGTAAAATAGCTTTTGTTCTTGAAGTTATTTTATCTTCAATTAAATTCGGATTTAGGTTAAACGTGTCTTCATCAACATCTGCAAAGATTGGTTTAGCCTTCTCAAACAACATACAGTTTGCAGAAGCAACAAAAGAAAAAGGAGAAGTTATCACCTCATCACCTTCTTTAATTCCTAGAGATCTTACACAAAGGTGCAATCCTGAAGTTCCAGAGTTAACTGCAACTGCATATTTAGTTCCAATTATCTTTGCAAAAAATCTTTCGAATTCATTGATTTTAGGACCTAAACTAAGTCTGCCAGATTTTAGAACTCTTTCAACTTCTTTAATGTCTTTTTTGTCAATGTAAGGTTTTGCTAAAGGAATCATTTCTTGCTCGCCTCAAACATGTTCTCAACTAACATAGCAATAGTCACAGGTCCAACTCCTCCTGGAACAGGAGTTATAAATGATGCTTTCTTGCTTACAGATTTGAAATCAATATCTCCATAAATCTTCTCGTCAATTTTCTTTATACCGATGTCAATAGCAACTACTCCTCTTTTCACATGTCTCCCTTTCACTAAGCCAGGATTTCCAGTAGCCGATATGATTATATCTGCTTTCTTTGTGTAATCATACAAGTTTTTTGTTTTTGTATGACAAACAGTAACTGTAGCGTTTCTTTTCATTAACATTAATGCTAATGGTCTTCCAACCAAGTCGCTATTATTTATTATACATACATTCTTGCCTGCAACCTTAATCTTGTATTCATAAAGTAGTTTTACTATTCCTTTTGGCGTACATGGTCCTGCTTCATCATCGTAGAGTATTTGACCTAAGGTATTTGGATTCAAAAAGTCAACATCTTTTTCAGGAATAATCTCTCTCAACACTTTTGCTTTGTCAATTCCTCTCGGCAAGGGTAATTGAACTAGAATACCCTTAACTTTTCTAGATGAATTTAAGTGCCTAATCAAAGAAAGTAATTTTGAAGTTGTAGTTTTCTTAAAAAAATATTTCTCCATAATTATTCCTGCTCTTTGGCAAGCTTGTTCTTTTAGTCTGACATATAAGTGTGAAGCAGGATCCTTATCAACTAGTATGACTGCCAGAACTGGCTTAGCCTTTAGCTTTGAGATTTTTCTTTCATACTTATCAATGACTTTCTTTGCAAAAGCTCTGCCGTCTAATAACTTGTCAGTTTTCATCTAGAATGGCTACTGATGTTAGATTTATTAATATTTGCATTTAATAATTCTTTTCTCTGTTATAATAATATCAACAGGAACATCATGTGAGTCAATAGGTAACCCTTTTAATATCTGAAATTCAAATGCTAAACCAATCTTTAACACATCATAATTCTCTTCTAGAAATTTATCATAATAACCTTTACCATAACCTATCCTGTGTCCTGATTCATCAAAAACTATGCCTGGAACAATTACTATATCGGGATTAGTATCTTCCTGAGTAGGATTAATTGGTTCTAAAATTCCAAAAGTTCCTCTTTTTAATTTATTGAATCCTAAGAAGCGGGTTTGTTTTATCTCATCTCCGTCCACATATGGAATAAAAACTTTTTTACTTTCACTAATTTCTTTTATCAAAACGTGTGTTTGCACTTCGTTATCAATGGAAACATAACAATGAACTTTTCTTGAATCAACGAATTCTTCAAGGTCGAATAATATTTTCTTTATTCTATTACTTTTACTAGCCACTAAATCCTTACTCAAACTATCTCTTTTTACCAATATTTCCTTTCTAAGAGTTTGCTTTGATTGTTTCATATTCTTCTAGAATAATTTTTGATCCGCTTATCTCAATATATGGCAAATCTCTTACACCTGGAAAAAATGTTGCTCTTACTCTTAGCTTTATTTCTTCATCATCCATGTCTGGTGTAATTCTGCACAGTTCCTGAAATTCTTTTCTAGTATAAGGTTTACGAACCCATTGCTCATTTGATTTTGGTAAATTCCGTCTTTTCAAAATAAGTTCGAATACTTCTTGAAAAAGTTTTACAAGATAATCCATAGTTCTGTCCTTTAGCTTCGCAACATTATCGTCTTCATACATTGGAAATGTTAAAACTTTGACTATCTTTCCTGAGTCAACTCTTGAAATCATGTGATGACAAGTCACACCATACTCTCTATCCTTGTTGTAGATTGCAAAATTATAGCAACCTATCCCTGGATATTTTGGCGGAGCAGGATGAAAATTCAAAGAGATTTTTGCTTTTTGCAACAATTCTTCTGGTAAAATCCAAGATGATAAAAAAGAAAGTATATAATCTCCTTTCCATTCTATCTTTGGGAAAGTATCTCCAAATTCTCCTTCAAAAATTAATAACTCATCTTTTTCTGATAGATTAGTTTTCACATAATCTTGCATCTCTCTGCATATATCTGATGTCTTTGTTAGAAGTAATATTTTCATTTTTAGTAAATTACCTTTCAATTTAACTTCTTTATAACTTTTGCAGGGGCTCCTACTGCGACAACGTTGTCAGGTATGTCTTTAGTTACAAGGCTAAGTGCTCCAATTAAAGAGTTTTCTCCAACAGTTACTCCAGGCATTACAACTGAATGACTGCCTATTCTACAGTTCTTCTTCAAAACCACTTTTCCTTGCTTGTTATCAATTGTAGAAACAGAATATATAGAACAATGAGAACCAATCTGAACATTTTCTTCTATTATAATTCCTTTTTTCGCATTAATATATGTGAATGCTCCAATGTCAGTATTTCTTCCTAATTTTAAGCCTTCTTTGTTCTGAACCATCCAATTCCATTTTGTTAATTCTCCTTCTTTAACTTTTGGAAATTTCCAATCTTTAAAGCGTTCTTCCATTTTTTATCCCTCAGTATGTTATCTTCTTTTGTAACAATTTTTTGTTAAGTCTTATCTTTGCTAATCTCTTAGCAATTTTTTTGCCTGCCATACCGTTGCCATAAGGACTTCTACACAGCTTCATTTTTCTCTGAAAATTTTTTGACAACGCTTTTTTTATAGCCTTCAATACCTCTTTTGTCTTGTGATCAACATCCATAACATTATTTGCCCTCTCTCTATCATCTTGTCTAATGCCTATATTGACAACAGGCAATTTGAATGATGCTGATTCCATTATCCCACTACTAGAATTACCAACCATGACCTTAGCGTATTTCATAAGACTCAAGTAATCTTTGTGAGGCAGACTTGCATATGCTTTTATTATTCGTTTTTTATCAAATTCTTTTAGTTTTTTTATGATTTTTCTACCGCCTGCATCTGAGTTAGGATATATCGCTATTGTCTGCATTCCTACTTGTTTAATTGCATTGAGTGTTTCTTCTATTTGTCTTTGAGCATCATCCGGTTGGGTAGATACTGAGTGTTGCACTAGAAGTATATAGCCTTTTTCAGTATCTATTTCAAATTTTTTTTCAACTTCTTTCCTTGACAAAAGCTTAACGTTTAGAATTGTGTCTAAACCAGGCGCTCCAACAACAAATATGTTTTTAGGTTCCTCTCCCAACTTTCTAATTCTCTCTGCGCTTTTCTTTGTTACAGGAAAATGTATGTGTGCAAACTTTGTTATTGAGTGCCTTACAGATTCATCTAATCCTGCTCTTGCACTGTCTCCTCCATGTATGTGGGCTATCGGTATGTTCATGTAAGCTGCAGCAATAACACCAGCTAAGGATTCTATTCTGTCCCCAAGCACAAGGAGAACATCTGGTTTTATTTCTTTCAATGCATTGCTAATACCAATTATCCCTTTACCTATTGCCTGTGCCATTGAGAATCCTGTATCTTGCTCAGGGTTCATAACTGTTTTCTTATCAACCTTGAATTT
The DNA here is from genome assembly GCA_014384375.1 of Nanobdellati archaeon. Taxonomy (GTDB): domain Archaea; phylum Nanobdellota; class Nanobdellia; order Woesearchaeales. Next base: position 124,531 of record JACNFY010000020.1, read on the forward strand.
ATCTTTTTTTATATCGTTGATAGTATAACCAAATTCTTTTGATAAATGCATCCCCGTTACTATGAGCTTCAACTCTAGTTTTGAATGCTTTTTTACAGCAGCCATCACAGGCTTAAGCAAACCATACTCTGCTCGCGTACCTGTTAAGACACAGATTTTCCTTTTTTTAGTTCTGCTCGCCATATTATTAATTTCTCCTCTCCTAATCTTATATATGCTCCTTTATAAGGCTTTGACAGGGCTTTAATTTTCCTATATATTTGCTCTGCAGATTCCTTCTCTAAATTTATCTCATTATCTTTTAGTGATGGTTTTTGAAAAACTGTTGCTTTTGAATCATCTTGTGAAATCATTGGTGCTTTTCCTTGAACAAGCAATGGCAAATATTTTCTTATTAGTTTTCTTCCAACATTAATTACTTTTTCATAAACATCAACTGCATAGTCTGTTTCAGCTATATCAAACTTTTCCTGACCTATAATAGGTCCATCATCCAACCCTTCAGTTAAATGAAACATTGTTAAACCTGATTTTTTGAAACCATACAAAATTGAGTTTATTATTGGCGCAGGTCCTCTTCCAACAGGCAGTAAAGTTGGGTGAAAACCCACAAACATTTTTGGAATTCCTAACATTTCCTTGTCTATTATTTGCCTCCAACCACACATCACAACAATATCAGGAGATAATTTTTTTAACAACTCTTTTTCATTGTTTATTCTTTCAACCTCAAAAACCTTTATTCCAAACTCATACCATTTTTTATTATCAAGACCATCATACATAACAGTTTTTGAATCCCTGCTGAGAGTTATTATAGAATCTATATTAACCCCTTTAATCTTGGTAGATTCTTTTAACATTTCATAGCCAAGTTTATTGGCAGATAGCCAAACTATTTTCATTTTTACCAAAAACTACGCACTATCTGAAATGCTTCTGCATACTCAGTGCATATTTCAATCCCCCTCTTATTAGCCCATATCTTAAGTCCTTTTTTACTTCTAGGATGAGAATATTTCTTAACTTCAGATTTATATTGAGAAAAAGCTTCAACTTTCTTATCTATATAAGGAGTTATGTCAACATATAAATTAGGTATGAATGCTTTGTTATTCCATTCTGTTGAAGAAGGGGTTTCAAAACAGAGCACTTTTGTTTTCTTTCTTACAGGCCTTGTGGCAACCATGACCGCTTGGAAGATTATACCATGATCCTTATTCACATCTCCTTCAAAATGAGTGTATATTACATCTGGAGAAATATCTTCTATGACCTCTCCAATAATTTTGTTAAATTCTCCGTGAGGAATAGTGTTAAGCTTGACTGTTGGTAAATCGCAGAAAACTCTTTTTTTGACACAGAGTATATTATCAACTTTTTTAGCTTCTTTTAATTTAGTTACTTTATACTTCTTCGACCATTCTGGCTCATATGATGTTGTAACAATACAAATATAAACTTCATCACCATTTTTCTTGTGTTTAAGGATTGTACCTCCAACTCCCAAGACTTCATCATCCGGATGTGCTGCTATTACTAATATTCTCATTTTAAGTCCTCAAAGGAAATTAGCTCATCTTTATTAAAGTTCCTTAAGGCTATTTTCCCTATAACCTCATCTATTCTCTCAGGCATAATGCCTATGCCTGGTCTCTTTATTATAATATCTTCTCCTTTTATCACATTTCCTTTCTTTATGTCATTCTTTGCAACTAAACTTTTTCTTATGGTTTTACTCATTGAAAACTCTGAGGGTGCAAGCTCTTTCTTTTCAGAGCCTCTTATCTCCTCAATAAGTCGTATCTGTCTAACCATTTCTTTTAGTTCATTTGGTTCAAGAGAGGCCTTATGATCAGGTCCTTCCATTGTTCTATCAAGAGTGAAATGTTTCTCAATAACCACTGCACCCATAGCCGCAGCAACTAATGGAACAAGCAAACCTTCTGTGTGGTCAGAGTAACCTACCAAACAACTCAGTTTTTTTCTCATAGTTTCCATTGCTCTAAGATTAACCTCTTCAAAAGGAGTAGGATAATTTGTTGTACAGTGTAGAAATACAAAGTTATCGTTTCCTGCATTCCTTATGGCTTCAACAGCTTTTTTCACTTCATCCATTGTAGACATACCAGTAGAGATTATCATCGGCTTATTTTTTTTCGCCATCTTAACTAAATACGGAATATTATTTAGTTCTCCAGAACCCGCCTTAAAAATTTCTACACCCAATTCATCAAGAAAATCAATTGCGTCCTCATCAAAAGGAGTTGACATAAATATTAATCCCTTCTTCTCAGAATAATTCTTTAGAGGTTTATGAAATTCCTCCTTTAATTCAAGCCTTTTCAACATATCAAACTGTGTTTCTTCCTTACCTATATTCTTTGTTTGGTACTCTGCTTGTTTTGCATCTCTTGTTGCAAGTTTTTCAGCTTTGAAAGTTTGAAATTTTACTGCATCCACTCTTGCTTCTGCAGCTGCATCTATAAGCCTTCTTGCAATTTTTATATCACCACTGTGATTAACGCCTGCTTCAGCTATAATAAAACAAGCGTGTTTCTCTCCTATGATTTTGTTTCCTATTTTTATTTCAGTCATTTTTTTACAACAATATATTTTATGCCTTCTTTAGTGAACTCAAGTTTATGAACTTGCTTTGCAGGGATATGAATAATATCGCCTTTGCTAATTGTTATTTTTTTCTTGCGGTCAATAACCAATTCACCCTCTCCATCAAATACATAATAGACATCATCTTCATCTTCATGTACTTCTTCCTCTCCTTTAAAACCCGCAGGCAGATTAATGAAAAACATTTTAGGTTCTGCCTTAGCAGCAGATAGTTCTCCATCTTTAACGAGTCTGACAAAAATGCGTTTTATCATCTCTGAATCAAATATTGATGAGTTTGTTGACTCTATTGAGGTATTAAATTCCTCAAGCCAGTTTTCTACCATACTGTAAAACCTCCATCAACAACTAAATTATGTCCTGTAACATATGATGATGCGTCAGATGCTAGGAATACTAAAGCGCCATTGACCTCATCAACATTAGCCTTCCTTCCAAGCGGTACCTTGTCTGAATAGTTCTTCACAAATTTCTTATCTTCTTTTGGATTGTATATTCCTCCTGGTGATATGCAGTTAACACGTATATTGTACTCTCCATAGTAAGCTGCTAGATATCTTGTAAAGTTAATAAGCCCTCCTTTCGCAGCATTATACACTCCATGCGAATATATCCTTTTTATCTTAGGAGAGTTCTTGACATAAACTTTATGCAGATTTGTTCCTTCATATATTCTCTGATCATTTCCTACAAGACCATAATGAGATGCTATGTTTATTATGGAACCGCTTTTCTGTTTTTTCATCACAGGTACAAAAGTCTGTATTGTTAGGAAAGGAATACTCAAGTTTCCAAGCATACCTTTATCCCATCCTTCTAAAGAGACATCCTCAAATGGAAGATAGAAATCATCTCCTTTTGCTGTTGTTGAGTTTACAAGTATGTCTACTCTTTTAGAGTCCTTAACAATGTAATCCTTCAGCTTAACTAACTCTTTCTTACTTGTTGCATCAACTTTTACTAGCTGAAAATTCACATTATATTTCTTTCTAAGCTTTTTTGTTTCTGAAGATTCTTTTACATTCACATCACAACTGTATACTTTTGTTCCATATTCGAGCAATGCTTTACAGAACTGCTTACCTAATTGTCCATTACCTCCAAACACAATCGCAACCTTATTTTTTAGATTAAATAATTCCATTTTTGCACCTCAACTTATTTTAATCCATTTCTTTGACTTTGTTGATTCCTCTGCAGCTTCAATTATTCTCATGACTTCTACTCCTTCCTCAAAGCTGCATTGAATTGTTTTTCTTCTTTTTATGAAGTCAACAAATCCTTTCATCTCATCAAGATAATTTTTCTCCCAATCGTTTACTCCACCTTTAAGCAATACTTTTTCCTCGCTTTCAAGAGTTGTGAAACTCACTTTTGCTTCAGAGAAATCGTATTCTATTTTTCCTTTTGAACCTATTATTACTCCTGTCCTAGATAGTTTTGGATTCAGATAATCAAGCTCGATTTGGCCTGTTACATTGTCTTCTGATTTGAATAAGATAATTGCGTGGTCATCAACATCAATTTTCAAATCTGATATTTTTTCTACTACACCACACACTTCATTTATCCTACCAAACAAGTAATTGGCTAAGTCAATTTCATGTGAAAGTGTTCTTATAACTCCTCCTCCTAAACTCTTTTTAGAGTAATACTCTTTCCTGTAATCAGCGTATGGGTGCCATGTAGGGAGATATTGACCACAATACAAATTTGCTTTATAGATTTTCCCAATCTTTCCTTCATCAATAAACTTCTTAACAGTCTTGATTATGATATTATATCTTAGGTTATAGCCTACCATGACTTTAGAAACATCCAAACCTTTAAGCTCATCTGTTTGCTCCAAACTGTTGGAAACAGGTTTCTCTACAAATACAGTAAGTTCCTTTTCTAAAGTTTTTTTCAATGTTGAAATGTGAAGACTTGTGGGGTTAGATATGATTACTCCATCAAGCTTTAATGAGAAAAACTCTTTCTCATCAAAAACCTCTTTTATGGAATTCAACTCTTCAGGAAGTTCCTTCATGGTGCCTTTCTTTGTCCTCAAAGCATAAACTTCAATATCTAACTTAATTAAATTTCTCGCATGTCTTTGTCCTATAGATCCCAAGCCAATTATGCCAATTTTCATTTTAGTTTAATTGCTTTATTTTGAGCATCCCATCTTTTTTTATACATTGCCTCACAATGCTCATTAATTTCTACAATCTTTGGATGCTTATCCAAAAAGGTTATTATCTCATTGGTAGTTTTCTTATGTGCATTCTTTCCAAGTCCCTTAAATAGTGCTTTGAAAAACTCGAAATCTTCAGGATAATCTAATGTTAAGCGAAAATTAGGTTTTTTTAGTTCTTCAGGTGTTTTCAAGTTTATAATTTTGAAAACTCTAGTATCACTGAAGTAACGCATCCACACTTCTGTGTCTTTTTGTGATTTCATTTCAAGAACTTTCTTTAAAGCTTCTGGTTTGAGTCCATACAGAAAAAATCCGTGGGGCAAGTCAAATGTTGTTATTAGGTCTGCACATGTTTTTTTATACTCTTCAATAACCTTTCCTATAAAGTCAAAAGACACCAAAGGACAATCACCTGTCACATGAACTACATAGTCAAGATCGAATTCTTTGGCTGCAAGATACATTCTTTCCAGCACATCATCCTCACTTCCTTTAAAGCATTTCACTCTATTTTTTTCAGCAAGTTCACATAATACTCCATCATCAGGGTTTGTTGAAGTAGCGACTATTATCTCGTCAAGAAGAGGTGATAGTTTTAACCTCTCAATCATTAAAGAAATTATTTCTTTCCCATTTATTTTCAAGGTTGTCTTCTTAGGCAATCTAGTTGACTTCATCCGTGCAATGATTACAAAGCCAACTCTCATTTATCATCCTCCAAGTCTTTGAAATCTATGACATCACCATCATTTATGTTTCTTTTAGCTTTTAACCTCAGTAACTCTTGGAACTGAGATTGCTTTACGTTACTTTCTTCTTTTGTTCTTTTAAACCAAAGATTATCAAGACTTAGTTTTTCATCTTTCATTATATCTCCTTTTGCGACTATTGCTTTTTTCATTGGTCCTGTTTTGCCATAATCTTGTTCATCTTTAGACATTTCCAAAGATTCATCTCCATGCACTATAAGAGCCAGTTTCAGCAACTCTTTTATCTTAATCATCTGCTTCCTGCTTACAGCTGCCTGATAATCAATTCTTTCTTTTCCCAAATCAGGAGTATAATGCTTCTCTAAGATGTTAAATCCAATAGCTGCTGCCATCACACTTATTATCTCATTGTTCTTATCATCATAAGAAGTGTGGTCAGCATAACCTACAGGCAGATTGAACATCTCTTTTATCTTTCCCATCTTTGACAAATTAATCTTAGAGTAGTCTGTTGGAAAGCTTTGAAATCCATACATCAACAGAATATCGTTTTTTCCTTTACTCTTCAAGAAATTAACTGCGTAAGAAACTTCGTCAAGCATCGAACCTCCAACACCCAGTATAATAACACCTGAAAATTTGGATGCTTCTTCCAGTAAAAAGTAGTCATTCAGACTTATGGCGTGAAGCTCTATTCCTACTATTCCTTTTCCTTTCTTTCTGACAAACTCAACGCTTTCAACATCATTGCAAAGAGTTACAACCTCAAGTCCTTTGTTAATAGCATAATCAATAGTTTGACTCCACTGTTCCTCTGTAAAAAGCCATTTCTTCAAATCATTAAACAATGGATGCCTCTCCTGCATATAGCTCTCAAGTTTCAGCAACAAATGGAATTTTATGCCATCTAAACTCATTCCTGCTATATCATCAACTAGTCGAAGCAAGTACCTTCTGTCACCTTCATGATGAAAAGCAGTCTCACCTAAAAGATAAGGTACAGAGTTATCCTTTAATGCATCATTCAGTTTTGACTTTTTCGTTATTATCCCCCTCTTTTACAAACTAGTATTTTTAAGCACAAAAATGATGTGAGATTTAAATATGTTAGCAAAATTAGAGCCTTTTTTGGTTTAGAAGCTTTATTATAGTTCTTCGTCCACTACAATCATTGCAGATAGGTATCTTGTGAGATTCTCCCTTTTTATGCAATTTTCTTATATTTTGCAGTGTTTTGTTATGCCATATTTCCTTTATGGTGACTTTATGAGCATCTCCTAGAACCAGTCTTTGACTATGGTCTCCACAGCACAGGGTTATTCTGCCATCTGCCAGAATGAATAATCTCTGCCATGGACTTGAGCAGCAAAATTCTTTGCAAATTAATGCTTTTTTTCCAAAGCCAGTGGTCATTTCTGTTTCCCAATCATTATACTCATCCATTCCTACATGATCGACTATTTCACCCCAGAAATCAATGTAATCCTGAATATCTTTCTTTGAAAACCTTGGAAGCTTTACCATCTGTACTCTTGTGATTGGGTAATCAATACCTCTTTCTTTCTTCATTTTTTGCAAGCGTTTTATGTTTTCCAATACTTTGTTAAACTTACCACCTATCCTTATACTTTCATATACTTCAGGAGTTGTTCCTTCGATTGAAAAAATAATCTTATCGAGCTTAGCATCAATCAACTTATTAGCCATCTTCTCAGTTAGAAGCGTCCCATTTGTATTGAACATAACCTCTACAACTCCCTTTGATTTAGCATAGGCAACAGACTCTGCTAGTTTTAGATGAAGAAGAGGCTCTCCTCGGTATTGAAGCTTTATTGATCTAAGTCCATTTGCTGCTCCTTCATCAATTAATTTCTTGTATAACTTCTCATCCATATATTCCATCTTTGGAGGGGCAAAAGACTGGAAGCACATGACACATTTAAGGTTGCAGTTAGAATTCAGCTCTATATCCAAGTGAATTGGAAAGTCTTCAACTATATCCTTCGCAGGGTTCTCAGTCCATTTCTTCCTGTACTCTTTATATTTAGGAGTCTTTTCTATACTACTTTCTTTAACCTTTATTTCCTTGAATCCTGAGCCTTTAGTAGCTTCCATTTAAATAACTCCACATTAATTTCAAAAAAAATAAGTTCTATTTTAATAGCTTTTGGTATTTAACCTATACAAACTTTCTGATTGTTTCGAAGATTCTCTCATTGACTTTATTGTCATTGAAGGCCAAGCAGTTGTTAATAAATTTCTCTCCTTCTTTCAAATAATTGCTGAAGAAGGAATTTGAGCTGAGAGCAGAACTTAACACATTCTCAAGCTTATCAGCGCTAGTTAACTGTACAAAAACATTTTTTGATTGAAGAATTGGCTGATACATTTCTTCAACTTCCTTGCCAAAAACATTTATGATAATGCTAGGTTTCTTCAGTATTAGCGCTTCAAAACTAGCTGTAGAGCCAAAACTTATCATAAAATCTGTCTTGTTTATCAAATCATATAAGTTAGCCTGAAACCCCGAACTTAATATCTTAATATTCTTAATATTAAGTTTCCTTATAATATTAGAGTACTCATAAACAAAGCGCTCATTTGGATGGGATTTGACCAAGAACTCAGTATCTTCAAACTTTTTGAAAGCTAAAAACATTTTCTTGATTAACTCCAAATATTCCTCCTTTGTTTTAACCTTATATTCAATGAATGGAGAAGTCAAAAAAAGAACTTTTCCTTGCTTCTTCTGAACAGGTTTATAGTTATAGACGTCAGATAGAAACAATGCGCCTGTAAGATAAATATTCTTTCTAGCAACTCCTAAGTTTTCTAGTTTATCTTTATATAACTCTCCCGGAACAAAATACAGACAGTTTTTAGGAAGTTCTGGTCTCTTAAGCCCAAATCCTATACCGTGAAGTGCGATTCCTGAATAAATATCTAATTTGTCTGAAGCAGCCATCGCACACCTTGAAAAAATATCGCTTGTAGAATACAAGAACAGGAAATCAATTTTTTCCTGTTTAAGAATTTCATAATAAACTTTGTAATATAAAATTGTTAGAAAAATATATTCTCTTGAGAAGAAAAAACCAATTAACGGCTTCAAAGCCTTAAAAACTTCTCTATCAGAATCTTTAAAGGATGACTTTCTGAAAAAATTCTTTACTTTTCTTGAAAACTTTCTGGAAAGTTTCCAAGCATCTAAAATAATTTTGAAACTAGCATAAGAATATATTAAGTTAGGAAAATTTCTCAAACCAAACAAAGAATTTCTTGATAGTGGTTCTGCCACAGAAATCTTGCTTGAAAATCCTTTTGCTTCATCAACGACTTTCCTAAGGGACTCAACCCTATCAAGCTCAAATTTAGACCCTTTCTTCTTTAGAGCATTTGTATGTGTTAAGAAAAGGATTCTATTGGTTTTTTTATTAGCTCGTCCTATAACTTTTTTTTTGCTTATTAAAATTTTTAAGAGTTCGCTCAAACAAAGCATTTTTCTGTAAAAAAACAGGTGAAAAAATCCTTTAAAATTGTAAAGAAATAGTGATTTGTTCTCATTCAGCAAAGAGGTAACATTTTCAAATTTTAACCTATTTAGAGGCACATACTCTGAGACAAGAGATGGTTTTATAAACCACCACAATGAGTAACCATCAATGTTCAATGATTCTTGAATTGTTTTATCATTAACCCTAAGAAAGGAAAATCCTTCCAAAAAATCCAGAATATCTTTTTTCACAATTTTTGTATGCATAGCTCTGTGAACAAAGATAAGAAAGTTTTTAAACATTTTTGTTTTCGTCAGAAAAATGAGTATACCAAAAGTGTTTGTTCTTGGACTTGATGGAGCGAGTTGGAAAATTCTCAAACCTATGACTAAAGAACTAGAGTTGAAATTTTTCAAAACTATTTTCAAAAAAGGCAGTTTTGGAGACAATAAAAGTGTGATACCTCCTATAACTGGAACTGCTTGGCCATCCATTTTTACTGGGAAAAATCCTGGGAAACACGGAGTATTTGATTTTATCACTGTTAAAGATGATTTCAGCACAGAATATAATAGTTCATTTAATGTAAAATCAGAATTCTTATGGGAGACTCTTGAAAAAAATAACATTAAATGTGGAATAATAAACATTCCATTCTCATCACCATTTCGAACAAAAATCACGTTTGGAGAAGGAGACCATCTAACAAAAGACTGGGTTAATTTTTCATGGCCTAAAAGTACAACTCTTGGTATAAGAGCTGATAATCCTGCATTTGAAAAAAGATTTTTTGAAGTATTGGATATTCAGTTCAAAGAGATTGACTTTGTGCTCAAGAATAAAGAAACGGATTTTTTTGCAATCAACATTTTCATTAATGACACCATAACTCACTTCCGTTTGAAGAATAAACTTCTCATCAAAAAATACCTCTTAAAACTAGACAAATACCTAATGGATTTGTACGACAAAATCAAAGATGAAAGTAATCTGTTCATAATATCAGATCATGGCATGCATGAAACCTTTGGATGGTTTTTCACCAATAACTGGCTTGAGAACAATGGATTTCTAGTTTTCAAAAAAAAGAAAAAATATATTTTTTCCAGAATTTTTCTTAATAAAAAACTATTTGACAAACTAGTTAAAATAATTACATTTATGGTATTGAAAACAGGACTTATAAAATTTGTAGGTATTAGAATTAAAAAATTGTTTCATAGAAAAATTAAAACTCAATTTAGAGATAGTCAATTTCTATACCCTCACATCGTTGCAAAGAACATTGATTGGAAAAAAACAAAGGCTTATGGTATAGGCTCACATGGTGTGATTCGTATAAATCTAAAAGGAAGAGAAAAAAATGGATGTGTGGAACAAAAGGATTATGAAAAAGTCAAGAATGATATAATAAAGAAATTGAAAAAAATTAAAGGCATAGAAGTTTTCAAAAGAGAAGAAATCTACTCAGGTAAATTCACGAAACAAGCTCCTGATATATTATTCGAAATAGAAGATGGTCAATATAAGTCTGCAAACAGTTATAACCTTAAAAAAAAAGAATTCACAAAAGAAGGTCCGAACAAAATAGATGCAGACCATTCTATATACGGCATCTTTTGTTGTCTGGGAAAAAATATTGTTAATAAAGAAATTAAATGTTCAATTCTAGACTTAACACCCACTATACTCCATATATTCAACATACCAATACCTAAAGATATGGATGGCAGAGTTTTAACAGAAATCTTCAAAGATAAAAGGAAAAAGCTATTTCAAAAAAAGAAAATCTTTGAGGTTGGTGAATTATCCATCTAAATAATGGTTCAGTATTGATTTTAATTCTTGGATTTTCAAAACTTTTAACAAGAACAACATTAAGATATACAAGATACTATTCAATTTTAAAAAATATCTGTGATGAGGGAGTTTGTCGCAAAATAAATAAATGACTTTGTTAATTAAAGGTTTAGGAGGGTGG
>JACNFY010000014.1 GCA_014384375.1 Nanobdellati archaeon
ACCATAGCGTCTTCAGCCACAGCCACACCAGCAGCTAAATCCATTCCTCGAGCATAATAATAGCTAGTAGTGCCTGCATTAGCTCTAATGAACTGCTTCAACTCCTCGATTGATTTGAAGTTCTTTGCAGTTATCTCCTCATCTGGCTCAAAAGTTGGTATCGGAGTATATGTTCCATCCGGAGGAACATATGGGGGTGTTGTACATCCTACTAAAAGCATCAATACCAAAATTGCAAATATTGTCTTTTTCATGATAATCAACCTCGTTTCAAACTAATGAATACTATTATATTAATATGTTTTGCTAAGACTTCAAATTGATTTGAAGTTAAAAGTAGAACGATAAGTATATAAACAGTTTTTTATTTTTTTCAGAGGTTGCTGCGGTCGCATAACCTGGTACATGTAAATGCAGGAAATTGCGCCAGCTTGGAAAGCTGGTTCCTTCGGGAATTCCCGGTTCGAAACAACCCTTTTCACTTCGTGCAAAGCGTTGACGGAAGTCCGGGCCGCAGCGTATTTTTCCGATTTTTTAACACAAAGGTTTATAAAGTTCTCTTCAAACCTTCAATGTGAATACCTCATTAAGTAGTAGTAAAAAAAGTAGTAGAAAATGATAAGCACAAACAAATTCTACGTGATTGAGGGAGATAATTGTGTTGGAAAAACAAGCGTTCTTAATGAAGTAAGTCCCCGATTAGATATCGCAACTTTTTCAACTCCGGGGATAGACTATGAGCCAATAAGAGAAATAATTAACACAAAAGGAGACAACCTCACAAAATTTTTGTTCTACTTATCATCAAATTTTTATATTGCTCCACAAATTCAAAAAGCACTAGAAAGCAAATCTGCGATTTGTGATAGATATATTATTAGCAGTTTTGTCGATTTTATGATTCAAGAGGATATTACATTTGAAGGAATAAAACTAGCTGATTCTGCAGATGAAAAAGTGCAAAGAACAATTATGAATTTAGAACTTGAAAGAGATAAACAAATATATCAATGGCTTCATGAAGGAATTGGACCTGTTTTTGTTGAAACATGGCATGTTGGTAATTTAGCGCATTGTCAGATAGTGGCTCCTAATTTATTTAAAGAATATCTGCATATTTTCAAAAACATTCTACAAAAGTATAGAGTTCATTGCTTCTACCTAGATCTAAATTCTGAAAGTATCTACACAAGAACTCATATTGAAGATTCAAAAAGAAAGTCTGACCTTATTGAATTCCATAGAGAGGTTGGATCAAACATGATTAAACTATTGAAAGAATTAAATATTCCTTACAGCACTCTTGATGCTAATAGATCTCTGGATTATGTTAAGAAATCATTTACAGATATGCTACCAGCGCAATCTATTTCTTGAAAGAAAATTTTTTCATATAAAGATAAGTAATACTTTTTTCTATCTTATCCTCTTCCTTTATACCTAACCTATTCAGAAGTCCTCGCAAATAAGATTTATGATTGTCTATATCATTATCATCAATGATCTCTAACTCAACCGCTGGCCTAAATCCTTTAATATCTTCAAGGTTTATTAAACAATGATCTAATTTGTAGACTTTTCTTTTTTTATCAACAGTACAAAACACTTTAAAGCCTATTGCTTCAAGTATTTGTTTTGCTTGTTCATAATTCTCTATTTTGGTTTCAAACTCGTGGAAAGCATTATGGTCTCCTTCTTTTTCAAGAACTTTGCAATTAAATTCACTCACTGTTTTTCCATTGTTTGTTTCTCTTCTTATTCTTAGGGCATAAGAACCGGGTTCGTGCTGTTGAACTTGTTCAAATTTATTAAATTCCTTCTTGCAAAACCAGAAGTCTAATATTTGCTTTTTCGAAACCAGTTTTGCATCAATACTCTTCAATCTACTTTCAAAAGCTTCAAAATCATCAATAAAAGCCCTAATCTCTATTTCCATACCAAGATTAAAGAAAGAAGTTTTTTATAAATCTTTTCAAAACAAAATTATATAAAGTACTGAACTACTCTTGTTGATTTACAACCCAGCTTAATGGTTTTACATCAAGAACCTCTATTTCTTGTTTTTCACCCATAAACTCGGCTTCATATTTATCTCCTTTTTTATGACCCATTAACTTTTGAATAATTGGTGCATTGTAAAGAATTCTGAATTTGTCAAAATCATCTTCACCATAACCGACTATTTCATAAGTATTTACTTGCCCATCAATTGAGAAAGCAACCTCAGAACCAATCATAACATGATCAACAGATGAAGGATAAGTCACTAGTTCAATATTTCTTATTGGAGCCATAGCCTCATTCAATCTTATGTCTGCCACACGGATATCCATAACCAAATGATCATAACCAGCATTATCATGCCAAGTGTTGGTGCCCTCTGTAACCACACCTACTTGAAGCTGTAATTCTTTTAGACGGTTCTCTAATCCCTCAAGATATTCTTTGTAATTGTCAAGTCCTTGCTTTGTAAAATATGTCGGCATTTTAACTCTTAATTTAAAGAATCAAAAGATGTTTAAATAAGTTTCTTTAAAAAAGAAATCAAATCACTTTCTGCGCTAATATCTTCTTCTTGCCCATGTACTTTTGCAGGACTTTTGGAATTGAAACAGAGCCGTCTTTGTTCTGATAGTTTTCAAGGATAGCTACGATCGTTCTCGAGGTTGCTATTGCAGTGCTGTTCAAGGTGTGTAGTATTCTATTGTTGCCTTTCTTGTCTCTGCATCTTATGTTTAATCTTCTAGCTTGGTAATCTGTGCAGTTCGAGCATGAAACTACTTCCTTGTAATCTTTTGTTCGTGGCATCCAAGTCTCTAAGTCGTATTTCTTGGCAGCGACTATTCCTAGGTCTCCTGTACAGATATTGGTTATTCTATATGGTATCTTTAGTTCTTTGTACATCTCCTCTGCGTTTTTTATTATCTCTTCATGTATCTTCCAGCTCTGCTCAGGAGTGCAGAAGATTAATTGTTCTACCTTCCAGAACTGGTGCATCCTGAAAAAACCTTTCTCGTCAACGCCATGACTTCCTATCTCTTTCCTGAAGTTAACGCTTAGACCTACGAATTTCAACGGAAGCTTACCTTCAGGGATTATCTCATTCATAAGCATGGCAGCTATGGGATGCTCACTCGTCGCTATTAAATATTCATCCTGGTCTTCAACCTTGTACATCATCGTGTCGAAATCACCAAGGTCAGTCACTCCCTCGTAAGGTTTGCGTCTCATCATCTCAGGCGGCTCGACAGGGATAAAGCCTTTATTGATTAGCTTTTCCATAGCATACCTTATCAAGGCCTGGTTGAGCAGAACAAGGTCTCCCAGCATGAAATAAAAACCAGTGCCAGATATCTTAGCACTTCTCTCAAAGTCTGCAATTCCCAAACTCTCTGCTAACTCTACGTGGTTCTTTAATTTGAAACCAAACTTCTTAGACTTACCCCATCTCCTCAGCTCAACATTATCCGAGTCGTCCTTGCCGTATGGCACGCTTTTATGCATGAGGTTTGGGAGTCTCATCAACTCCTTGCTCAACTGTTTCTTGAATTTAGTCAGTGAGACTTCTTTCTTTTCAAGCTCTTTGTTGACTTTTCTAACTTCTGTGATTACTTTTTTGAAATTCTTCTTTTCTTTCTTGAGTTTGTTTATCAGCAAGCTTTTCTCGTTCCTCTTATGTCTTAATGTTTCTACAGCGTGCAGAACTTTCCTGTACTCTTTGTCTTTTTTCAGAATTGTTTCAAACCTTTTTAGAACTTCCTTATCTTTCTTCCTCGCAAGATTCTTCTTTACAGCTGTCGGGTTTTCCCTTATATTCCGAATGTCAAGCATTTTATGATAATAATAATTAATCTTTATAAAATTTTTGTGAAAAAATCATACAGGAAAACTATTGCCGATTTTCTGAAAACAACTAGCGAATAAGGTCCTCTCCACTTGTATAATGTGTATAAGAAATCAGAAAGCATGTGTTCTATGACGCCTATTAACAAGAGAACAAATTGAGGTATGAAGAAGGATAAAACTGCCAATACTACTAGTGCCTCATAGCTATGAAAAATCAAAACAGCTTTCTTATACTCCTTAGTGTCTTTGTTATCAGAAATAGCTCTACAATAGCTATAAACCTTTCTTAAATTAAAGTCTCCTCTTCTATAATAATACCAAAGAACGTGATCAGAGTCAATCAACACCCCGCCAACAAGCACTAGCAAAGACCACCAGCTGAAAAAAGGCCATAGAACCGCGGTTATAATCGCTGATATTACTGTATGTTGCCAGATCTCCATTTTTGATTAAAATAGTGTCGGCGGGGGGATTTGAACCCCCGATCACCAGATATCCCCATGAGGTCTATCATCGCTTTTCAGCTCAACACTCAAATATATGAGTCTGGGGCAATAACCAGTCTATACTACGCCGACAACGGAAATAGCCGTTGACGCTATAAGCCTCCTTTCAGTCGGGATGCTACGCATCAAGAAAAAAATATTCCTTATATATATTTAACTATTTTTGAAAAAATATAAATAGTATTAGAGTTTCAGATTATATAATTAAAAAAACATTGTGAGGTGTTATTATGAAAAAGTTGTTTGCAAGCATGTTTATGCTGACACTGCTTTTTGCGAGTTTGGTGTTGGCACAATTAGACACTGTTCCAGGACTAGGTAGTTTTATAACATTATTCGCCGGAGCTTTAGTGTTGGCTTTAATAATTGGTCTGGCTGTTTATGTCTACATTGCAATAGCGCTTATGACGATTGCAAAAAAGACAAATACACCACTTGCTTGGCTGGCATGGATCCCGCTAGCGAATATCTACCTAATGACTCAGATAGCAGATCTTTCATGGTGGTGGACTTTAGCAATACTTCTGCCTATAATACCATTTATTGGACAAATTGCACTAATAGTAATAATGGTCTGGTGGTGGTGGAAGATCGCTGAGAAAAGAGGATTCCCTGGATGGCTAGGTATCCTAACGATTATACCATTGGTAAACTTAATCGTGATGGGAGTATTAGCCTGGGCAGAACACAAATAGAATTACAAATTTTTTATTATTTTTTCTTTTATTTCTTCCATCTCGCCTTCTTTGTATTCCTTGTCAGGCCATGAAGACAATCCGTCATCGTTGAATCTTGGTATTATGTGGAAGTGTGCATGCATAATAACTTGTCCTGCAGCTCTCTCATTGTTCATTCCTATGTTGAAACCATCTGCACTTAGGCCTTTGACAACTGCTTTTGAGATTTTTTTCAATACTTCCATCAAGTCTGTCTCTTCTGACTTCGGAAAATCAAAAAGATTCTTGCAATGCAGCTTGGGAACTACGAGTGTATGTCCTTTATTTATAGGGCGTAAGTCTAGAAAAGCGTAGAATTCATCATCCTCATAAATCTTTGTTGAAGGTATTTCTCCTTTTACAATCTTGCAGAATATGCAGTCCTCCATATTATAATCCCTCTATTTTTTCCTTTAATTCCGAAAGATCAGCTATCTTGTTCTCATACTCTCTGGTGTCTCTTCTGTCGACGAGAATCGCTTTTATGCCTGCTTTCTTGGCACCTTCTATATCTGTTGGTATGGCATCACCAACCATGATTACCTCTGACTTTTTCAGTTTTACCTTCTTCAAAGCCTGTGCAAATAGCTTTTTATCTGTTTTTAGCATTCCATGATCACAGGATAATACTATGTCATCGAAATATTTCTTTAGTTTAAACTTATCAAGTAGTTGTGGAACAGAGAGATTGTCAGTGTTTGATATCAGCACTAATTTGTAATCCTTCTTTAAATCTTCTAAAACTTCAATGGTTTCTGGGAATGGTTTGCAAAGGATGGTGTTCTTGTTCCACATACCCACAAGCTTGTCATACACAAATTCTGGTATGTTGATATTGAACTCCTGAGTAACATTTTGAAAAGCTTCAGTCAAGGTTTCAACTTTCTTGGTCATGAAAGCATTTTCAAACCTCTCAATGTACTCTGAGAAAGGCATGTCTAACCTCAAGATTCTCTGAGCTCTTCTCGATGGACTTGGAAATAGCCCGTTCTCAACAACTGTGCCCCAGAAATCAAACAATATACCCTTAAGCTTTGCTTTAGCGATTCAAACCACCCATGCGAGAAAAATAATCCATGCTTTTTAAATATTGCTGTTAATAGTTATTCTTGAAGATTTGTAACAATTCAGAATTAGATTTTTTCCAAGGCTTGTCTTGGTTATGAAATCCTGAAACATCGTTGAAAAGCCTATAGGTTTCCCTGTTGACAGGCATTCTTAAAACTTCTCTTATTTCATCCCTGCTTCTTGGAACTCTTTTCAGCACTTCATTAATACTTTGTCTGTGATATTCAAAAAGAGAGTCAATCTCTTCTAATTGGAAGGTTGCATCTCTCTGACCATACCTTGCAACACCTGTAACAGAAGCGTAACTAGCTCCTAGCAACTCTGATACAGTTCTGGATAAAGCAAACATGTAAGGGATTAGAGTGCTGCTAACCTTGTACAGACATTTACCCCAAACACCATCAGTTCCGAGAGGATGTACTCCTCCATTGATGATAACTCCGTCTTTTACCTTGCTAACACCTGCATCTGCTTGGACAAAATAGTGACTGAAATCTCCTCCAGCATTGATATACCACTTAGTTTCTCTAAACAGATCTGAGTAACCATTATTTGATATTATAGCTTCCTTAACTCTTTCTCTAAAACCATTTGTTGGATTCTGTTCATGAGAAACTGATAAATATACATCTTCAACTGTGAAATCGTTTTCTCCATACCTTATAGTAATATGAACCTTTCCGTCTGGTCTCAGTTCAGAAATATCTTTGTCACTTATGATTTTTTCAAGAGTGTTATCTATTGCTTTTCCAAGTGCAAGAGCAGGAAATGTTCCATTTATGCCAAAAGGCTCTTGAATGTAATGACCTGTCACAACACATGAATCTGCGAACTTATTGGAGTTAGTGGTTCCATTAATAGCAGGTGCCTGAGATGTTATTTTCTCAATATCAACTATGCCATTAGAGAAGCCAAAAGAATCATAGCCTGAATCTGATAGCAAATTGTCTACTTCATCAACAACAGCGCTGTGTAGATCAATCGCATCAGGGATTATTAATTGTCCGGCAACACTTACACTTAACTGAGTTAAATCACCATTAGTGCCTAACGCACCAACCTGAGCATTCAAATCTGCACGGAACTTATTAATCTTACCAAATTCATCACTTTTTTCTGCCAAGGAATCAACTATTCTAGCTACAAGAGTAGTTGCAAAGATATCAGGATGTCTCCTTGAAAACTCCACCTCAGCCGTTGTCTTATGATCCGGAGTCATTATTATACTCATATGTATAGTAAGTTTACAAATCATTTAAATAATCTCGTGAAAAGAATATTCTTATAAGAATAATCCTTATCAGGGTTAATCGGGATCATGCTCCCATTGGTCGCGATGCTTACGCATCAAGCTATGGGGCTGAGCATTAGCGAATGCCACATTTCCGGAGCTACTATCAAAAATCGTAGATTTTTGGGAGTCCCAAAACGTTCTGCGTTTTGATACAACGGAAAAAGTAGTTATGGACGGACCGGGACTTTCACCAGCGAATACCATTTCAAGCCACTACGCAGGATTTTGCAAAGCAAATATCCTGCTGACGTTAGCCGTCAACGGGTATCCGTTGTTTTGAACCCGGGGCCACTCGATTGCCAACCGAGTGTTCTACCAGACTGAACTATCCGCCCAACCTTTTGAGAAAAGCTTGGACAAAACCAAGCTCCTTTCAGTCGCATTGAACTTTGTTCAACTTTAAAAAATTATTGATGGACTCGGCGGGATTTGAACCCGCGGCCTCCCCGTTGCGAACGGAACGCTCTAGCCGAACTGAGCTACGAGCCCATATCCAACCCGAATGATGTGTGTTTTTTAATTATTTCTATTTAATTAGCTTAGAAATATTTATAGAAATATTTATATACTATAATACTCAAAAAAAAACAGTATGCGAAAAGGCCAAGTAACTGTGTTTGCAACTTTAGGCTTAGTAATTCTAATCATAGTCGGCTTGGTTCTCTTTGTCCTCACTGATATCTATGAGGAGGAATCGACCTTTGAAAAGCCAAATGAGATGACATTCTTCATCAAGACATGCGCAGAGAACCTTTTAGATGAAGGTGTGGAGATTGTTAGTCGACAAGGAGGATACATATTCACTCCTGAACCTTATGTAATAATGTACGGCTACAGAATACCTGTCTACACCAATTCTATTGATATCTCTGTTATTGAAGACAACCTAAAGTCTTATATTGACGATAACATGATTCGCTGCATTGAGTTATCAGATTTTCCAACTTTCGATGTTAATATATTCTCAGGTTCCGTGACTGAAGTTGCGCTTGGAGAGGCTGCATTGACTTCAAGAACCTTATTTGTTTACGACGAGAAAGCCTATCAAGTATCTCTAAGCAAAGAAACTGCTCTCAAGGAATTAGTTGATGTCGCAAACGAAGCAATGGATATCTACAACTCAGTTGGATATGATCAACTACAACTATCAATACTTGGAGCAAGTCACAATACAATCATAGAGAGTTTCAGACTAATAGACACATTCATATTTTACCTTAAAAAAGGAGATTCAAAATTCGGATTTTCAATTGAGGAGGCAACAGCATGAAAAAGATTGGTTTAATAATGATTTTACTGATTAACTTAGTGCTTGCCTCTAACTTTATTTCTGCTACACCAACCGAAGAAGAAGTGAAGATTTGGGAGCAAGAGATAAGAGATGACCCGACAGCAATAAAAGATATGAGCAGGGAAGAGATAAAGTGGGTGAGGCCACACTTAATACTCCAAGCCTTTGAACAGCTTCTTGAAGATAATCTATCAATACACATGTTTGTTTTGGAACCCCAACGTGAGTTAAGAATAACTAGCTTCCGTAAAGACATAAAGCTAATGCTTCCTCATACAGGCCTTGATCATCTGGAGATAGTCAATCTGCCTGCTTTAAGAGAGGTCTTTGAAGGATACTTTCGCAATAATTTTCAAGCTCTTCAAGATGAAAAAACAGAAGTCTGGTTCTGGTACTGGTACGAACAGAACCTAATCGTAGATTGGGGATCTAGTGACTACAGTTTCTCACTCACATCATCAACAAACGACTGGTTTTTAAGAGATGCAGAAACTAATGACCCTGAAGGATATGAAAGATTTATGGGTGTAGTTGGTGACTTACCAAGTGATAATGAAAACCTAATGGTGTATCTATATGGCTTCATTGTGAAAAGGATTTTTGAAAATGATCACTTGAAATCACTAGACGACTTCACACGTAATGAAATAATACTAACTGGAATGTCTCCTGACTATACAAAACCAGGAAAATTGTACTTTCCAGAGGTTAATATCATCGAAGTAACAGCTAGTCTGAGCCTGGTAGATTACTTAAAGAAAAACTTTCCTGAAGGAGAATTCATCCCTTTCAAAGACTTGACTTATCCAGAGAAATCTTTGCTTTCAATCTACTATGATAATGTACTTCTTAGTTTAAAAGATCCAAACGCAAAAACAGAAGATTTTGGTTTTGATAGAATACATTTTGGAGTACATGGAGTCGGAGATGAGACGTGGCTCAATAATCATTTGTACTTCCTATACAGCGATGAAGAACAGAGAGGTGAAACAGGATTAATACATGATCCAATAACATTAGGTATTGGCTGGAATGACGAGGTGGATATAGCTCTTGTAAATCTTATAGAATTAACATTTGGTGGAGTCTCGGTAATCCTATCTTTGGAAGAAAAGAATGATGATTTCACAAGCATAGATATAACATTAGACTGGGGCCCCACAGTTAACTCAGCTTGGGATCTGGAAGTAAATAAGGGAAACCAGATAACATTCTTCAGTTCCGAATCAATTATAACAGAACCAGTTATTACAGAGACAAAAGAGCTAGGAGGGTCTGCAATAACAGGCCAAGTAACTGGTGAACAAGATGACGAAGCTGCCAAAAAATGGCTCATTGAACAAGCTGGAATAGCGCCAGTAAAAGAAATAATTGAAGCAGGTGGCGAAACATGGGGTTTCTTAGGAATATACGCAGCCAGGGATTATAATAAACTTTCGAACTATAATACTTGGAGGCTTCCAACGCCTGAAGAACTTAAACAAAACATAGACACCCTGGAAAAAGAATTTGGCTCTGAATATACTTTTTTATCAGATAAGAAAACCCGCAGCCTCAATGAGTGGCAATATGAAACTTATTCCAGTAGAAATGGAAAAGAATTATTATATCCTGAAGATGATGTGTTGGTCTCTTTGATTAAAAAACCACAAGGTGAAAACGAACTTTTTGACATGGATAAGGCGTTGCTTTTGATGATTTCTCAAATGTTTGAAGAAGACACTTCTGAATCTTCTGATGAAAGATTCCTAAGTGATGACTTGGCATCACTGTTCTTAAAACTCGCAGATGCGCAAGAGCAAAGTGATTGGAGCGCAAGAGACTCGCTTGTTCAAGCTATAAAAGATAAAGGGGTTGATCCTTACAACAGAAACATGGCTGGAGGAAGAGGAAAGAAGACATACTCTGAGTATTGGAGAGAGGTAGGAAACAAGTATTACAACATGTCATGGCCAAAAGGTCTTGGTTCTATCACAGGAGAGGTTACTGCTGAAACAATAGAACCTGTAATTGTTTTTCCAGGAATACCATTCGGCAGAGCTGTTGGAACTGTACAAGTTATTACAATTAACATTAACAATAAAGAGTATAATATAAAATACAATCCTGAATTTGTAGAAAATGGATTCCTTTACTCATCTAGCCTAATAACTAAATTCGATGAAAATGGAAATGGAATATTAACAGCAGACGAACTAAAAAATGGCTCTGAATCCACTGGTTGCCCGATGTGTGCAAAGAAAGCAAAGGAACTTCTGGATAAATATCCATCAGGCATACAAGCACTGCCATTCTCGACAGACGCTGAAAAAGCAACTGCAGCAAAGATGATCGCTTGTGAAAGAGAAGGCGGACTTCTGGATGTAAACGGAAATAATATTCCATGCAGTGAACAAGACATGTCTAACGTTGCTTGTGAAGAACATAACTCAAAGTGGAGCTGTCAGTGTGACATGAATGAATGGACTGCACAGGAGTGTGATGATTCTGGAGAATGCCAGAGAAATCTATGTCTAGAAGAATCAGTTTATGATTTCTACTGCTGCAGTAACAAAGCAAAAAGAAGTAAAAAACTTATAAAAGTGATTGTTAATGACAAAAAAATTACTTCTGACAAACCAGTAGTTATTGCTGCAAGTGAACCAACTACTGGGAATGAATTAACATCTGATCAGAGAAGATTATTCGCTCGACTTGCAAACGCTCAGGAGAAACTAACTTTAGGAGATAAAAAAGCAATAGCCACAAGAGACAATTTGATCAAAGAACTAAGTGACACACATAAAGTAGATGTATATCAAGTAGCTGAAAGACAAACAGATGACAATGGAAGAACAATGCCGTGGTATCAACACTGGAGACAACTAGGTAGAGGGGTGGACATAGCCAAGAAAGTAGAAGAATTAAGAAAGAGAATCGAGAAATACGAGGCCAAGAAAGATAAGGAAAGAGTATACGTTTTAATCGATAAAAAACATGACTTACATTTGGTGAATGATGATAAACATGCACAAGCGACTATAGAAGTGGATGATAAAGGATATATAACCCTCGATGCCAGTGAAATAGATAAAGACACAAAGATAAGCTTTGAAAAACAGAAGAGAGAACTTTCATCACTATTCATAAAAAAACATGGAAGCTTCACAATAAAAGAAGATGGATCAATACCATGGTACCAGCGAAACGCTGAAATCTTAGCAGATATAATCAATATGAAAGTTTTAACTTCCAGTGGAGTATATTACTTCGAAGAAGGAGGTATAGACCATTATCTTTCAGTTGCAGATGAACTCAGCAAAATAGAGGAAATACAGCAAAAAATAAATGATAAAAACTGCGAAGAGGAATGGGATAAAGGAGACCGAACACAACTCTCAAGAGAGTGTGACCAACTATCTCTCGAGAGAGACAGACTATATTTAGAGGCAGCTAAAAAATTATCTAAATCATTATATTATAGGGGCACTCTTATAAAGGATGAGTACAAAGCTCTTGAAGATAAGTACGAAGAATTACTGGCAGAAAAAATTAGAAATAAAAAATTACAAGCTCTAAAAGCTACTATACTATCCAAAGCCAAATGGCTTATAACACCTGAAAATGAAGCTCTTTCACTTCAAAACCTAAATATAGAAATAACATATGAACGAGGACAGGATTATACTAGACTAGCAGAGTTTCAGGAGAGAATAAACGAGCTGGATAAGAAAGGAAAAGACAAAACCATAACAGAGGAAGAGATGAAAGAATACGGATTGGTTGTGATAGAAAGAAACAAAGTGAGAAAGCAGATGAGAACAGAAGGCGACCCATGGATTGACAGAAGAGGAAATATGAATGCTGATGAATGGTATAGACACATTGCAAGCCTAGCTCCTGAAGCACCACCTGAAAAAGAACCGGAAATACCGGAAATACCACTTCCTGAGCCTTATATAGTCAAAGTAGGTGAGGGACTAACGTTAGCAGCAGTTCAGATACCTGCAAGTTGTCGCGCCATAAACTGTCACTGGGCACCTGAATTATTACCTCAAAAACTGCCAGAAGAACATCCTCCAAAAGGATTCTTGGTGGAAATAACTAATGCTGACACAGGTGAAGTAACACGTTATGTTGCAGAAACAGGAGACCTACCAGAAGTACCTGAGGATGGAAGATATGCAGTAAAAATAACTAACATTGACACAGGCAAAATAACAACTATGATTGAAGCTCCAAGCAGGATGGAAAAAGACTATAGTATACCAATAACAAGTTTAATTGGTAATTACTGGAAGATCATGGCTCTATCTTGGCCTTAGTTTTTTCACAAATTATATAAACCCTTTTTCTAATTCTTTTATGCATGGATGAACTGATTGAGAAGTACGCTTTGGAGAATGCTGTGCGCTACAAAGGAAGAGCCAATCCTGGTGCAGTTATCGGCTCTATCATAAAGGAATACCCTTCTGCCAAGAAAAAAATCAAGGAGCTGCAGAAAAAGGTTTCTAATATGATAAAGAAAGTCAACTCTATGAAATTAGATGCTCAGAAAAAGAGGTTGAAAGAGTTAGCTCCTGAACTATTGGAGAAGAAAAAAACAAAGAAGAAAGACTTATTCGAATCATTCCCAGTGTCTGGCGAGGTAGTCACTGCTTTTCCACCAGAGCCAAGCAAATACCCGCATATAGGCCATGCAAAGGCCTTGCTTGTTAATTATGAATTTGCAAAGAGGCATGAGGGAAAATTCATTCTTAGATTTGAAGACACCAATCCAGAACTAGCCAAGAAGGAGTTCTATGATATACACTTGAAGAACTATAAATGGCTTGGTGTGAAGCCTGACATGATTGACAACGCATCAAATCATATGCTTGACTTCTTCAAGTATGGTGAGAAACTAATAAACATTGGAAAAGCATATGTCTGCACTTGCAATCAAGATAAAGTGAGGGAAAGCCGTTTGAAAGGTAAAGCTTGTGATTGCAGATACAAGCACATAAGAGAGAACCTACTTCTTTGGAAGAAAATGAGTTCTATGAAGGAAGGAGAAGCAATCGTTAGGATGAAGATTGACTTAAAGCATAAAAACAGCGCTATGAGAGACCCAACGATTTTTAGAATCATAAGGAAGCCACATTGCAGAACTGGTGAAAAGTTTGTTATCTGGCCGAACTATGACTTTGAGAATGCTGTCATGGATGGCTTGGAAGGTATCACTCATAGGTTCAGAAGCAAGGAGTTCGAGCTTAGAAACGAGCTTCAGAGATACATCCAGAGGCTTTTAAACTTTGAAGAAACCTCAATCTACGAGTTTGCAAGGTTCAACATGCAAGGTGTTGAGAGCTCAGGAAGAACCATTAGAGAGCTCATAAGAGGACGCAAATTAACAGGCTGGGATGACCCATCACTCACAACTCTTGTGGCTTTGAAGAGGCGTGGATTCGTGCCAGAAGCGATAAAGAACTTTGTTTTGAGCACCGGCATAACAAAGTCAGAGGCAACGCTTACTTGGGATGATTTAATAGTTCATAACAAGAGGATCCTTGACGCTAAATGCAACAGATACTTCCTAATTGAAAATCCTGTCAGGGTTAGAATGCAAGAAGTTCCAAAGAGGAATATAGAGCTTAAATTACATCCTGACTTTCCAAAACGTGGTAGAAGGAAGTTCAAAACCTACGACTTGTTTTTCCTCTCACAAAATGATATTGTTAAGTTAAAAAACAAAAAACTCTACCGATTGATGGACTGCTTGAATTTTATCAAGAAGAACGGCTATTATATTTTCCAGAGCACTGATTATGAGGATTACAAGAAGAACGGTGAGATGATAATACACTGGTTGCCAGTTATGAAAGGTTTAGTGGAGGTCAAGGTTTTGATGCCTGATAAGAAGGTGGTTAGTGGAATTGCAGAGCCTCTTGTCTCGAAGCTAAAAACAGGAACTACAATACAATTCGAGCGTTTCGGCTTTTGCAAGCTTGATAAGAAGACTAAGAACAAGCTATATTTCTGGTATACACATAAGTAAAAAAACAAAACATTTAAATACTTATTGTTCTTATTGTAATTACAGGTGTTACACTTGGATATTAGATATAGTAAACACGCAAGAGAACAAATTATTACAAGAGGAATTTCAGAAAGAGAGGTTGAAGAAGGAATCAAAAGAGGCAGAAAAGAACTACAGAAACCGAATAAGATACTCTCATACTACAAATATTTTTGTGTTGTATACAAGAAAATTGGAGGAATTAATTATATCATAACCGTAAAACCGAGGTGATAAAAATTAAATGCCCTATTTGTGAAGAAGGAACTTTAAAGAAAGGAAAAATAAAAGAAAGCATGTTCGGAACCTATTTAGGAGAGTTTCCAGCCGAGATTTGTACTAAATGCAATGAGTCTTTTACAGATTCTAAGACTACAAAAAAGATAGAAGAAATAGCAAAAAAGAAAGGAATTTGGGGTTTAGGTAAAAAGACAAAGATTACAAGAACAGGCAACTCCCTAGCAGTAAGAATACCCCATAACATCGTAGAGTTTTTGAAATTAAATGAGGGAAAAGAAGCATACATACACCCAGAAGATGATAAGATAGTGATTGAACCTAGTCATAGTAACTAAATAGTAAGGTTTAAATATAATAGGATAATTAAACTCTTTGAGGTGCTTTAAAAATGTCAGACTTGTTTATCGTAAAAGCAAAGGTAAAAGAGATTGCAGGGGACTTCAATGTTGCAGGAGACTTTTCTGACGCTTTGAACAACAAAGTAAAAGAACTTATTCTAGAAGCTATTAATCGTGCCAAAGCCAACGGAAGAAGAACCCTGATGGCTAAGGACCTGTAAATTTCTACTTATTTTTTTGGAGGAGGCATTAGGTTTAGAAGCTTAGTGGATGGTCTCTCTGGAGGAGTTATAGCATCTGGTTTCCCCACCTCTTCAGTTTGAGGTTCTTCAGGAATTTCATCTCTCTTTGGAATGTTGAACTCCTCATCTAAGCTCTCAAGATCATCATGCAAGTCTTCGAATATAGGCGCTGTGATCATCATACCATCGTGCTCTATGAAGTCTTCCATCTCTTCCTGGTCTTCCTCTTCTAGTCTGGATTTTAAAGATTCCATTCTTTCACCTATCTCTTTGAGTTTCTTCTTTGTAACTTTCCCCTTCAGTTTTTTGTAGATGTTTTCTGCTTTCTCAAGCTCTTTTCTCAAATCATCCTTTGTATCAGTAGTTCCAAAGCTTAAAAAATCTACCTCTTCACCTTTCTTTACCTTTACTGTCTTCTTCCTAGTTGCTTTTCCAGCAGATATGAAGAAGTCCCTTGCTAAGAAGTTCATTTTTTAAACGCGCTGAATAAACCTTTTCTTTTCTTCTTCTTTAAGTCCAAATCGTGAGAATCAAGGTCAGGCATGCCTAAATCACCTTTAGGTCCTGGTTTTGTTGGTGGAGCTGTGCTTGTTGGTGTAGTAAAAGAGGGTGGTACAGCTGCTTTTGGAGGAGCAACTCCTGGTGTCTTAGGAGAGCCTTTCTTAACCATGTCTGCCAACGCAACAATACCCTCTGCTATCTTTGCGTTTTGCTCAGAGATTTGCTTCAAAATCTTTGTAGGGCTTGACTCAGAGTACTCTTTGATAAGATCTTCCTGAGCCCCCTCGAATATCTTTATAAGCTTGTTAATAGAAGTGGAAAGAGCATCCATGGATTCCAGAAGAGTTTTGTTCTGTTTGGAATTTGGGAAAGGACTCTTCTTTAAACGTTCAATCTCTTTTCTCAGATTTTCAAGCTCTTCATGCGGTAGAAGTTCATAATCGTCAACCATTAACCACACCTCTTTTCAAGTATTAAAAATATTAGACTATATAAATTTTATGGCGAAAAGCTTTAAAAAACAATTCCATATACTTTTTTCTATGGTTAAGGTTATGGCTTTCGGCTCTTTTGATATATTTCATAAAGGGCATGAAGATTATTTGAGACAGGCTAAGAGCTTTGGAGATTTCTTAATCGTTGTTGTTAGTAGAGATAATAATTTCCTGAAATTCAAACACCGAGAGCCAAAGCATTCTGAGGAAGAAAGGTTAGAGTCTGTTTCTGGATGCGAATATGTTGACAAGGCAGTTCTTGGTCATAAAGAGAACATACTAGATATAGTCGTCGAAGAGAAACCTGATATTCTTTGTTTAGGATATGACCAGCAAGTTGATGAAAAATGGCTAGAAGAAGAACTGAAAAAAAGGGGATTTACAGATTTTAAAATAGTGAGAGCTAAAGCCTACAAGCCAGAAGAGTATAAAAGCTCTAAGATGATAAAAAAATAAATTTTAATCATAGCGATCTATGTCTTCGCTTTCTAATTCTATTGATGTTTCTAATAAATTAATAAATCCGGGAGTTCCGCATATTATAATCTTATCAAGCAATTGAGTTATGAAAATACTATCATATAATACCTCTCTGGCTCCAGTACCGGGATTTTCCTGTAAATACTTGTTAACACTTTTTATGTAATTGCCTATGAATTTCTGTATTGTCTCTAATCTTGCATATTCTTTTACTAAATCAAGTTCTCCTTTCTCATTTTTTAGAATTTTTTCCAGTCTTCCTTTATCATCAAACATTTTAATCACTAAAAAGTAGTCTTACTTCTCTCTTAAAAAATCTTTACCAAGATTTTCCGGAAGATTTCCGGATATGTTTTTTCTTCTCGAGGGAAGAAAATAAATCATTTCGAAAATCCTTCAATTTTTTCTCAGAAACTCATTTTAAAACAAACCACTAATTTTAGTCTGAGGTGTTGCAAAATGTCAGAAAAAAAGAAAACATTGGAAGAATACTTGTTAGACTTGGATTTAATGAATTTTCTGAACTCAAATCTGAATAATACAGAGGAAATGATTGAAGAAACAAAGAGGATTTATATAATTTCAAAAGAATACGTATCTACAACACAACATTCACATGATGCAGAAACACTTTCTAAGGTAAATAGGTTAGCTAGTGAATATATTGTCTTCTTGAATAACAAAAAAAGTGCAATAGAAAAAAGAATGAAGGAGGTAATGGATTCAAAAAATATAAAAGTATATAAGAAAGCTATCAATGAATCTGAGAGAAAGATAACCCAAATTGCGAATAATCTGTTCTCTATAGGAAAAATGATAGGATTAGAAGTAGAATACAACTAATAGCAAAATTTATGGGAAGAATTAAGATTTATTCTACAAAAGAATTAGCAGCAATAGTTTGAAAAAACGATTTTTTGTTAAAATTGTATTCAAATGTGCCTTCCACCACAATTATAGCACTCCCAATACTCAACTTTTCTTCTATGAAATAATTTCCAAAACCAATAAGTTACTTCTCTCATGACTTTACAAAAACCAATTACTCTATAAAAATTGTTTTTGAAATGACAAGCTCTGAATTTATTAAACGAATTATCAACTGGTTCGTAAACCCATCCATCAAAATAGTTTTTATCTAACTTTGTATAGAAGTGTTTGCTTAGAATCTTCCCATCACTAATTCTAATTTTCGGCCTGATATTACATCTACAAACAATACAATTCTTTTTTAGTGTTTCGTATTCTTCTTTCATTTCAGAGAACATTATTATAACTAAGATGTTTTCATGGATGATTTTTTCCTAGTGCCTTCTTTTAGCCATTTTGCAAAAACTTTACCATCTAAACCATCCCAAAAAAACCAAACATCACAATTTTCAGTTATACATTTTTCATCACAAATAAAATCATAATAAATCCTCTTACACTTAGGACAAGTTATTCTGTAAGCAACCTCATCACACCACTCATCTCGAACTACTTTCTCTTGTTTTTTAAACTTTTCATAACAGATCTTACAGAGTCCTAAGTTATAATTAGAAAACATAAACATCTTATACTCGCTTCCACAATTAACACAAACATTCATCTTAATAAGCACTTACTTGTTATTATTTATAAACCTTGCCTTAAGAATTTCGAGCTCCTCGTAAATCTTTCGATTTTTCTTTGATAATCTTTATTAAGGATTATTTTTAAGTTCTAACCGTGCTAAAAACGAAAGATTTATATAAAAATATGATAATCTATTATCATATAATGGAGAATTTAATAACTGTTGAAATGATAAAAAAAAATGAGAATCAACTAAAAGGAAGAATATTCACACAACTACAACTAAATATCATCAAAAAGAAATTACGGAAAGAACAATTAAACACTAATGAGAAAACCTATTATTACAAGTACATCAAACCTAAACTAAAAGCAATGCTTTCATTCTTTAACATAGATGAAATTAACTTTAAAGGAAAAGAAAACATAATTACAGAAAGAATCCCTAAAGCGATACGAATCCTTAGCAAAATAAAACAAAAACACAAGAACAAGAAAATCATGATTTCAGGATCTTTCTTATTCAACAGAGATTATCATGACATAGATGCTTTTATTTTCACAAAATACAACAAAGAAGACTATAACAAAGGAAAGCTACACGTCAATTTTCTTCCAGAAACAACGATAGACTCCTTATTCTTTAACTCTCTTTCACAAATAAGCATCAGTAATTTCTCATATACTCCTAAAAAAGAATTCAATATCGAACTAAATCATACCTTAAAGAGTTACGAGCTCCTTGTTAATCAGATTCTAAACGAGGAAGAATACCAGAAAGAACTAAGAACCTTTTTACTAGAAGTAGAGTATACCTCTAAAGGCGTAATCTTGAATCCTAAACAGCTTTATGATTTAAGAGAAAAAACAATAAAGCGAAACACCATAAAAGTCCTTTCTAACATACTCATCAACACTCTAATACTCTCTTATGAAAAGAAAACATTAAATCAAAATTTAAAACAACACATAAAAGATTACAAAGGACTATTAAACGTTTATAAAAGCTCTAGAAATCTAAAGATATACATCCAAACCTATAAACAGGTGATGACTAGTGCAGCATGAAAAAGCCAGAAAAATCATAAAAAAAATACTTGAAACCAATGTCAGATTTGAAGGTCACTTCAATAAATGCTTTGACAACTTAAAAGAAACACAACAAGAAGAACTCATTGAATGGATAAAGGAATGTAAAGAATATAAAATAAACCCTATTCAATCAAAGAAAGACCGCAACATAATAGGATTCGTCAAAAGAATAGGAAGCAACCTAAGAGCAATATTAACAAAGGAAAAAGAAGGATACTTCATAGTACTATTTCTAGACAAACACAAATACTACGAAACAGAAATAGAAAGAATAGGATTCTAAACCAACTCTTCGAAAATCTTTCGATTTTTTGTAAGGAATGTTTATTAAGGAATAGTTTTCTTTTTTATATTGTTGAAAAACATAAACTTTAAATACATATTATCTATATGTGATATATAGGTGATATAGGTGGTTAATGCGATGATAAACATATCTAAAGAAGCAAATCAAATATTGAACATAGTGAAAGCAAAATACGACTTGAAAGACAAGTCAGAAGCAATAGAGAGAGTAGTTATGGAGTACGGAGAAGACCTGTTAGAACCTCAGCTAAGACCTGAGTATATAGAAAAAGCCAAAAAGATAATGAAAGAGAAAGTTGTAAAAATAGGTAGTTTAGAGAATTTCAGAAAAAGATATGGATTAGACTAAAATGTATTCTTTCCACCCTAGAGATCATGTTGATAATATATTCTTAAAGCTAGGAAAAAAGAATCCAAAACAACTAGAAATAATATATAAGAAAATACGCGAAATAATACAGAACCCACACAGATACAAAAACCTGAGAAAACCACTCAACAACTGGAAAAGAGTACATATTGACAAGCACTTCGTGCTAGCATTCTCAATAGAAGAGAACACTAACACTATAATATTAGAATACTACAACCATCACAACAACATCTACAAATAGTTCTTATCACAAAATTTATATATTAATAGGTTAACAGTAATTAACAAGAATCAAAGATTCTTGAAATTCCCAAAACTCTGTACTGAGTTTTGTTAATTAAAAAGAGGAGTTGGGTTATGAAAAAGATACTTTTGACGCTGATATTGTTTGTTCTAATTATTGGGAGTGTTGAATCAGCTGGATTACTACCAGGAGGAAATGGAAATGGTGGAGGAGGCCCTTTGGGAGTCGTTATAAGCGAACCTCCAACGCAGGAAGACCCGAAAACAATATTTCCTGGTACCTATTTAAATTTCAGCTCGTCAGTCTCAGGAGGAACACCCTCCTATGATTATTTATGGGTTTTTTGTTCTAACTCAGATGACTGCAATCCTACTATCTCAGACGCAGCAAATCCTCGTAACGTTCAGTTCAACACAACAGGGACTTACCTTGTCGTTCTAACAGTGACTGATGATGATGGAACTGGGACTTCAAAAAACGATGACTTCACAATCATAGTATCTTTGGCTAAAATAATAAATCCTGACCCTTACACTGGATGGGGTGCTAATGAAACTATTCCTTTCCAGGGAAATGCTACAAGCAACAATGCTGGGGTGACATTCAACTATAACTGGGATTTTGGCGACGGACAAACTTTCGATGATAATAACAAGCCGCGAGGAGAATTATCAATACCACCTGATATCCAATACGAAACCCCTGGGACCTATACAGTGACTCTTACAGTCACTGACAGCACTGGAAGAAACGTTGATTCAGACTCAATCCAAATATACATCATAAACCCAATTGAACTAGAGTTTGAATGCTATGTTAAAGGCGATGAATGTGTTTCTGCTCCAAAGGAGATTGAACTGCTAAGATTCTACAGACCCTTAAATTCCCATGCTCGTGCGTTTGACGACGTTAACAAAAACTTATATGATTATCCTTTGTGTTGCCGAAGTACTTCTGTGGAGCCAATATCTAGCGATAGCGATCCTGGAGTCACAGGGGTATACGCAATACTACAGACAGACTCTGATGCGATAAGCGTTCCAACTGATCTTGGTGGCGGACCTCACAAGGCAGGAGTTGATAATCAAATAATAAAATATTACTACCTTGACAGCTTTATAGGAGCTGGTACTGAGTGTCAAATAACTTCAGGAGAGTGCGAGGACTTAGACGGTAACAAGACATGCATGTACGAGTTCTATCCAGGAGAAGATGAAAGGATGGGTAGTCACTTTGCTAACTGCACAGGTGGTGCCCCTCATAACTATCCTTACCAGATGTGCTGCGAGGTAGTGGACTGCACGAACAACATTGATGACAACTTGAATTCTTGGACTGACTGCGCAGATTCCAGTTTCTGCCTAGAAAACCCTTGTGGAATTAGCAGCATCCCTAAATATGATGAGTGCTGGTGGTACGAGAACTATGAGACAGACTTAGGATACAACTTTACAGCTTTCTCAGAGCCTGTGATAACTCCTTTTTTTGGTCAACAATATATCTGCTATGATAACCTAGTAGATGGTTATCCTGACTGCGAAATATGTGTTATTGATGGAAACCTAGAATATTTCTTTTTGGTTAGTCCTTCTGACTGTCCCTCCGGTGATCCTACTATGGACATGATTGACTTGCCGCAGGAAGTGTTGGATATGGAACCTGAGGGCTACAACCCTGCAGAGCTGTATGGCAGGTGCAGAGTTTATTACTGCTCAAAAGGACAAAATGAGATCACTGACCCGCTGCCCGCCTTTGTTGAAGACATGAAGACAAACAGCGAACAAACAAGGCATTGCTGCCCTAAAGGAACATACTGGGATCCAACAACAGAATTATGTGAAGACTTTTCAGAGTGCTACAACCCAGACCCAGACGGCCAAACTCCTTGCAATGCTAGCTTTTTGACTGAGTTTAGCTTATGGCTTGAAGACGCGACAGGCTCATTCTGGGAGGAAGGAGACTTCTACTACCCAACAGATTGTATTCTTGAATACGAGTTAGAAGCAGGCAACACTGATAACGTTCTTTGCTGTCCTATTTGGCGATTTCATTTGCAAACTTATGATTACTTGGATATAGTGTATTATGTGCAAGAATAAGCTTCTTTAATAATTTTTTTTAAGAACCATTAAAAAAATATTTTTTACTTAAATTATATTTTAAAACATTATATTAAAAAAAATAATTGAGAATGTTTTTACTTTTTCAGATAATCCAAAGACACTGGGATGTCAGAGGGGGTTGTAGTGGCGTTTTCTATGTAATTAGGTGCTTTGGGTGATTGTATGATTATTTTTCTCATATTTGATGTCATGTCTGAGTTTGATTCTATATATTGGGCTAGGACTTGTGTTGTTAATCCGAATCCTGCTCCGTAGAATGAGCTTAGGCTTATGAATTGGTGTCCTGTTTCGTTTATTCCATCAACACCAATTATTGGCGGGTCAGTGCCACCAGGGTCCTCCATATCAAACATTGCTTGCAAAATTTCTATGTAAAACGTATATTTATCTGGCCATGGGGGGTATCTTGCATGACATTCAATTATTTCATAAGTTTGATCGTCATAAGTTGTTCCATTTGTTCCAGGACTTGGAAAGCTTGAATCAACTGCTGTCCAAAGATATGGTTCAGTTGGTGTTTCTGTGCTTTGTATTATTGGTAGTGTTAGTCTCACATGGTTTACTGCTTGTATTTCATCTTTCAAATCTTGAGTCCATTGTAGCCTTGTTGAATCAGGTGGCATATAGTTAGTATTCCACCACATTGGTGCGTCTTGGTCGTCATTGCCAAAAGCTACTATCACTGCGCCCATGTAAGTTAGTGCACTACCAAGAGGAAAACCAAATACTATCTTGTTTGCATATATCGTGTCTGTTGAGCTGCTGATTGTTATAGGACTACTATTATCAAGACCATGCCTTTTTTCGAATGGGATTTCATCTCCTGGTCTCATAAGGCCTAGATATGACTCTGCATTCCACCATGAAGCACCATCCCATGTGTTCGGGTTTGTTGCGTTGAATTCGTATGTTCCTTGTGGTAGTTCAACTGTTAGTTCTCCGTTTGTGCTGTAGTATGTGCTGTCTCCTATCCAGAATGTGCTTGTGTCTGCTGTTATTGTGCTGTCTGTGTAGAAGTCTTTTAGTATGAAGTGCACTGTCGCCATTGGTGGTGGTGTTACTGTTATGTCAAATTGGTTGCTTTGTGCTGTGTATTCTCCGTCTGTGCCTTCAAGTATTAGTCCTGTTATTGATCCGTTCCAACTTGGTGTTGGCGTTACTGTTATTATGCTGTCTTGGATTGTTTGGGTTGCATTGACAAGATTTTGTATTATATATTCTAATGTATCGTTATCTATGTCAGTAAAGAATGGTGCTGCGTTGATTACTAGGAATGAATCTTGTGGTACTGTGTAGTTTGGTACAGTTCCTGCAAATACTGGGGCGTCATTTACAGCTGCTACTTCTATGTTGAATTGATTGCTTTGTGCTGTTGCTGCTGTGTCTTGGGCTTCTATTATTAGTCCTTCTAGTGTTCCGTTCCAATTAGCAGAGGGCGTGATTGTTATTATTCCGCTTTCTGTTGCTTGCGTCGCATTTGAGAGGTTTTGTATTATGTAATCCAATGTGTCATTATCTACGTCTGTGAAGTATTGGGCCACATTAATTGTCAGCAAAGAGTCTTCAACTGTCTCTTGATTTGGCACTGTGCCGGCAAACACAGGCGCATCATTAACTGCCTCAACAGTTAAGCTGAACGGATTTAAGTTTATAGCTGCTTGACCGTCACTAACATTTACCACTATGCTATCTATTCTTCCATTATAATCTTGCGAAGGCGTTATCGTGATCGTGTCTGCTTCAACTTCATAAGTCGCATCTGGCAAAGTACTTATCAAATACTGCAAGCTGTCATTGTCAACATCTGTTACATACGTTGGCCTCATCACTA
This sequence comes from Nanobdellati archaeon, assembly GCA_014384375.1. GTDB lineage: Archaea > Nanobdellota > Nanobdellia > Woesearchaeales. The sequence continues at coordinate 24,580 of JACNFY010000014.1, forward strand.
AGCTTAATGGCTCATCCTCGTTTGTTGTCTGGTTTAGGATGTCTGCCACTTGCTCTGGCGGTGTGTTTTCTAGTGTGTCTTCATACACAGTTATATTAAATGAGTTTAGGTCTATATTGTGCTCTCCATCTGATATGTTTATCACTACACTGTCTATTGTTCCTACATAGCCAACTGTTGGTATTATCTTCAAAGTGTCTAGTACTTGCTCGTAGGTCGCGTTCTGTAGTTCAGGTATGTCTGCTGTTAATGGGTCGTTTTCTGGGTCTGATACGTACTGGCTTATCAGCAGTTGCACCAGTGAATCAACTGCTATGCTTTGGTTTGGTATCTGCGCTGTCTGTGTTGGAGGTTGATTAACGTATGGCACAAATACTCTCAGCATCAACGAGTCCCTCAACGCTGCATCCGTGCTGTCAACTATATCTATCCATGTTGAAAGCGTTTCTGGCTGTGCAGCTATGTAAGTCACTAAGCTTTCTTCTACGTCAAAGTTTGCGCTGTCTCTCGGCACGTACAAGCCTGTTTCATCATTGTATACAAAGTCGTTCATGTTTACTTGTATTGTGTCTCCTACGTTCAGCACTTGGTCTGGTATCGTGTCTAAAATGCTAGGTCCTACATTTCCGATTATATCTCCTAGGTTTATATCAGCGTTTTCATGGTTGAATGCAAACTCCAAAGTACTTGTGTTTTGTTTTATGAATCTCAAGGTGTCTGTTTCTGTCAGTGTTTTTGCAGTATCCACCAATCCATAGCTGCTACTCACTATTCCTAGTCCTGAGCTTCCTCCTCCATCTAGGAGTGTCATCTTTTCTGCTTTCACTTGGTCGTCTGCTCTTAGGACATATATGTATATTCCACTTGCCACTCCTTTTCCATATTTGTTTAATCCTCCCCAGCTAAGAGTATAATAACCTGCTCTTGGCAAATTTATGTTGTCTATCTCTTGTCCTAATATATTATAAATCGTAACTGTTCCTAAACTTAGTGTTTCTACTTCAAACTTTGTGCTTGGATTGAATGGGTTCGGCCAGTTGTGTCCTAACCTGTATTCGTCAGCTACAAATGTGTCGTCAGGATCTACACTTACGCTTGGTATTTGTATATTAAATTCTCCTGTTAGACCTGTTTGTACAATATTCCCTGTTTCTAGGTGCTCGACATTTGCTTCTATTATTGGGTTTCCTAGTTGGTCGGCGTAGTTCCCAGACACTATGATATCATTCTGTGATTGTGCAAACATAATGTCAGGACCAACGCTAATTCCTAGTGTAGCTAATCCAAGCATTGCTGTAGCAATCGCAGGTCCTTTCTCGCCCAGGCCTTTTCTAACTAGCTCAAAAACCAGTCCATCTGTGCCAAATGTCAGCTTAGACTCTAAGAAACCTTCAGAAACATAGTCAGTTATATTTAAGTTTGAGAATGCTTCATCCACTTGCTCAAGACTCACACCTTTCTTTAAATAATATGTTCCATCAGCCTCTACAATTAGTTTATTAAATAATTCTTCAGAATCGTTGACGAATTCTTTCTGTGCAAAATAGACTTCTGGTTCGAATTCTGGTGAGTCTATCAGGTTCAGAATTTCCTCTCTACTAAAGCCATCTCTATACATAGATTTAATAATTTTCTTTTCTAATTCGCTGAATTCAGCCATTCTCCTCTGATTATACAACTTCTCATATATAAATGTTTCGATTTTGTATTAACTGTGAAGTGACAAAAATCTTTTCACAAGGTTTTTATATAAAAACTGTTCTTTTGACGAATTGTGGGGCTGTGGTCTAGCTTGGTATGATACGTGCCCGGGGCGCACGTGATCCGGGGTTCAAAACAATGGTTTCGCCCATTGACGACGAAGTATGTTTCGCTTCGCTCAAGCATACAGTATCGAAACCACACCTGACGCTGTAAAGCGTCGCAACTGCAAGGAGCATGATGGTGTCGACGGAAATGACCGTCGTTGGCGAAAGTCCTCGCAGCCCCACTACTTTTTCTCAAAAGAACAGAAATATTAAAGCGATTATTAGAAACCCTATATAAACCAGTTTGAAGAATATGTGAGCTAGCTTCTCAGAAGGATATATCAAATAGATAAAGAACAGTAACGCGCAGAAAACAAGATATGCGCTGATAAAAAACGTTTGGATACCTGCAAAGAGAATAGCTATAACAAACACGAGGAAAGCAAAAAAGGCAGCATTGCGTTTACCAAAGACAACAGCAAAGGTCTTGTCACCAACTTTTTTATCAACACTATAATCCATGATCGTGCTAAAGGAATGAATCCCCACAACACACAGTGTTATTAAGTAAATCTTGGAAGAAACATCAAAGAGAGTTCCATGAAAGCTGAAGCCCAGAAAGAAAGGAGCAAAGAAATAGAAAATCCCGTTGGAAAAAGAATCCAGAGGAGGCTTTTCTTTCAACCTCAATGGAGGTGCAGAATAGAAATAAGAGAAGAACAATAACAAAAACATCCCAATAATATTAGTTATATTCAAAGTCAATAAAGAGCTTATGACTAAAAGAATCACCATAAACAAAGAAGCTTTCTTCACAAATGAATGATTTTTCTTCTCTAACTTTACCCCTTCTATAACATTTTTTCTAGGATTTAACCTGTCTGATTCATAATCATAAATATCATTAATACCATAAAGAAATAGACAATAAGGAAAAGACAACAACAAAATCTGAACAACTGGTAAAACGCTTAAAGACTTTCCAATGTAAAAAAAACCTATCAAGAAAACAATGGGACCTACAATCCACCCAAGAGGCCTGCTAATCTTTATCAACAATGAAAGCTTCATTTTTCCAATTCCTTTCTGAAAACATTCACAATCGATGAAACTTGTTGTATAAATGAATTTAAATCCGCAGGTTTAACCTTCTTTCCAGGTCTAAAAACAACTAAGGTATCGCCTTCAGCTTCTACAGTAAACTTTAGTTCCATAGTTTCAAAGAAACTCATAACAGATGATGAAAACAATTTCTTGACAGCAGCCTCATCAGTGCCTCTAAGAAAATACTTGTCTGAAAAAGCAGGATTTGCCTCAAAGTCTATGTCCTTGGACCCAAAAGCCTCACCTAACTTATGCAAAAAAGATTCCTTGGTCAAATAAAAAGTCGGGGCCAGAACACCCAGCTTAACCAATGCAATTGTGTGGTTGTAAGTCCTAGAATGTTTACCATAACCAACTGTATACTTAAAGTCGAAGATAGTGAAGCCGATACCTCCCCTCCTGCCTCTCATCACATTCCTAGCTCTATAACTATGGCCTCCATGAAAACTAGTGAATCTCGTAAAACTAGAAACAAATGATTGATCTCCTTTCGGCTCAAAGAAGAAACCAATACCAACAGCAGCATTACTTAGAGCTTCTCGTCTCTTCTTCTCAAAATAGAAAGCTAACCAGATGATAATAGCTACTATTACTAAAGGAATTAGAAAAGGTGAAAAAGACAAAATATTGATATGCAACATGAAAAAGAAAAACGTTCGTTATTCTATAAAAGTTTTTCTATTACAAAAATTCATCTATAGGCATGCACAGGATTAGATACTTCCGGAACAATAACAGGTTGCTCGCCCACTCTGTCAACGAGTTTATCAAGATGTTCATCAACGATTTTCTTTTGTTCCAATCCTTTCAAAACAGAAAAAAACCTCTTCGTCTGCCTTCCCAAGTCCCTTTCAAGATTATAAACAACATTCTTATTATACAACTCGTATTTTCTTACCAACTCGTTAGCAGTTGCACCTGAGTTGTACTCTGACAATATCTGATTAGCCTCTGGCAAAGTCATGAAACGAAACTTCTTGTAAGGCGAACTCACGCCGTAAACCTTGGAAGCGATATGCATAGAATCTAAAAAAACATCAAGATTTTCAAAGTGATTACCCTCTTTTTTTGTCTTTGGGTCCACCCAATCAATAATCTTATCAATACTCTCCCCTCTTCTAAAAAATCTGGCAAAGAACTTTATATAATCCTCCACCCAACTAGCAACTCCACTCACATGCCATTTTGCAGACTTACTAGTGTAAAAGTGCCTTGAAGGATAATACCAATCCAAAATACTCTTTGTTACTACCAAAGTACTTAATGACATTTTTGCAAAACAAAGTATTATTTCCAATAATAAATATTTTTCTATAGTTAAAAATATAAAATCAGGGAAAAGTTTATATAGTAGAATATTCTTAAGCAAATCAGAGGGATACTATGAGGAGGAAACTTATAATTTTACCAATATTACTAGTTTTGACAGCATACTCAGTGCTTGCGGCAAACTTCTACGTATCCAGTGAGCCTATCAAAAAAGATATATTCATAAGTGAAGTTGCACAGTTCAACGTAACAATAGCTAACATGCTTGGCATTCCGGATGTGTATACCCTATCAACTCAAGACCCGTTGTGGAATCTGCTAACAAACCAGGTACAAGTTCCTGCTAACAGTGTCAAATCATTCATCCTAGAAATTTACCCTGGAGCTAACATTGATATCAAACCACATGCTTTTACAGTCAAGATAAAATCCTCTATGACAGGAGATTTCAGCCAAGAATTGTTCTTAGTTAATGTAAGACCATATGACCCTGTATTTGGTGAATACAGACCATCAATTCAATTCGGAGTAACAATCGACAAAGAAATTGACCCAAGAAAAAAAGTGCCTGTCGAGGTATACACGAGAAATCGAAACGCGCTCGACATAGGAGAACTAATTATAGCTGTTGACGGAACATTATTCTCAGATGAAATAAAGACTACCCTTGGACCGTTGGAAGAAAAAAGAACAGAGTACCTCTTTGAAATAGATCCTCTTCAAGAACCAGGACTATACTCACTAGATGTCAAGATAAAGGTTAAGAATGTCACTATAAGCAGGTCCACGCAAAACTATGAAGTAATTGCTTACTCAACCATCACAATGGACAGCGTGGAGAAGACATTCCTATTCAAAACAACAGAGACAATAACCTTAGAAAACCTTGGAAACACTGAGAAGATAAAGAAAGTCAATCTAGTGATGCCTTGGACAAAAAGAATATTCACAAATTCAGAACCAGACTATAAAACTGCAAGAGCAGATGGAGAAACATCCCTACAATGGGAGATAACAATCAAACCACAGGAATTCACTGAGATAACAGTAACAACTAATTATAGAATTCCAATCTTCATTATAATACTAATAATAGTGATAATAGTGCTCTACTATGTTTTAAGAAGTCCGGTAGTGATAACAAAGGAAGCCCTGATATCTGGCTCGAGAGAGGAAGGAGTAGAGCATTTAAAGATAAGATTATTTGTGAAAAACCGCTCTAGAAAAACAGTTGAAAATGTAACTGTATTCGACAGAGTTCCTGGAATAGCGGAATTTGTTAAGAAGAAAGTGCTTGGAACACTATATCCTGAAAAAATAACAAAGCAGGAGAAGAAAGGAACATTGATAAAGTGGAACCTAGAAAACTTAGAGCCATTTGAAGAGAGGATAATAACCTACGAGATAAAATCAAAACTCAAGATAATAGGAAACATCTCACTGCCAACCGCCAGCGTAAGATTCATAGACAACAACAAGGAGAAAAGAATGTATTCTCAAAGAGTAGTTGTAACTAACTAAGAAAATCTTATTCTAAAAAAACTTTGGTTTTTTAAAAAAATAAAAAAAGTAACCTTTAAGAGGTTACTTTCCAAAGTCCCAATAGGACAAACATGACGGTCCACCAGCTGATGGTGTCACCCCACCAAGCAAACACGCCTAGGTCTGCTAATAGGTATAAAATACCAACAATTAATACAACCCAGTTCATCCAGACTGGACAATCTTTTGCCATATTATCACCCCGAAAGATATTACTTTATAAGACTATTTCCTTAATCATTTATAAATTTTTTGAAAATCAAGGTTAAATAGCATAATCTTTATAAATAGGCAATAATTTTTCGAAGATGAGTAACTATGGGAAGAATCAAGACACAACTAGTAAAAAGCGTGACACACAAGCTAATGAAAGAGCACGGAGAAGAATTCACGGAAGAGTTCAATAAAAACAAAGGACTCGTTAATGAATTAACAGACGTTGAATCGAAGAAGATAAGAAACATAATAGCAGGATACATAACGAGAATGAAGAAAAGTGGGGGATAAACATGGCAGACGAAGACAACTCGATATTCATAGGCGGAAAACCGTTTATGAACTATGTGACCAGTGTAGTCATACAGTTCACGACAAAGGAAGCGAAAGAAGTGATAGTGAAAGCGAGAGGAAAGTTTATCAGTAGAGCAGTGGATGTATCAGAAGTTGCAGTAAACAGGTTCCTGAAAGACCAGATAGAGAAAAAAGGAATAGAGATAGACTCAGAGGAATTCCAGAACAAGGAAGGCAAAGACGTCAGAGTATCCACAATTGAGATAACACTTAAACGAAAGAAATAATTTTTAGTTCTACTAAAAATAGTAAGATATTAATATAGCTAGTTCTATAAATTACCTTACGGCCCTGTAGTATAGCCTGGATAGTACAATCGGCTTCGGAACAACGGGTTACGCTCCGTTGACACGCAAAGTGCGGCGTAAAGCCCCACAGTTGTGAGGATACCGATAGACGGGGGTTCGAATCCTCCCAGGGTCACTACGTTTTCGGCCGATAGCCATCGAAGTGCGGCGTAAAGCCACACAGCGCTTGACGATGAAGTCGTCGCGACTGCAAGGAGCATCTAAGTGTCAACGAATTAATGTCGTTGTTCATGGATTCTCCAAGGATCATTTTAAAATCGAAATTTATTTATACTAGCTTTTACAGTAAGAGAAACTCCGATTAGACCAGAGGTAATACTTTAATCACTTGCAGATAGTAAAATAATAGAAAGGTTTAAAAAAAGAAAGCACTCCTGAATAAAAAATGGGATACGAAGACTTGAGAACACCAAAACAAGTAGCTGATTTAGTTACAAGATTGAAAGAAGAGTTAGAGGTTTCTTACGAATTAAGAAAAGATGAATTAACAACAAAGAAAGCTGCCAAAGACACAGATCCTGAAGAAAAAATAAAAACAATTAAAGAACTAGACAACCTAGCGACATCAGAAGATGTCGAAACTAGAATCATTGATTTCATAACAGAGAGAGGGTTTGACATTCCACCAGAAGCTATAGGAAACGCAGAGTCTGCTCAAGAAGCTATCAGAGATCCTAAGAATCTTGAAAAAGCTCTGGAAACTCATTATAATAATAAGACAAAAGAAGTTTCAGGAACATTCAAATTCGTTGCTAGAACAATATCTTTAGCAAATAAAATATTCCAAGTCGATCTTAATGAAGCATATCCTGCACCAATAATTATTTCTACTTTTGACTTATTATCAAGAGTTGCAGATAACACAGCCACAACAGGGCTTATGCATTCAATATCGCAATACATCAGCAATGATAGAAGAGAAAAAGGAGGATACAAGGTTTTACCAGAGCTAATGTCTGAAATCTTCGGTGCAATAAATAAACATTATGATCACCAAATTGAAGACATAAGGAGTTCAAGAGGCAGTCCTGTACAAATAAAAGTAAGAATGAAAAATTACAACGAAAAACACCTTCAAAACATAAGATCTTTCTTTTCAGAAGTGCATGATTTAACTCTGCAGGCTGCAACAAATCCTTATTCATTAGATGAGGAAGTAAAGGAAAAAGGTGTAGAGGAAGTCTTGAAGGATAAAATCTATCAAGCAGCAGAGAATATCTTCGGCGTTAAAATGAATGGCTCCAAATCAGAGCAGTACTTTGTTGATCCCTCAGATATAGAAAAGATCGCAAGAAGTGAAGGCCCCGAAGGTTTTGAGAACGAGCACGGAGTATCAATAGGGGCTAAGTTTAGGAATATAAGAAACCATACAAAAATTACAATACATACTAAAAAAAATGGAGGTTATAACTCAGTTAAAATTCTTTTCAGAGAACCAGTTGATATACACACAGATAGCATGATGTTGCAATTGACTTCCTTAGCTATTAAAAGAGGATTTGTTGATAGACCAGAGCTTATGGATGGAACAAATAAGACCCACAGATGCATTGAGAGAGGTTATCTGCGAACACAATAAATTATTTAAACTTTTAATTTCTTAATTTCTTTATGACTGAAAGAGTGGTGATAGCAGGTTCTGGCTTTGGCGGATTGGATACTGCTTTAAAACTCAGAGAGAAGAACAAGAAAGAAGAGATAATAGTCATTGACAAGAGTTCCTTCTTCACCTCCCAAATCTCACTTTACAAACTCATTTCTGGAAGGACAAAAAAGAAAAGAATAACTATAAACCTCGAAAAACTGTATAAAAAACACAATATCAAATTCTACAAGGATGAGATAGTACAAGTCAAGCCATTGGAGAAAGCAATAATAACAATGGCAAGAAAAATCAATTTTGACTATCTTGTGTTGGCTATCGGCGGTGTCACCGACTACTTCGGAACAGAGGGAATAAAAGAAAACTCTTTTGAGTTGAAGAAAATCATCGATGCAGAGAAAATAAACAAGCATGTAGAGGAAGAGATTGAGAAGTCAAAGTACTACACTGAGCCGATAAACATAGTGATATGCGGGGGAGGATTGACAGGTGTAGAGACTGCTGCTGAAATCGCAGATTTGACCAGAAAAAAAGCTAGGGTAATAATCATAGAAGCATATCAAACTATCATGAATGGTTTCAGTAAGAAAGCAATAAACTATGCTGAGAAAATCCTGAAAAAGAAAGGAATAACTATCAAGACAAACAGCCACATAAAGAAAGCAGAGAAAGGAAAAGTAATCCTTAAAGACGGAACTGAAGTATATAGCAGCATGATAATCTGGTGCGGAGGAATAAAACCAAACCCTTTAACACATAAAACAGGTTTGAGAACGAATGAAAAAGGAGCCATAATGACTAATGACTTCCTGCAAACAAGCCATCCACACATCTATGCCATCGGTGACTGTTCATATATGTACAAGAATCCGCAACCAACAACAGCGTTTACAGCAACCCAACAAGCAAACATAGTCGCGTGGAACATACACGCAGATATAACTAAAAAAGACAAGAAAGCATTCATGCCTAAAGACTGGCCATACCTAATAGCTCTTGGGAAAAGAAAAGGCATAATGATAAGAAAGAATTCCATAAAAACAGGATTAACTCCTTCAATAATCAAAAAATTTATAGAGAAACAATACCTATTCACTCGAAAACACCGGCGATGGCCACTTAGTAAGATAGAATTTAAATGAACTACAGACAAGAAATAATAAAAATCTTGGAGAAAGAAACCAAACTAAATGAGAAAGAGATAGAAGCACTGCTTGAAAAACCTCCCTCACTAGAATTCGGAGACTTTGCCTTTCCATGCTTCGTTCTGTCTAAGAAGCTGAAAAAAGCACCACACTTGATTGCAGAAGAATTATTGAAAAAGATAAAACCTAACAACAAGATAAGCAAGATAGAAGTGAAAGGACCATACCTAAACTTCTTCATAAACAAGAAGCTATGGAACAAAGAAGTTATAGAAAAAGTTCTGAAAGAAGGAGAAAACTATGGAAAAGGTAAGAAAAAGAAAGAGAAAATAATGATAGAGTACCCTGCGCCGAACACCAACAAGCCACTACACTTAGGACATGTTAGGAACATGCTACTAGGAAAAAGCCTGGCAAACATTCTTGAGTCGCAGGGATACAAGATCATACATGTCAACCTGAACAACGACCGCGGTATCCACATATGCAAATCAATGCTTGCATACAAGAAATGGGGGAAAAACAAGCAACCCAACAAGAAGTCAGACCGTTTCGTAGGCGACTTCTACGTATTATACACGAAGAAAGCTAAAAAAGACGAGAAACTAGAGATAGAAGCATATGACATGCTGAAAAAATGGGAGGAAGGAGACAAGGAGACAAGAGCGCTATGGAAGAAAATGAACTCCTGGGCAATGAAAGGTTTTAACGAGACCTACAAGAAGTTCGGGATAAAGTTTGACAAAACCTACAATGAAAGCGAGCACTATGAGAAAGCAAAAGATATCGTGTTAGAAGCCTATAAGAAAAGAAAACTAAAGAAGGACGAACAAGAGAATATCATCGTGGAACTAGAAAGATATGGGTTACCAAACAAGATTCTCCTAAGAGCTGACAAAACAGCTGTTTATATGACTCAAGACATAAACTTGGCGAAATTAAAGTATGACGACTTCAAGATGGACCGCTCAATCCACGTTGTTGGCTCAGAGCAGAATCTGCACTTCAAGCAGTTATTTAGAATTCTCAAGATAATAGGATTCAAGAACACAGAAGGATTGCATCACTTGAGCTATGGAATGATATACCTGCCTGAAGGCAAGATGAAATCAAGGGAAGGCAGTGTTGTGGACGCAGATGATCTGATAGATGAAATAATATCAATGGCCAAGAAAGAAGTTAAGAAAAGACACAAGCTAAGCAATGAGGAACTAGAAAAAAGAAGTAAACAGATAGGGTTCGGAGCGTTGAAATTCTTCATACTGAAATATGAGCCTGCAAAGGACTTTGTCTTTAACCCTAAAGAATCGATATCATTCGAAGGAGAGACAGGCCCGTACATACAATACGCACATGCAAGGATAAGCTCTATACTGGATAAGAGCAAAGATAAACCAATAGGTGTTGACTACTCAAAGCTCAACAGCAAGGAAGAACAACTGTTGATATCAAAACTTGCCGAATACCCAAAAAAGGTGGAAGAAGCATCTAATAACTACAAGCCATCCTTAGTTTCGCGCTACTTGCTTGAGCTAGCGCAGAATTTCAACGAATTCTACCACGAACATCCTATTCTAAGAACAGAGCCAACGCTGAGAGGTGCAAGGATTGCGCTGATACTTGCGATAAAAAGAGTATTGAAAAACGGATTGGCATTGCTAGGCATAGAAGCGCCTGAGAAGATGTGATTCTAAACAGTCTCCTTCAACCAACTAAGAATCAATTCAGAAAGAGTGTCTTCCACAAACATGTTAGTGCCATGCCCTGCGTTCTCATACAGCATGAACTTCTTCTTGCCAGTTGCAGTTTCATGCAAAATCAAGGAATCGTCAGCTGACTGTGTATCCTCTTTGCTTGTGACAATGAAAATTGCTCTGTCATAAGTTCTAACATTTTCCAAAGTTTCAACACTCTTATAGTCCAAGCTTGGAGATAAGAGAATTATTGATTTGACATCTTTGTCTTGTACAGCATACTTCAATGCAATATTGGCACCAATGCTAGCTCCTATAATACCAACATCAGTAACGCCTTTTTCTTGCAAGTAACTCATTGCAACTTCAACATCCAAGACAGATCTGCTAAATTCAACCTCTGAAAACTGTTTCCAGTTCAGGTCGCTCATTCCATGTCCGCGAAGATCAATAGCAATAACATTGAAGCCATTTGAAGTCAATTCAGGAGCAAACTCGTTCCAATCATTCTTACCCTTATTCAACATGTGGAGCAGTATAACCCCTTTAGTGCTCTCTGCAGGAAAGAAATTAGCTGATATCTTAACATCATCTGTTGTTTTTATAAAAAAAGGATTTACATCACCTGAAGTGGTACATGCTGTCAATAACAATAAACCCAAGAATAACAGTATTCTTCTCATAAAAAAAGGAATAGATTTCTTGTTTTTTAAAACTTACGAAAGAGTTGTAACTATTGGACAATAGAAACTTTTAAATATCTGCTTACATCCTCCGACACATGAAGGCCCATATGCTTGAAAAACCAAAAACTAATCTTAGCTCTGTAATAGATGAACTTCTAGAAAAAACTTATAGTTATAGAGATGTTGGAGAGCTATTCACAAGAGGACTAGTGAAAAAAAGAACCGACATAAACGCATTTAGTAATCATATACCAGCACATAAACTCCAAAGAATAAGAAGCGAGACAATGCGCAAACTAAAAGTATACTTTGCAGATATACCTTCACAAAAACCGCATTATCTAGGAACTGAACTAACTATAATCAGACAAGTCAACGAGAATACACTCCTCGGAACAATAAACAACATCTTAGAGGGAGAAGGCACTGAAGGTCTTGAATCAATAGGAAAAGCTGTTCATGAAGGCTCAGATGAATATGTAAGAAGAAATCCTCAGGCAAAAACCATGAACATTTCTCAGTTCAAGGAGTACAACTGTATTCTTATGTATCTACAAAAACTTCTATAGAAATGCTTAAGAGTGATAAAATAAAGAGAAATCCTCCATTGTAATCATAACTTCGCCTTAACAACCTTCTCTGAAACGATTGCTGAGTTACCTGCAGGGTCTTCTACAGTCATCTTAAGCTTTTCCTGACCCCACATCACTCTTGTGAGCTTCTTTATGATATTCTTGGCTTTCTTGATATCTGATTTGTCCTCTGATTCGTCACGCAGAATCTCCACTTGCTTCTTCACCCTATTGAGAATACCTTCAATATTCGTAACATAACCATTAGAAGCCTCACCTGGCTCTATGCTCCCTACATGTGGTATTCTAACAGTTGCAGTACTTGACTTAACAACCCTTATCTTCATGTCATCCTCAGAATCAACCTCTATAACATACTTGACAGGGCCATGCTCCTCTACAGTCTCAACATCTGCCTTATGATAATTACACTCAGAATTAGAACAATCCATAGAAAAAATGTAGATTTTACCAAAGTAAGGTATATCTCTCTCAGCCTCTCTCAAAGTAAGTGTCTTTTGATGACAAAAAGGGCAAGTCTCTCCCTCTATAACACTCATTTCTCCCACTTCTTCTTTCTTGGCCATCACGCTCTTAATCTGAGAAATTTCATTTAAATATATTATGGTATTTTAACATATACTCAAGAAATTCTATAATGAAGCCCAACAAAATTTAAAAAGAGGAAATACCGTGACTATATGTCTAGTTCTTTAAGAATAAGAAAAGGATTAGTCTTCCCCAATGTTATTGGTTGATTTCGTCCTGAATATCTCTGCAAAGCTAGGTGTGACAACAACGTAGTCGTCTCCAAACCCAGCAATGTCGCCGTCGATCGCGTCGCAAGTCTTCTTGAGCTTGTTAATGGCTCTCTTCAACTCAACCAAATCCTTGTCTTTCAAAGGTTTTATATTGATTAAAGCGATTGTGTATCCTTCTCTTAATGAGTCAAGAATCTCCTTTATATCTGAGAAATCCTCCATCACAAACGGTCGAACTATGATTTTTGAGGTTTTATCTCGCTCTGCCTCTGTATCTATCTCTACATACTCTTCTTCCCCAGCACCTTCTTCGATGTCGTCGTCATGCTTCCTTGCTAATTTTTTTAGTGAAAAAAGGCTTTTCATAGTCATTCCCTCCTAGAGCGTAATTAATAATTTGATTTGGAATACAAGTATATAAAAGTTTCGATTATTAGTGGAGGAAAGCAGCCCCTATAACTCCTGAACTATCACCTAACTTGTTCTTAACGATTTTTACGTTTTTTGCAAGCGCTGGAATCACATATCTCTTTACTTCCCTGTTTAACCTTGAGTAAAGCGGCAGATTGCTCAAACCACCGCCAAGAACAATGATGTCAGGATCCAAAGAGTTTATTATATTAACAAAACCAATCCTGAAATAATTATAGGTGTCTTCTACAACCTGTCTTGCTATTAGTTCCTTGGAAGCGAAAATCTTCTCTGGATTCGGGTCCTTAATCTTGCCCCCTGCATCCCTGTATCTCCTGACAATTCCGGGCCCAGAACATAATGTTTCAAAATCTTTGTTAGCACTAATTACTGTATGACCGAATTCTCCTGCACCACCAGTTTTTCCCTTATAGAGCTTCCTGTTTATTATTATACCTCCACCAATTCCTGTACCAAGAATAATCCCAACAACGTTTTTGTAGCCTCTTGCAGCTCCAATTTTATACTCAGCTAACACAAAGCAATTCGCATCGTTCTCCTGCAAAACTTTCTTTCCAAATGACCTCTCAAGCTCCTTGGCAACATTCACTCCTTCAAGGCATTTCAGATTTGAGGGACAAGAAAGAACACCCTTCTCATCAATAACACCTGCGATACTAAGCCCTACAACTGAGAGATTTTTTTTATCAAGCTTTTTTATCACAGAGAGAATATTGTTAATTACTACTTTTCTTCCCTTAGAATCCTGTGTTGGCGTTCTTATTCTATTGATTATCTTCCCGTCTTCAGATACAAGCGCTGCTTCTATCTTTGTCCCGCCAACATCAACTCCTAATCTCATAATTTTACCTCACTAAAATTATAGGACACTAAAACCTTTTGTTTTAGTTGTTTCATATGGCATCAAACTGTGGAGCGCTCTGCGTTCCAGGCTGCGACTGAGGTCTTACAGGTTGCTTAACCTGTTGCTTTGGAGCAGTTCCAGGCTCAGCAACATACATTACTAAAGCTGTGTAACCACCTGTCTGAGCTTCGTACTCCGCCCACTCGGTGAATTTGATATCAACAACTGTTTTTCCAACTATAAAGGCATTAATCTGCTGTTCGAGCTCAGTTTCTCCAGTTGTTGCAAAGATTTTAACCTGAACCTGTCTTGTCGGAGGACCATCTTCATAAGTTATGAAGGCGCTATAACCACCTGTCTGGTGCTGATAATTAACCCATTCAGTAAGTTTGATGTCAACAACATTCTTTCCCACTATAAAAACATTAACCTGCTGCTCTAATTCAACTTCCCCGGTCGCAGCTATGACTCTAGTCAGCATTAAAAATCACCCAGAAGGAAGATAAGATAAAGTGTTTTTAAATGTTTTTAGAAAACTTTGATTACTTCTTGTAAATAGGACTATGCTTCAGATTATAAAAGAATATATCTTCTGCTCTATTAGGAACAAAGTTCATACGAGCACCTATTTCTTCAAAAGCTTGTTGCTCTTCTGCAAAGGTTTTATTAACCTTGTTTATAATATCCATAAATCTAGTATTTTCTTGCAACCTTTCCACCAAATCCTTTTCTTCTTGGGTTAGTTTCATCATGCCTGAAATTCACGGATTATTTTATTCTCATCATAAACATCTACTACGATCTCAATAGGTTTCTCTTCAAAGAATTGTGAAAGATACATATTTACAGCAGTATTTATAACAGGGTAACTATGATTAACCCAATTAATAAACATTAAACCCATATAGCTCCCATAAGTGATTGAACCAACGAATTCAGAAGACTTGTCTGACAAACCAGGTCCTCTTTTATAGAAGAGAAACAGAACTAGATTGTTATAACAACCATCAATTAACGAAGTATCAACCTTTAGATCATAAGCATCAACTATTGTTTCAAGCTTTTCATAAGGGATATCCCTATGCATGTTTTCGTTTTCAGACATACTATCTGTGAAGAAAGAAATCAATTGTTATAAAGCTTACCAAAAAATATAAAAACAAGCTATATCATGAACAATTTTAAATTATAGAGGTGTCATAATGGCTAAATTCAAAATCATATATGATAGGGATGCTTGCATTGGAGCAGCAGCTTGCGCAGCACTTGATCCTAAGAGATTCGAGATGAACACAGATGGAAAAGCTGACCTGCTCAAAGGCAAAGAAACTAAGCCAGGATTATGGGTGCTAGAAGTCAATGACCTTGGTGAGGCACAAGAAGCTGCAGATGGCTGCCCTGTGGATGCTATAAAGATAGAAGAGTTGTAAAATAACACTGGACAGCAACACACAGAGTTTATAAAGTATTTCTCTCATTATTTAATTTATGATTAGAGATAGCAGATCATGCAATCAAGAAGTTGTGGGAGAAAACAAAGTGTTAAGAATTAGTTTGCAACATGCTCGTTCATTCTCTTGAGAACCTTATCAATCTCTTTCTCAGATTTTCCATGAACCATTAGACCTTGCTCGATTGTTTCAAAGAATGCTGCTCCACAGCCCACACAGTGGACTCCTTCTGCTAACAATATCTCAATCGCAGCTGGAAAGTTTTGTGCGACTTCTCCAATAGTCATATCTTTGGTTATTTTCTGTTTAGCCACTTTCTGCTTTTGTTTCATCATAATACCTACCTTTTATGAAAATGATTTTAACTATGGTTAATTAATTTATATTTAAATGTTTTGAAAATTATAAAAAATCATAAGACATAAAAACCATGAAAACAATCCATTCTGCATGAAAAAGAGACTCCATCTAATTGTTCACGGAAGAGTGCAGGATGTTTCTTACCGCTATTATACAGCAAGAAATGCTAGAGGATTACAACTCACAGGGTTTGTAAGAAACCTGGCCGATGGAACAGTTGAAGTTGTTGTAGAAGGAGAAGAGGAAAACCTGAAAAAACTATTAGAGTACTCCAAAGAAGGCCCGATGTTCGCAAAAGTAACGAGAGTAGACCATGAATGGGAAGAACCCAAAGACGAATTCACAGAGTTCAATGTTGAGTATTTTTTCTGACTGCTAAAGGTTGCAGAAAAGTTCTATAAAAAAAGAAAATAATTAAATAAGATTTATTAGCTCCTGCTCAAGAAAAGAGCAGAAGCTGTGTTGTGTTGTAATAGCAGGATAGATTAGTATTTTATAAAGGTTTAGGGGAAAAACTTTTTCGAGCAAAAAAAAAATAACATTCTCGTCTAAAATTCTGTTACACGAAAAAGCCACCAACACCACTATAGAGTGGTGGAGACCTAAAGATTTATAATAATAACTGTCTTTCCTAATCTAAAATGTTAGGTAAGAAGGGTGATGTGGCGGTCATTATTATCTTGATCATTATTATAATAGTAGTGATTGTGTGGCTAATTAGTTTAGCCCTTAGAGAGTGCCGGCAAGATAATGACTGCGAAGAGGATTATTACTGCGACTCTGATTTCACATGCAATAAAATACCTGTTATAGAGAAAACTACTACGCCTGTAATTATTAACAGGGATTACAGTGGCTTAGCAAAATATTTCACATTCCTGGGATTAGCAGTAATCATTGGCGCAATAATATTGAAGTTCAAAAGGAGCAAGAAAGAAACAGGTTTAACTAAGAAATTATTCAAAAGAGACAAGAAAGAGGCCAGATTTACTGAAACACCTTCTAAACCTGCAAAAAAAATATCGAGAGACAGTGCAAAAACCTATGTTCTAATCGGTGCAATAGCAGGCACACTTATAATCTGTTTATTAGCATTAATTGTTTTAATTCTTTCATAAGTGATTTCTAGAAATGCCCCGAGCGAAAAAAGAATAAAAAAAAATTGTGTCTAGAAAAGTATCAAAAAATATAAACTTAGAACTTCCTGTGCTTTCTAAAACAGTCTCTGCAGTAAACAGGTCTGTCTTCTGATGGCTTAAATGGAACTTCACATTCATTTTTACAATCAGCACAAACTGCCTTGTGCATTTCCCTTGGGCCCTGGCTTCCTCTGAAACCATCTCTCCTATAACTCATTGTTTTTCACACTCCATGTTTAAAGCATAGATTTATTATCCATGCTTAAACCTTATATTGGTGCACTCTTTATAAATCTTACCAATTCGTTTTAAGAATCAAAGGGGGAATTATTTTTTTAGCCTCTCAAAATTATTGGATTTAAATGTGATGGCTGTAATAAAGAAAAATAAATAGAAGCATTTAAAAAGGAAAGGGCAGAAACTATTAGATAAAAAGATTTATCAAATGATAGAATATAAAATAATTAAGTATTGCAGATTATGTAAAATAAGATTTGTTGTGAATAAAGGCGAATCGAAAAAGAATTTCTGCAATGATTGTCAACTAAAAATAGACAAAGAGCAGAATAACTGAACGGAGGTGAGAAAATGAAGGGAACAGTGAAATTTTTCAATGAAATGAGAGGATTTGGATTTATTGCTGCTGAAGATGGAAAAGAAGTTTTTGTGCATAAGTCAGCACTAGAGGAAGGCGTTTCTTTGAATGAAAACGACTCAGTTACATTTGATGTGGAGAAAGGAGATAGAGGTCCAAAAGCAGTCAATGTGAAAAAAGTGTAGTTAAAACTTGTTGAATTGAGAATTAAATTGGATTAACTGGAGTCACAAACTCTTTGCTAAATCAAAAGTTTTTTCTGAATTGAATTTAACACTTATTAAACGAAGTATTATCGCGTTTAATACAAAGAGCTCTAAAAACCAACCAAAAGAGTAGTATGCCCCGAGCGGTATGTTTACTGTTTTGTTAATAAAAAAGGACACGATTATTAGGAAATTTTTATAAATTCCAAGACACAATAAAATTTCATGAGCAATAAATTTGGAATTGCAAATAATGAATTGCTAAAAATACGTGCAAGAGATAAGAACTGTGTATACTGTCACAAAGAAATGATTTATCCTTTTATCAGAAATAAGCAACGAGATTGTGCAACTATTGAACATTTAAATTTTGACGGACCATTTTATTTAAAAGATGGATTACAAATAAAAGATATTGTGATGTGTTGTGGTAGTTGTAATTCTAGTAGAGGTATAAAAAAATTATTTGATTGGTTTAAAACTAAATATTGTACTGATAAAAATATTAATGAAAATACAGTAGCTACTCCAGTCAAAGAATATTTAAAACGAAAAAAATACACAGTTTAAGCAATTCTCGAAAAATAATATGCCCCGAGCGGGATTCGAACCCACGTCCTCGGCTGTTTTTGAAACGAAGATTTTCTCCGAATTCTCGAAAAGCCGAGATGATTGGTTACCCAACGAACAGATTTCTCTGAATGCTTCCGGGCTACACCATCGGGGCAAGGGTATCGTTCCTTGAGCCCTAATGCCTCCCGTTGGTCGGGACGCTTCGCGTCAAGGATGATATTCTCAGGGAAAATCTTTTTTTTAAATTTTCCCTAATCATGAAAGTTTTCGTCGTAACCAAGGGGGCTGAAGCGTAGCGAAACGCCGCCTCTCCGTGGCTACGGCGGAAAACGTAGTGGGCCTACCGAGATTTGAACTCGGGACCACTGGTTCTCTTAGACACCAAGCGGCGGTCGTATAAGACCAGCACTCTAATTGCCCAACAGACAATTGCAAGTGCAATCAATCTCGTTGCCAGACTAAGCTATAGGCCCATCTGAAACTTTGAATTCGTATTTATTTTATAAAACTTATCATTTAAAAAGATTTATATAACTAAAGAAAGTTGCTTGCAGCATGTCTAAAGAATTAGAAATTGCAAAAGAAATCGCTTTGAAAGCTGGAAAG
This sequence comes from Nanobdellati archaeon, assembly GCA_014384375.1. Classification (GTDB taxonomy): domain Archaea; phylum Nanobdellota; class Nanobdellia; order Woesearchaeales. The sequence continues at coordinate 43,788 of JACNFY010000014.1, forward strand.
CTAATAATGGATTTCTATAATAAAAAGGATCCTGGTATTATTGAAGACAAAGGAGGCTTCTATCAAAATTACCTGACAGAAGCAGATCAGGCATCAGAAAAGCTAATCTTCGAGGAATTGAAAAAACACTTCCCAAACTACGGTTTCATAGGAGAAGAGACTGCAAACGAGTCATCTGACAAAAAACTTGTATGGATAGTCGATCCAATAGATGGAACCAAGGGATTCGTTAATAAAACTGATCAATTCGGAGTACAGATAGGTCTTGCAAGAAATGGAGAAGTAATTCTTGGAGTTGTGTACCTACCTGCTCTTAAAAAATTGTTTCATGCTAAGAAAGGCAAAGGAGCTTTTTTGAACGATAAAAGAATACATGTCTCAAAAATAGACAGAATAGAAGATTTTAGAGTAGGGATTAGCAGGAGAGCGTTGCATGACAAAAATTTGCATATGTTATTTGACAAGATAAAAGGTAAAGAAAAGGAATACGCAGATTCAATCGCTTACAAATGGTCTAAAATCGCAGAAGGGGAATCAGAGGTAAGCCTTGTCAAGAAGAGAGCTTCAAAAGAATGGGATCTATGCGCGCCAGCAATTATAGTCCAAGAAGCTGGTGGGAAGGTAACAACTTTCTCAGGCAAATATGTAACCTTCAACAAAGAGAAAATAGATTATCCTGAAGGAATAATTGCTTCTAATAACACAATACACGAAGACCTTCTTAAGTTGTTTAATTAAAATAATATGCGGCGGCTGGGATTTGAACCCAGGTCACAGCGTTGGCAACGCCGAATACTAACCACTATACTACCACCGCGACGGTCATTTCCGTCGACACCATCAACCTCCCGTTGGTCGGGACGCTAAAGCGTCAACTTTGACATCTTTAGCAATTTAGAACTCATTTATAAAATTTATTGCTTATCCTCTCCAACTAGCTCCTTCTCACTCTTTATCTCTGATTCGAAGTGCTCTTCCTTCATCTTTTCTTGCAGTTCTTTCTCTCCTATTTCGAATTTAAGTTCTTCGACAGGCGTTACTTTTTCTCTTAGTTTCTCAAAAATTTTCTGACCTTTTGTCTTTGGTTTTTTCTTCTTTTCTTTCTCTGCTTCCTCAGCTCTTCTCCTCTGCAACTTCTTAGTTATCAGAATCATGTCAGACAGCAATATCATATGGGACTGTGTTATGAAAGCCATCAGAACAAGCGAGACGTATACAAACTCGAGTACAACCCTTATCATAGACACTTTTATCCCAAGAACAGCAGCATCTCCATAAAACAAAGATACCCCCAAAACCTCAGATATTAAGAAGAAAAAAGCTCCTGCAAAGAGTAACTCCCAAGGTTTCCTATCAGGATAATTCTTTGTTCTAGTAAGGAAGATGAACGCATAGACAACTATGTAGAAAGAGAGAAGAGTATTCACTATCAAAAAAAGTCCCTGAGCATAATCAATAGCCATTAATCTAATTCTATGCCTCTATAGATATTTAAAGTTTTGTCTTCACTAA
>JACNFY010000024.1 GCA_014384375.1 Nanobdellati archaeon
AAAACCAATCCCGCTAAGTTTAAATATTTAGCGGGATTTCATACTTTATATACAACGAAAAAAGGAGATAATTGAGAAAACACTTGTGAAAAGGCTTGGAAGTCCTAAAGACATTGCAAAAACAATTCTTTACTTGCTTGATTCTGACTTTGTCACAGGCCAAGTAATAGTTGTCGATGGAGGGAGTTCCGTAAACTAAAGGGGCTGTAGTGTAGTTTGGTATCATTGGGGGTTCGGGGCCTCCAAACCGGGGTTCAAATCCTCGCAGCCCCATACCCTTTTCTAAATTTCACAAAGTTTTTATATAACAAAACCAACCAATTTCTTATGCTGAAGATTTTTCTTGGAGCAGATCATGCAGGCTTCAAGCTGAAAGAAGAGGTAAAAGAGGTGCTTTCTTCCTTAAACATAGAATTTGAGGATATGTCACCTGCTTTTGAAGAGAGCGATGACTACCCTGACCATGCCCTGAAAGTGACTGACAAAGTTCTTGAAACAGGCGAGAGAGGCATCCTGATATGCGGTACAGGAGTAGGCATGAGTATTGCCGCTAACAAGGTTCCTGGTATCAGGGCAGCGCTATGTCGTACTGCTTATGAGGCAGAGCTGAGCAGAGAGCATAATAATACAAACATCCTGGTTTTACAAGGATGGAACATAAGAAAGGATGAGGCAGAAGAGATAATAAGGTCTTGGCTACGCTCGCCTTTCGAGGGCGGAAGGCATGAGAGAAGGGTTAATAAGATAATAGATATAGAGAAGAAATATAGTAAGTGATTATTTCTTCTTCAATAATAAATTTCGCTAGAATTATTTTATGGCAAACCCTGATTATTAATTATTTTCTCTTAATAACCTTCTTAGCCGCTCTCACTATGTCTTTACTTGTTATCTTGTATTTCTCCATTAACTCGTCTGGTTCGCCTGACTCTCCAAAGGTGTCGTTGACTGCTACGAACTCCATTGGTACCGGGCGGTGTTTGACAATCACTTCTGCTACTGCACTACCAAGTCCACCGTGTTTCTGGTGTTCTTCTGCTGTCACGATAGCGCCTGTCTTCTTTGCTGACTTTATGATTTTCTCTTCATCAATTGGTTTTATCGTGTGGTTGTTTATCACTTCAGCTTCAATCCCTTCCTCGTCCAGTTTCTCTGCAGCTTTCAAGGCTTCATGAACCATTACTCCGCAGGCTATTATTGTAACATCATCTCCTTTCCTGAAAATCTCTGCTTTTCCAATGTGAAACGGTGTTGTCCTACCAGTTATCTGAGGTAATTTACTCCTCCCAAGTCTCAGATAGACAGGTCCTTTAATTATGACTGCTTGTTTAACTGCCTTCTTAGTCTCTTCATAATCGCATGGAACAACAACTGTCATGTTCGGCAATGATCTCATAGCAGCTATATCCTCCATTGCCTGATGGGTAGCTCCATCACCACCTACAGTTATTCCTGCATGTGTGCTTCCAAACTTAACATTAGCATTACTATAGCATACACTCACTCTTACTTGGTCTAACACTCTACTAGGGACAAAAGCTGCAAAGGTCGATACAAAAGGTATCTTCCCAGACAATGCAAGACCTACTGCCATTCCAACCATGTTTTGCTCTGCTATTCCGCATTGAAAGAATCTCTTAGGATACTTCTTTTCAAACATGTGAGTTTTTGTGCTCTCTGTCAGGTCTGCCGATAGCACGACTATCTTCTCATTATGTGCCATATCCATCAAAGCATCTCCGTATCCTTGCCGTGTGGCTTTTTTATCTGTAGTGTTCATTTTTTCTGAAGTTCTCTCAAAGCTTTTTCAGTCTCCTCCCTAGATGGCGGCTTTCCATGCCACACATGATTATTTTCCATGAACGAAACCCCTTTCCCAGGAACAGTCTTAGCTATCATCACAATAGGCTTTCCTTTCATGTGCTTTATCCTATCAAATGCTCCAAGAAGTCTCTTAATGCTATTACCGTCTGTCTCCACAACATGCCAGTTGTAGGATTCAAATTTTTTCCTCAAAGAACCCAAAGGCCATATCTCCTCAGTATTACCAGAAATCTGGATATAGTTCCTATCAACAATCACTATTAGATTGTCAAGTTGCCATTTGTTAGCAGCATTAATCGCTTCCCAGCTGCTTCCTTCATCCAGTTCTCCATCAGAAACAACGCAGTAAATCTTGTAGTGCTTCTTATCGAGTTTTCCTGCAAGAGCCATGCCAGCTGCTACACTCAATCCTTGTCCTAAAGAGCCAGAACTTGACTCCAGTCCAGGCAAATCAAGATAGCTTGGGTGTCCCTGCAATCGAGAGTTTATCTTCCTAAAGGTTTTCAACTCTTTAACAGGAAAATAACCGCTCCGAGCCATTGCAGAATATCTTACTGCACATATATGACCGTTTGACAACACAAGCCTATCCCTATCCTCCCAATCTGGTTTTTTAGGGTTATGCTTTAAAATATGAAAATATAGAACTGCAAAAATATCAGCCATTCCAAGGGCACCTGCAGGATGTCCTGATCCCACCTCAGAAATCATACGTATGATGTCCTGTCGTAGAGTATTAGCTCTAGTCCTAAGATTTTTCACCTCTCCCATTACCCGGATTAAAAGTTGTTTATTTAAATATTTTACGACACTCTAGCAACTATCTGACCAGGAGCAGTTCTATTCAAGTCAAGGCTAGCACTTGTCGAATAAACAATTATCGGATTAAGCTTAAACCTTCCAGGAACTATATCTGTTCCTCCACATGTAACTACAAACCTTATTTTAGCATTATTAACAGCTGTAAAAGGTGTGTTCTGAGGAGTACAGGAGGTGCCAGTACAACCCATCATTGTTGGGGAATCACACTCATCGTTGACATCATCAGTTAAAGCCTTTATAGTGATTGTCGACCCTCTGTTGTTTATAAGCATGAAAGTCACTGAATCAGCACTTGCATCCACAACTGCAGTTTCTATGCAGTCTAATCCTGGTTCGAACAAACAGATTTCAGGTATTCTTTTCGATTGATCTATAACACCAAAGTATGCTAGTGCTGCTACTGCTACTAACACGATTAGTATTGCCCAGCCATAGGTCATTAAAAACTCCATAGCTGCCTGAGCTTTCTTATTTTTTTGTAATTTCATTTTTTATCAACCTCACTAAATTCTCAGATTATTATTAGATTGCTCTTCCTCTTATCTGCCCTGTAGCTTTGAAATTAAAGTTGGTAAGAGTATCGTTGTAATTAACCGTGACATCTGTCCTGAACCTTCCTTCGTCTATGCCATTAGTACAGTTAAGCCTTACTGTTGCTCTCTGATTATTAGGGAGAGTTAATGGATTAGTTGAAAAACTAGTGCAGCCTGTTCCATTACAAAAACTAACAGTACCTGAGCAATCTCCATTAGAGTCAATTGTCCCACTAGTTATGATTATTCTGGATCCATAATCATTCTGGATGATAAACCTCACAGTATCAGCAGAGGCATCAATTGAAGCTCGACCTACACAATCAAACCCAGTTGGAAAATTACATCTTTCTGGCAATAAACTCGCAACATCTAATATTCCAAAGTAAGACAAGGCACCTATTGCTGCCAAAACAACAACTATCGCCCAGCCATAGGTCATTAAAAACTCCACAGCAGCCTGAGCTTTCTTGAACATTGTAAAATCACCTCATTTATTAAGCATGTATCTTTATTAAAGAAATATTAAAGTTATTCATATATAAATATTTCTAAATTAAAAGCCAAATAAAGACTCAGATAAACATTTATAAAAATATTGCTCTTCTGTTAAGAAAACCATGACAAATACTGCTCATTATTCAAAACGAAAAGTAAAGAAAGCATATTCTAAAGTTTGGTGGTTCTATGACATCTGGGGTTATCTGACTGAATCAAAGACTGCAAAAAGAGTTTTAGAACTAGCATCAATTACTGACGGTGAAAGTGTTCTAGAGATAGCAGTCGGAACAGGAAAAGTTTTTGAACAGATAGTTAAGGAAAACCCTAACGGAAGGAATGAAGGATTAGATATCTCTCAAGAAATGCTTGAAAGAGCTAAAATAAGGCTCAATAAATATTCAAACTACACTTTGAAAGTGGGAGACGCATATAGATTATCATATGATACTAATTCTTTCGATGTTCTAATAAATAATTACATGTTTGATTTATTACCAGAAGAAGATTTCATAAGGGTTTTACAAGAATTTGGAAGGGTTCTGAAGCCTAATGGAAGGATAATCATCTCTACAATGACATACGGCAGAAGATGGTATAACAAAATATGGGATTTAATAGCAAAGAAAACACCTTCATTACTAACTGGATGCAGGCCGATTGATTTGGAAGAAAGAATAAAAAATGTAGGTTTTAAAAATATTAAAAGTGAATATATAAGTCAGAACACTTTTCCTTCTAAAATTGTTTGTGCGGAAAAAACATAAAATTCCTGTTATAAAACTTTATATGAATCCAGACATCATATTCCCTATTATTAAATTGGCTACGAAGTAAAGAATGAGTGAAACCACTAGGAATATGGGTATGTACTTAAGGCCTTCTTTGACATTGCCTTTTTGGATTATACTAACAATGGATGCTGAAAACATGGCTGTGACTGACAGCGCTAGTATCGAGAATATCCTGAAATCCTTTATGTCGATGGAATCTCCTGATAGGCTGAGCTTGAAAGTCCCTGTTGAAACATTGCTAAGGTCGATGGATCCCATTATTCCTTGAACAATAGCCAATAACTGGGTTGAAAGAGCAAATAAGAAAGGTGCAGCCGCTACCGTTGCAAAGCTTATGAATATCACATATGTCATCACGCTTGCAGCTATCTCTTTTCTCATCAACTTTGTTTCCTGGATGTCAATTGCTACCTTGCTTAATAAGTCTGCTAGCTCTCCTCCTGCTCTCATTCCCTCAATGATTAGACTAACAGATCTTTTCAGGATAAGCGAATCATACTTCTTGGAGAAATCCTTCAAAGCAGTCTCCAAATCAGCTCCTGCAATTGTTGATTTAGCAACTTCCTCTATCTCTTTTGCTAGGACACCGAATTTCGGCCTGACTGCATACCATAAAGCCTGGTCTATTGGCATACCTGCACTTATATTTGCGGATGTTAGTTGGAGGAAGTCAGGTAGTACATCCTCTAACTGTTTTGTCCTCTTAAAAATTTTCAGGTCTAAAAATAAATACAATATCATCCATAGCACAGCAAGAACCAAGCCAAAAACAAATGTCCATGTTGCTAATAAATAGATGAGAACTCTTAAAGCACCGCTTTTCGATACTATAAGAAGAATAATCGCTATTATAGAGAATAGAGCGCAGAAGATAATAACTATTCTTTTAATAATGGTTGAAAGTCTTCGTTCGTCAACATAATCATAACCTGCCTTTCTAAGATAATCCTTTAATATGGCTATGTTTGTCCTCCTTGGTTTCTTCTTGGATTTTTTCTTAAAAGATACTCCTTCTTTTTCTTTGGAAGCCTTCTTAAATATTCTTCTTCTTCGAGCTTCGTGAAAGGAATGATTAATTCTATCTATAAATTCCTCAATTTTCTTAATAGGGTTGATTTTTTCAGTCATTCTACACAACCATTGGTGGTCTTGATGATTTTATAATCGCTAAAAACATGAATTGGACAAAGGCTATTATCATCACAATAACGAGCAGTATTCCTAATGATAGGTTCAAGCCGAGGAAGGTTGCAAGAACAGCCAGCATGGTTATGCCGAGGCTCGGGACTATTATAGCTGCCATCAGGTAAAACATCGCTATAGGGTTTAATTTCCTTCCATACTCCTTTATTATTATCCGCTGCTCCCTGGATATCTGGTCAAGCACTATGTTCAGCGAGCCCATCACATTGGAGCCTGTCTTGAAAGAGTTTAATATCTGCCATAGAACCCTTCTTAGGTTGGGAGATGGTGTTGTTGTAATAACCTCATTTAATGCGTCATCCATGGATGTTCCCAGGTCAACCTTGTCAACTATTTCATCAAAATAAGGGCCTATTGTCTCATAGTTCTCAGATATATTCTTAAAAGCGTTGTATAGTGGAACTCCTGACTCCAACTCTATTATGAGAAATCTTCCTGCAAAGAGAATTTCCTTGTCAATCTCTCTTTTCATCTTTTCAATCTTGACATCCACAACTCTCACAAGATATGTGAACATCACGAAGAATAGTATTGGAAAGAACAGAAATACACCCAATTTCTTCGTGAATAGAAAAGCAACAAATGTCAGGCCTAATGACAGGTAGAGAGCTCCCATCCAGGTTTTCTTCATGTAACCTTCATCAGTTCCTGAAATCTTAGCCTCTTTGAGTTTCAGCTTAAGCCCTGGTATCTGCCTGGCAAGCCATTTGTATAAAAATGTCATCTTTTATTATGAGGGCAATAGCTTCTTGCTAGCAACGTATTTCATAAGGTTCTTCTTGTCTGTGTAGTACTCTGCCATCACCCTTCCAACTCCGTCAACTGAATCTATATTTAGGTCTACTATGTACTTTAAAATGCGTTCCTTCTCTACAAGGTTCTTTTCTATCTCTGACTGTGAATAACCTGTGTATAGCTTAAGGTTTTCATACAAAGATTTTGATTTATTAACCTGTACTAATCGGTCTTTTTTAGGATCGTATTGCATCAACACATTGGCTTGTGAATCAGATGTTATTTCTGCTATCTGGAATGTTCTTCTTGCTCCTGTTCTCCTATTTCTGAACTGTACTATTATTAATGATATCGCAGGGAGCATTATCACAGGAACATCTATTGGCGGGTTTGTAAGTCTCTCAATTGCTTCTTCCGCATTGTTTGCGTGAAAAGTGGCATATACTGAATGTCCTGTGTGTATAGCTTCAAAGAGTGTTTCTGCTTCTCTCTTCCTTCTGACCTCACCTACAAGTATCCTGTCAGGCCTCATCCTGAGGCTATTAACCAAAAGGTCTTCCATAGATATTTCCCCTTTCCCTTCAGGGTTTGGAAGCCTGGTATTCAAAGAAATCCAATGTAAGAACTTCGGAAGTCTTATCTCCCTAGTGTCTTCTATTGATATTATTCTCTGATTTGGTGGGAAAAAGTTTGCCATGACATTCAAGGTAGAGGTTTTTCCAGAGGCTGTTCCACCCGCTATTATAGAACTCATCTCATACTGCATCGCTAACCATATCAACGCTGCAGCCTTAATTGTTATTGTTCTCGATTTTATGAACTTGGTTATTGTCCATGGGTCCCTTGAGAATTTTCTTATGGTTATGGTGTTTCCTTGTGTGGAGATTGGCATCAATGTTGCGTTTACCCTGTCACCGCCTGTTATATGGGCGTCCAGTAATGGCTCTAGGACTGTTATCTGTCTTCCTATCTTCCTTCCTATTAAACTTGAATAATGTCTTATCTGGTCCTCGTCTGTCATGTGTATGTTTGTTTTCAGCCAACCATGCTTCCTATGGTAAACCCACACTGGCTCTGCTGCCTGGTTCACAACAACCTCCTCCAAGTTGACATCGCTCATCAATAATTCAAGGTTACCAAGACCTAGACTCTTTCCTATCAAGTATGATATCAAGAATTCCTTTATCTCATCATCAACATCTGGGAAGTACTTGTTTATGAGGTCTGTTATTGTCTCCTCGAATTTAGTTTCTACTTGCTCTGACTTCTTAGTATCTGTTATGTCAAGCATTCCAAGATTAACCCTCTTTATGAGCTCCTGTCTTATCTTCTCTAGAATGAACTCTGTCGTCTTGCTTATGCTTGAGATACTAACCTGATAGATAGGGACAAACTCCCCTTTTATCCGCACAACAGTAATAGTTATGGGTATTTTCTTTGACCTGAACTCGTAAGTGTCAATAATATTTCTTTCTAGAGCTTTCTCTTTCCTTCTCTCTGGGGGCTTGTGTTCAACAGGTTTTTCCTCTGGCTCGCCCGGAAGTTTATCTTCTGGTGCACTAGAAGCTTCGCTGCTTCGTGTTTCTTCCTTTTTCTCTGGAGCAGACTCTCCCTTTTTTTCTGAAGGTTCCTCCCTAGAAGGAACTGGAGGCTTCTCCATTTTAGAATGCTTCTCTTCAGCCAAAACACTAACACCCTCTTTTTTTAATAACAAAATCCATGTGCTGGATTTTGAGCATTCCAAAAAGCGTAAATCTTACCTAGAAGATAAGTATTTAGCTTTTTGTTAATATCTAAATTTATTTGTTTATAGTATATAAATTTTATGCAAAATTTATATTCAAAAATATTTATTATTTTTGTTATATAAAATTTATGATTTTTTTAGAAGAAAAATTAGAAATCTTAGCCTATTTGTATTGCAAATCTTATTCTATCTGTGATTTCTCCACCCACAAACAAACTTGAATGTATTTCATTTGCTAGATTTATGCCATTTTTGTCTTCTTTCTGGGAAAATTCGTAATAAAATCAGCTACAGCCCTTATAATCCCCTTCATTGCAGACCTGATTCTGGCATGGATTTTGATTTTGAGCTTTGTTTGAATTTATTAAAATTTATAATCCAAATCAACAACAACCAACCCAGAAAATCTTTTCTCCTTTAAATTATACAATGGTTCAATTCTTAAATTTCCTATTTTATAGTAAAATCCGAAAGGTATGCTTATTATCTTTTCATCACTTTCTAAATTATAAATTCCATTAATCCCTAACCAAAAACCCTTTATTAAATAAGTATCAAATTCCCCCTTAAGAATTCTATCTCCTTTAGGAGTTTTTAGAAGTTCGGTTACCACCACAGCTTCTAAACCATCATCACTTCCTTGTCCCATATGATGAAACGCTGGAACAATGTACCTAAGTGGGTTCTTTATATATGTATTTGTATTTCTAAATGCATCAATATCAACTAGAAAATAAGAATATGAATCATCTATAAATGTTGGTCTTGCCTTTGTAGAAAAAACTAATCGATTTAATTCAGATTGATTTCCTTTACTAAAATTATTTTTTCGAAAAAATCTTAGAGCCCACTCATCATCACTTGGTAGGGATGCAACAAGAAACAATTGATCAAGTTCATCATACCTTGCTCCAAAGAACACATCTCTCACACCTAACATTTTTTTAAGATTAATCCAAACATCACCTACAACTCTATCATCACCTTTTAGTTTTATGTATCCTCCATCAGCACCCCAATCAAAATCAGGATTTCCCAGATTTTTATAATTAAAACCAAGAAGAATCAAGTCTTGACCATTTACTTCACCAAATCCTGCTGCTGCAGTTAAACCTTTGATAAACTTCCTTCTTAGCTTAAGTTCATAATTTGTGAATTCCTCATTTTTTTCAGCAATTGTCCTAAAATTTAAACCCCCTAATTTCAGATTCGAACCAAAAGCCTTAACCTTGCCTGCATCATTATACTCTACTCCTAAATCTAACCCTTTACTCTCCAATCTAAGGATTTGGTCCCCCCGAACTTCAGGGTCGAGTGAGGTATCCGAATAAAATCTTAATTTGGACTCATCAAAAAAAGATTCTTGAGCATTTGCTTTACCTGGAAAAAAAGCTGTCGATAAAGCTAAACTTCCTACTAAAGCATAACTTTTCAGTTTTTTAATTAAATCATTAAGCATTACTACTGGTCAATAGTTATACTATTTAAATCCTTGTGGTATTGTTACAACACCATTAAATTTATATATAAGTCCCTGTTATTCATCAGTATGGCTCTTGAAGTACTGAGAAAAATTGGGCTTTCAGGCGGTGAAATCACAATTTATTCTTCTTTATTAGACCTAGGAAGAGCTCCAGTAAACAAGATTCACGAGAAGACCGGGATTGAAAGAAGAAATATTTATGACATTCTGAACAAGCTTATTGAGCGCGGTTTAATAACATATGTCACTGAAAATAAGAGGAGAGTATTCCAATTAAGCCACCCGAACAAGATTATCGGATATATAGAGGAAAAAAAGCACGATTTAGATGGGACAAGGAGAGAAATAGAAAAAGAGATTCCTTCTCTAATTGAAAAGTTTAATTTTAGAAGACCAGAGATAAATGCTGAGATATACAGGGGCCATGAAGGAGTGAAGGCAGTTTGGGAGGATATGCTTAATTATAAAGAGATTTATTGGATTGGTTCTGGAAGATATGTCCCGAAAAAACTCCCCCATTTTTTTGCAAATTGGAACAAACGAAGAATAAAATTAAAAATAAGAATGTTTAATATCATCAGATTTGAATTAAAAAAAGAGCTTAAAAAACCATATGCTTACGAATCCTGGAAATTCCTACCAAAGGATTTCAGTGGCAACCCCACTGTCACCGGTATTCATGGTAACAAAACTGTTAATTTTTTATTAGGTGAAGATTTTTTTGCATTTGTTATTGAGAGTAAAGAGCTTGCTGAGAATTACAGGAGATACCATAAATACCTCTGGGATAATGTAGCAAAACCGTGAATCAAACCTTCCTAACAACACCCTTCTCTGCATCAACTTCTACAAGGTCGCCATCTTTTAGCACTTTAGTTGCGTTTCCAGTTCCAACTATGCAAAGGGTTTTCATCTCTCTTGCTACGATAGCTGCATGT
>JACNFY010000004.1 GCA_014384375.1 Nanobdellati archaeon
CAATCAAAGATTGAGGCAAACAAGTATTTAAATGTGTCGATTAATTGACAATGTCCTTTTTTATCTATCCAAAAAGTTTATAAACAGCTTATTATTCCATCGACTTGGTTTAGAGGTTCTGTAAACAAGTTTTTTAGGTGTTAATATGATATTTAATGTACCACAAGACCAATTGATCGAAAAAACCGCTGAAGAGCTCAAGAAGCTCATACATATGCCTAGCTGGGGCCTCTTTGTGAAGACAGGAGCTCACAAGGAAAAACCGCCAGTTGACAATGACTGGTGGTATATAAGATCTGCAGCGGTGTTAAGAAAAGTATACATACTAGGACCTATAGGGGTTTCAAAACTCAGGATAAAGTACGGTGGAAAGAGAAACAGAGGATATAAACCCGGGAAGTTCTACAAAGGCTCTGGAAGCATAATAAGAAAGGTTCTTCAGCAATTAGAGGAAGCCAAGCTTGTCAAGCAAGAAACTATCGGCAAACATAAAGGAAGAGTTATAACACCAAAAGGAACATCCGTATTATTCTCAGTCGCCAAAAGAATGGGTGGCTCTGTACAAAAAAAGAAGCCAGTACCAAAAAAAGAGGCTAAGCCTGAAGTAAAAAAACCTGTTGAGAAGAAAGCAGAGCCTCCAAAAGCTAAGGAAAAACCACATATTATCCCAAAGGAAAAACAACTATTAAGCATACCTAAAGCTAAGAAGAAGGAAACTCCGAAAAAGAAAGAGACTAAAAAAGAAGTGAAGAAAGAAATCTCAGAAACAAAAGTTTCTGATGATGCTCAGAAACCAAAGGTTTCAGACACTCCTAAGAAGGAAAAACCAAAAAAAGTGAAGAAAGCTCCTAAAAAAGAAAAGAAGAAATAAAATGGCTAGATTCATACATTTAAGCAGGAAATTAAGGCTTGCAAAGAAGGCTAGAAGAACTAGATGGGCTCCTTTCTGGACAGTTCCAAAGATATACGGCCAGGGAAGAAGAGTACATCCAGGAAGACACACTACTGTTAAGAGAAGCTGGAGAAGAACAAAAACCAAGGCATGAATATGGCAGAGAAAAAAAAACCTGAAAAAAAGGTTACTCTAGAAAGAGCATATAATGTGCCATTGAGAAAAGGATGGCTTAAAGCACCTAGGTATAAGAGGTCAAAGAAAGCTGTCAAGACATTAAGAGAGTTCTTACAGAGACACATGAAGTCAGACAATATAAAGTTGGGAATGTATGTGAATGAGCATATATGGAAACACGGAATAAAAAATCCTCCTCATCATGTCAAAGTCAAGGCTGTGAAATACGACGATGGAACTGTGAAAGCAGAGCTTGAAGGCTTTGAATTCAAAGAGGCTGTAAAAGCAAAACCAAAAGAGGAGAAGCCTACAGGGTTAAAAGGAAAGCTACAAAAAGCAATGGGAAAAGAAGAGAAGGAAGAGGAAGTGAAGGAAGAGGAAGTGAAGGAAGAAAAAGTCGAAGAGATTAAAAAAGAAAAGAAGAAAGAAGCTAAAAAACCTGGTGCAAAGAAAATAACTAAAAAGCCTGATGCTAAGAAGAAATCTACTAAAAAAACTTCTACCAAAAAAGCAGGTAAAACTGCTAAAAAGTAATTTATTTGCTTATTTCCGTAAGTATTTTCTTCAAGCAAGAATCAAGGGCTGCGAATAGGTTCCTATCAACGACTTCTGATGTGCGTGGCTTACCGCCTGCCATTAGTTTTCCATGTATCTCATACTTCTGACTCTTTGGCGTCTTATGCACTCCTTTCATAGTCACTGTGAGATTTTCAAAATCCTTCAAAGAGTCACTCATCTTCCTTGTATATCTCCCTACAAGTTTCTTCACCACGATTAGTTCTGCGTGGTCCAAGTCCTTGAACCCGGCAAGGGTTATATTACCGCCTAGTTCTATCATTTCTGTATCCCCCAATGTTTTTTATGGATTGATTATTTATAAATCTTTTGTAAGAAACATTTGTGAGGATAAATGACTGTTTTTTAGACGAGAAGAAAAGTCCTTGTGATAAGCCAGTAGATTCCTAGCACTAAAATGGTGCCAGATATTGTTTTCTTGAACTCTCCGTGCCACTTATACCTCCTGATATACCATATCATCGGCAATATCAAAGCAACGATTACTATCTGGCCTATTTCAACCCCTACATTGAAAGATAATAAGGAAACAATGGCAAAGTCCTTTGGTATGCCTATCTCTTTCAACACGCTTGAGAACCCAAAGCCATGAAACAATCCAAAAGAAAAAGCAACCAGCCAGCGTCTTTTTATCTCCTTGAAATAGAGGTTCTCAAACCCTACATAAGCGATGCTCAGAGCTATTATTGCTTCTGCAACCATCTGGGGAATCGTGAAGATGTCAAGAGCAGATAGTATAAGAGTGATACTATGAGCGATTGTGAACGCAGTAACAATCTTTACTGCTTGTTTAAAGCTGATGATTATGATTATTATTCCGATAAGAAAAGCTATATGGTCATACCCTATGAATATGTGATGTATCCCTAGTTTTATGAAATTAGCAGCTCTAGCCAGATTACCGGTCTTTATTTTCTCTCCAGCATACTCTTCATCTAGAAGAATAGGAAGAACTACTTTATCAGCGTATCCTATAATAAGATTCTGAGTCTTGTTCTTGTAATACACGTCAGTCATAAATGTTTTTGAGTAAGAATACTCTGAGAAAAGGGTTGATGTTATCTCAAGATAATTAATTTGCTCTTTGCAGCTTGCATCGAAGTGGAAAAAAACAGGTGACTGGGGGTTTTTATTATAATCCTGCTCTAATGAAATCCTTTTCAATTGAGAGTTGCATTTCTCATTCTCGCTAGATATCTCTAGGTTGTCATCGAAGTATTCCTGAACAATTCTTTCATCAATACTTTCCTTGTTTAATTGTTCAATGTTATCCAAACCTAAGATATCACTAAGATAAACTGAGGAAACCTTGATGCTGTAATTTAAAGAGGAATTCTTCACGAAAATCTCGGAATAAACAACATCCAAAGGATGAGCGTTTGCTGAGTAGACTAATATGATGAAAAAAATCGGTATTAAAAATGTTTTTTTAAGCATTCTTCGCAGAGAAAAGATTGGATTATATAAACTTTTTCAGACTTTATTCTCATAGGAATATTTTTGTCAATAATCTTTATATAAGCAAGTTTAATTTCTAACCTAAAATGCAAGTAATAAGGAATACTTTGCCAAAAAATTATCATATAAGACAGAGACCTGTGATAACAGCTGAACAGAACGGAACAAAAGAAAGATGGGAAAGGATAGTTCAAGAAGTTAAAGAAGCCGTTTTAGGAGGGACATTTGCGGAATACGTTATAAATGGTTCTGGAAAAGATTCTAACAATGCTTCTTTTGACGGCTTGTGGTTAGCAGTGAACAATAATATAGGGACTGTCAGGTATGACAAAGCAAAAGAACTTTATGGATCAAGAGAGAGGTTCAAGCTTCACGGGCTTGTCTCTCTGACTCACGATGAAGCTTTAGGAATTAATCAGTCAATTGCAGAAGAGATTGAGTCTTTCTATCAAGCATTTCAATTTCTAACTGATTATAAAAAAAAGTTAAGGTAACAATGGAGGAGATAAAATGAAAAACGGAAGATACTTGTTCACGAGTGAAAGCGTAACAGAGGGTCACCCTGACAAGATGTGTGACCAGATAAGCGATGCCATATTAGACGCTGCGCTTAAAGATGATCCAAATTCAAGGGTTGCTATAGAAGCCCTGACAAAGACTGGATTTGTTGTTGTTGCAGGAGAGCTAACGACAAGAACCTATATTGATGTCCAGAAAGTGGTGAGGGACACAATAAGGGATATAGGTTATGATAATCCAGACTATGGCTTTGACTGTGAGGGATGTGGTGTTCTATCAGCCATTTCAGAGCAGAGTCCTGACATTTCACAAGGAGTTACAACAGGGAAAGGACTGCACAAAGAGCAGGGAGCAGGAGACCAAGGTATTATGTTTGGATATGCAACCAATGAAACTCCTGAGTACATGCCCTTGCCAATTATTTTAGCTCACAAACTGACAAAGAAGCTTTCTGTAGTTAGGAAATCAAACAAACTAAAATACTTAAGACCTGATGGTAAAAGCCAAGTTACTGTTGAGTATCATAATGGGACTCCAAAAAGAGTTGACACAGTTGTCATAGCTACTCAGCACTCTGCTAATGTAGGTCATAGGAGGTTAGAGAAAGACATAATAAAGCATGTGATAAAACCTGTTTGTGGTAAATGGATTGATAAAAGGACAAAGTTTCATATCAATGCGACAGGAGCGTTTATAGTTGGAGGGCCTGTTGCTGATGCTGGAGTCACAGGAAGGAAGATAATAGTTGATACCTATGGTGGTCATGGAAGTCATGGAGGAGGAGCATTTTCAGGGAAAGACCCTTCAAAGGTTGACAGGTCAGCCTCTTACATTGCAAGGTATGCTGCTAAGAATGTTGTCGCTGCAGGTTTAGCTGACAAGTGTGAAGTGCAACTAGCCTATGCTATTGGAGTGGCGCAGCCAGTATCAGTCTTGATACACACTTTCGGCACTAACAGGATTCCAGAAGATGAGATAAGCAAGTTGGTAGTGAAGCATTTCCCATTGAAGCCAGTAGAGATAATCAGTTATCTAAGGCTGAAAAGACCTATTTATAGAAAAACAGCTGCTTATGGTCACTTCGGAAGAAATGACCCAGATTTCACATGGGAGAAAGTTGATAAGGTTGGTATTCTTAGAAAAGAAGCAGCAGACCATCTTGAAAAACCGGAATTCAACGGAAAGAAAGTACCGTTGAATGGGTATTAAATCTTTTTATTTTATAACCCTAAATTCTTCACAATAATCTTCTTCTCGAACTTTGTCAGGTCGTCGTAAGCCTGGCCTGTTCCTAGGTATATGATTGGCTTCTTTGTGATGTAAGAAACTGAGATTGCGGCTCCTCCCTTCTCATCGACATCTGCTTTTGCTAGTATTATCGCGTCAATACCAACTTCGTTATCGTAAACCCTTGCTTGTTCTACGCAGTCATTCCCTGTTATGCTTTCACCAACAAATATCTTCATGTCAGGATTGTTTACTCTTACAATTTTTTTCAGTTCTTCCATCAAGTTTGTGTTACTATGAAGTCTTCCTGCGGTATCTATAAGGACAACATCTATTCCTTTGCTCTTTGCATGCTCTACAGCGTCGAAGGCAACTGCTGCAGGGTCTGCATTGTAGTCATGCTTTATCATCTTCACACCAAGCTTATTGGCGTGTTCTTCCAACTGCTGAATAGCAGCTGCTCTGAATGTGTCTGAAGCAGCGAACACAACACTGAGCTTGTTCTTTATAAGCATATGAGCAACCTTGGCCATAGTGGTTGTTTTTCCAGAGCCGTTGACACCTATGAAAGCAATTATGTATGGTTTTTTCTTTTTTGCTTTCTTCACCAAGTCAAATGTTTGGATATCTAGAACTTCCTCGATTGATTTTTTCAAGGTGTCTTTGATGACTTCTTCTACGCCTTTCCTAGAAATCTTGCCAGTTGTCAACTCTTCTTTCAGATCACCTTTTATCTTGTCAATAACTTCTACAGCGACATTGTTCTCCAGCAATGTGACTTCTAACTGCCAGAACAATTCCTCAAATTTCTCCTCAGAGAGGTTGAACTTTGTTACTTTCTCAGTTATCCTTTTGAAGATGCCTTTTTTCTCTTCTTCTGGCTTTTCTTCTTTCTCCTCTTTTTCTTCTTCGACCTTTTCCTCTACTTCCTCTTTTTCTTCTTTAACTTCTTCTTTCTTGCTGAATATTTTCTTTAAGAATGATTTTTTCTCCTCAGGCTCCTCTTTTTTTTCTTCCTTAGGTTTTTCTTTTTTCTTTGGTTTCTTTTCTTTCTTTTTTACTTCAGGTTTTTTCTTTTCTTCTTTCTTTACTTCTTTTTTCTCGACCTTTTTCTTCGGCTTCTTTACTACTTTTTTCTTTACCTCTACTTCCTTTGTTTCTACTTCTTTCTCTACACTTTTCTTTATAGAATCGACTACGCTCTTTAGCTTTTCTTTTAGGAATTTGAACATGGTCACTTAGAAAAAATATTGTTTTATAAAACTTATGAAATTCTGTAAGGGTTTCTAAGTTCAAAAAAGAAGTTTTTGTAAGTTATCATGACTTCTTCTCTTTGGATTCTTGTTCTTTGACTAACTCTTGCTGTAATGCTTGCATCTTGGCATACATTGTGTTGTAGTACTCCATTGTTTCTTCCCTATATTTCTCTAGGTCTTTTATCTGCTCATCCATTATCTTCTTTGCCCCTTCAACATCTTTCTTCACAACTACATTGCTGCCAACATTCACTTTCAGGTTTTTAGAATCTTGTAGTGTTGCCTCTGCGAATATGCCGTTAGCCACAGGTACGAGAATATTGTCACCTTTCTTCAGAGTCTTAAAATCGTTAAGGGTTGTTATGATTTTGTTAATCTCTTCTAGATTGTTTTCTATATTTTGCAGGTTCTGTGTTAGGGCCTGCATCTGCTGCTCCAATATCTGGTATTCCATTACTTTCTCTTTGTCCATTT
The DNA here is from genome assembly GCA_014384375.1 of Nanobdellati archaeon. Classification (GTDB taxonomy): domain Archaea; phylum Nanobdellota; class Nanobdellia; order Woesearchaeales. The sequence continues at coordinate 6,580 of JACNFY010000004.1, forward strand.
TATCTTTTTCTTCCTTAATATTTGCTTGTCCAATGTGCTTATAGATCTGCTCTCATGTATATTTTTTATAGCTATTGCCAATATGTAACTCATGTCTAATACTTTTATCTTCTTAGTTTTCTTGGTTGGGATTGAGTTTGTAACGAGTATTTCCTTTGCATCTGATGCAATTAGTTTCTCAACAGCGTTTCCTGAGAACACAGGATGCACTGCGCATATATAGACATTCTTTGCACCTGCTTTCTTGAGGGCGGTTGCAGCTGTGCAAATTGTTCCACCAGTATCTATTATGTCGTCGTAGATTATGGCATTTTTTCCTTTAACGTCACCTATAACTTTCATTTCCTCAATTTTGTTATGCTCTGTTCTTCTCTTATCAATCATTGCTATTAGTGCGTTTAGTCTCTTGCTTAAGTGAAGAGCTCTCTTTACACCTCCTGCGTCAGGTGAAACTATAGTCAAATTTTTTATACTCTTTTTTTGAAAATATCTCACAAATATAGGGAACGCCCATGTATCATCAAGTGGTATGTCGAAGAATCCTTGTATCTGAGGAGAATGTAAGTCAATTGTTAACACCCTGTCAGTCCCTGCGACTGTTATTAGGTTTGCGACGAGTTTAGCAGTTATTGGTTCTCTCGCCTCTGCTTTCCTGTCCTGTCTTCCATAGCCGTAGTATGGTATAATTGCTGTTATTCTCTTGGCTGAGGCTCTCTTTGCTGCGTCAATCATTATAAGGAGTTCCATTAAGTTGTCATTGGAATTAGTTGACTGGACAATAAACACGTCCTCTCCTCTTATATCTTCCTTGAGCCTTGCGTATATCTCTCCGTCTGCAAACTTCTTTATTAATATATTTGTTGGATTGATTTTTAGATACTCAACAATCTCTTTGGACAGTTCAGGATTTGATGTTCCGCAGATTACTTTCATTTTATCATCCTATAAATCCAAGACTTTCTTCAGCGTTCATCACTTCTGCAGGGCCAGAGTTTTTTCCTATTACCAAGCCTTTCTTGTTACAGAGTATGCCTGATTTTACGTAAGGAACCCCCATGTTTATAGTGCTTGGAATGGCTTTAACTTTTAAAATCTTTTCAATGAGTCTTATGTTCTTAGTTGCTGTGTCTCTATGTATTAGAGCTTGGTCTTTGTTTAACACTATGCATGATCCTGGAGTCTCTGTTTCACCAATACTTATTCTCCTAACAGGCACTTTGAAGAACGCTTTTATCTTTTTGATTTCATAATCTGAAAATTCTGGGTTAATAAGTGCTCCATGTTCACTTAGAGCAATGTTGTTACCAAGACATGTCAGGTCTGTTTTGAAAACCTCGTATTTTATTTTCAGCTTTTCGAGTTGTTTGAGTTCGCTTTCAAATGTTATGCTTGGAACCAGTATCAAGTCTTCATTTCCAACGATGAATACCCCTATCAAAGAGGTTCCTGCTATGTTGATTTTGTAGACAGGTACTTCGAATATTCTTTCTAATTCTTTAGCCGTTTTTTTGTTCACTTCCTTTCCTACAAGAACGAACTTGTTGGTTGCAAAGCCGTACAATCCAATGTTCGGATTCTTGTTGAAAGTCATCAATGCTGTTGTCATGCTCAACGAGAATAATGGTTGTTTCAAAAAGTTTTTGCTTTTTGAACAACAAAACTTCAAAGTTTTGTGTCTCAAAAGACATTTTTGCTTTTGCGACTTCAAAAACTGCGTTTTTGTAAGTTTTAAAAAAATATTGCATGGAAAATTTTTTATATCAGGAATATTCTAATAATTGAATGATTTCAGAGGTGAGTGGTTTTCTTTGGAAACAGTTATTGCCTGATACTTTCACTAAGTTCTTTGATATTGTAGGATCTCCTTTTGTCAATCCTGGGATGTTCTGGATACTCACTCCTGTTATTATAATTTGGGTTATTATAGAGATGTACTTTGCAAGGTATGTTCGTGAGGAGTTAGAGTATGAGAGTGCGTTGGATAATTCTTTATTCTTATTATTTGTAGGAGTTGATTTAGTAAGAAGATTAGCTTTTGAAAAACTATTATTTGTAGACACACTGAGAAACATCATAGTGTTTTTCGTCATCATTTTAGCATTGGTTTTGGCATACCTTGATTTCTTTCATGTATTGAAGAGAAAGATAAGTTCTAGGGTGAACTCTAAGTTCGTAATAAGCTTTATAGCTTATCTTGGCATAATATTGACTTATTCGGATATATTGGCTGAGAGGTCTTTTTACAATTATGGCGTAACATTAGTGGCTTTATTGATGTTTTTCATGCTACTTAAGTTCATCATTAAATCGATTCGTTTGTTCGAGCCTAAAAAGGTTGATGAGGTCGATGAAGTTTTGAAGGACGTTGAGACTGACTTAGAGCAAGCAGTTCATAAAATGAAAGAGAAAGAAAAAGACTCTTCTTCTAAGAAAAAGACTTAATTATTTTGCTTTTTTCTTGTTCAGCAGTATTGATATCTCTCCGAAGTGTTGTTTTTGCATTAGATCTATTTTCCTTTGAAAATCTAGGTGTAATAGTGGTATGAATGTGAAAACCTTGTCTTCCTTTGACTCAGATGGTATTAGCTCTGTGAATGTAAGCTTTGTTGTTGATTTGTTGAAGAAAGAGACGATCTTGTCATATATGTCTCTTATCACAACACCTATATCTAATGTTTTCTTTGGCGGTTCGACTTTTTCTTCTGGCATAATGTAATGTTTTCTCCTGCTTTCAACCTCTAAGGCTTTCTCTAAAGCTTCTACTAGGTCAAACACAGATACTTTCCTCTTTCTTGGCTGTGGTATTCTTGGTCTTATCTTTGGAAGTTCTTGTTCTCCTCTATGTCCTTCACTTATATCTTCCAACATATCCATGACTTCTTCTTCTGAAGCTGATAATAAGCTATCAAATTCAGTCAGGTCTTGTTCAAGAAGTCTTGTGGATTTCATCTTTAGAAGCATGGCTGATGCTAAGACTATCTTCCCTGATATTCTGAAATCCATATCTTTCAGTTCTTTTAATCTTTCTAAGAATTTCTGTGCTATGAGGGAAATATCGATGTCCCAAGCATTCATCTCTTCGGTTTTGACCATGTCATAGATTATATTCTGCCATGTAAGCTCGTCTTCCTGGAATAGAATGTTGAAAATCCTCTCGTGTGGTTGCTCTTTGTTCTCTGTCATCACTATACAACACTTTCTGGATTTTTATAATATATAAATGTTATGATTACTGGTGTAAGTTTTATATAAGTATAATACTTTCTAGTGCTTATGAAAAGAATGTTAAGTCTCGCTGCTATAATTTCTTTGTGCTCCGCAGTGACATATGTCACCACTCTTAAAAATTCAGCTTTTATGCTGAA
>JACNFY010000033.1 GCA_014384375.1 Nanobdellati archaeon
AAAACCAATCCCGCTAAGTTTAAATATTTAGCGGGATTTCATACTTTATATACAACAAGAAATCAATTATCTTATTGAGCCACATCGAAAAGCGTTCCACCACGACGAAAGGGAAAGCATTCTCAGTATTGCCTTGATGATAAGGAACAATGAAAACGTAGCCAAGATAATGAAAAGATTAAGAGAGCATCAGAAAAAGTTCTTCTGGATATATAACAACTACAAATATTCCGACCCTATAAGCATTGAAACATTTTATGAAACTGCTTTGGAAACCTCAGACAAGGTCAAGAATATTCAGGAGCGATTAGACCAAATAAGGTTTTATGAAGATATCCGAGAAAAAGAAAGGTCCAGCATTTTAGCAAATTTCAATTTTACAAAAGATGAAGAGAGAATCCTGAAATGGTCTTCAATTCTTGCCTGGTGGCAGGACCAGAGAAAAAAAGCGAACTTGATAGCAGACTATTGGCTCAATGAATTCCTGAAAAAGATTGGCGAGAGATACAATTATTCATTAATCGAGTTGCAACATACAGATTTTAATGAGATTCTTGGATTGCTTGAAGGAAAGAAGATTAGCAAATCAGTTATCAAAACAAGGATGAAGGAATGCTTCCACTATATTCTTCCTGATGGGAGCATCGGTTTAATTGAAGGCAAAGAAGCAACTAAGATTAAGAACAAGCTTTTAGTTACAAAAGACGAGACCGATCTTTGGGAACTAAGAGGCTTATCAGGATCATTAGGCATCGCTCATGGAAAAGTCAGAATCATTAGGAATCCGAAAACAGAGAGTATCGAGAAAGGCGACATTCTTGTTGCAGGAATGACCAGACCTGATTACCTTCCTCTGATGAAAAAAGCTGCAGCTATTGTGACAGATGAAGGAGGAATTACTTGTCATGCAGCAATCATCGCCAGAGAACTTGGAATTCCTTGCGTAATTAGTACAAAAAAAGCAACTTCAATTCTTAGAGACGGACAAGAGGTAACTGTTAATGCAAATCATGGAATTGTAAGAATTCCAAAAGGAGAATGAGAAATTATTTCTTCTGCCAGTTATAGTTTCTGGTTTTAGAACTCTTTCCATAACCGCAGGAACTACATCTCTTCTTCCTGACATGATAGGTTCTCTTTCCGCATCGTCTGCAGACTATATGGGTTTTCTTACCTGACTTTTTACCCATAGAAGGAGTTCCTTTACTCATTTTCTAATCCTCACTGCGGTGAGATTATCGTGATTGTGTCTCCTCTGATAAAGAGTGTCCCCAACTTTCTTTTCAGCTCTCCGTCAACGTATTCTTCTGCGTCATCAAGCACTGTGTTTATGTGTATATCGAAAGCCACTAGCTTACCAACGTATCGCTTGTTGTTCTTCAGCTCTACTATGACTTTACTGTTCCTTGCCTTGTTTAACGCGTCTAAAGGTCTCAATGCTTCCATAAAAAATCACTCCGTTATTTCTAGTTCGAGTATTTGTAATTGGTTTATAAAAGTTTTGCTTTACTTAATTTAAAACCAAAAAATTTATAATTCTATTATCCAATTTTTTCTATGTGAGGAAAGCCCAAATAACAATATTTGCAACTCTTGGTCTTGTTTTGGTAATGATAGTTAGTTTGATTCTGTTCATGTTTAAGGATATCTCAACTAAGGATTTGGAAATACAACTAGATGATGATATTAAGTTTCAAAAGTATTATAAGATTGGAGAAACTTATCTAAAGTATTGCATTGATTTCCAACTAAGAGAGTTGTTAGATAACCTGTTTTCGAATGTGTTCATAGAGGTTTATGTAAATGATGGTCCAAGCGCTTATGTGAACGGAGAGTCCTTTGTTCTGGAGAATTATTTTAGTGGAGTAATGGATATATATGAAGGTCTTGCTCAGACAATCGTTGAGAATTCTTACTGCTTGAACAATATTCCAAAGGAGATGCCTTTCCTGATTGTAAATGCATCCAACACACTAGTTGAATTCGATGTTTCTGATGCTTTGTTTGTCAGAACTTACCTGGATGCAACTGTTGAATACAAGGATATCATTGGCAGAATTGACAAGATCCAAAAGAACTACGGAGTGTTGTACGCAAGAGATTTTAATCAAACCTTCAGACAAATAGTCGAATCATTCACATCCTGTGGTTCTGGCTTCTGTCTGCCAAATATCATGTTTTCAATGCCCCTGGAAATGAAGGTAAAAACTTCGAGAATAACAAATAATTTATACTATATAACCATAGAAAGAGATGGAACATTTATTGACAATCAAGAGATACAGCTAAACATGAGGGTTCACACATGAAGAGATTGTTATTGTTCTGTTTGGTGTTATTAATAATTCCTTTTGCCAGTGCAGAGCTTGCCTATAAGTTTGATTTTGAAGAGAAAGATGGTGAATTAGTGGTTAATTTTGTTAATCTTGTCAATGTTGAGGATTATGAGATTGTCAGGCCTGTTATTGGCAAGTACTTGTTGGTTGCTGGTAATGGGACTTCTGATTATGAGTACTTGGATGGCGTGTTTTTCACTTTGCCAGCTGTGACTTTTGTTGCTTACTTGGATGAGGATGGTGAGTTCGCTGATTACACTGAGGAGAAGAATTCTACTGTTGTTTACCTACCCTATAATGAAGAGGTAAAGGAGTTCAAGGTTTTTATTGATAATGGTACTGAGGTGTTGAGTTTTCCAGCACCAGGTCAGGAAGCGGTTAAAACCCTGAGTGAGGAAATGGTTGAAGAGACTGTTGCTAAAGAGCTGCAGGATGATGAAGAAACAGCTGGAAAGTTAGATGTGAGCCCATCTTACAAAAGAAAACCTTGGCCAATTGTGACGATTATAATAGCTGTTCTAATAATAATAGCTGTGTATTTACTTAAGAAGAAATTTGAACAAAAAGATAATGAAGAGAATTAGAACTATTAAATTATTAGGAATTATTTTTTTATTATTAACTCTAGCTAGCGCTGTTTCTACCAGTAGCGAGTCCGAAGTCTTCATTGAAGAGCTAAACTTCACAATGGACTATTTAAATCCTGAACATTACAACGAAGAAACTTTTCCTTACTGGGATTATAATCATAAGTTTTTCAACTATGAGCTTATACCAGAAGAGTTATATACGAATCTTCCCTATGATTCTGAAGAGCTAGATTATTCCAGGATTAATTATAACAAGTTCTTACGAACAGCACAACAATCATCAAATGAGAATATTCAAAGAATAAATTTTAAAAAGTTATTTTATGATTTTGGTTGTAAATCTTGCTTCATTTTAGAAAATAAAGGTCAATATTCTGGTTTGAATGAAAGATTGTTAGAGCCTCAATTAATGGGTGCTGAAATAAATCCTATAGATATTAAGCAATTAAGATTCTTAGAGATGACTGGAGAAATCTATTTATCTTATGGTGATGAACACTTGTTCAAATTAACAAGCCTGGCTGATATTGATGCAGCAAACACAATTTACTTTTTTGAAGCAAAATTAAAAGGAAACAAATATTTCTCTCTGTTTCTAAAAGGAGACTCTAATAATTCAATTACTTTTCTAAAAAACATAAACAATATAATATTATCAGCAGATTTAGACAAAAACTTTTTTTCTGAATTTAATCTTGACTTTCCTGAAGGATTGACAATAACAACACCTATATTAATAGAGAATAATAAAGACTCAAATAATGCTAAGTTATTATTGCTACCAACAAAAGAACAAGAACTTGTTAATCCAGATACTGAAACAAACATGTTTTTTGAGTATAATAAGTTATCTAATTATTTAAAACTGTCATGCTTGTATCCTGATTGTGAATTTCTTGAGTTAACTAATGATTTCTTTAGTGTGAACAATGGTGTTTTAAAAATAAAACCTACAGGGAACGCGTTATTAAAAAAAACAAGATTCAACGGTTTACCGAGCTTTTTTGCTTTTGAAATAAACTCTAAAGAGGAGTATCTAATAACTGTTGATGCCTCAGATATTTCATTGTTTGATGTAAGCGCTGATTCTGGAGAGGTTTACATAATACAAAAAGGTTTAAAGTCGAATAATCTGATAACATATTATATTTCAAACTCTAAATTAAAATTTGAAAATAATTCAGACAAGTTTAATTTAGAAAAATACACTATGACTTTTCCAACGATAGCGATTATTGGAAAAAACACTAAGAATGTTTTAAGTTTTAAAGATGAAGAATTATTATTCTCTCCTTTTGTTAATGTTGAATCTGAGTTTTCACAGGGAAAATCAAATGATGAGATACAAAAAAGTTTACATGAGAATTATCGTTCATTTATAGTTGCAGATAAAGAATATTTTACTCTTCTTGAAGAGCTGGGTTATAATTTCATAAATTTTGAAAGTCTTAGTAATGAAGACATATTGAAACTTAGAAACGGTCTGGCGTTATTGCCTTGGACTTATAAAGAATTTTTAAAAACCATAGAATACGGTGTTGATGCATGTCCTGGAGCTACTACTGCTTGTGTTCAACAAGCAAGTTCTAAAATGTGGATTTCACCACATTATTTTTCAATGAGTGGTTCTGAAGATATGCGACCGGTTTATGATCCTGGAATTGTCTTGGTGCATGAAGGCGCGCACTTGTATCATTTTTATCTTGATGCAATAGCAGAATATGACTTGTTTTACACTAATCCTTTTTTGACATTTCCAGGCTTTGCAAAAGCACAACAAAATTTTGATAGTTTTTTTCAATTAGTTAAACAAGTTGGATCCCCATCTGAAATAATTGCTGAATTGCATACAGACCATGTAGAGTACTGCTTTGAATCGGTTAGAGGAAAGTATTTGGCAGGATTTTATGCTGATGAAACAGGAATACCCTACGAAATAATACCTTATCCCCAAAGTTGTATTGAGAAATATGGTTGTAAAAACGTGTTTGAAGATGTTGCAACAATTATACAAGCAGCGTATAATATCAATTTATACAGGGAAGAACACGAAAAGGATGCACTCTTAGATTACAATGTAGGACTTCTTGCAAATGGGCGTTATCGAGACTTAAGCAAGAGGTTAAGTCCGCCTAGTAGTAGGGTCTTTGTAAGAACACCTTCTGGAGGGTTTTCTATCCCAAGACTCAGTTTTAACGATTATATTCCTTTTCCAGATGCTCGCTTTTTAGGAATAGAATTCCGCGGCTGTAAGGATACAAAACCAATAGGCTATGCTCCTTGGTTAGATGCAAAAATAGAATATTTATGGCGTATGGGCTTTATGCCAGAGTGGATTGCTAATGGTTTAACAGATATTGGTTTTAGAACATACGCTCAGAATCATTTTGAAGAAGACTTTGATATAATGAGAACTCAAGAAGACAAAAAAGAATCCTTTCTTCACAAACTATTAACTAAGAAGAGAGAAGCAAAAAAAGAATCAGAACCCTTATTTGATAAATTATCAACCAACAACATGATAACGATAAGGGATTATTTCATTAAAAATATCGAGTCAGAAAAGCTGGGTGTAACCTCTCAAGAGTATGTTGATTCTGCATTATTAGCTGCAATCATATTAACAGACTTGGAAAACTATATAGGCTTAGAAAATAGTGGCATATTGCCTGAATACAAACAAGATGTCGCAGTTCAAGGAGATCTATCAAATTTTGATTTAGCAAGATGGATAGAGAATACTTACTTGAAAACTTTAAGCACTCGAGAAAAACGTCAGAGATTTGAAAATACAGAAATAAAACAAGGAACATTCAAAAAATATTCTGGAAAATCAACACCTGAAGAATTAATTGATGGCTTAAAAAAAGATGGAAGATCATTTAAGCAAATTGATATAAATTCGGAAAGAATAGAGTGTAATGATTTTATCTTACTAAATAACATTGAAGAGTTATCTTCAGAAACAGGGTTAGATGGGATGGAAGGATTTATACCCTCAATCCAGGAAACCTGTTTTTTGCTATTCCCACTATATAACAGACATACTGATGAAGAAATAGGCTTTAAAATAAGCGGGGAAAAATTACTGAATATTTTATCCTGGAGACAAAAGCATTACACTGATAGTTTAAATCAAAACATAAGGCAAGTACAAGTTGAAGATCAGAGATATGTAAAACATTACTATATTGAACTATACCCACAATTGTATTATCTTGGAGAGGTAATGGATTTACAAAACTTAGTTGACACCGTACAAGACTCCTCTCACGACGTTATTTCATTAGCAGAACTGTTTGCAGACGCACTTTCGCCTTCATTACTACAGCCTGATTACAATAATCTATTTGGACAAAAAAATTATATAATCGAATTCTCAATAAAAACAAAAGACCTTGCATACTTAGAGTTGGCTTACGAGTTGTGGTTGTTGCAGGAATATTTAGAAGAGGAAGTTGGAGAGTTGAATATTGAGTTTTTAGGTAACCTGTATAAGAATGGTTTCCCTGCAAGCGCAAAGTATAAAGACCCGAGCATTGAAGATATGACTGATTCAATCTCTTGGTTCAAAGACGAGAGCTATGGTAAAGTGCTTGAAGAAAACTACAATTATTTAGAAAAGAAACTTGACTTTGACTAGTCTGGTGAAGATTGATTTGAACGATTCTCTTAATTCCACTTCGTTGGGAATGGCACTCTCTGTTTTGTCTTCTGTCTGATCATGTATTCTGAGTCTCCTGGGTAGAGGTTGTGGAGTACTTCGTGCATCAGTACTTCTTCAAAGTCATTACCATACAACCCTTCTAGTACCTCTATCATTCCTGTGCCTGGCCATGTCCTTCCCAACACACTTATGCCCAAAGCATACTGTGGCACTCTTCTAACTGCTATGTTCGACGGGATGAAGAAGTATTTTGTGGAATCTGTCTGTATAGAATATATATCTCCTGGTTTTGATGAGTAAGAATTATAGTATATATATTTTACATGCTTTCGTTCTTTCTTGATTTCGCTCTCTTTTTCTTTCTGTATCTTCATAAGGTCTGAGAACAACTGTTGGTTTATCCAAGAGAAATCTTCCTCGACATTCTCTTCCTTTCTCTCTTCCTGAATCTCCTCTACATCCTCTTTCTTCTCTTCAATACTCTTTGCTGCAAGCTTTATTATTAAGTCGAGCTTCGAATCTTTTTCAGTTTTCTTCTTTGGGAGCTTAATCAGGTATTTATCTCCGAGTTTCGTGTCCCAGTATCTTATTATTTGTTTTATTCTATTCTGAACACTGCTGGTTGTATCCATTCTTTCTTGCATCTCGGACATTTTGACGGTTTTTTTATCTTGCTCCTCTCTTTGAATACAAAGCCACAATTCTTGCATTCTGCGTGTCTTCTCTTCAGTTTCTTTGGTCTTATGCTCTTCTCTACATGCTCTATGTCTTCCAGAATTTCTTTTAAATCCACGCAGAATTTGTTTGCTATGCTCTGTAGTGACAATTCTCTTTCTTCAAGAAGTTTTATTATTTCTTCACGACGAGTTGGCATGTTTACTCGGTAATCTTAAAAACCTTATCTTGCTCTCTCACGTGCTCCTTGACTTTCAAGCCAATGCTCTGTCCCTTCTTAGCCTCTTCTATCTTCTCATGTTCTATCTGCAAAGACTGCACTTTCTGCGTAAAGTCACTGGTAGCACCTTTTATGTGTATTGTATCCCCTGTTTTTAGGGTTCCTTTTGTTATCTCTACCACTCCAACACTTATATTTGTGAAATAGTGTGTTACAACACCTATTTCTTTTTCCATTTTACCACCCCCACTTATTCACATCTAATAAAGTTTATAAATTTACTGGTTTTCAACGGTTTTCATGATAGTAATCCTTACTGATTTTGGGGATGATGAGTATGTCGGGGTTATGAAAGGAGTTATACTTAGTATATATGACAAATCCGATATTATTGACCTCTTTCATCATGTAAAGCCACAGTGTGTCAAGGAAGGAGCTTGGATTCTGTATAATAACTACAAGCTTTTTCCTCATGGAAGTATTTTCTTGTGCGTTGTAGATCCTGGTGTTGGTGGTGACAGGCAAGCAGTAGTTGTCAAGACTAAGAACCACTATTTTGTCGGACCTGATAATGGCTTGATGTTCCCTGCTGCTATGGATGATGGTGTTGAAAAAATTGTAAAGCTTGACACAAAGCAAGCGTCTAAGACTTTCCATGGCAGAGATGTGTTTGCAAAAGCTGCTGTGTTGTTGGAGAAAGGAGAAGATGTAGAAGGTGAAGAAACTGTTTTGAAAGAAAGATTGAAGTTCGATGAAAAAGGAGAGGTTGTTAGGATTGATGGTTTCGAAAATATTATTACTAATTTGAAAAAATTAAATAAAAATAACTATAATACTATTATTAATAAAAAAAATCTAGAATTAAAATTATATAATACTTATTCTGAAGCGCCTAACGATGAATTATTCTTAATTATTGGAAGTTGTAATACTTTGGAAATATCTATGAAGAATGGTCGCGCTACTGACAAGTTGAAAGTTGAGGTTGGTGACAAGATTAGGATTAGATAATTTTTTATAATAATCACTATTCAAAGCTTTGGAGGATATTATGTCTTTGAAGGAAGTTCAGAAAGAGGTTGATGTTTGGACCAAGCAGTTCAAAATCCAGTACTGGGAGCCATATGAAATACTGGCTAGGTTGATGGAAGAAACCGGAGAGCTTGCCCGTGAAATCAATCACATATACGGTGAAAAAAAGAAAAAATCTTCTGAAGCGAAAAAAGAGCTTGGCGAAGAGATGGCTGACATAATCTTTACATTGGCTTGTCTGGCTAATTCTCATAATATAGATTTGGATGAGTATTTCAAAAAGGTCATGGATAAGTGTTATGGAAGAGACAATAACAGGTATGATAGGAAATAATTCTTCCCAAAAATATTAAAAGCAAGGAGTATTATATTCTTGACATGCAGGAGGCTATGTATTATACTTCTAAGAAAGGCGTTGTTCAATGTACTTTATGCCCTAGGAATTGTTATGTCCAACCTGACAAGATCGGGTTTTGTTTGGTGAGGAAGAACATCGATGGAAAACTCTACTCTTTGGTTTACGGAAGAGTTGCTGGCGGTTTGGCTGTTGACCCTATAGAGAAGAAGCCTCTGTTTCATTTTCTGCCTGGAACCTCTGTGCTTAGCTTTGGCACTGTCGGATGCAATCTTCACTGCAAACACTGCCAGAACTGGACTACTTCCCAAGTCCATGCTGGCCAGGCTTTTGAAAAGGAGATAAGTCCTGAAGAGATAGTTAACACTACAATAGATAGAGGTTGTGAGAGCATCGCCTACACCTACAATGAGCCAACTATATTCTACGAGTTCATGCTTGACACTGCAAAGCTTGCTAAGAAGGAAGGTATCAAGAATACAATGGTTTCGAATGGCTTCATAAACAAGTCCCCATTGAAGAAGCTTTGTAAGTACATGGATGGTGTAAATGTTGATTTGAAAGGTTTCAATAATCTATTCTATGGTAAGATAACAACTGCTTGGTTGCAGCCTGTCTTAGATACCTTGAAGACTTTGAAGAAGGAAAAGATTTGGTTTGAGATTACTAATCTGATAATCCCTAGCTTGAATGATAACATGGATGATATCAAGAAGATGTGCGAGTGGATAAAAAACAATGTAGGTGTCGACCATCCATTGCATTTTTCTGCTTTTCATCCAGACTTTGAATTGAGGAACATACCATCTACTCCTGTAACGAGTCTGCTAAACGCCTATGAGATTGCTAAGGGTGTCGGGTTGAACTATGTATATATTGGTAATATCATCACAAGGGATTATGAGAACACTTACTGTCCGAAGTGCAAGCTCTTGTTGGTTGAGAGAGTGGGCTTTCGTGTTTTGCAGAACAATGTAAAGAATAATAAGTGTCCTTCTTGTAACACAAAGATAGCAGGAGTCTTCCGTTAAAATTGTTCTTGATATACGTTTTCTGGCTTCATCCCTAGTTCTATCAATCGTTGTCTTGACTGCTCGACCATTATTGGGATGCCGCAAAGATATGCTTGTTTGTTCTCAAAGCTGTCGATATGGTCTGTTAAGGTATCCTGGACATAGCCGACTTCTCCATCCCAGCCTTTTTCCGGTTGGCTGAGACAGATTATCAAGTGGAAGTTTTCATGCTGTCTATCCCACTGGAATAATTCGTCTGCATATATTATCTCTTCCATGTTCCTGACTCCGAAGAATAGGTAGAATTCTTTTGGGTTGTGATCTCTGAAAACCTTTCTAAGCATTGACATGAAAGGAGCGATGCCACTTCCTGTCGCCATAAATATATCTCCTTCCTTTATCGGTTCTCTCAGTATGAATCTTCCATATGGTCCTGCAGCCTCTATATGGGCTCCTTCCTTCAATGAGAACAAATGATCAGTCATCTTACCACCAGGGACATGCTTGATGATTAGTTCTATGTACTCTGCGTGTTTCATATCTCTTGGCGGCGGAGAAGCTATTGAGTAAGCTCTTTTGACTTCCTCGCCAACTATGTCAACTCTTAGCATCACGAACTGTCCTGCCTGATAGCTGAAGTGTTTGCCATCCTCAAGTCTTAATAGAAACGAGTTCGTGTTATGGATTAATTCTTTTATCTCTACTATTTCTGCATCTATGAATTTCATGTTTTAATTCCTGGCATTTTAGTTATATAAAATTTTAGAACTATTTTAGAAGAGCAAAAAATTAGAAAAACTTATAAACTATAGTTAACTAGCTTTTTCTTAAAATGTTAGCAAGTGTTCTTATCGGTTTCAGGGAAGCTCTTGAAGCAGCTCTGATAATAGGAATAATATTAGCTTACCTAATCAAGACAAAGAAGGAGAAATACAACAATGTTGTCTATATGGGAATAACAGTTGCTATTATTGCAAGCATCATAACAGCCATACTATTCAATGTCTTGGCTGGTGGATTTGAAGGTAGAGCTGAAGAGATTTTTGAAGGTATCGCTATGTTCTTGGCTGCTGGTATTTTAACATATATGATTATTTGGATGAGCAAGCAGCGAAACATCGCCTCTGATTTAAGGCAAAAAGTTTCGAAACAATTGGATAATGGTCAGAGATATGGATTGTTCTTCTTAAGCTTTATAACAGTGTTTCGAGAAGGAGTTGAGACAGTTCTCTTTCTAGGAGCAGCAAAGATTGTTGGAGAATCAGAAAACAATCTAGTAGGAGCCTTAATAGGAATAATGTTTGCAGTTTTCATCGGTTACTTGATGTTTGTAGGTTCAAAGCATATAAAGATAAAAAAGTTTTTCAGTGTTACGAGTCTCCTTCTAATGTTGTTTGCAGCTGGATTGTTAGCTCATGGGGTGCATGAGTTCCAAGAAGCAAGTATAATACCTATTGTTCAAGAACATGTTTGGGATATAAATCCTGCAATTAATACTGATGGTTCTTATCCTCTGCTACATGAGAAAGGAGTTGTTGGTAGTCTATTGAAAGGATTGCTTGGGTATAACGGAAATCCTAATCTGCTAGAAGTAATAATATGGATGTTCTATCTAATAGGTATGCTAGCTTTTTATTATAAGAAATAAAAAATTCTAATGGTCCCAGTCAATGCTAACCTTTCCCTTTGCTCCACTTAGATAATGGTAGCATTGGAGAGCTGCTTTTGCTCCTTCTCCTGCCGAGATAACTGTTTGTTTGAATATTACATCACTGACATCTCCGCATGCAAAGATTCCTGGCTGTGACGTTTCGCAGTTCAGGTTTGTTATTATCTCTTTTTGCTCATTTCTCTTGACAAGATGTCCGACAAATTCACTGTCAACTTTGAAACCTATCTCAACGAACACTCCGTCAACTTCTAATGTTTTCTGTTTTTTTGTGTTTACATCCTCAACTACAAGGCCTTCAACAAACTGATCTCCTTTGACCTCAATTGGGATATGGCTAAGGACTATGTCAATATTATCTTGTTTTTTCACTCTCTCAACTTCTACTTCATCGCCACGAAACTCGTCTCTTCGATGGATCAAGTATATCTTCTTAGCTAGACTTGATAGTTCCCAAGTGCCTCCTAGAGCGGAGTTTCCTCCTCCTACAACCGCAACTGTCTTATCTCTGTACAACGGAGCATCACAAGTGACACATGTTGAAACTCCTTTGCCCATAAACTTTTCTTCTCCAGGGATACCTAAGCTGAGAGGTGTTTTTCCAAAAGCTAGGATTATTGCTCGTGCATCATAGGTTTCTCCGCTTGTCACTCCAACTTTGAAGGTTCTGTCTTTTTTCTTGTCTATCTTTTTGACTTTTCCGGTTATCATCTCAGCCCCCCACTTCATAGCTTGGGCTTGGAATTTCATCATCATCTCGTAACCGTTTATACCGTCAAAGCCAGGATAGTTCTCTATGTTGCTAGGGATAGAGGTTTGTCCTCCTACGTCCATGCTTATTATCAGTGTTTTCAGGTTTTTTCTTCCAGTGTAGATTCCTGCTGTCATGCCAGCAGCTCCTCCACCAACTATTATGACATCATACACATTAATCACCTTTCTTTATGTAACCTCTGAGTTCTAATACCTTAATCATCCTTCTTACAGCGTAGATATAAGCAGCTGTTCCAAAGTCAACCTTGAATTCTTTGGAGGCAGAGTAAACATTGTCAAATGCAGAGCACATCTTGTCCTTTAGTTTTTTCAGGACTTCTTCTTCACTCCAAAAGTAGCCTATATTGTTCTGCACCCATTCAAAGTAGCTGACTGCAACACCCCCTGAATTTGCCAGAATGTCAGGTATTGATATCTGTCCTTTCTTGTAAAGAGTTGCTCTAGCCTCTGCAGACACCGGTCCATTAGCTAACTCCAAGATTACTTTTGCTTTTATTTTATTAACATTATCCTTTGTGATTACTCCCTCAAGAGCGGCTGGTATGAGTACATCAACATCTAGTATTAGTAGATTTTCATTTGTGATTTCTTTTACTTCTTTAAATCCCTTTACAGACCCTGTTTTCTGTTTATGAGCAATTACTTTTTCTATATCCAAACCTTTTGGATTATGGATTGCTGTTTTTGAATCTGAGACTGCAACTATTTTGTAGTCTTTTTCTGAGAGTAATTTAGCTGCTGTTCTTCCTGCATTTCCAAAACCTTGTATTGCAATTGAAGCATTCTTAACTTTGAATGTATCCAACGCTTCTTCTAGAATATAAACTCCGCCTTGGGCAGTGGCTTTGTCTCTTCCCTCTGAGCCTCCAAGCTCCAATGGTTTTCCAGTTATCACACCAAAGACGTTATGACCTTCTATCCTGTGATACTCATCCATCATCCAAGCCATCACTTGTGGATTTGTGTAAACATCTGGCGCGGGTATGTCCTTTTCTGGACCTATAAATTTATGCATTGCTTCGATGTATCCTCTGCTAAGTCTTTCTAGTTCTCCTTCTGACAACTCTTTTGGATTGCAGATAACTCCTCCTTTTCCACCTCCAAAAGGCACATCGACAACTGTGTTCTTCCATGTCATCCAGAACGCTAATGCCTTGACTTCTTCATGACTAACATTAGGATGATATCTAATGCCTCCCTTTGTTGGCCCTCTCAAATCATTGAACTGCACCCTGAAACCCTGGAACACTTTTATCTTGCCATTATCCATCCTCACTGGTATTGAAACATGGATTATCCTCTTAGGATTAGTCAGTATTTCAACAATGCTCTTATCAAGTTTTAGAACCTTCGCGGCCTTGTTGAATTGTTCGAGAGCCTCCTTCCAGATATCATCACTCATGATATGACCAAATCAGGTTTATTTAATAAAGTTTACTGTTTAATCCCAAAAGATAATTTGAACAATTGCACAAAAAATATAAGTAAGTACTATAAAACAGAGAAAATGACTTTCAAACTGATAACTTTGAACATTGAAGGGAACAAGCATTTGCACACAGTGATTCCCTTTTTGAAAAAAGAGAAACCTGATGTTCTTTGCCTGCAGGAAGTGTATGATTCTGATTTTGAGAAATATAAGGAAGCTTCTGGTTTGGACGGAGTTTTTATTCCTATGTTCAAAGGAATATCCAGACCAACTGAAAACACTAATCCAAATGTTGTTCAGGGAATAGCTTTGCTGACGAATTTTCCAAATAATGGAATCAAAGCAACCACTTACTTCGGAGATGAAAATGTTCCTCGATTCACTACAGTTGCAGAAATACCTAGAAAATTAGTATATACAACCATTGAAGTTGACGGTGAAAAGTTCAATGTTGGCACAATCCATTTTACTTGGACTCCTGACGGTGAAGCAAATGATTCTCAAAGAAAAAACTTTAAAGAGTTGATGAAAGTACTTGAACAATTCGATGAATTAATTCTTTGCGGAGATTTCAATGCTCCTCGCGGTAAAGAGATTTTCAAGAAGTTTGAACAGCAATTCAAAGACAATGTTCCTTTGGATGTTGATACCA
Organism: Nanobdellati archaeon; assembly: GCA_014384375.1. GTDB lineage: Archaea > Nanobdellota > Nanobdellia > Woesearchaeales. The sequence goes on from JACNFY010000033.1 coordinate 14,413, forward strand.
CTCTTGATTTAGATATGCATAGAAAAGCTCCACTATACTATGTTGTTGACACGATATTCACAACACCTGCATACAAGGTTTCTAATGTCAGGGTTGTAGATGGCGTGAGTGACCATAAAGCAGTGATTGGAGAGGTAGACAAAGCTTTATAAAAGAAGCAATAAAACAGTCTAGAAAAGGAGTTGATATTATGAGTATTAAGAAAGGAGATAAGGTAAAGGTTGAGTACACAGGAACTTTTGATGACGGTACTGTTTTTGACGCTTCTGAGAAGCATGGCAAGCCATTGGAGTTCGAAGTCGGAGCTAACAAAGTAATCAAAGGATTTGACAACTCTGTTATAGGCATGAAGAAAGGTGAGGAGAAAGAGATAAAATTACAGCCTTCAGAGGCTTATGGTGACAGAAATCCTCAGCTAGTCAAGAAAGTACCAAAGGAGCAGCTTCCAAAAGATAGAGAAGTAAAGCCTGGAATGATGCTAGCAATCGGATTACCAAACGGGCAACAGATGCCTGCAATTATAACAGACGTGACAGACAAAGAAGTAACTATTGACCTGAACCATCTGATGGCTGGAAAAACTCTTAACTTCAAAATCAAAGTTGTAGGTGTAAATGAATAAAAAAGGACATCATGAAGCAGGAATCACACCTTATGTCATCTTGGCAGGTATTCTTGGATTTATAGTATTATACCTCAAGAAAATAGCTAATTTATCTAAAACTTTAAAAAGAAGCAAATAAATCACTTTAAATTAAATATATAATGGAGGAAAAAATGAAAGGAACAGTTAAATGGTTTAACCTGAAAAAAGGTTATGGTTTTATAGAAGGAGAGGATGGAAAAGATTATTTCGTACATCACAGTGGATTACCTGAAGGCACAGTCCTAAATGAAAACGATCAAGTTTCTTTTGAACCTACTAAAACTGAGCGCGGAGTTCAAGCGCAGAAAGTTGAATTAGTTGAAAAATAAAAGAACAAAATTCTCTTTTGTAATTTTTTTAATTTTTATTTTTTAGTTAAGTTAAACGCTACTTCGTTGGCTTTCTCTAATATTTCCTCTTCATCTTTGACTTTTCTGTTCTGCATCAATATTTTTCCATTGCAGATAGTTGTGTCAACACAACTACTGTTTGCAGAGTAGACAAGGTTTGATATCAGGTTATGTCTTGGGTTAAGATGAATATCATTTAGGTTTACTAGTAGTAGATCAGCTAGTTTTCCTTCTTTGATTTCCCCGCTGTTTAGATTGAAAACTTTGGCCCCGTTTATGGTTGCCATCCTGAAAGCTTCTGAAGCAGGCATCAGTGTTGGATTATGAGTGTGTGATTTCTGAAGCAGGGCTGCAAACTTCATCTCTTCAAGCATGTCAAGATTGTTGTTTGAGGCACAGCCATCAGTTCCTAGAGCAACTGTCAATGATTTCATTTTTTCATAAGGGAAAACACCTGATGAAAGTTTCATATTAGAAACTGGATTGTGTGCAATTTTTACATTGTGTTTTTTCAAGATCCTTATTTCTCTGTCACTCAACCATATCGAGTGGCAAGCAACCACTCTTGGTCCTAAGAAACCTATCTTTTCAAGATACTCCACTGGCCTCATCCTGTGCTTTGCAATGCAGTCATCAACCTCACTCTTTGATTCTGAGAGATGAATGTGTATCAACAAGTTATTTTTGTCAGAGAACTCTTTTATCCATTGCAGACTCTCCTTGGAAACAGTGTAGATTGCATGTGGTCCTAAAGCAAAGATTACTCTTTCAGAGTATTTTTTTGTTTCTTGAAATAACCTCTTGTTCAGTTTTATCTGTTCTTCAGATTTTGCTTTGTCAAATAAGTCTATGAACACAGCAGAGACTGTTGCTCTCATGCCCATCTCATCTACTGCCTTTGCTGTTCCGTGATAATGCCAGTACATGTCGTTGAAGAAAGTCGTTCCTGACTTTATCATCTCCAAGCAAGCCAGTTTTGCTCCCCAATAGACATCTTTTTCAGAGAGCTTTTCTTCTAGAGGCCATATCTTTGTCTGCAACCAATCCAACACCTTCATGTCATCAGCATAGCCGCGCATCAAAGTCATCGCTGCATGGGTATGTGCGTTTACAAAAGAAGGAATAACAGCTTTGTTCCTGCCATCGATTTTAAACTCTGCTTCTGTGTTGATGTTTTTACCAATCTGTGAGATTTTATTTCCTTCGATAAGAATGTCTGTTTCTTTATTGTTTAACAAAGCTTTTTTTATCAGTATGCTCATAATACTGCCTCCAGTAATCTAAGTATTTTCTCTTTGTTTTTATCTTGAGCTTTTTTTATTTCTTCAATGGTTAATCGCTTTTTAGTTATTCCATTTGCATAATTATCAACTGAGCAGATAGCAGCGTATTTAATTCCTAATTCTTTTGCCAATGTTGCTTCATTAGCCATTGTCATTCCAACAATATCCGCATAGTTTTTTATCATGTTTATCTCTGCTTTTGTCTCTAGTCTTGGACCGATTGTTTGGATGTAAATACCACTTTCCACAACAGTCATGCTTATCTTCTTAGCGGCAGTTATTATTTTCTGTCTTAGCTCTTCATTCAAAGCAGGGGTTATGTGCGCTGCTTTTAAGTCATGGTATGTCTGGATGTTTTTCAGGTTAATGTAATCATTAGGAATCACAATAGAACCTGGTGATATGCCAAGTTTTAGGGAGCCTACAGAACAAATACCAATCACAGTATCAACACCTTTGTTCTTCAATGATAGAAGATTAGCTTTGTGGTCTACTTTGTGTGGTGGAATATTTTTACCGTGTCTTTGCAGAAATACAACTCCCTGTTTTTCAAAATCCTTAAAACCAGATCCCCCTATAATAGCGATTTCCCCCATTTGAATAAAGACATGAAAAACTATTTATATAATTTTCTTATATCTTGATTTTATGAAAGCTCTTTCGTTAAAACAACCTTGGGCAGAATTAATACTGCAAGGTAAGAAGAAGATAGAAACCAGGAAATGGAAAACTAATTTTAGAGGTAAATTCTATATCCATGCCTCTAAGAACATCGATTTGATACCAGCGAAAGAGTTTGGATTGAAGGATTTCCAGACAGGCGCTTTGATTGGCAAGGCAGAGCTAGTTGATGTCAAAGAATACAAAGATGAGAAAGACTTTCATAAGGATGACGACAAACACCTGGCTAGAGGATTAGGATTCAGGAAATATGGTTTCATACTAAAGAATGTGAAAAGAATAAAACCAATTCCATATAAAGGACAACTGAATTTCTTTGAAGTAAAATAAAAAAAATTAAGGTGTATAACCAATTTGCTCGTTGAGTTTATGAAGTTCTGCAACGCACACCTTTGCAAAGTCTTCTGGTGCAGGCGGTTTCTTCCACGGATGTGTCAGACCGCTTGAGCTGTTTATTCTAATAATACTCAAACCATATCCTACATCTCTTAATCTGCTGGAGACTTCTTCTGCGCTTCCTCCCTGGCTACCAACGCCTGGAATCAGCAATGGAATATCTTTTCCAGTGAAGAACTCAGCCAAATCACTCAACTCTTCTGGTGAAGTTGCACCAACAACAGCACCAATTCCTGGATGGTCTGCAGCCCATTCAACTATCTTAGAAGCGACATGTTTGTAAAGAGGCAAATCTTGCGACATCAAATTCTGAAAATCTCTTGCTCCCTTATTTGAGGTCCTATCTAAGACATAAACTCCTTTTCCTTGCTCTTCATTGCAGTACTCTCCAAACGGCATCACTGAATCTGTTCCCATGTAGGGCGATACTGTCACAGCGTCAGCTTCCCATACATCAAAGCCTTCTATTCCATAGTTGGCAGATGACTTCGCGATATCACCTCTTTTATAATCGAGAATTATTGGCGTTCCTGGAAAAATCTCTTCAATCATGTTCATAACTAATGATAAACCCACACTTCCAGAGAAGTCTCTTGTTCTTCTTGGTCTATCATGCTTTAGATAGAACCCTTGATTTGGTTTGAATGCTCCAGGCAGAACACCTTGCTCTTTCATCTCATGAAAAAGTTGTCCAAGATACAAATTAAACTCTCTTATACCCTTAAACTGTTCAGGCATCGCTTCAACAACAGGGTCAAGACCCATGCAAACGATGCTGTTGTTTGTTTTAGCTGATTCCCTTAATTTGTCTAGATAATTCATTTTATTCCACCCCCAACTTCAATGATTGTAATCCATAGGTCTTGAATTCTCTTTCAATCGCTTTTACTAATTCCGGACATTTGTCGCTTGCTTTGACTGCTTCTGGCAAGAATTCTGGAGCAGTAATCATAGCGTGATAAGGAATTCCCATATGATCGAAAGCGTCAGAAACTCCCATTGCACCAATGTATTCCAATCCAGTAGCATGTTGATATATTTTTTTGAAAGCAGCAACAACTTCTGGATCATCCAATCCAGGAATTGGTGTTAACTCTGTCCTATTTGTCACACCTATAACTCCTTCAACTTTTATATCAGCTTGTCTTAATTCATACGCTTTTTTTATTGCTGAACCACCAGTTGTTGTAACATCCTCAACTTCTACAACACCAGAGGGATTATTAAGTATGAGAGTTCCACCATCTGCATAGAAAACCTCGACATCATCTGGCGCATATTTCTTTTCAATTACTCCTTCGGCAATATCAGTATAAACAATTCCAACAATCTCTGTTCCTGTAATACCAAACAAATCTTCAAAATTATTCTCTTTTGCCCAAGGACCATTAATAACTAAAACAGTTCTTCCTTCAGGTTTTCCAACATAAGAATGCTGATCTTTCTCATCTCCATGAGTTTTTGTTACTTGCCTGAACATTGGCATTATTAATTTTTCAGATGCAAATTTATTCTTGGTTGACAAAACATGTTGGGTTAGCAAAGCCAATTCCTTAGCAGGGGTATCTGCAGGATATCCTATATAACAATTTGGATTTAGTCTGCCAGTTTGTTCTATAATGTCTTCTGCAATATCACTAAGCTCTATAGAATCAAGCATTTGACCAGGCGCTTTCAATATTTCTTGTCCTAATATATGATTCATAGCAACACCAATCTTTGTTGCTCCTTCAGGCACTCCGTAGAAAATCTTTCCTGCAATCCCTTTGTCTGTTGCAAAGTTAATAACATATTCAGCTAAAATGTATAACAAAGCAGGATCATTAGTCACATCACGCCAATTGACATACCAATTAGACATCCTTTTAGATTTCAATTGTTTCTCTTTCGGAAAGATTCCAACAACACCACTTTCTAGAACAAATCTTTTGAATTCTGCTTGATCAAATTCACCCATAAATTAGCACCCCTATAAATATTTGAAAAAAAGGACACCATTAAATTATTTAAATTTATCTATTCTAGAAGGGTAACAATTATTTTTTCATGTAGAATTGTCGCTTTTTCTCATCAAACCTTTCAATTGCGTATCTGAGCATTGTTCTTGGCATTTGCTTGTAATGTTTCCTCAGGAACCTCTCTTCTACTGCCTGGTCTCGTTTGCCAATCTCTCTCAGCATCCAGCCAACAGCTTTATGGATTAAGTCATGACCATCATGCAACAATATTCCTGAAACTTTCAAGGTATCTTCGAACTCGTTGTTCTTTATGAATTCAAAAGTTGTTATTATCGAAATTCTTCGAGTCCATAATCTTCTTGATTTCACCCATTTGTAAAGCTTCTTTTTTTCTTTGGAATGTTCTAGCATGTATGGGCCAAGAATTTTGTCACAAGTACAGTCAATTAAATCCCAGTTGTTGATTCTATCAAAGTTTTTTATGTAAAAATTGTAGATTTTCTTTTTTTCTTTATCACTTGCTCTTTGAAATTTGTAGACAAGGATAAATATACCTGTTAATCTGTATTCATGAATTTTGTTATTCAATAGAATCTGTATGTCTTTGAAGTCAAGATCGATGTATTTCTTTGCAATGCTTCTCTGCTCAGGCACTGTCGGTCCTATAAACACATCTCCTTCGCCATACTCTCCAGGTCCTGTCTTGAAGAACCTTTGCATTATTGCAGCTTTCTTAGGATTAGAAAGTTTTTGAAGTTCTTTTTTTAGTTGATTTAACATATTACGCGAAAAAAACGAGGAAATATATAAAAATAACCATTCTTTCACACCTTTCATGGTTGTTGACTCCAGAGCTATTTTTAATTTAGGATTTGCTTGTAATAATTGCTGTATTATGTGCACTTACAAGCTTCCTGAAGAGACTTACATGGTCTCTTTTGAAGAAGCAAAGTCCATGATTAACAATCTCGGAGATGTAGACGGCAATGTAATTATGACTGGCGGTGAGCCCACTATAAGAAAGGATTTCTTTGAGATTCTGGATTACATTGGTGAGAGGCATCCTGACAATGATATTCATCTAAGCACTAACGCTACCACCTTTGCTGACCCAGATTTTACTAAAAGAGTTGCAAGGTATCCCAAGGTTTACGTCACCACAGAATTCCACGGCTCAACCCCTGAGAAGCATGACGCAATAACCAGGACAAAGGGAAGCTTTAAACGAACATATGACGGTATTAAAAACATGCTGAAGTACGGCGTAAGATTCCAGATAAGGGAAGTAATCCATAAGATGAACTATCAAGATTTGCCGGCAATTGCTAAGTTCTTGGTAAAAGAGTTTCCAGAGCTTAGAAAAACAGTAATCTTCACAATTGACTTTATAGGCAATGCCAAGAGGAACATTGACGCTGTTTTCGTTAAGAACTCAGAGATAATACCTTATGTTGAGGAAGCAACCAAAATCTTTGAAAGAAACAATGTCCAAGTAACATATTTCCAGATACCCTGCTGCATGCTGAAAAAGAAGTACAGGTACAAAGTAGTGCCGAACAATGTCAGCTCTGACAGGATATACTTCGACAAGAAATGTGATGCCTGTTCTTACAGAAACAAATGTTCAGGTGTTTGGAGAACATATGCAGAGAAAGCAGGAGTGGGTGAGTTGAAGCCTATTCCTTAATAACACCATAACCTATCAGTCTAAACCTTGTGCCTACTCTTCTGCTTATAGTTACTTTGCTGCCGACTTCTGCGCAGATTGGTTTTTTCAGGCGACATTTGAATTGGTCTTTGCCAAGTTCTTCGACAAACCCTACTGTTGCTGCACTGTTGACATTCAGCATGAATATCTCATTCATCTTTACCGGTTCAACATCAAGTTCTTGCTCACTTCCAATAACCTTATCTAACAGGTTCATCTCTAATGTCAGATTAGTCCAGACAGGTGGTAGCTTGTCAGGCAACCCTACAAGGTTTCCAACAAGTTTGTCTGAGCTTACAACACTTGAATCCAAGGTTGTCATTATGGCAGCTGAGCCGCCCGGACCTATCTCCTTGACAGGATGTCCGCCAGTCATGCAAGAAGTTACTTTTGTGAATATTGGTTTGGCAACAACCTTGTTTTGCTCCTCAACTACACGGCCAGGTCTTACCTCTATCCTGTCACCAATCTTTATGCCTCCTTGAAACAACGCGCCTCCAATAACTCCTCCTTTCAAATCCTTTGGCTTGAGACCTGGCTTGTTTATATCAAAGCTTCTTGCCACAAACATCATAGGCTCTTTGCCTGCAGCTCTCTTCGGAGTAGGAATCTGTTTCTCTATTGCTTCTATTAAAAAACTAACATTGACTCCTTTCTGTGCGCTCACAGGTATTATTGGTGCCTTCTCATAATCTGTTCCTTTCAAGAATTTCTTTATCTGCTTGTAGTTTCTCAATGCTCTTTCTTTTGTCACAACATCTATCTTGTTTTGAACAACTACTATGTTCTTTATACCTGCAATCTGCAAACCCATCAAATGCTCCCTTGTCTGGGGCTGCGGGCAGTTCTCGTTTGCTGCTATCAGAAGAATAGCGCCATCCATTATCCTAGCTCCTGAGAGCATCGTTGCCATAAGACTTTCATGCCCTGGAGCATCAACAAATGACACCATCCTAATAACTTTTGTTTTAACCTTGTGTTTCTCACAGGTTTCCTTAACAGTATAAGCATTTTCACCCTTACATTTTGGACATTTCCTGAAAATAGCGTCTGCATAACCAAGCCTTATTGTTATCCCTCTTTTGATTTCTTCAGAATGAGTGTCAGTCCATTTTCCTGATAATTTCTCTGTCAAGGTTGTCTTTCCATGGTCTACATGGCCAACTAATCCTATGTTAATCTCAGGGGATAATTCCTCTTTCTTCTTTCCAGCCATTAAACGCTTGGAAACAGCGTGGTTTTATAAATTTTATTCATCAAAACTTTTATAAATAGTCTATTATTCCACGGAGCCATGGCTCAAGTAGAAGCTTTTAACAGGTGGGATTGCTCGAATATAAAAGTTGAGGATCCTGGATTACAGAGATACATAAACATCAAACCAGTCTTTGTACCAAGGACAGGCGCGAGATACGCTGGTAACAGATTTCACAAGTCAAGGATTTTCATAGTTGAAAGACTTATCAACAAGGTTATGAACCCAGGCCACAAGGGTAAGAAGCACAAGATTACAAGCGGCTTGTGCACTGGTAAATCAACCACTGCTTACGGGTTGGTTGAGAAAGCTTTCAAGATTATTGAGCAGAAGCTCAAGAAAAACCCTGTAGAGGTGTTTGTCAAGGCCTTGGAGAACTCTGCACCAAGAGAAGAGATTGTTGCGATTGAATACGGTGGAGCTCGCTACCCAAAATCTGTTGAGTGCTCACCGCAGAGAAGGATTGACGTTGCCCTGAGAATGATGACACAGGGTGCTTATCAGAAAGCCTTTAATTCTAAGAAAAAAGCAGAAACATGCCTTGCTGATGAAATCATAGCAGCCTATCAGTTAAGCCAGAGTTCAAACGCTATAGCCAAGAAGTTAGAGCTTGAAAGACAAGCAGACGCGAGTAAGTAATTCTATACAGCCCTATCTAACAAATCTTTGAGTCTTAACATCGGATTAGAAACAGTTTCTTCTTCTTGGAACTCTTCACGATCCACGTGTTCAAGCTCTCTAATTTTATACCTTATCCTTTGAATATCATTCAACAGCCTCTCCCTATCAAGTTGACCTTCAAGAACGTACTACTGGATCTCGACTAAAGATTCTTCTATCTGAGCTAATCCGCTCATCACTCTTTCGGTTTCTTTTTTAAGACCTTGAAGAATCAGTTCTAGAATATTCAAAAAATTACAAGAAACAAAAAAAGATCCTCATCATTACTTTGAAAGGTTAACAAGAAAGTTCTTATACAAACTCAGAGTTGGAAAGTATAGAATAATTGCAGATATTAAAGATAAAGAAATTGTAATATTGATTCTGTATATAGGACATAGAAGAAATATCTACAAAAAAATCTAAAAGGAGCCAGAAATCAATTGAATATAATCATTGTTAAACTCATCGTTAGGGTTGAATTTTAGTACAACATTTCGAAGAAAAAATTCAGAGTTCTTAATGACTTTTTAGAATCATTCATGGCAAATCTTCAAAGTTCAGCACCGGCTTTTTGAACTTCGGGTAGTCATCATATGCTATCCTTTCACAGGCCGTGTTTACAAAGCAGTCTATAAATGGGAAGTCTTCTAGTCTGTCAAACTCTATGTTGTTATTCACCAAAAAATAGAAGTCCTTGTCTGGGTATTTTTTCTTTATTTTCATGAATTGTAACAATTTGTTCTGGCCTGGCTTTGTCGTTACCAAGACACCGATGTTCTTGCTTATTAAGAACTTTGTCTTTGTGGCATCGAGTCTCTTTCTTATGAGTGTCGCATATCTCTTTGTCAGCTTAGAATACTTGTTCTCCACATGATTGTAGATGTGTACTAGCTTATCATTCTTTATAATCAATGCTTGTGGGTGGAACAATCCATCGCCAACATAGAAGAAAGCATCAAAATCTCCCTCAATCCTCTCTGTGTCGCAGCCAAGAAGCTGTCCTTTCTGGATTGTATGCCTTGGCTTTATCAACAGGACTTTTTTATCTGATTTCTCCAGTTGTTTTATAATATCATCTCTCTGGTCTATCAGCTGCGCTGTCATGAAGAACATTATTTTCTCTGGCAACTTTTCCAAGACACTTTTAGGTATATCAACTCTTTCCTTATATTTTGCTTCCACAAAGTATGTCTTCATGCTCTTTCGGAAATGATTTTGTTTTAAAAAGTTATCTTGTATCGATTACCACTAACGAATTGAACTAATTATTTATATAGAATAAACTAAATTAGACAAGAACATGGCTGAGTTAAAAAGAACACTAAGTTTTCCAGTTATTCTGCTTATAACTATTAACTCAATTATGGGTACTGGTATTTTCTTTCTTCCTGCGATTGGAGCAAAGATTGCAGGACCAATGTCAATAATATCTTGGCTTGTACTTTCAATTATAGCCATCTACATCGCCATGTGCTTTGGTGAGCTAGCAAGCATGTTTCCAAAATCAGGGGGTATTTATGAGTTCTGCAAGCAGGCTTATGGAAGCTTTACTTCCTTCATCGTAGGATGGATGACTCTCATAGCAGGTAATATCACTATAGCCATGCTTGTTGTTGGGGCTATCAGGTATCTAAACCCGGCTATGCCAGAAATTTTGAAGATTACTATAAGTCTCTTTTTCATACTGTTGTTCAATTTCATGGCCTATAATGGAATGAAGACAAGCGCAGTTATGCTGGTAGCTTTCGCTATTATCACACTCATGTCTATCTTTAGTCTTATTTTCCCAGGCGTTCTATCAATGAATTTCAATAACATGATTCCTTTCTTCACTCATTCCTGGCCTGCAGTCTTCATAGCAATATTCTTCATCGCAGAGACTTTCTTTGGTTGGGAAACAGCTACTTTCCTATCTGAGGAGACTAAGAATCCTACAAAAGTCATCCCAAAGGCACTTGTAACAGGAACAATAATCATCGCAATCATCTGTGTATTGTTTGTCATTACTTCTTTAGGCGCTATTAATTGGGAGATCTTCTCGGTTTCAAAAGCTCCTCTAACAGACCTTTCAGTATTCCATTATGGTGAGGCTGGAAAAAGTGTTTTCACAATCCTTGTCTATCTCTCAATCATCGGAAGCGTTGCTGGCTGGATTGTCTCATCTCCAAGACTAATCCTTGCATTGGCAAAGGATAAATTGTTTCTTTCACAGTGTGCTAAAATCCATCCAAGACACCATACTCCTCATGTAGCCATAATATTCCAAACAATCCTGACAAGTATAATAGTTGTTATTGGGGCAGGCTCCTACGAGACTCTCTTAGAGTTGCTGTTGCCTCTAGTCCTTATTATTTACTCCTTAACATTACTAAGTCTTGTCATTTTAAGATTTAAGATGCCTGAAGTCGAAAGACCTTACAAGGTTGCCTTTGGAAAAACGGGGCCTCTAATCATAATATTCATAATGCTTGGGTTGGTTGCTTTTTGGGTTACTAATGTTCATGGCGCAGTACAAGTGCTCAAGATAGGCGCATCATTCATCATATTCGGAATACCAATATACTTCCTATTATTGTTCTACTATGACCCCGATGCTATTATAAAGATAAACAATTACTTTGCTTTCTTCAACCTGTTCCTTGAGAATCTTCTGCTTCCAAAATCTGTTAGAAAGGATATTTTATCGCTATTCAAAGATATCAAAGGCAAGCACGTCTTGGATTATGGCTCAGGTGTTGGCACGCTTACACTTCACCTCGCAGAGGCTGTAGGTCCTAATGGAAAAGTCTACGCTACTGATTTGAGCAAGAGAAACATCAAGATACTTGAGAAAAGACTTAAAAAGAGAAAGTACGAGCATGTTGAAGTCATACATGATGAGCATCACGTTAGCAGAGTCCATCCAAATATCAAGTATGTTGACATGGTTTTCTCTGTCGGGATGATGGGTTACATGCAGAACATCAAGAAGATCCTATCAGATATAAAGGATGTCTTGCCTGAGAACGGAAGGGTTTTCTTTGCTGAATATGTAGATTTCTTCTGGGTATTACCAAATGTTGAGTGGTTGTCTTCGAACGAGAAGATAGAGGAGCTATTCAGGGAAGCAGGATTCTCTGTCAGAGTTATAAAGAAGAAAGCTTTGTTCTGGAATTATGTTTTTGTATATGGTATAAAATCAGAGAAAGATGTTCCATTCATCTAAAGCTTGTCTAAATATCCTAGAAGTTTAAAGTAATCCTTAGCGCAATCTTTACAGTAAGTATTCTCAGGTAGTCCTCTCATGCAGAACACAGCTGGTCCCTTGCAAACTACACATGTTTTCTGCTTTAGCTTCTTCTCTTCCTTTTTTACTTCTCTCTTGATGGACATGAATATTACAAAAATCCATCGGATTTTTGAACAACAAAACCCTTAAGGTTTTGTGTCTCAAAAACTAATAGTTTTTGCGATTTCAAAAAGTATTAATTCTCAATACTTTTTGTAAATGAGAGGTTAAGTGGTTATTATAGAGCCCCTATCCTTTAAAAAAGTTGCGATTCCTCGCCCTAAATGGAAGCTTTGCTCACTCATTAGGCTACTTAGGATTTCGAAAAAAGATTTCTTCTCCTCATAACTCTTTATAGTGACTGTAGTGTTTAGTTTTTCCTCTAAGTATTTTATAACATCTCTCTTTGTCCCAATTTCATCAATCAATCCTAAGTCTAAAGCTTCTAGGCCTATGTAGAATATGCCTGAGCCTATCTCCTTCTCGACATCCTCTTCCAAGTTTCTAAGATTTACTATTTCTTGTAAAAAGTATTCATGTATCAAGTCTATCTTAGCTTGGAGTAACTGTTTCTCTTCATCAGTCATCTCTTTTAAAGGGCTTGTGATATCCTTGTACTCCCCTGCTACCAGCCTATTATAACTCACGTTATGATCTTCCAAGAATTTAGAGAACTCAAGAGTAGATGATAACACACCTACACCGCCAACTATCGACATCTTACTTGCAAAGATTTGGTCTGTTGCAGCTGCCACCCAGTAAGCTCCTGACGCTCCAGCCTCTCTTATCCACGCAACTGTTGTTTTGTTGAGCTCTTCAATCGCTTTAACTATCTCCTCACTGGACACTGCTCCTCCACCAGGACTGTTTATCTCGAAAAGAACAGCTTTTATTGAGTCATCCTCAGCTGCCTTTTCTATCTTACCAACTGTCCTTGCTGAGGAAGTAGTTGCCAAAGAGAAGAAATCCACACCATCAGAGGTTATCATACCCTTCACAGGTATAAGTACTACATTTCCATAACTAGTCTCCTCTGAGAAAGAAGATATAATCGTTGATATAAACCAGCTAATCAAGAACAGAACAACTAGTATTATAACAGTAATTTTTATCTTGTTGTTTGATTTTGCTTTTTGCTTCACCATCTTAATAAACTATCTCCTCCACTGTTTTAGTCTTTGTTATCTCCTCTAAAAATCTCCTCCCTCTAATCAGCAGGTGTACTGGTTCAACTATCCAAAGTATGTAGAATGGGAAGAATGGAAGTATAAATAGGTTTCTAAGCAGAGCTTTAAAGAATGTCAGTTCTCCTTCTACTCTTATCTTTAGTATCATCATACCAGGTGTCTGCATTATCTTTAATTGAAAGAATGTGAAGTAGGCAAGAGAGAGTATCCCTATGAAAAACAGCGCAGAGTAGACACCTGTTGTTATTGATGCCTGCATCTGATTAATGGTTTCCATTATTGAAAAACTAGGATCTATTACTTTGTAGAATACCTTTTGGAACGGAGATACTATAACAATGTTGACAATCAACAAGTCAAGAATAAAGGCTACTAATCTTTTAAGGATGGATGCATCTCTCTTCAGGGTTCTTGCCTTAGGAAGATTTAAGTCCATACTTGGCTCGAATTAATACCTGTTTAATAATTTTTCGTAAGATATTTAAAAGGCCTCTTCTTCTTCTCGACCATGGTCAGGAAATTTCAGAACAAGGTCAAAACTGAAGAGCAAATACAGGAAGAAATCCGCAGGGTAAAGCTCCCCCGTGGTAACCAATCTATCGGCATCCTTGAGAGGAGACTCGGTGGTAGCAGGTGTTCTATTCGCTGCCTTGATGGAAAGACTCGCATATGCAGGATTCCAGGTCGTTTGAAGAGGAGACTCTGGGTCAGGGAAGGAAACATTGTTCTTGTCGAGCCTTGGGAGTTTGGTGGCGATGAAAAGGGTGACATAATCTTTAAATACAAACCAACACAGGTTCAGTGGCTTAAGAACAAAGGATATCTTGACAAGCTGGACGAATTTGATGAGTTCAGTTAAGCTATTTCTCCTTCCAAAGAAAAAATACCAGTCCTATAACACCTATTGTTATGAATGCATCTGCAAAGTTGAAAACAGGCCATATCTTGAAATCTATGAAGTCCACGACAAAGCCTCTGAACACTCTGTCTATTAAATTACCTATGATGCCTGAGAATAGCATTACAAAAAAGATAAATGCTTTGTCAGGTATCTTGTCATATACCCGCATCAAAACTCCTATAGCTATCAATGATATCCAGATAAATGCAGTGTTCGAATCCTTGAATAAACCCCATAAAGCCCCTGTGTTCTTCACAAGTGTTATTGCAAAGATTTTGAGGTCTATCGAAGGGTTTGTAACAGAGACTATTATTTTTACTAGCTGGTCAACTATGACTAAGGCCAAGAATATTAGAAAATTTTTTCTCCTCACCATACTGGCTTCTTCTTGTCTTTTTCAGATGATTTCTCTGCAAGCTTCTCTATCTTTTGGATTCTTTGGTTCATAGCATCCAGTTCTGCCTTGATAGTGTCAAGCTTTGAGGATATTAGCTCAAAGTCCTTGTTTGGTGAAAGATAACTCTCCTGTTTAGGTACTTCTTCAAAGTCTGATTTTTTCTGGAGACTCAAAGGTTGATCAACAGTTGATTCTCCTGTTCTTTCAAGTAGTTCATCCTTACCAGGCTCGAGTCCTAACCGGTCAGCCATATCTGTGCTTGAATCAATATTCAAATCGTCTTCCAAGCCAAGCTCCTCGTCTTTCTTCCAGAATTTAAGCTTTCTGAAAAAACCCATTTACTCCTCCAACTTCATATTTTCGAGGACAACCTGCATTAATGACTCAGGTACTCCTCCTAGAACTGAAAACATAATGCTCTTAGGATACACAGTGATGGTTTTTTCTCTGAAGTAACCCATAAGAGGCATTATGTCTCTGAAGTTTTCTCCTATCACATTTCCTAACATCAAGGCAAACACTACCCCTCTTATGTTACCTTCCAGATTTTCATTTATGGCATCCTCAACATCCTGAACTAACATACCTTCCTTCTCAGAGATTAACTCTACAAGTGTGTTGAATGGATTATCAGACTCTAGTACACTAAGACCTTCACCTATACTGAATTCTAATTCTCCGAAGCTTAGAATTTCATCCTCTCTACCCTCAAATATAGATGCGTCAAATATGAACAGCTTGTAATAAGAAGATGATATTGCATCTAAATCTCCTTCCTTATAATTATCTTTGAAATTATTAAACTCGTTTTCAGATGGAAACTTGAACGGAATCTCTGATTCTTCCTGTTCTTCCCTAGTCTGCAGATGACCTTTTGCCTTTATATCTTCTGTGCTAACATTCACAATTCTTTGCTTGTATATATCTGCACCTGTCTTCTTAAAAACAGGCTTTAAAACAACAGCTGCCAAGACATCATCTTCTTTTTCTAACAAGAACAAACTGCTCCCTCTAGAAACACCTTCTTTAAAGTTCATAGCATCACTAGCAACTAGAGCGCCAAAGATGATTGCTCCAACAACAAGTACAAAAAACACTGCTGTAAATACTTTGAAAAAAACCTTTCCAAACCTAAAAGCTAGTACTATGCACAGAATAGCTATGACGATTGCAATTAATGATACAAAAGCAGGATTCATGAACAACACCTCTAAAAATGGTTAATAAAGTAAGGAGTATATAAACTTTTCTTTGTTATAATTTATTTAACTAGAAACAGATACAAATTTTTATAAAGGAGTTGTTTTTAAACAAAAAAACTGGAGGGATATTTTGAAAAGAGCTGTTTTTATAGGCAGGTTTGCTCCTTTTCATAAAGGACACTTGAGTTTGATGCAGAAGAAGATAGACGAAGGAGTGCCTTTATTAATCCTAATAAGAGACACTCATTATGATTCTTACTCTGCTGAAGTCAGAAAAAGAATGATTCAGGCTTGTATGAAAAAGCTTAAAGTTGATGCTAAAATAATGATCATAGATGATATTGAAAGCATTAATTATGGTAGAGGTGTTGGTTACGACGTCTGTGAAATTGAAGTGATTCCTGAACTAAAGAAAATTTCTGCTAGCGACATTAGAACTAAGATAGATGAAGGTGATGACTCTTGGAAAAAATTGTTGGCTCCTGGCGCAGATAAGGTTTTAGAGGATTACTTATCTAAAAAAGGTATTGTGGTATGGTTTACAGGATTGCCAGTTGCAGGAAAAACCACTATTGCTGATGCTGTTAGTGATGTCTTAAGAAAAAAAGAGATAAGATGTGAAAGGCTAGACGGCGATATACTCAGAAAACATATTACTAAAGATTTGGGGTTTAGCAAAAAAGATAGAGAGAAAAACTTGGAAAGAGCAACCTTCATAGCGAAAATATTAGCTAGAAACGGAGTGGTTGTTTTATCATCTTTCATAACCCCATATGAATCAGTTAGACAAAAGATAAGAAAAGAGTTAGAAAAAGAAGCCACTTTTATCGAAGTCTATGTGAAAGCCTCATTAGAGACTTGTAAAAAAAGAGATTACAAAGGATTGTATGAGAAGGCAGAAAAAGGATTGATAAAAAACTTTACCGGGATAAGCGATCCTTTTGAAAAGCCAGAAACCCCTGACTTGATACTTGATACTGAGAACAAGACAGTTGAAGAATGTAAAGAAGAGGTATTGAAATATATTGAGAGTTTAATAGATTAAATTAATCATCTTTTCTCAGAATACTCCTTAGAGTAGCCTTAACAATACCTACCTTTAGCATGTCCTTCAAAACATTTTCTGCTATGAATTCACATAAGTCATTTCTTTTCATTATTTTTTCAATTGCTTTTTTTATTTTTTGACTTAGAATAATTTTTTCTTCTGAATACATCAAAAGGGCATACAAGTCGCATCCGTCTTTTAATTCTTTATCCAGTTTTTCTCTTTCAAACAAGGAAAAGGATTTTAGTTTTAGCAAGGTCTTAATATCTACTAAAGGTATACTGCTGACAACTTTGAGTTTTGCTTTGCTTAATTCTTCTATAATCCAAGCGTCAAGTTTACTTTTTTTGTTAGAAAAAACATCCAAAAAGACGTAAATAAGGTTATATATCTGTTTTTTATTTGCTACATTTTTTTTAATAAATTTCTTTTCTTCTCTGTCGTAGATCAGCTCATATCTAAAATAGTAAGCGCTTTTCTCAAATCCTAATTTTTCTATTATTTTTCTAAATTTCAATGTATCTTTTGAATCAACGAATATATCTATATCCCTGCTTCTCAAGTATTCTATACCAAAGGCCTTTTTGTAATTATCATTTACAAAAGAATATGTGGCCCAACCTCCTATGAGTCCTATTTTTATTTTTTTACATTCATCAACTATTTTTTTCAAGATTTCAAAAGATATTTCAGTTTCTAATATATCATACATTTTCAATCAGCTCTCTGGCAGCATCTTCTCCTCTGCCTTTGTAAGACATTAAGTCTGCATAGAGTTGGGATAAGGATACAACTTTTATACCATCAACTACTCGCATATTATAAAAATAGTTTCTGTCAACTATTAACAGGAGAACATTTCCTCTTTGACTTGGAAGAATGTTGTTTTTTGGCAGAATTCTTTCCCATTCATCTTTTTCCTCTTCTAATATGTAAAAATGTGTTTCACTCGGTGCCACATAAGGCTTTATTATTTCTGTTGCTGAAAATAATGTAAATGCATACTCTAAATCATTTTTAATTGCGATATTTGCTATTTTTTTTATTATGTATTGTGGTCTCTCTGCTGCTACAAATTCGATTCTTTCTAGTTCATTAATGGAAAAAGAATATGCAAAAAAGTCTAATAATCTTTTTTTATTTTTTATTTCAAATCTTTTTGATATGTAATCAGAGATTTTTAGTTGATTAACTATCTTGGAGGTTATACCTAACGAGGTATTTGCTTCTTTTGACAACTCTCTAACAGACTTTACTTTCTTATTTAGCAACACCCTTATTATGTTCTGCATCGATTCACTTATCAACATTTCAATCAGCCTTATATATGTTCATATTAGTTTATAAATGTTCAAACTACTTATAAATATTGTTGTAGTTGAGAATATAAATTAAGTGTTCTTTTGTCATGATTTAGTTACTGCTATCCAAAATACAAAAAATCTGAAGAATAATTTGTTTTATTATAATCTTTTTATCTTGCTAAGTATATCTTTATTAAACTTTGATAGTATTTCATCGTATGAGGGGTACTGGATTACTAATTTTTTAATATCATCTTCGTATTTCATCCTACTACACTTTATCTTAAAATCTAACTTTAATTTTTGTTCAGCTAATTTTTTCTTTAGAAGTGCCAAGTCGAGTTCTATACCTTCTTCCAATAAGTAGTAGATATCATATAAATCTCTTCCTTTACTTCTTGAAAAGATTGCCAATAATTTTTCTACAAGAATTTCCTTTTTGTCCATAGATTTAATGAAAAAGGCAGGAATATCAGGGTACATCTTCTGGAGCTGACTAAGCTTTGTAAGCTTTGTTTTTCTTTTTCCAACATCTATTCTTACTGTATTAGTAGAATCCCTTCTGCCAACGTAAAGTGGTCCTTTAAATCTAATCTTCATAGTAAAGCTACTCTCAAATAATTCTTCATTAATCACTTCATACTCAATTCCGAGCTCGGTAAAAGCACTAAAACCCTTTCTAACAATCTTCTCAATATCTTTCACACTCAAATAAGCGTTAAAATCCAAATCTTCTGAAAATCTCACATATCCGTGGATTAACCTTAAACAACTACCGCCCTTGAATATGAATCTGTCTGATATTTTTGAAATGGAAAAAAGAAATATTGTAAGAAAATATTCTTTTTCTGCCTGATACAAAGACAATCCTCTTTGTTTTCTAATCTTTTCAAGTTCGAATCTATCAATCATAGGCTCTGCCTCCACTCAAATAGGTTATCCAAATTAACAATCAATTTCCATTTCGTATTGTATTCTCCTTTTTTACTAAAAGAAGGGTCTAATTTTGAATAGCTTTTACTTAAATTCTTCTTGAGTTTTGCCAACAATGGCTTAGTTATATCTAATTCTGCTTTCTCTATTAAAAATCCTAATCTCTTCAGCAATGATTTGTTGTCCATTCTTAACGCGTAATTAATCAATACTTTATGGTCTATCTCATTCCAAGCATTATACAAGCACTTGAAAATCTCACCGATGCCACCCGCATATTTAGGTATGTGAAGCGAGTCAATCAGCGCTTTTTCTCTATTAGCAAATACAAAATTTTCGGTATGTGTATATCCAAAAAACCTTTTTTTTGGAAAATTTATGAAAACAATTCTAGCATTCTTAAGCGTTATAGATTTTCTGCTCTTATTTGTAACCACAGCAATCTCTACTGGTACCTGTTCAGTAAAGCCATATTTGTTAAGCATAATCCAGAAAGAGACATAACTGGGCCAAACAATATTTGAGGCTATTGAAAACAAATCAGTACTTTTATACATGTAATCAATGAAGTATCTGCCTTTTGAAAGTCTGAATGCAATCTTTTTTCTTACTAAATTTTCTATGAGTTTATAGCTCTGTAAATCTTTGTAACTAAGCAAATAGTTAATGTCTTTTATTGTAAACACATCTTTTTTATACTTAAGAAGCTCACTTAATAACAGATTTTCTGTCTTTGAAATACCAATATAATTTGTTTGCATAAAAATACCTTTTTGGTCGAACAAATAAAACAATTTGTCATATATAAATATTGTTGTAGTTGAGAATATAAATTAAGTGTTTAATTCATTTATTAGTTTCTATAAAAAAATAAAGCAGAGATTTTTATCATAAAAGACAACAAATCAAGTTGACAGTAATCCTACATGCAATGAAAAAGTTTATAAAAAAATTGTTTTTAAAACGAGAAAGAGGGGGTTGGATTTTGAAAGATAGAAAATATAAAATAATAGGTTCTTTGATTATATTGATTGCGTTAGTTCTTAATCCTTTTGTGGTTGAATACTTTTTTAGTCCTGATAAAGAACTAGACCAAGGAAATCTAGTGAAAGTTATAATATTTGATATGTTTTTATTGTGTACAGGAATCATAACTATAAAAAAAAAAGCAAGAAAAAAATCAGAAAATTGGATAAAAAAAATAACTAAAACAATCTCACACATACTAAAAAACAAAACCATAAAAAAAATATTACTAACAACAATAATAACAATCATAGCAATAGGTTTTATAGAAAGCAGTTTTTATCAATTAAACACACACCAAAGAACAATCACAATTACAAGAAAAGCAGACTATAGAATAATGGATGAAAACCTTGGATTTAGAGGCATTCCAAACCTTATACAGAACGTTTTAAAAATGTATGATAACGGAAGTATCATATACAACGTGACTTACTCCATAGATGAATTTGGAAGAAGAAAAAATGAGCACAAAGAAGGACCGCCATTAATACTGTTCGGAGGATCATTCGTCTTCGGAGCAGGACTAGAAGACAACGAAACACTAAACTACTATTTAACAAATTTCACAAAGTTCGACGTATACAACTACGGTCTAGGAGGATATGGAACACACCAAATGCTAACACAACTAGAACAACAAAACTTCACAAAAGAAATAAACAAAACAGGAGGAAAAGCAATATACATATTCATACCAGACCACATAAGAAGAACAATAGGAGATATGTACTGGTCATACAGATATCAATGGAAACAACCATACTACAAACTAAACAAAAACAACGAACTACAAAGAAAAGGAAGCTTCAAAACAGGAAGACCAATAACAACA
The DNA here is from genome assembly GCA_014384375.1 of Nanobdellati archaeon. Lineage (GTDB taxonomy): Archaea > Nanobdellota > Nanobdellia > Woesearchaeales. Next base: position 35,454 of record JACNFY010000033.1, read on the forward strand.
AAAATATACAAAACACTAAGAAAATCAAACATAATAAAATACTACAACATAAACCTACCACCAAAAAGAAAAACACACACATACCTAACATACAAAATAATAGAAAAAAGCAAAGAAATATACGAAGAAAAATTCAACGGAACATTCTACGTACTAATACACCCATTGATTACTGAAAAGAAAGAAAGTAAAGAACTAAAAAAACTACTAACAGAAAACAACATAAACATACTAGAATATAATCTTCCAACAAAAAACTACTACGAAGAATATAGAATATCAGGAGACGGTCACCCAAACGCGAAACTAAACAAAAAACTAGCACAAAAAATAGCAAAAACAATAAACACAAATGGCTAAAAAAAAAACACCAATTTTAAAAAAAGTATCACTGTTTATAATCACTACATTAGTGGTTATCTTCCTTCTAGAAATACTACTACGCAGCACTTATTCTTTGTATTCAAATTATAATACAGAGATGTGGAGATATTCTTCTGAATTAAAACAGAAATCTTCTTATCCAGGCTTAGGTCATGAACACGTTCCAAACAAGACTAGTTTCTTGTATGGAGTTGAAATAAAAACAAACTCACTAGGATTAAGAGCAAATAAAGAATACAAAATTCCAAAACCAAGAGGGATTAAAAGAATATTAATTCTAGGAGATTCAATAACAATGGGATGGGGAGTAGAATACAACAACACATATCCAAAAGTTCTTGAAACATTATTAAACAAAAACACAAACCAAACATACGAAGTAATAAACACGGGTGTTGGCAATTATAATGCTATAAATGAACTAGCTACATTAAAAAAACTTCTTAAACTAGAACCAGATATGGTAATACTAGGATTCTATATTAATGACATTGAAGAAATATATTACTGCTCTGAAATAGTTTGTTGGCTTGAAAGAAATTCATATTTGTATGCATTTGTATATGATAAAATTATTAAGCTAAAATATAGGGGAGAAACTAACTATAAAAATTACTATTTAAACTTGTATAAAGATGAAAAATTAAGAAATAATCTTAAAAGAACATTAAACCAAATGATTCAAATCGCAAATAATAACTCAATCTATTTTATATTTGTGAACATTCCAGAATTCCATGAATTCAAAAACTATCCTTTCGAAGAAGTTGATCAATTCATTGAGAGAGAAATAATAAATAACTCAACCATAACATATATAAATCTATTGCCTAAATTTAAAAATGAAACTCTTGAAAACATTTGGGTCTCATATGAAGATCCACATCCGAATGCAAAAGGGCATAGAATAATAGCAAATAGTATATTTCAAAAAATCATTAACCTAGTTTGATAATATGAAGAAAAAAAAGATAAATAAACTAATTGGCGAGTTCTACAATAAATATCCTTTCCCTGGTTTTGATTTGGATAATTATAATAGTAAAGAATCGCTTTATTTTTATGCAAATACTTATGGTAAACTATTAGCAGACCAGATTCCTGAAAATGTTAAAATAATAGATTTCGGCTGTGGGACAGGCAGACACTCATGTTTACTTGGAATTAAAAACAGAAAGATTCTGGGAACCGATATTTCTGATAGGTCTCTAAAAATCGCGAACAAACTGAAGAAAAAACTTGGATTCAAAAATGTTAATTTCAAAAAACAAGATCTTTTCAATTTAAAGATTAATCACAAAGCAGACTACATTATTTGTATAGGAGTACTTCACCATACTTATAACATCGAGAAATCTTTTGAAGAGATTATAACATATTTAAAACCAAATGGTTACATAATAATAGGCCTATACAACACCTATGGGAGACTAATAACTAAGTTACTGAGAGCACTTAACAAAATCAGCTTTAATTTTATAGAAAAATTAGATTTTTATATTAATAACATTGCCAAATCAAAAGTAGAGAAAGATATGTGGAGATATGATATGTATCGTTGCCCTTTCGAATCAACCATAAGTATTGGCAAGGTTTTAAAGATATTCAAGAGAAACAATATAGAATACATCAATTCTTTTCCAAACAAAATCGCTTTAAATGAAGAAGTATGGCCTAGAGAATGTGAAAAACTATTTTCTAAAACAAAAGAAGGAAAATGGTGGGAACACGCAATCATACAGTTCAAATGGATTTTTAAAGAGTACAAAGCAGGCGGATTATTTATGATGATAGGGAGGAAAAAAGCAAAATAAAACGAAAAAGATTTATAAAAAGGCTAATAGTTTATATCTATAAAAAGCAAAATGTCAAAAAATAAACCTTTAATAATACAAGTGTGGATTTTTATGAAAGAAAACAAAGCTTGGTGGCTTGCTCCTATAATGATCATTCTCTTATTATTCGGCTTTCTCATTATAGTAAGTCAAAGCAGTCCTTTATCGCCATTTATATATGCTCTGTTCTAAAATGACAAAAAAAATAATTATGATAATGGGAGTAAATCGTTCAGGTACAAATGCTCTTCGGGAATCACTATCAAATGATTCTAAAGTAAACGCTTTCAATGAACATAAAAACAATGAGTTTTTTGTGGATTATTATCTAAGGCCTAAGAAGAAGATTAGACCTTTAATTCATAAATCATTAAGACCAATTTTATTAAAACCAATAAATGAATCTAGGATCAGAAGTGTTAGTGATGTTCTTGAAGAATACAAAAATTACGATGTTCGGATTATATGGATTTATAGAGACCCTGTGAATGTTCATCAATCCCAAAAATCATTTTATAATAAGCCTCCAAGACAATATCCAAAGTATAAAGATGTTGATTGGTTTATTAAAGATTGGAATGAAAGAAATAAGAGCATACTTTTTGCATTAAAAGATTATAAAAAAAACATTGTAATCATTAAATATGAAGATATTATTCTAAGTCCGAGTGTTTTCTGGAATGTTTGCGAGTTTGTTGAAATAAAAGGAAAATATTTGTTTAGAAAAGATAGCTTAAATGGAAGAAAGTTTCTGCCTGAAGAAGTAAAAGCAAAAATAGATGAAAAGACTTCTAGTGTTTTGAAGAATCTTGATCAGAACAGAACATTTAGACCTTCTGCTACTAGCAAAATGTTTGGTGTTAGTAAAGTCCAAAGATTTTTCGCCAGAAAAAAAGCATTTAAATAAGCATAAATAATAAATTTTTAAAAAATGAAAGATTTATACAAAAAACTACTTTTGGCATTTATAGCTTCTTTTTTAGCTTTAGTAATTATTGAGGGTCTATTACGTTCTGAGACGATTATGAACAAAATAACTGGCAAACACATACAGGATACTGATATTCCAATGAATAATTTGAATATCAGTAAGGAGTATTTAAGTAACGCTTGCCAAATCTTTAAGGGAAAACTAGAAAGGTCAAAAAAGTATGTTGGCTTTAATAGAGAAGGATTTAGAGATTATGAATATGATTACAACAAACCTAATAACACTTTTAGAATTATATTGATTGGGTCATCATTTACAGTCGGAATGGGAAATAAACTCGAAGATACTTTTGGAAAACAATTAGAAGTTTTATTGAATAATAAATCTAAAAATTTAAAATATGAGGTGTTAATTCTAGCACAAGGTGGAACTTATTTTGCTACCAAACTCTGTATTCTAAATAATACTGCTTTAAAATTTAATCCTGATTTAATATTGTTCAAAAGTAGGGCTAATGGTTTGATAGACATTTTTTTTATGAATGAGCAAATAATTATTGATTACCTTGAAAACAAGAGACCTGATGAGATATATCTGGACAGTTTATTTGACTTCAATAAAGATAAGGAGAAAATTAAGCTCGCTGGTTTAGTCCAGCAATTAATAGATAGACGTGATGCTTCGAAAAAGTACCACACTGGAGATTTGTGGAAGAATGAAAGGTTAAAAAGTAATTATATCAACAAATTAAAAGAATTCAAGAATATTTGTGATGAAAATAACATTTCTTGCATCGCCTTTCTATCACCTGAGAATGCTATGAATGATAACAACAAAAATAGGTTAATAAAAATATTTAAAGAAATAGGTTTTAGCTATTTTGATTTATTAGACTACTTTTCTTATCCTATGGACAGGTATTGGTTCACAAATAATAAACATCCAAGCCCTTTTTATCACAAAATTACAGCGTACTCTTTATATAACGAGTTAATTGCAAACAAAATTCTGCCGAACTGGGCTGAACTTGAACTTACAGATATCTCTAAAATAAAATTGGAGAAAAACGAGTTTTATGAGTGTACTAAATGTCCAACAAAAGAAAATAATTTGACATTTGAGGAAATTACACAGATATATGTTAACGGATGTTGCAAAGTTACAAACACTCCAACACTAGTAGATTATATTAAAAATAGTTTTAGATAATTAATTAATTTTTTAACAAAATTTTTGAATGATGAAAAATAATAAAATAACATGAACTTTATCCAAACATTCAAACTGAGTATATCTCTGGCCATTTCAGAGTTCAAACTAAGAAATGAAAGAACATATTTGGGACTAATTTGGTATTTGCTTGGCCCGTTGCTATTATTTGTCCTCCTTCTGTTAGTGTTTCATAACAGGCTTGGAAATAATATTGAAAGCTACCCTCTTTATTTATTGTTGGGAATCATAATCTTCAATTTTTTTCAGAAAACAACTACTTCAGCAGCTAATGGGATTATTCAAAATGAAGGGCTTATCAAATCCATAAATTTTCCTACTGAATCTATAGTAATATCAATTGTTTTGAGAAATATCTTTGAGCATTTATTCGAAATAATAGTTTTTATGATTTTCCTATTATTTTTTAATATTCCAATTGTTGGAATCATATTCTATATTCTCATACTATTAATTATGAGCCTCTTCATTTATGGAGTTTCACTGATATTGGCCTCTCTCGCAGTCTTTTTCGCGGATATAAATAATGTTTGGACTTTTCTTGCTCGTTTGCTATGGTTTGCAACGCCAATATTCTATGCGGTTGGCGGACAAACAAGATTATTCACTTTCAATCTATTTAATCCTCTATATCATTTCATAACAGTTTCAAGAGATATCATAATATATCAAAAAATGCCTGAGTGGTGGATGATTGGGGGCATGTTCGGATTTATCTTGATTTTTTTTGTTATCGGATTAATTGTGTTTAACAAAACAAAATATAAGTTTGCTGAGATGATATAAGTGAAAAGAATAATTGTAAATAACTTGTCAAAGAAATTCAGGATTGGTTTCAAAAAGAAGCAAACTGCTTTGTCTAGAGTGTGGTCTTTCCTTTCAAGAAGAGAACCTAAAAAAGAATTCTTGGTTCTAGACAAAGTATCCTTTGACGTAGATGCAGGCGAGATCGTAGCTATTATTGGAAGCAATGGTTCTGGTAAAAGCACATTACTCCGTACTATAACTGGTATCTACAAGCAAGATAAAGGCACAATCAAAACTGAAGGCAAAGTTATGAGTATTATTGGTTTGCAAACAGGATTCAAGAAGAAGTTGACAATGAAAGAAAACATTTTCCTATGTTATTCTCTTCTCGGACTTAGCAAAAAAAGTGTTGAAAAATATTTTTATTCCATTGTTTCTTTTACAGAACTCGAAGACTATGTGAATACAAAGATTTATCAGTTTTCAACTGGTATGAAAAAAAGGATGGCGATTGCTATAGCCATTTACAGTGTCATTATTTCAAAAGCCAAAGTTCTTTTATTGGATGAGGTTTTTAGTGGTGGTGATGCTCATTTCAAAAAGAAGAGTTATGATAAAATAAAAGACATTATGAAATCAGGAATAAGTATTTTGTTGGTTTCCCATCAAATGAATTTCTTAAAGAAAAATTGTGCCCGAGCTATATGGATGGATAAAGGCAGAATCATTAGAGACGGAAATAGCAAAGAAGTGATATATGAATACTTAAAGAAGACAACTAAGTGAACTATTTCTTACAAAATTTAGCGTAATCTTTAGAGAATATCACATACCATTCTTCTGACAAGTTATCTGCTAGCTTCTTATATTTAGGCTTCGGAAGAGAGAAATTAGTTGGCACTTTTACATCAAGAAACTTGAATATGGTAATAATTGTTTTATCAAAATCTTTGATAAAATCTTCATAGATAAGTGTAAGTGGTTTGATATCATTTTCTCTGAAAAAATTAGTCCAACTCTTCTCTTCATATTTTATGCTCTTTAGAGCTTGGAGAATCCCGTCAAAGTTATAAGAGAGTGTTAAATCATGAGAATCATGTTCTTTTGTTTTGGCCCAGATATCTGTTTTTTGAGCTTTAAACAATGATATAGCTTGTTTTACATTATTGTTTCTTTTTAAGAATATATAATGTACATTTGGAAAAACAGATCTAACCAATCTATCACCTTTCAAAGGTCCAAACTTGTTTGTATTAGTTACTGCAGTTTCAAATTGGTTATAAGTTGCCCAATGCATCTTTGTTCCAAAAATCTTGTTTTTAGAACTTGATAAGGTAATAATTTTATTTATTATGTCCAAATAATCTGTTTCCAATTGTAAATTCTTAGTTAGTTTGTACAACTTCCCAAAATGCCATTTTGGGTTTCCAACAAGATTAGTGCTTTTTAGTAAAGATTCAAGAACAACACTTCCTGAACGTCGCACAGTACACATAATATAACTAGTTTTAGGAGTTATTGGATGACTGTTGACTAGGAAGGTCTTAGCAAAGTAATTTACTAGGTAATCATGATATATCCTAATAATAGGAATTTTTGTTTCTTTAACCAACGATTTTGCATTTTTAAAAAGGAGTTCCTCATTTCTATCAGTTGATATAATGATTAGATCAACTTCAGATAAAAACTTATCCTTTGGTTTTATTATTGGAATATTGCTTATTGAATTTATTTTTGGGTTGTAATCAATAATTGAGATTATTTTTGGTTTCGGAACATCTTTTATTAAAGAAAGCATTTCAACAGTATGCTGATTAGCACCATAAATAACAACAGAA
>JACNFY010000018.1 GCA_014384375.1 Nanobdellati archaeon
CGAGTTGACGAAGAGGTACGGCGAGTTTACCGCGCTGGATTCTCTGTCCATCCAACTTGACTACACGGTGTGTGGACATAACAGATCCCACACCGTGTAGTCAAGTTGGTGGTTGTACGTGGAATGGTTCTGCATGTAACGCCACCCCGAGCATAACAGGCACATGTTTCAACATAACAGCCTCGACTAATTGTGCTTATAACACTTCTAATGTGTGTGAATGGGATATCCTCCCCTCTGTGAATTTGATGATTCCCTCTAATGATTCCATAAACACAACAGGAAACGTCACCTTCTATTGTAATGCGACAGATGATTACGACCTAGACAACCTCTCCCTTGCAGTATGGAACTCTTCTGGAGCAAATTATTATTTCAGCACAACACCATTTTCCGGCATGGATGACATGGCTAATCAATCAAGCTGGCCTCTGACAAACATGCCTTCAGATATATATTCATGGAACTGTCTAGCTTCTGATGATGTTGACCAAACTGCGTGGGCAGCAGCTAATTACACCTTAAATGTTTCTACTGGCGGAGCTTCAACTTCTATGTCCGTGACAAAAACCCTTCTATCCTCATCAACTCCTTCTATTGGAGAAACTGTTAGGTTTCAAATAACCATAACAAATACAGGCGGAAGCACTATCTCAGAAGTGTGGATGCATGATGACTATGAAAACCTCGACTTGAGCTTTGATAATGTATCTAGTAGCTGTCCAATTAAGTCCAATGAAAATGATGGACCTAATGTTAATTCGATTGTTATTAATGTAACTCCATGCATTACAGGAACTTTTGACTCTGGAAATACTACTGTTGTTAGGCTAAACTTCACAGCTCTAAGTGCGGGTGTAACAACCAATACTGTTGAAATATCGTTTACTGAACATGGCACAAATGAAGATAATGACTCAGCGAGTGTTAATATACAAGCAGGCGGTGGCAGCAATGAGAGCGCTAGTGCGATAAATGTTACTCTAATATCCCCATCTAATGGATTAATGCTGAGTTCAAACAGCTTTACACTGAATTTCACTGTCAATACGACTTCTGAATGTATGGCATACTGGGATTTTAATCCTGAAGGAATTCCTCCTGATTACGCTGATGTGCCTACAGGTTGGGGTCCTGTTGTTCCGGATCTTACTTATATCGCGACGGGCATGAGTGATCATTTCTTTTCAGCATTTGCTCCAAATAGAAACTTTACTTGGAATGTTAGATGTAATACAACAGACTATTCATGGGCAGCTGCTAACTGGACTTTCACTGTTAATGGAAGCATGCCTGAGTGTCTTGAATTGGATATGAGTACTTGTGACTCCACTGCTAATTGTACTTGGGAAGACTATGATGCTATGTGTTTAGTTGATTGCATGCGATTTGATTATATAGACAACGAAACTTGTGAAAGTGCCTTTGGCGGAGGAATCTGTGAGTGGGAATCTTTTTCAAATCTCTGTGACCCAATAGGTGAGTTCTTTGAAGAAGGATTCGAAGGTTTCTCATTTTGCTTTGAGTATGATGGTAATAAGACAGGTTGTGATTCTTTCTCAGAGGACTGTGCGTGGTTCTCAGAGCCTAATTGTCAGAGCTGGGATGATTGCTATGACGCTACAGAGCCTGGATGGTGTGACCCGACCAATTTCAACTGGGGCGGTGACTTTAGCTGTTGGGATTATGACGGAAACCAGACTGGATGTAATGATGCTTCGGTAACTCTAGCCTGGCCTTGCGAGTGGCATGATGACGATTGGTGTAATGATCCGACTTGGGACTGCTGGGATGCTATAAACGGGACCCATGGCTGGTGTGATATGTCTTTCGGTGGTGGTGTAGAAGGTGGCTGCTGGGATTCCTTTGACCAGGCTAATTGTGAAGCAATAACCGGATTGCCCTGTACCTGGCAGACAGGTGGCGGCGCTGGCAGTGGCTGGTGTGAAGATAAGGGTTGCTGGGATTACTGGGATGAATCGTCATGTACTAGCGCTCCTGCAGAGGAAGGTTGTGCGTGGAATTCTCAATACTACTATTGTTATGAGGAAGGTTGCTGGGATTTCATCAATGAAACTAATTGTATAACTGCAGGTCTCAATTGTTCATGGACTAATGACAGTTATAACCCAAACGGCGGCTGGTGTGATAAGGACGGCTGCTGGGATTATGATTGGACTAATGTATCTGATTGTGAAAACGCTTTTGGAGGAGGAAAATGTAGGTGGAACTCTCCTTGGTGTGAAGAAAAGGGTTGCTGGGATTTCCAAAGCAATTCTACCTGTACTGATTCAAGCCTGAACTGTGAGTGGATGTCAGACACTTGGGGCTGGTGTGAGCAGCAGGGATGTTGGTATTATGATGGAACAAATGAAAGCGCTTGTGTAAACGCAACTGGATTGAGTTGTACATGGGATGCTGGCAGCAATCTTTGTTTCGAAAACTTCCTTGAGTGTTATGAGATTGACAGCATGAATGATTGTTTCGATACTGGATGGTGCTTCTGGGACTTTGCCGGTAACGGAGGTAATGGAAGTTGTGAGTCGCCTGTCTTCCAGCCTACAGACTTCTTTAATCCAGGTTGCTGGGGTTTTAGCCAAGCAGGAGAAGGTGCGTGTACTAATATAACTACCTGTGCATGGAATTCAAGTGAAGGAACTTGTGATGATAATGGCACTGCTAATACTGGAGTCCAATGTGGAAACATAAGCAATTCTGTGATGTGTAATAGTATTCCTATGTTGTCAAGCTGTTGTTCTTGGAATGGATCTGTGTGTCTAGATGCTCCATTCACAACTTCTTGTTGGGATAACATGCAGGAACCTCCTGAAGGAGGACATTTCTGTGATGACTACATTGCAACAAGCAATGAAGCTATATGTAACCAGATTGCAGGAGATCCTTGGTACATGCCATGTGAGTGGAATAATCAGACTGCTAAGTGTAACTTCCAGTTTGATGACATGTTTGGTGGAGACGCTCATGGATTCGGATTCGATGATGTCGGTTCACAGTCCAACTGTGAAGCTATGGGTGGAGTCTGGATACAGGAGCAATGGACTGATGCATCTGGTAATGTACACTGGGATAACTGGTGTGAGATGAACTTCGGCTTTGGAAGTGAAATCTGCTCTGATTCATGCTGGGCTTGTGAATTCCAGGATAATGGAAGTGCTTGGAGTAATAATGCTTCAGCACGATCTGCCTGTGAAGAATCAGCTGCAGGTTGTGTATTCTATCAGGATTCATACGCATTCAACGGATTTGGATGGTGTGATATGAACTGGGGACAACAAGGTAATTGTGACCAGAACTGTTGGGACTGTTGGGAAGAAGACCAATGTGCTGACAGCGTAACAGGTTGTAAATGGTTCACTGACCAATGGAATGCTAACATGGGCTGGTGTGATGACAAGAACATCAAGACCTGTGATGATGAATGCTATAATTGCTGGGACCAGAATAACTGTGGAGCCAGCGATGCAGGATGTACATGGGACTCAGACTACTGGTTCTGCAAGCCACAGGGAACAGGAGAAGGCGGAGAATCTTCTGAGATATGCTTCGATGGTATAGATAATGATGCAGATACATTCGTTGATTGTGGAGACCCAGAATGTATGTTCGATTCATTCTGTGGTGGCTCGGATGTGTTTGGCTCAAACTGTCCATCAATCCCGAATAACGTTACTTGCCTTTCAGAGGGTTGTGTGTGGATAACTGATAATTGGAACAACTCATGGTGTGACATGAACGGTTCACAGTGTTGGTTGTTCGATGATAATGAAACAGCCTGTAACCTTGAAGGCGGATGTAATTACATGAACATGAGCGGATTTGGAAGTACTACTGATTCGTTCTGTGACATCAACTTCACATTCGTGGACTCTGCACAGTGTTGGAACTACGGACAGAATGCGTCTACATGTGATTCTGCTCCAGAAGACTGTGTGTGGGTATATGATGAATGGTGTCAAAATAACCCATCAGATTCATGGTGCTGGGATGGAAATAATACAGGATGGTGTGATCATGTTTTATGGTCATGTCACAACTATGATAACAACCAGACTGCATGTAATGAGCAATCACAATGTGGATGGATAACTGACTGGTTCAACCCTGCTTGGGGTTGGTGTGATCCGGTCTGTTTCAGCAGGAATGGAACTACATGTGATAATGATGTGAATATCTCAGGAACAATGACTGCTGGCATATGTTTAAACATCAGTGCTGATAACATGGGCTGGTGTGAGCCAGAGAACATGTTCAAGGGATGCTGGGATTACGGTGGTGATAGTGGATCCTGTGATGGCGACGATGCATGTACTTGGATAGACGATCCGTTTACTGGCGGCTTCTGTGGAGACAAGTTCATGGTTGACATGGTTGGAGACATGGATCAGAGTCCTCCATTAGTGCTTGAGACAGAAAGTTGTATTAATGGAAGTAACGAGTATGTTGATATCTGTGGCTTGGGAATCAAGGACATGGCAGAAAACTTTGGTGTTGGAACAGCTGTGTATAGCATGGCTAACACAGCAATCTGTAATGACAGGTTCCCAGAGTTTAATGGAACCAACATGACGACCAAGTATTACTGGTACTTCGACACAGACGGCAACCAGTCAGGTGGCTGTAACGCAACTGACAATTCAAGTCTTGTAGGCTTTGACCTTAAGTTCAAGTATGAAGCCCTTAAACAGGGTGATGAATTGGTTGAGACAAAGGTCTCTTACAAGTGTCTAAGTGGACAATGGTCGCCTTCAAAGATCAAGGTTAGTGCATGGGCTGATAAGATGTGCTACATGGTTATTGGTGGAGTTATATCTATCAGTAAGGAAGACTTGACCAAACTCAGTGTACTCGGTATCTATGATGAGACTGCTGATATGAGAATCTACGCAACAACAGCTAATGACAGTGGCAGTGATTCGTCTGTCTTTGATGCTATTGGTCCTGTATGGTATTCGCATGGAGCAGCAGACTTCAGGTTCGAGGACTGTGAAGGATTCGTAGACATGGATGGTGACGGATTAGAGCCAAGCGATGACCCTGACTGTGTGGACTTCCTCAAGTACGGATTCATAGACATCGAGAAGGGCTGGCAGTGTGATGATAATATAGACAACGATGGAAACAATCTCGTTGACTGTAACGACCCAGGTTGTATGTATGATACGTTCTACTGTACTGCAAGCGACTACGCTAATGATGTATCAGCACCAACGATTACTTGGTTGGAGGTTGAGGAGTTCAGTAACGGTGCGTTCATAGGCGTTGACACTGATGAGCCGACAAACGGTACATTGTTGTTCTATCACACAGATCCATACTGTGCAAATATAAGTGCACTGAATAGTTCAACAATACTTGATTGGAAGCTTGAGAACGCATTTGACTTGGATGACTTTGACTTATGGCACGACTTCCCTGTCGATCAGTTCATCTTCGACGAGAAGAACATATCTACTAACTTCATCACAAACACAACTTATCACTACAAGTTGAGACTTTGTGATAAGTCTGACAACTGTGCTTTGAGTGCGTGTTTGAACTTCACTACATCGACAGAGGTAAGTGAGTACGTGGTTGGCTTTGACCTGCCGCCTCCAGCAGATGATGTAACAGAGCATCTTGGTAATGTTTTTGTGCACTTCGACTGGGAGGGTACTGGTGATTTCAATGACACTATTGATAGTGGTAGTGGATTCATGATTAATGACACGCAGGGAAGAGATGTCGACTTGAGGTTCAATAATCCAAACTCGACAGACAAGTGGGGTATTGACTTCATAGGAGTTGACTTTGTCAAGGCGCAGTCACTAAACATAACAGATGCGTTCATAGTGAATGAGACCGCTGGCGGACAGACAATGGTTGGTATGGACAGTGACAAGTGGAGTGAGATAGCTCAGAAGCTTGGAGTTGACCAGGTAAAGATAGAGATACCTGACGGCGGCAATAGCGAGAACTCATCGTTGATGCACTGCCCAGATAACGCAACAAGCTTGAGCGATCCAGCCTGTGTGGAGATTAGTTTAAGTGATGTCAACTGTACCTTTAACACCACAACAACTATTTGTTGGATACCTTCATCGATAGGATTCTCATTGTTTGGAATCGTCACCTCAGGCGGTGATGAGGACACTACTACAGATGATGATGGTCCTGGAGGTGGTGGTCCTAGTGGCACTCCTACAGCTAGTGTTGTCTCTTACACAAAGACGTGGACAACGATAACCTCTGGCGAGACCAAGACAGTGACGATTAATGAGGATACTTATGGTGGCGTTCCTTTCACAAGCTTGGAGTTTGATGCGCTTAACGACTTAACAAGCGCACAAGTACAGGTTAGAGCTCTTACAAGCGCTCCTTCAAGCACAGGAACCATAACCCACAAGGCTTACAAGTACCTGCAGCTGGTTGAGACCAACATAGGAGATGACGACGTGGCTAATACAAAGATTGGTTTCAGGGTGCCTGTTGAGTGGTTGACTAACAATTCTGTCAGCAGGGAGAATGTGGCTTTGTTCAGGTATACCAGCGATGCGTGGGACGAGCAGGAAACAACCTTCCTGTATGAGAATAACACAAACGCCTACTACGAGGCAACCACGACTGGCTTCAGTTATTTTGCGATAGGTCAGAGAACAGAAGAGGTTGCGCCTCCTCCTGAAGAAGAGGAAGAGGAAGAAAAGGAAGAAGTCATTCCAACTGGTGAAGTAGTGGGTGAACCTGAACCTGAAGCTGAAGAGGAAGAAGAGGAAGAAGCAGGACCAGGATTCAGCAGGGCTTCGGTTATCTGGAGTATCATTGTCATAGTGGTGGTCATAATTGTGATGTACCTCTTTATGAAAGAGGGCAAGCTCCAGAAGATGTTGCATCCTAGCAAGTTAAAGGAGCATGGTGTTGACAGGCCTGGCGATCTTGGAAAGCTTGACAGCTTTGTCAGCAAGCACTTGGAAGCAGGTCATTCCAAGGAAGAGATTAAAAAATCTCTCTTGGATGCCGATTGGTCTGAGGACAAGGTTGATGCATCACTAGAGAAGTACGCTAAATAATTTTTTTTTCTTAGTTCTCTTTTTTTTTCACAAAATTTAAATAATAATCTCTTCTTGACAATTTTATGAGGGTTGGTCTGTTGTTCTTGTCCTTGGTAATGCTGTTGTCAGCTTGCACTTCTCCTGAGGTTTCTCTAGAAGATAGGATTAAGGAATCCTTGATTGGTTATGAGTTGACATATTATACTATCGCTGGACTTCCTGAAACTTTTGTCATATCAGAATTCGATATAATCTCTATTGAGGAAGCAACCTATCAGAAGGAAGAGTTTTACAAGGTTAGAGTTGGTGAAGGCTTGTCATGGAATCTGTATCTTGACAAAGAAACATTTGAAGTGGTTCATACAGAACAATTATTTGTAACATGAAAAAGACAATATTTCTATTCTTGGTATTGTTGTTAGTAAGCGCGACGCTGGTTTCTGGAGAGGTGAGAGTGCTGAATGGAGAGAAAAGTTTTATTGTAAAAGAGAATAATAAGGAGAAATTATTGGAGAAATTAGATATTAAAAAAAATAAAATTGTTTTGCAGAAAGAACTTGTTGGTGATGACATAAAATATACTTTCTACAAGCAGAAACACAAGGGGTTGGAGGTTTATGGGAGCTGGGTCGGCTTTATAGAGAAGAAAGGGAGGATTGTTTCTGTAAAGTCTAACTATGAAGAGTTAGATATTGATACTGATCCTTTGATAACTGCGAAAGAAGCAAGCACGATAGTTTCTGATGATATCGGTGAAGATGTTAAGTCTGAACCCGAGCTGATAATCTACAAGAATCCTTTCAAAGGACCTGATTATCTATTGGCTTACAAGGTGAAAACCCCTTTTCTAGAGGACAAAGTGGAGAAATGGCTTTACTTTGTGGATGCCAAGACAGGGAAGATAATCTTTAGGGAAACTTTATTGATATTCATCTCTGGCAATGTGACTGCACAGGTATTTCCTGAGACGCCTGCACAGTCTCAGATGATAGTTAATCTGACAAACAGTACTGTGACTGTCTGGCAGAACAGCAGCATGATAGCATCAGTTCTTACTAATAACGGTTTTTACAATGTATCCAATGTCACCGGCAATATAACTATCAAGGCAAATCTCGAAGGTCCTTATGCAAGGATATTGAATGCTGACCAGTCAAGAGCTTATCACGAGTTCAACACAACTGGAAACTCAACACATAACTGGAACTGGAATGAATCTGACAGCTCTGACAGGGATGAGGAATCAAACGTGTTCTACCACATGAATATAATTCATGATTATTTCACATCAGGAGACCCTTTTAATATCACGCAGATGAATTTCCAGATGAACGCGACAGTGCAGTACGGAGGCGCTTCATGTAATGCGTTCTACGATACAGATTTGGATAGTCTGTCTTTCTATGGAGGTGCTGCTGGATGTGACAATCCTGCTCTGAGCGCAGATGTTGTTTATCATGAATACACACACGCAGTGACTTCTCATATTTATGGCAATATTCCCTATTATAAGATAACAGGCGCTATGAGCGAGGCGTTTTCTGACTATTTCGCAGCGACGATAACAAATAATCCTGCGATTGGAGAGGATAACTGGAACTCACCTATCAGGAACCTGAGCAACACAAAGAGCTACTTGAACAGTTCTCACTACCAGACATGCCCAGCAGGAGAAACACCAAACAGTGAAAATGACTACTGCTACATACATGACAACTCAGAAGTCCTTGGAGGAGCGTTATGGGATTTCAGGGAGCTGGTTGGCAATGAGACTGCAGACGCCCTTGTAATAAAGACTATAAAGGCACGGTCTCATTCTTTTTCAGAGTTCCTGGAAGATATGCTAGTAATAGATGATGACAACGCAAACTTGTCAGACGGTACGCCGAACAGCACGTATATCTGCCAGGCATTTGCAAACCATGACATATACTCATATTACTGCAACCAGACAAAGCACTCGTTTACAATAGAAGAAGCCAGTGTTTCATGGTATAACGCTTCTAATAATGGTAGTATAATATCTGCTGCTGAGTCAACAGATGGTGTTCAGGGCTTAGGAGATGATGACATCACGAATCCTATCAATTTAAGTTTCGAATTCCCGTTCCACGGTCAGAAGTACACTCAAGTGTTTATAGGATCGAACGGTTTGGTGACGTTGCAGAACTATTCAGTGGATATCTTTAGGTATGACTGCTTCATTCCAGACAGCAACCTTCCAAACACAGTCATAGCGCCTTTATGCACAGACCTCGACCCTTTTGCAGGTGGGGATGTTTATTACTGGTCACAATCTGACAAGTTCATAGTGGAGTGGAAGGATGTAGTGCTATACGGGAAGTCTGACCAAGAGAATTTTGAGGTGGTGCTTTTTGATAACGGAAAGATACTGATGCAGTACCTGAACACGACAAATATAACAACCGTGACAAAGGTAGGGGTTGAGGATGAGCTAGGTGTTGCTGCTGACATCCTGAACTTCTCTGATGTTAATTCATTGGCTCCATCTGCCTTCCTGTTTGTGCCGACAAACGACGCTCCGAACATAACATCCTCCTATCCCAGCAGCACAAACATATCGATTGTCGAGCCGAACAACCAGACATTCAATATCAGCTATAGCGATTCGGAGAATGACTCTTTGACTGCAAGCTGGTATCTTGATGGAGTGTGGGTTGTGAATGGCTCTGAGTATAATTTCACAGGGAACTACACCAACAACGGAACTTACAACATAACTGTACAAGTTAGCGACTATCTGAACACGACTGTGAATACTTGGGTTCTTACTGTCAACAATACAGACACAATACCTGTAATTGACAGTTTCTCTCCTAATTTCTCAAATATCTCTGTCTATGAGAACTCAACACAGCTATTTAACCATACCTCAAGCGACGCGGATGGAGATGCTTTGAGCTATAGTTGGCTCTTGAACAGCTCTGAACAGGCCAATACCAGCTACTGGAGCTACAGCCCTAACTTCACAGCCTCTGGCAACTGGAATGTTACTTTGATTGTCTCCGATACCCAGAACAACACAGTTATCAACTATTGGAACGTAACTGTTGTTAATCTCAACAGGGCGCCTGTGTGGAACTCTATAGAGAACCAGTCTATAACGACAAACCAGACAGTTAATTACACCTTGAATGCAAGCGATGCAGATGGTGACAACCTGACTTTCTGGGTGAACAACAGCGATGTGAACATAACAGGCAGCAATCTAACATATGAGCCTGGAAATTTCACAGGAGAATTCACTATAACTATCGCAGCTCTTGATAACGAGACTAACACAACTGTCTTTATGACCATAACAGTCAATGACCCCCCTGTCCATAACGTCACAATACCAAACCAGGCGTGGAACGAGGACTCTAGCAAGAACAACGCATTTGACCTTGATAACTACTTCTATGATAACCAGGACAACCTGAGTTACGGCTATGTGAATAACAGCAACATCGTGATAAGCATATCAGCAGGGAACGTTGTCAGCTTTTCTCAGCCAAGCACGTGGTTTGGTTCTGAGATAGTGAGATTCTACGCTAATGACAGCTATATTGTGACTTATTCGAACTCTGTGAGCCTTACTGTGAACGAAGTCGAGGATGATGGCAATGGAGGTAGCAGTAGAAGCAGCGGCCCGGGAGTATCTCTTCCTCCATCATCTCTTGACACCGTATCAAGGACATGGGCTGTAGTCTCTGCAGGAACTGTGAAGACGCTTGTTGTTGAAAGCAAGGAGATTCCTGTTACTGGCATAACCTTCGAGGCAAAGAACGATCTTTTGCAGGCCAAGATTAGCGTTAAGAAGCTCGATGATGAGCCAGAGACAGAGAAAAAGATTTCAAAGTCCAAGAAAGTCTATAAGTATCTCCAGATAAGCAAGACTAATATTGAGAACAGGGACATAGAAGAAGCAACAATTAGCTTTGAGGTGGAGAAGGAATGGCTGAGAAACAGTTCCTTGGAGAGAGATGATGTTGCTCTATTTAGGTATGCTGCTGGCTGGGATGAGTTGCCTACTAATATTATGAGGGAGAATCTTACGACTGTGTTCTATAACGCCACCACCCCTGGTTTCAGCTACTTTGCAATCGGAGAAAAGGAAAGAGAGGAAATAAGTGTTGTTCAAGAGAATGTAACTGTGAATGAGAGTGCTGACTTAAACTTCTCAATCCCCTTTGAAGAGATAAACGAGTCAGAAGAAGAGACAAATATGACTTCTGAGGAGGTAATAAAGAAAAAGCCTTCAGAAATGCCACAGTCTCTGAAGTTTCTTATTGCGGTATTGATTCTGTATTTACTGCTTGGAAGACCAAAATTAAAGTGGAAGTTTCGAAAAAAGAAAGGTTCTCATAAGAAAGAAGATTGAAGAGAACAGCTCTAATCAACTATTTTTTCTAATTCGGCTTGTTTTCTATAATTGATTGAGTCTTTTAGTGCGCTTTTGAATAATGCAATGCTGGTTCCTGCAGCACTTGACATCATACCAGAGCTGTAGACTGGGTTTTCAGTCGTCACTTCAGGATTAAATAATTTGTAACCTAAAGGAACTGCCATCACGACTGCGCCAGCAGCCGCTTTAACAGCCGTTCTTGCTCTCAGACTCATTTTGTTCATGACTTTGTCAGCCAGAGGCATTAACTCATTAGTTATTATGTAAGAACCTGTTATTGCGAGATAAGACGCTGTTCTTGCAGGGTCATCTGCAATAGAATGATACAAGTCATTCACCAAATCCCATAATGGTCTATCAGTGTTCATTTTATAATAGGTTTATTTAATCATATATAAATTTTTCTATTGTCATCATCTTGTAGTGGTGAAGAGATTAAAAACTCTGCTGCAAAGCTTTTGAAGAAATTAGGTTCTTGGTATATTTATTTTCTGTCTTGGGAGTATTTTGTTATAATCTCTTATCTCCGGGTTTAATTCTTGTATGTCTTTGAAGCTTACTCTGTATTTTCTTTTTATCTTTAAGATGTGTTCTCCTCTTGCAACTTTGTGTTTGTGGGCTTTTTTTATTCTTTCTGTGAATAATGGTTTTTCTTCATATGCAAAGTTGTATTTCTCAGCGTTGTCTAATATTTGTTTTCTGCTGAATATCCTTACCACGTAATCCCTTGTCTCTTGTGGTATGTGCCACTTTATGTTTTCCCATTTTGTTCCGTATCTTTCTATTAGTTTGTGTGTTCTTCCTGCACCCCAGTTATATGCGATTGTCGCTAGTAGTTCGCTTCCGAATTCTCTTTTTAGGGCTGCTAGGTATTTCGCTCCTTCTATGATTGATGATGGGTGGTATCTGTAGTCTACCACATTGTTTATTGTGATACCTCTTTCTCTAGCTGTTGAGTATGTGAATTGTGCAATTCCTTCTGCTCCTGCTTTTGATTTTGCTCTTAAGTCTCCGTTTGATTCTGAGCCGAATACGCTCATCAAGTAGTTTTTTGTTAGCCCTGTTAGCGTTGCTTTATTCAGATAGTCGTCGTATTGGCTAATGTTTGAGAAGTGTCTTTCGATATTTACACGTATCGCTGGTTTTAGTAATATTTCAACATTTCTTTCTATATCTATTTCTAGTAAGCTTTTTTTAGTTATTGTCTTATCTGTTTCTGCATGTTTTGTTTGTTCTATTGTTGTTGGTTTTACGTCTTTCACTATGTTTTCTAATCTTGGCTTTGTTTCTTTGTATGTGTTCTCTATATCTGCAGATGTTATTTCTGGCGCTTCTGTGAAGTTTAGTGAGAATAATGCTGCAATTGCTGGTATTCCTAAATAGTTCCAATAGCTTTTTCTGCTTGGTGTTTCGTTGTCTTCTATTCTTTCTTTGGCTCTTTTGTGTAGTTTTTTGAATTCATTCCTGAAGTGATAAGTTGCTGTTGCTGCTACTGAGGATCCTAGGCCTATTAGGACAGCTTCTTTTGTTGATAATTCTTGGAAGTTTTTTATTAGGTATTCTAGTGATTTGTATATTATCGCTGCTTCTATTCCAGCTAGCATTAGGGGGTCTAATATCTTGTCAACTTTGTTTTTCCAGGAAGTCCTATATCGAACGTCGAGCTTGCGTAATGATTTCTTTAATTTCTTTCTAAAAACGCGTTTTTGCCTTGTCGGATAGTAAACTAGTTCCGTGCTGCCGTCTCGGTTTACTTCTAATAGCCAACCTTCCATAATTGTTGTTTTCTCATTAATCATATATAAATGTTTTGATTTTAATCATTTATTAGTGGTGACAAAACAGAAAGATTTATATATTATAAGTATTGAACTTTTTTTATATGGCAACAATATTTTATCAGCCAGTATTTCCTTTGTCTACGCTCCCGCGAATATTAGATATAGTTATTGATGACAATATAGATGCTTTAGTTCTTGGCGCTTTTGGAACGGGTTCTACACCTTCCAGTATTCTACCGCAGATTGAAAGAGCTACAAAAAAGAAGATTCCTGTATTCTCAATTAGACAAACAACAGTAGATCAATGGTATACAGAATGGTCTGATTATAAAGAACAATTATTACCCGGGGCTTACCAAGTTGAGGTAAATGCAATAGCTCTTGGTTTGATACCACTACAAAAAGATCTTGTCAGATTGAATGAAGTACTTGAAGGGGTACAGGAAATCTGTGAAAGCACTCATGATTATAATCAAAAGATTTCACTTGCTACAAAAAGATATTCAAGTCCTGAATGGAATGAAAGATTAAACCACATTAGATTAGAAGCAGACCTTCCTGCTATTGAATATGGTTTAACAGGAAAACAGGCATTTTTATAACTCTTCTGTCTGTTTATATTTGATAATTCAAGATTATGTCTCTAGGAATATTTTGTGCATCAAGTCTTTTCAGAACCCCTTTAACTTGCCCATCAAATTTGCTACCATCTTTAATGCTAAACTCTTTAACAAATGCTTCAGCAGCGCTGGTATCTCCCTCTTGTGTTATTTGTAGATGGAGTTTGTAAAGATTCTCATTTGCTTGAAGTAGTTTGTCATCATTTATTTGAACTTTTAAATCATTTCCAATAGTAACTGCGCCTTGTCCTTCGTTTATGAAATAATTAAGTCTCATCATTGCACTGAGGCCATAAGGGTTTTCTTTACCAAATCTTATGTGCCTAAAAACTTCACTAAAGTATGCTTGCCTGAAGAATGCTTGCAGTTCATCAGCGCTCAGACCTTTATGTGCACTAGTTATTAGTTCGCCAAAAGAGTATAATCTGCCAATCTCTGCTTTTCCCTCATTTATAGCATTAAAATTTTTTCCAAGAGCTATGGTTAATTCTGGTCTAGGCATTTGTTCACCTATAAAATGTCTTTGTTCATGCGACATGGTTCCTATAGCAAAAGACATTGATAGTAAATCATCAAAAACTTTTGAGTATTCACTAACGAATTCTTCTGGAAGTATTGCTCTAGCAATCGGGTTGAGTATGTGTCTTCCCTTTGCATCAAGTACATTTCTCCAACCAGCTATGACTGTTCCTTCCTTGTCAATAACTTTTTGGTCTTCTGATAAATACGTGACTGCAATCCCCTGTGATCCGACAAATGTGCCTCCTGCTCTGAAAACTATGTCTTGGATTAACACTGGAACAGTTGCAATGTTCTCTCTCCTTGCTGGGGCGAAAGGTATATTATCTTCTAGAATCTGCATGTTTTCAAATCCTGAGATCATACTTGCTAACTCTCTACATTCTTTTGTTTCTATTCCTATCTCTCCACTTAGCATGTTCTTTACGCCAAATTTATCAGAGTAACCGTCACCAAAGCCTATGTATGCAAAAAAGGGAATCCCTCCTTCTTTGTAAGCCCTGACCATTGCAATATCTCCGGGTGTGTACGGAAACTTTCCCTTAAGTGTGGTATTTGCTTCGCTGAATTTTCTTAGATAATCCGCAAACATCACCAGTCCTTTATTGGAATTATTCTCTCCTAAATCCTCAAGTAAATCTGCTGAGTTATGCATTAGCTGATCTATTTGTTCAAGTTCTGTTTTAAAGAGCCTGCTAAAGTTCATAGTTTTAATCTTTCCATCAGGCAATACATACGGAGAAGTGTAAGCTAATTTACCTTGTTGATGTTTTTTAATTTGTGAAAGAAGCATTTCGCCTGCATCAAAAGCAGGGTTGACTTCTGCAGGATAAACCCCTCTTTGTTCTGGAAGATTAGGCATAACTTGATCGTTAAACAGAAAATCTGCAACTACTTCTAGAGGCAGGGTTGTATCGTTTTTGTGCTGCTCAAACATCAACTGTAAATATTCTTGGCTGAAATCAGGTTCGATCTTTTTCTCGGAGTAGAATTCATGTGTTCCACAACTAACTTCTGCAGCATCTAAGAATCTGCTGAAGATACTTCTATTGCCCTGCACTTCTTTTAATGTTTGGACAACCTTTCCTGCTAGAGGACTGTATTGTCTTTGAAAAATCTCGCCTCCTATTATCATAGCTTGTACTAATTCATCGATTGCTCGAATTAAATTATTAGGTTCATCAAACTGGTCTGCTAACTCAGAAATAATTTTATGTGTCGGCACATCTATTTGAACATATTGTCCAAGGACATTCTCTACACTCATAGTCATATCTGATGGGATTCTTGAGATGTATATAAATCTTTTTGAAGTTTCTATTCAGGAATGGTTACAAGAAGGTTATTTTATGTGCAAAGCCCTAAAAACCGAAAAGTATTTAAATAACCTCTTCTTCGTTGATTTAACATCAACAGAAAAGGGGTGTAATCAACAAAATGGTGAAAGCAACTAAAAAGAAGGTAAAAAAAGACGACAAGCAGAAAAAAATCAAGGAGTTGACAGAGACACTTCAAAGATTGCAGGCAGAGTTCGAGAACTACAAGAAGAGAACAGAGAGAGACCAGGTAGAGTTTGTTAAGTTTGCAGAGAAGGACTTCATAAAATCAATGTTACCAGTGCTGGACAATTTCGAGCTGGCACTACAAAACCAAAAATCCCCCAAGGAATTCTTGAAAGGCGTTGAGCTGATATACGCTCAACTCTTTCAGCTTTTAGAAGAGCGCGGATTGAAGATTATAGAAGCTAAGGGGGAGAAGTTCGATCCGTACAAGCACGAAGCACTGTTGACAGAGAAATCCAACAAGGAAGAGAACATCGTGCTTGAAGAGCTACAAAGAGGCTATATGTTGCATGACAAAGTGTTAAGACATACTAAAGTAAAGGTTTCAAAGAAGAAATCTGGAGGTAAATAAAAATGGGAAAGATAATCGGAATTGATTTAGGAACAACATTCTCAGCAGCAGCGGTATTGGAAGGTGGAAAACCTGTTATTATACCGAATGCTGAAGGACAAAGAACAACACCATCAGTTGTAAGCATAACAGAGGATGGTGAAAGACTGGTTGGCCAAGTGGCAAAGAACCAGGCGATAACCAATCCAGAGCACACTGTCTCGAGCATAAAGAGAGATATGGGATCTGACAGGAAAGTCAAGATAGGAGACAAGGAATACACGCCACAAGAGGTATCGGCAATGGTGTTGCAGAAGCTGAAGACAGACGCAGAAGCTTACCTTGGCCAGGAAGTAAAGCAGGCTGTAATCACAACCCCTGCATACTTCGAGGACAGCCAGAGACAGGCAACAAAAGACGCCGGTAAAATCGCAGGCTTGGAAGTGTTAAGGATTATAAACGAGCCGACAGCTGCATCACTTGCTTATGGATTGGACAAGGGACACGATCACACGATACTGGTGTTTGACTTCGGAGGAGGAACCTTCGACGTCTCGATATTAGAGCTAGGAGAGGGTGTTTTCGAAGTCAAAGCCACGAATGGAGATAACCGTTTAGGAGGAGATGACATAGATGAAATGTTGGTTGACTGGATGGCCAAAGAGTTCAAGAAAGAGCAAGGTATAGACTTATTGGAAGACAAGACAGCCCACCAAAGACTGAAAGAAGCAGCTGAGAAGGCAAAGATAGAATTGTCAACAAAGATGAAGGCAGATATCAACATACCATTCGTGACAGCTAACAAGGCAGGTCCAAAGCACTTGAAGATGGAGCTCTCAAGGTCAGAGTTTGAGAAGATGCTCGACCCAATAATCGAGAAGCTAAAAGTGCCTACACAGCTAGCTTTGAAAGACGCGAAGATGAAGTCAGAGGATATCAACAAGGTAATATTTGTTGGTGGAAGCACTCGTATTCCGGTTGTTCAGAAACTTGTCAAGGAGCTGACAGGTAAGGAAGGTGACAAATCAGTTAATCCTGATGAGGCAGTTGCTATGGGAGCAGCTATACAAGCAGGAATACTAGGTGGAGATGTGAAAGATGTGTTGCTATTGGATGTAACACCTCTGAGCCTTGGAATCGAAACCTTGGGAGGAGTGCTCACACACCTTATTGAAAGAAACACAACCATTCCGACAAAGAAGAGCCAGGTGTTTAGCACAGCAGCTGACAACCAGACAGCAGTCACAATCAGGGTGTTCCAGGGAGAGAGGAGCATGGCAGTTGACAACAAGCTTTTAGGACAGTTTGACTTGATAGGGTTGCCACCTGCACCGAGGGGAATACCACAGATAGAGGTAACTTTCGACATAGACGCAAACGGCATTGTCCATGTAAATGCAAAAGATCTTGGAACAGGCAAGGAGCAGAGCATAAAGATAACTGCAAGCACTAACCTGAGTGAGGAAGAAATGGAGAAGATGAGAAAAGACGCTGAGCAGTTCGCTGAACAGGACAAGAAGAAGAAAGATGAGGTTGAGACTATCAATCAGGCAGATACGATAGTGTATACAACCGAGAAGCTCTTGAAAGACTTGGAGGGAAAGATTGGCAAGAAAGAGGTGAAAGAGATAGAATCCAAGGTCAAAGAGCTTAAGAAGTTGTTAGAGTCTGAGAAGGACATCGAGAAGCTGAAAAAGGTCATGGAAGAGCTCAACCAGATCGTCCAGAAGGCAAGCACAGAGATGTATCAGAAAGTGGCAGAGGAGCAGGCAAAAGCTCAGCAGCAGCAGGCTCCTGAAACAGAGAAGAAAGAGAAGAAGAAAGACGACGAAAAAGTGGTTGATGCTGACTACGAGGAAGTCAAAGACGACAAGAAGAAGAAAAAGAAAGGCAAGAAGAAATAATTCTTTTTTATTTTTTTAAGATGAAACCGGTTAAGAATTTCAAGTGGGTGAAGAATTTTGGAATACGGCTTAGTGTATTCACTATCGATGCTGTTGGCAAAGGCAATGCAGAATATATTTCCAAACTAAATGGATTGGTTGACATCCCTCATTATATCTACATCAATGCAGAGGAAGTCAGGGCAGAAGAGGATATAGAAAGACTGAAGAAAGCCATGGCAGAAGACCCTGTGAGAAATGCAACTAATTCTGTCAAGGTTCTCAAGAAATACTCTGATGAGCTGAATGACTTCACAAGAAAGATTGCAGGGGAATACAAATCCTATTCCAAGGAGGAATCTCTTAAGAAATTCTTAGAGTTTTTTCATATCTGCGTTGAATGGTTCGGAATAGCTGATGTACAGGTTCTTACTGAGGATGTTTTTGGTGACAAGATAAAGGAAGAAGCCGGAGACGATGTAGAAGCCCTTTTAACATATGTTGGCGAGTCAGATCCTACAAGGCAGAAGAGATTACTGACAGAGATAGCTTTTGATATGAAAAAAGGGATTGATATCGAAGCGAAGATAAAGGATTTCCTGAAAGAATATGCATGGTCTGGCATGAGAGTGTTCTTCGGCGAGCCGAAAACAAGAGAGGATGTTCTCAATGCTATCAAGGAAATTAACGACCCTGAAAAGGAACTGGAAATGCTGAAGGAAAGAAGCGAACATGCAAAGAAGGAATTTGACAAGGCATTCGCAAAGATAAAGGACGATGAAGTGAAGGATTATGTCAAGGTGTTGCAGGACTTCATGCATATAAGGGATTACCGCTATATCAAGATATGCCATGGATACTATCTGATAAAGCCATTCATGGAAAGATTTGCAAAGGAATTAGGATTGACATTCATGGAACTCGTGCATTTGTTCCCGAAAGACGAGATAGAAAAATTATATCATGATCCAAGCTTACTTGAAGAATACAAGAAAAGAGCCCGGGAAAGACTGAAAGGATATGCATATGTCTATATGGATGGAGATTATGAGATAATCACAGGCAATGAGATGGAGAAATTGAATGAGGAGATATTCGGAAAGGCAGGGGACATCAATGAAGTTAAAGGAAATGTTGCTCACAAGGGAAAAGTCAATGGAAAGGTTAGGTTAGTATTGGATAAGCCGGATTTGGTTCATTTCAGGAAAGGAGAGATACTCGTTACAAACATGACAACCCCTGACTACATATCAGCGATGGAGAAAGCAGCTGCAATCGTAACCGACATCGGAGGCGTAACAAGCCACGCTGCAATAGTCAGCAGAGAATTAGGAATCCCATGCATAATCAACACCAAGAATGCATCGAAAGCTTTCAAGACAGGGGATTATATAGAAGTCGATGCGGACAAAGGGGTTGTGAGGAAGATAAAATGAAAGACTACTCAGATTACTCATTATCTTCTGAAGGTGGAAGAGCTTCGTATTTTGCCTTTAATTATTTGATTATCAAAACTTATATGTACCGGACAAAATTTCCAATTTTTCCAAGAGTCTTTTCCATCTCTAATAACAATATTGCAAGATGGTTCTACATTGTTAAGAAAGGTGAAGCATTTGAGAAGGAACTGGATGGTTATGTCAACAATATAGCACTATTGGATGAAGCTGAGACTATAATGAAAAACTTGGCAAGAGAAGCGAAGAACAAACTTGATTGTAAGCTTTCTGATCTGACAACTGAAGACTTTATTGATCATTATCAATTATTTTGCAAACATTTCATGGACTTAGTATATTTCGCAGGATCTATCAGATCTGCAGACAAGGGTCTTATGCCAAGACTTAAGAAGATTTTAACACCTGAAGAAATTGGAATTGTTTCACTACCTCCTAAAAACTTGTTTATCGTTAGGGAAGAATTAGCGCTCAGAGAATTAGCTGTTAAACTTTTCAAAGAAGAAAGAGAGCCTGGAAAGAATGATGTTTTAGATGTTCATTCAAGATTTTTGTGGTCATCTTTAGGTTATTATAATGAGAAACCCAAAACAAAAGAAGAGTATGTTCAAGTTTTGAAAAATATGATTGAAGATGATCCTGTTGGTAAAATAAATTACTTGAAAAATCGTTTGGAAAAAGAAAAAGAAACTCAGCAAAAATTGCTTGAAAAGTATGATGAACCGGTTCTAAAGGTCGCGTCCGCTTTTGTTTATCTGAAAGATTTGTATAAAGAATCAATCAACAAAGCAATACTCTACTCTGATGATTTATTCAAAGAGATTGCTAGAAGAACAGATAAATCAGAGGAATTTATCAAGAAACTGACTCAGGAAGAGACTGTAGATCTGCTCAAAGGAATTCAGCCTAATGAGAATCTTATCAAGGAAAGAATACAGCACAGCGTTATAATATGTGATCATCAAAGATTAACAATCTTATCTGGAAAAGATGCAAATAAATTTGAAAAAGATTATCTTGTGAAATTATATGCAAAAGAAAAAGAGTTCAAAGGCAGAACTGCATCAAGGGGTTATGGTAAAGGAAGAGTAAAGGTTGTGTTGTCAGTAGATGACTTTGGAAAAGTAGAGCAAGGAGACATTCTAACAGTTATGAATACAAGCCCTGAATTTGTTCCGATAATGAAGAAAGCTTCTGCAATTATAGCAGAAGATGGTGCTCTTTCATCCCATGTTTCTGTCATTAGTAGAGAGTTTGGGATTCCATGCGTTGTAGGTATAGATGTTATTACCAGCATTTTGAAGGACGGCGATCTTGTTGAGGTCGATGCGGACAAAGGGGTTATTAAAAAACTATTTAAAGAATAAGAGGTGTTTTCGTTAAATGAAGATAAAGAAGTTAGTCATAAAGAACTACAAGAGCATCAAGTTTTTGGAGATCTCTGATTTTCGTAGTTTAAACATCTTTATTGGTAAGAACGACGCTGGTAAGTCTAACATTATCGGCGCCTTGGATATACTGTTTAATTCTAATCTTCAGGATTATAATGGAATTCTGAAGTTGATTGACGAGAATGTTTTGGAGAGTGTTTTCGGCACTTCTTCAAAGTATAACTTCTTTGACAAGAAGAATCCTGTGGCTGAGATAACCGTTTACATCGATATCAGTTCTCGTGAACTTAAGAAGCACGAGTTGAAGCCAGAAAAGGAAGTAAATAAGCTGGTGATATCAAAGAAGGTTATCGGCGGGAAGAAGACCACTGTTGTTTCATTGGATTTCTTAAGGGTTAACAAGAACGTGATTATAAAGACTCCTGAAGAGAAGAAGAGATTCCTGATAAAAAATGGCAGTTATTCTGAGAAGTTTGACGATTGTGTTGGTAAGGGTCTGTTGGAGAGCTTGAGTAACGAGTTTATCTTGATACCTGCTGACAGGAATATAATTAGAGACCCTCATCCAGGCTCTGAAAAGGTGAGGGTTGAGAAGTACATCAAGGATTCTCTTATTAGTCTGGCTAACAGCCCTGATGAGGATAAGAAGAAGCTCTTTTCACAGTTCATTGACTTCATAGATGACATCTCGCCGTTGATAGAGAAGGTTGAGCCGGTTGTTGAGAACAAGAGAGTTGTTGACCTGGAGTTCAAGACTGGTTCGGGTGAGAACATTCCTCTTTCTACGATTGGCGGCGGTAATAATGAACTTCTTTTATTGTTGCATGAGATGATTGTTTCTGGCGGCTTGATCATGGCTATTGAGGAGCCTGAGATTCACCTGCATCCGCAGGCTGAGAGGAAGCTTTATAGGTTTATGGAGGAGTTTTCGCAAACGACCCAGATGTTTGTGGTTACTCATTCACCTGTTTTTGTCGAGCCTGGTAATCTAAGAGGGTTGTTCAGGGTTGCGAAGGATAACTCTGGAACCCTGATGTATGCAATGGATGAGAAGGATTACATTGACAGGGATAGACTGGAGCAGGAGTTGAACACTGAGAACTGCGAGATGTTCTTTGCAGACAGGGTGTTGTTGGTTGAGGGAATCTCTGACAAGATATTTATGGAGGGCCTGATTGATAGGTATTGCAAGTCGACCGATGAGATTAAGGTTGTTAGCTCTTTTAGCAAGGATAACTTTGATGTGTATGTTGATTTGCTTAGGATTTTTAAGATTCCTTACTTGGTCATGACTGACTTGGATGCTCTTAAGGGTCGTTTTCAGACAAAGATTGTCTGGAGAGAATTGAAAAAGCACAGGAATATAAAAGGGCGTGATGAGAGGATTGCTTTTTTGAAAACTCACGGTATACATGTATTATCCAAAGGAGCGCTTGAGAGTTGCTATCCGCGGGAGTACAGGCGCGGTATCTCAAAGCCTCTGGATGCCTTGCATGCTATTCATAACTTGACTGATGAGGATTATTACTCTAATCGTATGACTGATTTGAAAGGGGTTATAGAAGTTTTAGAGAAGAAAAATGGGTAAAGATTACTACAAGATATTGGGTGTGGACAGGAACGCTTCGAAAAAAGAGATTAAGAAGGCTTATAAGGGGTTGGCTAAGAAGTATCACCCTGACCTGAACAAGGAGGAAGGCGCTACTGAGAAGTTCAAGGAGATCAACGAGGCAGCTGCTATACTGGGTGATGATGAGAAGAGGAGGCAGTATGACCAGTTCGGAAGCGACAGCTTTAAGCACGGCGCAGGCCCAAGTGGGTTTAACTTTTCTGACTTTGATTTCTCATCATTTGGAGGCGATTTCGGGGATATCTTTGATCATTTGGGTGATATATTTGGCGGTAGTTTTGGATTTGGCACTGGTGGTCGCAGGAGAAGCTCTAAGAGAAGAGGTGCTGATTTAAGGGCTGATGTCGAGATCACTCTTGATGAGGCTTATACAGGGACTAAGAAGACCTTGAAGATCAGGAAGAACGAAGCATGTGACAAATGTGACGGTAAAGGAGGTTCTGGCTTGGAGCAGTGTTCTACCTGCCATGGTACAGGTTATGTTCGTGATTCTAAGAGGACTCCTTTTGGTATATTCCAGACTACTAGCACTTGTCGCGCTTGCGGCGGTTCTGGGGAGACAATTAGTAATGTTTGCTCGAATTGTGATGGTTCAGGCACTGTTCGTAAGGAGAAAAAGCTGGAGATTGACGTGCCTGAAGGTATTGAGCATGGTTCCCACTTGAGATTGAGCGGCGAAGGCGAGGCTGGTTATCGTGGCGGTAGCACTGGTGATTTGTTTGTTGTCGTACATGTGAATGAGCACGACGTGTTTGAGAGAGATGGCAATGATATCTTGTTGGAGGTTCCTATCAGCATCATACAGGCTGCTCTTGGCGCCACTATAGAGGTACCTACTTTGGAGGGTAAGGCTAAGTTGAAGATTCCTTCTGGCACGCAGAGTGGCACTGTTTTCAAGATGAAAGATAAGGGGATGCCTTTCTTACATAGTTATGGTAGCGGTGACCAGTTGGTGAAGGTTGTTGTGAAAACTCCTGAGAACTTGACCAGAAAGCAGGAGAAAGCAATGAAGGAGCTTGCTAAGGAGTTAGGTGAAGAGGGTAGTCCTGAGAAGAGTTTCTTTAAGAAGTTTTTTTAGTATCTAAATCTTTTCTTGTATTCTTTGTGAGGAAGCCATTCAAGAATGATTGATAATATTACTATTTCTTCTTTTTTTATTGTATAGATTAGTCTCCAAGCGTTTGGCAGATTGTATTTCCATAGATTGTCTATTCTTCCGAATTTCTTTTCATAATCTTTTGGAATCAATCTTTTAGCGATTTGGAATCCACAAAAAGCGTTTTCTTCGATGTGATCCATCGCAGTATTTATCCATTTATACAACTCTTTTTCTTCTGTTTTAGAATTTTTTAGTTTTGTAAGGGCTTTCTTAAGTTTCTTTTCTGCAAATTTTATTTGTGATTTCATCTCGAGAGGTCTGGTCTGTTCAAGTATTTTTTTACTCCTTCAGGGTCCCATATCCAACCTATGGTTCCATGTCTGTCCATGGCTATCTTCTCTGATGCTAGCAAGTAGTCTATTATTACGCTGAATGTCTGGTACATCATCTTTTTTGGAAGATTCTGCCAAAGGCTCTTTCTTTTGAACTCTCCAGAGTGCTCTCTTATGAAGTCTTCTACCATTAACACAGTATCTAATTGTGGGTAGTGTAGAATTTTCTTCATGAAGTTATATAAGTGTATATAACTATTTAAAGCTTTCGGAAGAGTATTTGTCATTAAAAAGATTTTAGATTTAGTGTTTATATGCTTTGTTCATGTTTTCTCGAAGAAATTTCAAAGAAGTCGAAAATAAATTCTTCTAATAGCTTATCTTCTGCTTTTATCTATTTAGGTTTCTAGGTTCTCACAGTTCTCTTTAATTTCATCTAAGCTGGTTTTTAGTTCGTTAGTTGTTGTTTCTAAATTCTTTCTAATTCTTTTACTCATTTTTTGAAGGAAAATAAGAGAAATATATACATCTTAGTTAAAATATTCTAAAAAAGAACTGGATAAACGTTGTTTAAATAATTATATTTAAAAGTCACTAACTATTTCTGCTAATTATGATAGATGATTATTCTTTCGGACGCATGGTTATTGACGGCAAGGTTTTTGATTCTGACTTGAAGATATTCCCTGATGGTGTTCGGCCAAACTGGCGGCGTAAGAGTGGTCATGTGCTTCAGTTAGAGGATATTTCTGATGTCTTTGCTTTTAGGCCTAAACTTTTTATTATTGGTAAGGGTTATTCTGGTATGATGGATGTAAGTGAAAAAGTAAAGACGAGGTTAGATGAGGAGAACATAGCTTATTTTGCGACTGATACTAGTACAGCTGTAGATGCGTATAATAAGAACTGTGACGGAAAAACTGTCTGTGTTTTTCACTTGACTTGTTAAAAACATATACATTATATACTGATTAAGTTTATATATGACATTGTATTACCTTTTATGCAATGTTAAATAAGAAAGGTTATGGGTCATTGGTACCCTTCACAGTCTTCTTACTTGGTTTGGCATTATTGATTGGTGGATTGCTTGAGTTACCTGCGTTGTTGTCTTGGCTTGGTGTTGTTCTTGTCCTGCTTTCCCTGGCCTTGTGGATAAGAACACACGTTGTAGAGGATAAAAGCAGAATATACTAAAAATTTAAAAACTATAGATTCTTTTTTGCCCAGTCATGGCCAAATACAAGGGGAGCTTGACTGAATTTCTCATTTTCTTAGTAGGCCTAACCCTATTCATAGGTTCTTGGTTTGAATTGAATTTTTTCTGGGAAGGTTTTGCAGGACTAGTTCTTATTTTCTTTGCCTTAGTATTATGGGCGAGAAGAAACGGTTAAATGGAAAAAAATAAATAGTTTAGATTAAAGTATTCTTTAAAAAGAGGTGTTTAGTTGAACATAAGGGAGTATAAGCGTCGAAGGCTGAAGTGGTATAACCATTTGTTTAATTTCTTTCTTGCGCTGGTTATGAGCTTGGTTATGATATCCTTTCTTGTTATCGCTATGGCAGAGGAGACCTTTAATTATTTTGAGGATAAGGGTGATGAGATAACAGATAATATTGTTGGGGTGATAGCCTCAAGTGCACAGGAGTTCTTTTCAGGGATTGAACTGCAGCAGTTGGTAGGAGATGAGATTATGCCTGAGGGTATGCCTGAAAGCAGTGATATGTGTGGTTCTCTCGATACAATGGAATTTCCTGATGAAGAGATACGTGCTATGATAGAACAGAGATGCATGGAGGGTGAGGCTAAGGGAATGTCTTTTGTGGGAGTGATGCCTGATACTGAAGGTTTAATACAGGAAGCTGTTGATGTTCGTATTGCAGAGTTTGAAGAATCGCTTAAAGAGAGTATCAAGGAAGGGTTTGATATCGGGATAATGGAAGGTCGTGGTTTTATTAAGGAATATACTAGCCAGTTTTTTTTCTTGGAACTGAGAATATTGGCATTGGCTTTTGCATTTTTATTGCTGTTATATTTCCTTAATAATGACTTGGTTATTTTTATCAATTATTTAGCCAAGGAATTGGTTGCTGTGCTTACGATAATCTTTTTATTTCCTTATATTGTGTTTAAAACAAATGTTTTCGGGTGGTTTCTTGAGAAGGTTGATATTCTAGGAATGCTGGAATTTCCTCTGCCAGTGAATCCTCAGCTGGTGATTGCTAAGATAGTTGAGGCTATATCTGCTGAATTCACGAGTTTTTATGGACAGTATGTTCAATATGCTGGTGTTGCAGTGCTGGCCGGTATTATACTGATGATAGGAAACAAGTTCATTCTGATGCCTTTGTTCTTGAAGAGAATGGTAGAGAAAAAAGAAGAAAAGATTGAGGAAAAGAAGGAAGAGTTGAAAGAGAAAAAAGAAGAGAAAAAGGAGAAACCAAGGAAAAAGGTTAAGAAGAAAACAACTAAAAAGAAAGGAAAAAAGAAAAGAAATAAAAAGAAGAAATGATTAGAGTCTATTATGGGGGTTTATGATTTAATCTGTAATCGAAGGACGATTCGTAAGTTCTTGCAAGAGAGGATTCCTAAAAATGATTTATTGGCTTGTCTGAACGCTGCCAGACTGGCTCCTTCTTCTCGTAACAGGCAGCCTTTGGAGTATATATTGATTGTTAAGAACCTGGATTTAGTTTTTAATCATGTGTCTATCGCCGGCTATAATTCTGCAGTTGGTCCATTAGATGACGAGAAGCCGGTTGCTTACATTGTTGTAATCTCCAATAAGGATATAAATGACCATCCAAGATATGATGTAGGGCTGGCTGTAGAGAACATTGTTTTGACAGCCTTGGAGAGAGGGATAGGAAGCTGTATAATGGGTTCGGTGGAAAGAGAAGAACTGAAGCCGAAACTGAAGATACCTGAGAACTACAATATAGAACTAGCTATAGGACTAGGATACCCGAAGCAGAAATCCCAAGAAGCAAAATACAAAGGGGATGTAAAGTATTATCTAAATGAAGATGGAGTTCTGAACGTTCCAAAGAGAAGCCTGAAGGACATAATGCATGAAGAGGTTTTCTAAATTAGCAAGGCGATTAGCACAGTTCTTATCTTGTATGATTTTAGCAAAATTTATATATGATAAACATCAGAGTATGAATATATGAATAAAAGCCTCGTCGTATTAACACTTACATTTGTTATATTTCTATCTTCTGTTTTTGCCCAGGGTTACGTCACTGGCATGGTGGCTGTCGACGAGGAAGAGCTTTACGACGACATAGGAGATGTTGAGATATCAGAAGATGCAGGCTTAACACCTGATAGTGCGTTCTACTTCATAGACGGGCTTGTAGAAGGGATTCTAGTAGGCAACAACCCGGAAAAAGCCTTGAAGGCCAAGGAAGAAAAAATCATAGAAGCAAAATTAATGATTAAAGAGGGAAAAGTAGAAGCTGCTAAGAAAGCATTCGAGAAAGCAAAAAAATACGGGAAGATAGTGCAGGAAGAGATATCGCCTGATATGGAGAAAAAAGCAAGAGAAAGCTCAAAAGCAGTAAAAGAAGTGTTTGAAGAGCTAAAAGATGACATACAGGGAGAAGAATGGGAAGAGGTAAAAGAGCTGGTGGAAGAACAGGAGGAACGGGAAGACAACATAGCAAAAGCAGCCAGGATATCGACCCAGATAAAACAATTATGTGAGCAACTATCAGAACTAGACCCTGTACAATACTCAAGGATATGCAAAACAGATGAAGACGCGCCAGAATGGCAGAAGAAGCTAGACAAAAAACTGACTAAAGAACAGGAAAAAGAGGCAAAAGAATTCTTCAAGATCATGTCAAATTGTTTCGAGAACCCAAGAGAATGCGAATGCGGAAAGATAACAATAAACTCATTCTCACAAAAATGCGATGAGATAATACCGCTTGTGGTAGCATGCGATGAAGGCGATGAAGAAGCATGCATGGAAATGGACGAGATGGAAGACCCGATAGACTTACTGCCGCCGCACTTACAGATGGCAATGGAAAAAGTGGAAGACAAGTTCAGAAAGGCAGAATTCGACCACCACATGCCAGAAGAATGCGAGGAAGCAGGAGCGACAACAAGAGAAGAATGTGAAGAGGTAATGTTCAAGAAATTCGCGCCGGAAGAATGCGCAGCAATATATGAAAAAAAGACATTCAAAAATGAAAAGGAAGCAAGGGAAGAATGCGACAAACTAATGTTCAAGCTAAACGCGCCAGAAGAATGTCTGGAAGCAGACCTAACAGACCATAAAGAATGTGAAAAGCTGATGTTCAGTCTTGATGCTCCTCAGGAATGCCTTGATGAAGGTCTTGACGGCTCTGGAAGGAATGACTGGAAGAAATGCGACCTGATAAAATTCAAGTTAGATGCTCCTCAGGAATGCCTTGATAAAGGCCTGTCAGGAGAGCGCAGGGATGACTGGAAGAAGTGCGAGAAGATAAGATTCAGATTAGACGCTCCACAGGAGTGCTTAGAAGAAGGTATTTCTGATCATAAAGAGTGTAATGCCTTGATGTTCAGTCTTGATGCTCCTCAGGAATGCCTTGATGAAGGTCTTGACGGCTCTGGCAGGGATGACTGGAAGAAATGTGACCTGATAAGATTTAAGCTGGATTCCCCGCAGGAATGCTTGGATGCTGGCCTGACTGGAAGTGGACGAAATGACTGGCAAAAATGCAATGCAATACAATTCAGACTTGATGCTCCAAAAGAATGCATCGATGCAGGCTTCGATGGTACTGGCAGAGATGACTGGAAAGAATGTGATATTATCAAGTTTAAGCTGGATTCTCCTCAGGAATGCTTGGATGCTGGCCTGACTGGAAGAGATCGTAATGACTGGGAAGAATGCAATGCGATAAGATTCAGATTAGACGCTCCTCAGGAATGCTTGGATGCAGGCATTGATGGTACAGGCAGGGATGACTGGAGAGAGTGTGACGTTATAAGGTTCAAACTGGAATCTCCACAGGAATGCTTAGACGCCGGATTGACAGGAAGAGGCCGAAATGACTGGAAAGAATGCGGAGTTATAAGATTCAAGCTTGAAGCACCTGAAGAATGCTTGGATGAAGGTCTTGATGGCACTGGAAGGAAGGACTGGGACGAATGCAACAAGATAATGGACGAGATACGGGAAGAGGAAGAAGAAGAGAGAAGAAGAGAGGAAAAGAAGAGACAAGAAGAAGAGGAAGAGAAAAGACAGGAAGAAGAGAAATGGAGACAGGAACAAGAAGATAACGAGTGCAAAGACGGCTGCGAGGATGAATGCGGAGACCTTAACTCAAGATGTGTTAACGGCAATAGATGTGAATGTATTGAACCAGAACCACCAGCACCTTAAATAAAAGGAAAACAAGCATTGTTAGATATTGAAGTTCTAAAGGTTGTTATAGAAAGCTTTGGTGGTGGAGAGAAAGGGTTAATGTGCAATTGTTAGTTTTCCAATAATCTTTTTAGCAACTCAATTATGTGTTCGAATTCTAACCTGTTACTTTGTATGTATTCTTTTTTCACGAAGACTCCATCGTATGAAACCCTGTTTCTTACATCTTTTAGTTGATGTATTATATTTGTTTCGTATTCGTAGTTTGGGAATTCTTTTTTGAAGAAGGAGATTAGGCATTCGTGGTTGTCAGATTTTAATCCGTTTTTTAGCAGTATTGCTGTTAGTAGTTCTTTTATCACTTCATAATAATCTGTCGCTATTATTGACGCTGTTTCTTCATCTAGTTTGATGTTTTTTAAGACTTTTAGTCTTATATCGCACATCTTTATTATTGATCTGATTTTTTCTTTGTCTGGTTTTATTTTTTTGATGTGTTCTTCTTGACATTCTCTCCAGTTCATTATTTCTTTCATCGTATCTTTAGGAATCCTCTTAGTTTTATTCCGTTTATGATGTTGTTTAACAGTTCTGGTGATAGGTTTTTTGGGTTTTCTTCGAATAAGATGTTTATTTTATGTTTTAGGTGTTTTTCGAATTTTTTCAGGTCTATTTTTGTTTCTTTTGCTTGTATGAATAGGTCTATGTCGCTGTTTTGGTTGTGTTCTGCTTTTGCGAATGAACCAAAGAGGATTATGCATTTAGGGGTTGTTTGTGCTTCTAAGTGGTCTAATAGTTTTGATTGTATTATCTTTTTTAGAAATGCTTGTCTTTTGTAGAACCTGTAAAGTTCGCTTGTTTCATTTGCTTTGAAACTTGTGAAGGTACCTTTTTTCTGTTTTATTACAATTTCTTTTTTGAGTAAGTCGTTTATATGGTAACTCACGGTTGTTTTTGGAATATTTAGTATTCTTGATAGTTCTCTTATGTGGAAGTTTCTTGTTGGTTGTTCGAAAAACATGTTTAAGATTTGTCCCATTTTCTAGTCCAATTGTCCTAGATGTTGGGACGTTTATAAAGTTTTTGTTTTTTAATTGTTATTTTAGAAAATTGTTTATAAAATTTGTTGAAGAATATTCGGAAGTTACAAAATCTGCAGGATTTTGAACTTCAGAATTGTTTTACAATTCTGTAAGAATTACGAGAAAAGAATTCTTTAGGGTTGGTTATTTGAGCAATAGTCAAATCATCCAGAAACTTTCCGTAAAATGTCAGTAAAGATTTATTAAGCATTTTTTCTCAAGACTTTTTGTATGAATCGAAAAATTTATAAATATCTATTTGTTAATATAGATATCTGCTAGGTGATAAAGATATCTCTTGCAGATTTGCGTTGGAATGGAAGGTTATTGGTGTTCACCTGGCATTTTAAAAAGGAGTTTGAGAAGCTAAACAAACCGATTGAATTTGTTTTGGACATATTAAATAAAGGAGAACATTTTTTGGTATCCAAGAAACAGAATAAGTACAATGTGTTTTATCCCTTCAAAAGAAAATATTTATGTTTGTCTTATGTAGAATATGAAAACATAATATTGATTCATATAAAACCAACTAAAAAAATAGGTGTGAAAAAATGAAAAAATTCATGGAGAAATGCTATAAATGCGGAACAAATGTTAAGGTTGACAAGTCTATTAAAGAAGGCGTTGCTTTAGACTGCTTAAAATGTCCAAAATGTGGTGAAGAATATTTTACTTCTTCTGAACTGGTGAAGTTTGACATAATGACTGGTAAAAGAAAGCTGGTTAGGAAATTCGGTGTTCTTGGAGACTCTACAGTGATGAGATTCCCGTCTAAAGTGCTGAAAAATTATGATATCAAACCAGGAGATTATGGAGTGTTTGAGAATAGGCCTGAAGGGATATTGATTAAGCCGATCCACGCAAAAGATATAAGTTGATTGAAATAGTTCTTTAGGGTAATGATAGAGGGATAAGGAAAGGTTTTGGATAAACTTAGAAAAAAATAATTTTTTATTTTTTTATATATGATTTAAAATCACTGGCTAATGTTTTAAATTGGTTTTTGAGATGGTTCTGGTCTGATTTTAGTTGTGCAACCATCATCCCTATTGTGAATATTGATCCCAGAT
This sequence comes from Nanobdellati archaeon, assembly GCA_014384375.1. Lineage (GTDB taxonomy): Archaea > Nanobdellota > Nanobdellia > Woesearchaeales. The sequence continues at coordinate 31,581 of JACNFY010000018.1, forward strand.
TAAAGATTAGTAATGCAAGAATTATATCTTCTGTGCTCCAAGAAGCACCGAATATTTTTCTTAGTATTTGGATTAAAAGGTAAATCCCGAATAAAACAAGAAGTATTTCAATCGTTTTTTCTACCTTCTCGTTTAATAATAATTTGTTACGTATTTTAACCACCTAATTGTCTAGTAATAAACCATATAATCAGAACTATCAAGACGACTAATATCGCCCATAGAAGATAATTCTGCCCTTTGTTATTCATCATTTGTTTTTTCAAGTAATTATCATTTATAAGTTTTATGCAATATTTTTCGGAAAAATTATGAGAAAGAAATAGTAGAAATTATTTGAGAAATAGTTCTTTAGAGTTATTATGTTAAGCAATCGCAAAATTAGTTCTTTTTGATGTTACAGATCCATGTCCTAAATCTACTGTTAAGGGTATTGTGATGTTTTTCTCTTTTTCTTTAAACGTCATTACTAAATAGATATATACATACTTTGGCTTATAAGTGACAACCATGCTGGCTTTTCGTAGTTCTTTCAGCTGTTTTTCTTTTAAATTTAGGTTTTTAGAAGCGTTTAGTATTTCAATCCCTGATACAAAGCTTTTATGATCTATATCTATTATAAAATCTCCTATATCGATAGATGCTCTTACTTTCCTTCCTTTTGAAAGGTAGAGTATGTCTTCTTCTTTGTCGTAAATTATTTTTGTATTGACTTTTGCCATTTTCTAACAGTATTCCAAGATGTTATTATATATAAATCTTTCTTTGATATTGCGGCAATAACAACTAGATAGTATTTATTGCTAAGTTTTATCCATAACTTATACTTTTTCTCTCCTGCTTTTTTTGTTAATTGTTCTTCAACCTTCAATAAATTTTCTGTTTTTTTCAAATGTTTTCTTACTAGTTCTTCTGAGATAGGTCTTTCCTTTACTTTGTTATGAAAATGCTTTTTGAAATGTATATTCTCATTTTTTAGTTGTTCTAAAAATTTCTTAACCTTTTCAAAAGATGACATGCTTAAAATATAATTGTTCTTAAGTGTTTATAAACATTATCTGAGAGTTTTCGGAGGATTTTCAGAGTTATTGAGAAAATAATTCTTTAGTATGATCTTATAGTTTTTTTAATTCTTTTAACGCAACCACTAAGCTTAGAACATCTCCTAATGCGTCGTGAGTGTGGTATTTTGAGGTTTTATTGAAGTATTCACACATGGTCCCGCTGGTGTAACCCTCTATGTTGATACCTTTTTCTATGAAGAAAGGTTTTAGATTATAGAATTTGTTTTTGAAAGGGTTTTTTAGCTTGTTAATTTTCAGGTTTTCTTTTAAAACTTCGTAATCTTTTCCAAAAGCATAGACATTATAATCCTTAATGAAAATTTTTAATTTTTTTAAAACTATACTGAAAGGCTCTGCATTGTCGATACTTTCTTGTTTGATATTGGTTAATTTTTTACAATATTCAGAAAGCTGAAAGTTGAGTTTTGGCTTTACAAAGATTTCGAGTTTGTCGACGACAGTAAAATTTTTTGCGACGAGCTTAAGAAGAGCAATTTGTATTAGTTCCCTAAAGCGGCCGCGGGAACGATCCCAACCGTGTTCGTTGCAGCCTTTCCAGCAAGTATATTCAGTATCCCAAATGATGCAGGTTTTTTCGTTGAAGATAGGCATGGGAGAGAAAATTAGAGAATAGTATATAATTATTTCTTTTTTATTTTCATCATAAAAAACTTCTTGTTCTGTTTTTTAGTCTGATTTTCCTAAATAAAGGATTGCTTTTTTATGTTTTTCAAAAACTGTTGGTTCTATGTATCCGTATACTCCTTGCAGATTATCTTTGAATTTCTTTGATAGGACTTTCTTTTTTATTATAGACATTCTATTTTCAAAATTATGTCTAGAGGAAATTTCTTTTTTTATCCATTCTTTATCCTTTGCTTTCGGCATCAGCATGAAAACATCTCTTATATCTGTGTTTCTGCAGCTAATAGATTTCATTACAATCAGAGCGTCTATATTTATTATATTGAGTTTTAATTTTTCAGTTATTGTCTTTCCTTTGAGGGTTTTAACAGAGGAATTTTCTGAGATCCAATCCGCTGTGAAAGTGGTGTTTGTTTGTCTGTCCAATACTTCTCTGATGAGTATGTCCGTGCTGACCTTGAATCCTTTCTGGATCTTCTTTTCATATCGCATGAATTCTCCTTTGTAAGGGGTGTTTATCTTGTCTGCTTCTGTTACTTTGTATCCCTGTTCTTTCAATGATTTGTGGAATGCTTTGTTTTTTTCAGTTATAACTATGTCGCAGTCAACAGAAAACCTTGGTAGTGTGTAAGCGTTTACTGCATATCCCCCTATGATTACGAAGTTAAACTTTTTGATGTTCTTCAGTGTTTTGAATATCTCTTCTTCTCTAAGCTGCAGCATATTTATCCCTCATATATTTATAGGCGTATGAATACATCTCATTATCTTCTGCAATCTTTAAAGTTTTCTTTAAAGTTTCTGTTCTGAAACCATCTTTTTTTTCAGATGTTATTCTTTCTACAGGTATTAATATGATGTATTCTCCTATTGTTGATCCTTTGTTTACGTAGTTTGGGATGTTGTTCTTGTTAAATAATTCTTTCCAGTATTTTATGTCTTTTTTTAATATCTTTATGAAGTAAGGGGATCTTTCTATTCCTCTCTGGATATATACGTAATCAGACCATATCTCTATTGCTGACATGTTTGTGAAAGCGTAAGGTTTCTTTGCTTGTTTTATTATTTCAGGAACTCTGAAGTCCAATAAACCTTTTATTATCTTTTCAGGGGAGTTGCACTTGTAAGAGTTTCTTGTTTCTTTTCTTATCCAGCCAGCTCTCAACAACAAGGCGAATATTTTCTTTTTCATACTCTGGCTCATACTCCACTCTAACTCGCTCTGTTTAAAGCTTTCTTCTGTGCCGTGCCTTGAAAAAAACAAGGCGTAAGCCCTTAAACCATATTGAGGAATTTCTAACATAGTTACTTATTTGGTAACTAATATTTATAAAGTTTTTGTTTTTTTGTTTTTTTATAGAGAATTTTGGAGTTATTGAAGTTTTATCCCTCGGAGATAATATACAGTTTATCCTTCGAGTTTCGAATGGATATTAAAGGTTTTTTGATAGTTTGTCGACTGGGTATCCTGCGGAGATTGGATGCGGATAAAATAAATAATTAATAGGGTTAATCCCAAAAGCGGCCGCGGGAACGATCCCAACCGTGTTCGTTGCAGCCTTTCCAGCAAGTATATTCAGTATCCCAAAGAATGAAGGTTTGTTCGTTGAAGATGGACATGAAGGAGAAGATTAGAGAATAGTATATAATTATTTCTTTTTAGGGTTAGTTATGAAGAATTATAGAGGAATAGATGTTGATGTTCTGAAAAGTGAAAATATTTATAAAGTTGTGTATATGTTTCTAAGAAATGGGGGTAAATAATGAGCCTAAAAGATTTGAGTCTTAAAGGGCTGTACGACTCCGATAAAGATGATCTTCTAAATGATTTTTATATTCCTGTTTTATCTGAGTCTATAATATATAAACGAGTAGCAGGTTTTTTCTCTTCAAATGCCTTAGCAATAGCTGCAAAAGGTATTGTTAAGTTTATTGAGAATGGAGGGACAATTCAATTAATTGCTAACGTGATATTATCAGAAAAAGACCAAGAAGAAATAAAAAAAGCTATTAAAGAGAAAGAGTCCGAGATAATAAATGAAATAGAGAATCTAGAAGATACTTTAAAGAAAGGACAAATAAGTTTACTTGGTTGGATGATAAAAAATGACAAATTAGAGATAAAAATTGCAGTTGTTCAAAAAGGTATTGAACATAAAAAGAAAGGTGTTTTGGAGGATAAAGAAGGTAACAAGATTTCTTTCAGTGGTTCCGATAATGAAACGTTAAAAGGTTGGATAGAAAATGATGAAGAATTTCATGTTTTTTGCAGTTGGAGAGAGGAAGAAGCTAATAGACATTTAAACCCTGATATTAAAGGTTTTGATTATTTATGGAATGATGAGGCAAAAAAAGTAAAAGTCTATCCTGTATCAGAAGCATTTAGAAGAGGATTAGTAAAAACAGCCCCTAAAAATGATGAAAAATTTAAAGAATTATCAAAAGAAGTTACAGAAAAGTTACTCAAGAAAAATAAAGAAATTATTGAGAATAAAAAAGAGATCCAAGAAGTAGAAGAGAAGCAAAAAGAACAAACTGAAGAACTTATTCTTAGAGGCTATCAATCTCAAGCAGTTGATGATTGGTTCAAAAATAAGGAAAAAGGTTTTTTTAGGATGGCAACAGGTACAGGAAAAACTGAAACAGCAATAGGAGTGATTAAACAATTGCTTGAAAAAGATAAGTCTTTTTTTGTAATTATAGTTGTTCATGGTCAGTCTTTGTTGAATCAATGGATAAACAAATTGAAAAAATACGGTTTTAGCAGTAGAGGAGCTTCTTCAACTTTCCCAAATTGGAGAAAAGAGTTTAGAAAAGAGGCTATGGGAGTCTCTTTGGGTTATGAAAAGCTTTCTATCTTTGTAACAACTTATCAAACCTTTTCTTCCGAAGATTTTGTGACAATTGTAAAAACACTTGAATGTAACACGCTACTAACTTGTGATGAAGTTCATCATGCAGGGGCACCAAAATTTAGAAAAGGTCTAATTAGAAATTATTTATACAGATTGGGTTTAAGTGCCACTCCTGAAAGATGGTTTGATGAAGAAGGTACATCCTTTCTTGAAAATTATTTTGGAAAAACGGCGTATTCGTTTTCTATGAAGCGAGCAATGAGTGAGATAAATCCAGCCACAAAAAAAACTTATTTGTGTCAATATAGGTACCATCCAATATTAGTTAATTTGACTATTGAAGAAAATGAAGAATTCATTGAACTTAGTAAAAAAATTGGTAGAAGGTATCATCTGCTTGGAGAATATGACAGGAAAGACTCTCAATTACTTAGACTTGCATTAAAACGCTCTGACATTAAAAAAAATGCTAGGTTAAAAATTCATGAATTAGAGAAACTTTTTGTGGAGTTAGGGGATTCTTTAGAATACTGTATAATTTATTGTACTGGAAAGCAAATGAATGATGTAAAGGACTTGCTACAGAAATATAATAGAATATATTGTGAGTTTACTCAGCATCAAAAACCTGCTGAGAGGGAGAAAATATTGAAGGAGTTTAAACTAGGAAGAGAAAAGGGAGGTTATAATGTAATATTAGCTATTGACTGTCTAAATGAAGGTATAGACATACCATCTGCAAAAATAGGAATATTTTTAGAAAATAGCTTAAATCCAATAGAATTTATTCAAAGAAGAGGTAGATTATTGAGACAGAGTAATAATAAAAAGGAAGCTATCATGTATGATTTTATTGTCGAACCTTCTTTTGAGGGCTTAGATGATAAAGACTATTGGGAAAAGGAAAGAAAAGAAATACAAAAAGAATTTGATCGCTTTATTGAATTTTCTCACCTTTCTTTGAATACACAAGAGTCACTAGAAAAAATGAAAAATATTATAAAGAAGTATAGCTTGGTTATAAGAGTAAGAGAAGAGAATGATGTTCTATGATTGAAGAGTTTAAAATCAATGAAAGGATTAGGAAGAAAATAGAAAACTCACAAGTTGAAGAACCAATAAAAGAATTTCTTTTAAAAATTTTGGAGATTGAATTCAAGGAAGGTAAGTCTAGCCAATATTCACGCGTTTATAAAAAAGAAATAGATAATACATATATTTTACTCAAGAGGAATTGATATGACTCGATTAATTAGTTTGAAGATGGTTAATTATAGGCCGTTTTATGGGAAAGATAATATTATCTCTTTTAGTACGAACCCTAAAAAACCTTTTAATATAGTCTTTGCGGGGACTGGAGGCGGAAAAACTACTATTTTAGATGCGATGGCCTGGTGCATGTATGGTAAAGAGATTCATAAGCCAGATCCCTACCCGATGTTAAATGATAGAAAGAGAGATGAATTAAAAAAAGGAGAGACTGCTGGTGTTCAAATTGAAATAATCATGGGAAAAAGTGAAAAGGAAATAGATTGTGTTTTATCAAGAACTGTTACTTTCATTAAAGATGAGAGGGGTGTAAAGCCAATTGATGTTAGTGAACAAACTAAAGCAAAAGTTAAGGGACCACGCAACAATCTAATAGGGGCCAGCTTTGATGTTGTAGTAGATAGAATTTTTCCAGAAGATATACAACATCTGTTCATGTTCGATGGAGAAGCGTTACAAAAATTTTTTGATGAAGATAACATAGAAAATACAAAAAATGCAATTATAGACATTACACAAATAGATTTTCTGAAGTCTACTATTAAACATTTAAAAGAGGTTAGTAAAAGCTACAAACAAGATGAAGAAGAGAACCCTAAAATCCAAGAGTATAAAACTTTAATAAGAAGTGTAGATAAAGAAATAGATCGTCATAACATAGAAAAGAAAAAAACACAAGAAAACCTAGATTCTGCTAAAAAAAACTACGCCTCCGCATTAGAAAAACTAAAAAAAATTGGTGCAGGTGATAAAGATATTAAAAAATTGATAGAAGAAGAAAAAAAAATCTTAGAGAAACTAAAAGAAACTAAAAAAGAGTTAGATGATTTAGAGGAGGAAAGTTTCAAACACCTTTTAAATTCAGTTCCCACTCTTTTTTGTAAAAAAGAACTTAAAAAAGCAATAAAAATTATTGATGAACAATATGGTTCTGGAGAACTGCCACCAGACCCAATAAAAATTGATTTCTTGAATAAATTATTAAATGAAAAAAAGGAGTGTATTTGTGGAACGCCTTTAAAAAAAGGTAGCAAAGAAAGAAAAAAAGTTGAAGAATATAGAGATAGAGCGCCTCTTTCAAAATACGAACCAGAAATAAGGCATGGACAAGGTGCAATGAAAGTAATTCTAAGTAAAACTTCAAATTTTTTAGATGAAAGGAAAAAATACTATGAAACAATTAAAAAAAAGACAGCCATCATTAATGATTTAAATAATCAACATAAATTAAAGAAAAAAGAAAGAAAAGGCTTGAATGAGCAAGAACTAAATTCTTTATCCTCTGAAAGAGATTTTCAATTTGCTGAAATAGAACGATATAATAAGCGAATAGGGGAACTAAACCACGAAATAGTTGACAACAATAAGCAAAAAACGCGTTGGGATGATGAAAAAAGAAAATTAGAAAAGGAACAGATTAAGAATAAGGAGCAGAGAAAAAAGTTTGAAATTTGTGATATCGCAATAACTTTCTTTCAAAAAATAAAGGACGAACTCATAGTTGAAGTGAAAGATGAGATTGAGAAAAAAACAAACGAACTTTTTAAGAAAGGTGTAGATGAACCTAGAGTATCAGAAGTTCAAATAACAGATGATTTTGAATGCCGAGTTTTAAACAAACGTGGTGAATCTATATACGGAGGTCTTTCCTCTGGACAGAAGGAAATTTTGGCTGTTTCGTTTATGATTGCCTTACGTAAGGAATCTGGTTTTGATTCCCCGATATTATTTGATTATCCTTGGGGAAGAATAGACCCCGAAAAAACCGTGGAACTCATAAACTCTCTGAAAGAAGTCCTTAAAAATGTACAAGTTAACTTCTTTTTGATTCGAGGGAGAGAATTTACAGATTCAGTAAAGCATCACATGAAAGATTATACTGGGGCGTTGTACGAGATAAGAAAGGAAAAAAACAAGCCTGAAAGCAAGGTGAAAAAACATGAAAGAAAGTGAGGCTCCTAGAGAATTAGCAATAGAAGAATCAAAACATTCCTTTTATGAAGATTTAAAAGCAGGAAAAATTTTTCCTGAGTTAAAAGGATATGAAATGGCATATCTCTTCATTATTGCAATGGCATATGGAGTTTATTTCAAAAGCTGGGAACCAATAAAAAACGCAAAACGTTCAATCTCCAGGTCTTTTATAGAAAAAGATTTTGAATGGTTAATTAAAGCAGTTGCAATTACTTCCTCTAAAGAAAGGGTTAATATTATTCCAGACAAAGCAGAAATTTATAAGATCGCTGAAGAATATGCCAATGGAGGAATTGGAATAATAGAAAAGATTCTTAAAAAGAGTAAGCCTGGGGAATTTGAGACAACTATGGAGAAAGAATTGAGCAAAATTCAAAAGGAGAAATGACATGGGGAACATACTATCTTATCAAACATTCTTCAAAAAAAGAAGATCCAGAATTTGGCCAGAGACAAGAACATATTCATTTTAAAATCCATTTAGATAATCAAAAAACATTGACTTCTTATGTTTTGCCTCAGAAAAAGTTTGATCCTAAAAAGAAAACTAATCTCATTTATATGGGCAGATTTGATGTTGATTCTGCTTTAAGCTATGGGAAAATAATAGAAAAAGGAATCATAGATAAAATAGGTCCACACCAATTTACTATCAGTGATAAGTTTATTATTAGCATATATCAACCTCCAAAGATGAAAGAACAAAAAAGTAAGATGTTTTTTGTTTCTTATAAACCTCTAGAAAGACCTAAAAGATGGTGGGAAAAATATAAAAAAATAGCAGAGTTATCTAAGAGAGGTTAATATTTCTTTTAATTCTGAAATTTAAGTTTGAATAAATTTTCAAGAACTTTTTTTACTACTTTCATATAATCTTCAATTTGATGATCTGTTATGCCTCCTGTAGCACGTCTATGGATAAGATCACAACGAAGTTTATAATAGTAAGCTATTTTTTTCCAGAGAGTTTTTGTTAACTTTATATACTTTTTAACTTCTTTATGTACATCTATTCGATTCTCAAAAAGATTATTTATGCTTTGTTGACTGTATGTGATATTTGAGTCGTTAACTAAGAATTCCTTAAAAGCAATTTCAAGCGTGCTATCTAGAATAATAAGACCTATACGATTTTTTTGTTCTAGTTTTTTCTTTTTGAAGATTATATCAACAGCGACCACACCTTCGTATAATCCTATAGTCCAAGGTTTCTTTTCCGCTATTTTTTTATTCAAATCTCCCAAATCACTATATCTTGGTTTTGATTTTGGTAAAGGTGGGAGATATGATTTCTTTTCTGTTCGAAAATCATCAATTTTCACAGATTTTATTTTTCCTTCTGAGTACTTGAAAACTTTTTGTGGCCAATCACCACTTAATCTGCGTGAGAGAGATGCATAATCTTTGACAACTTTTACCAACCAGCTTCGAAAAGCTAAGAATACAGGGTGTTTTGTATCAACTTCGGATTTGCTACTGTTCCAAGGCATTGATTGAGATTCTCCTTTAAGAAATACAAAAACCTTAACTAGAGAAATAGTATCATGAGGTTTGCCCGCTAATCCTGTAGTAAAACCGACAGTATAACTTTTTAGTGCTCTCGAAATCAAACGATCATTACAATAAAAATAAACCCCGTATTCTCCTCCTGCAGGATTTAATTTGCTAATGGGTCGAGATAATCCAGCAATAACTTCAACTTCAACAGGATTAAAATCTGGAGTGATTATTCTTCCATGATATCTATGAGGAAGAAAATCTGGTGGATATGACCAGTTTTCAAAAGTTAGTGATTTCAAGTTTTCAAGACCGAGTTTAATAGTTAACAGTTTGGATTTTAAAAATTTTGCATATGTACTTTGAAGATGATTTTTAAGGATTGATAAGTTTTCATCTGTTATAGTTAATCTAAGCCTTTGTAATTGAATAATCGTAGAGTCTTCATCTATAGGATTAACTTCATAATATGGCAAAGACCAATTGTCTTGATCTTGAAGCCAGTCTTCATCAAATTCTATTCTATAGGTTTTCTTTTTTTTATTTTTTTAAAAAATTTTAAATTTTTAATCAAAGCAAAAAATTGCTCTTTTTGTTCCACGGCCAAAGTAACAATTAATATCTTCTGTTGTTAATTTACTTGTTTGTCAAGGACTTATAGCAAAATA
>JACNFY010000022.1 GCA_014384375.1 Nanobdellati archaeon
AAACTGCAACTGCAAGGTATTTTATGCTTCATCCTATCAATAGCTCTCTTTCCAACATCCAAGAACTGTTTATCGACAAAAGCCTGGAATAAGACTTGCCCCTTGGAAACCTGAGCAGCTAAACCAACAGGCTTACCAAAAGACTTTTGCATACCAGTGCTCATCCTATCAGCTCCTGCACCAACAGCAACAGGGTTTTCCCTAAGAATATGATGAGGATAAACAAGTATCTTCAACTTATAACCCATCTTCCCACAATTGGCTTCTAACAATCTATTACTAGTCAATCTAGCTGATTCAAGAGCATTATGCCTTATCTGAATGTCAGCACCTGACTTCAAAGAAACAACATATTCAAACTTCCTCTTCAAATCACCCATCTCATACTTGACAATCTTGTTATGAGGAATAGCTCTAACAAACTGCTTATTCTTATACTTGCTCTTCCTGGTGTAAGGCCTCTCAATCCTTCTATAAGCAACAGCTCTTCTAAGTTTCGCCATAGCCTCGGAGAAAAGTAATCTATTTAAATAGATTACTGTTTTTCTAGAATCACGCAGCCCTGTGGTGTAGTGGCCAAACAAAAATCGTGGATTTTTGAAAGCCGAAAACCTTCGATTTTAGGCTAAGCATAACAGGCTCTGGAGAAGTTCGGAGACACCTGTTGACCCAGGTTCGAAACAACGATGTTCGTTCGTTGACACCGAAGTGCGCATTACGCTTCGCTTCAGCCCCACAGCGCTTGACGCCAAAGGCGTCGCGACTGAAAGGAGCATGATGGTGTCGACGGAAATGACCGTCGTTGGCGAAAGTCCTGGCAGGGCTATATTTTCTTAATAAAGTTTTACCAAAACAATTGGATTTCTGATTAAAAGAAAAGATGTTGTTGTTGCATTTAAAGCCTATTTTGACATCTTATGGAATCAAGATATCCTAACCCTAAAAGGCCACAAAGGAATAATAAACCTGTGTGAGGAAGTTATCAAAGAAAAACAAGACCTTTACCTGATTGGAGCAAATGCCTCAATTGTTAAGACGCACTCAGAATATTTCCCAAAATGGGATAAAAGAAGAGTAGAAGCCGGCATAAAAAGATACCATCTAAGCATTGAGAAAACTCGTAGTTCTGAGTTTAACAGACTTCCAAACACAGAAATAAAATATCTGTCAAAAGAATTTGAAAGTCCATTAGTAATATGGGTTTTTGGTAAAAAAGTTGCTCATGTTTTATGGGAAAAAGAAGAAATTATTTTTATGATTGAGAATAAAAGAATAGCAGATGATTACAGAAGATATTTTAAACTCCTATGGTCAAGCTCTAAACCATGAACCAAGTTGACTCTTTATTCAAAGCTTTAATTAAAATTGAAAGATTCCAGACTCACTAATGTTTACTTAGCAGAAAGATTACTTATGTCCCTACTTAATTTCTTAAAACTATTGTTCGTGATCTTCATGAATTCATTGACTTTGCCAACAAACATACCTATCTTAAAACTCATTATAAGCAAATAAGAAACAACAACACCAAAGCCAACATAGAGAACCTGGAAATCTGTAGGGCTGTCTCTTAATAATTTCAAAGTCAGCTGTATTATAAATATGATTGCCAGTATTAAAAATAAGAAAAACAAGATTTTCTCAATTATACTCTTTTTTGACATCTTCACTAGAAAACACCTTTCTGAAACAAATAGATTATTAATAAGACCAATATGACAATCAGAACCCAGTCAAATGAAGTGAACCATTGAGCTTTTTTCATATGTAAAGATAATAACTTTATACTTTATAAAACTTATCCAAATTTTTCCGGAAAGTTTTCAGAGAATTCAAAAACTCTAGAACAACTTCTCTCCTGTCTCTAAATCAAATATTTCAATGACATCTGCAGGGCACTGCTCACAAGCCATCTGCAAATACCTTGTTAACTCTGTTTCAAGAACCCATTTATCTCCTTCTTTTTTAGAACCTTTAAGATTCGCTTTTGCATCTTCACGACTCATCTCCCAGAGCTCAGGGTTCAGATTGGCACATGTCACTGCACTGATACACTTATCACGGTCATACACAACCTTGACTTTCTTCATGAAACAGCCAAACAGATACTTCCTATAAAAATATATCGAAAGACATTTATATGCTCTACAATTATGGATTTTTATGACTAAGGAACCCAAAAAGATTTGTGTTAAGCAAAGAAGTAAGGAAGACTGGGAAATGGATGAAAAAAGCTATGTTCTTATCAGGGTAAACAAAGGATTAATTGAAGTAGGGGTTATGGAGGTACAGAAGGATCAACTAATGGGTGGATTCGTTAGAACCCATAAAGAACTAGCAAGGTACAGCGGAGAGGACCCAGAAGACTTATACTACAAAATAATAAAAGATGGCTGGATAACAAACATGCAGCACGCAGCATACCTTGGCTCAGAGCTACAAAAAGCATACATCGCCATGAAGAAAGGAATAAAGTATGTGCAGGATAAATAGCTTGAGACATAAAAACCTTTTTAAACAAACACTTTTTCTCAAACAACGCTGAGGACACCTAATAGGTGATGTCAGGAGGAAAACCTGTCAGCATCCTCTGGAGGAATTAAAATGGCGGAATTTAAAGCAAATGTCGGAGACCCAAAGACGGGCAAGACATACAAACAAGACATTATTGGCGATGAAGCCAAACATCTTCTAGGAAAAAAGATAGGCGATAAAGTAAAAGGTGACAAGATAGGATTCTCTGGCTACGAATTTGAGATCACAGGTGGTTCTGACTCTTCAGGCTTTCCAATGAGAAAAGATGTAAGTGGAACCATGAGGAAAAAAGTCTTAATAGCAAGTGGCGTCGGAACAAGGCATAACAGGAAAGGTATGAGACTCAGAAGAAGAGTGGCTGCAAACACTATCCATGCAAAGACAAGCCAGATAAACATGAAAACACTAACATATGGAAAGAAAGCTTTAGATGCTGAGTCACCAAAAGAAGAAGCACCAGCAGAAGCTCCGAAAGAAGAGAAAACTGAAGAGAAGAAAGAGAAACCTCCTAAGGAAGAAGCAAAAGCAGAAGAAACCCCAAAGGAAGAAATCAAGGCAAAAGAGAAAGCTCCAAAAGAAGTCTCAGAAACAAAAGTTTCTGACGATGCTCAGAAACCAAAGGTTTCAGACAAAGCTAAAGAAAAGAAAAAAGAAGAGCCCAAAAAAGAAACTACGAAGAAAGAGAAAGTGAAGGAAGAGAAAGCTGAAAAACCTGCAAAAGAAAAGAAGAAAAAGTAAAGTTTCTCAATAATTTTTCTGTTTTTTAATATATTTTTCTAGCTTTTAAAATAAGAAAAGCTAATATACTACTATTTGGTAATAAAAATAGTTAGCTTTATAAATCATTAATAATTCTTAATAAGCTATGAAACACATCATCAGCGTCAGTGTTGATGAAGATACTGTCATAAAAATCCGCGAAATTCTTAGAAAAAGCAGTTGCAGGAATAAAAGCCACGTAGTAGAGGAAGCAGTGAGAAAATTCTGGGAGGGGAAAAGGAGATGAGTCTAGAAGAAGAACTGAAAAAAGGACTTGTAAGAGAAATAAAAGTAACCCAATTCGATTTATTTGGACAACATGAAATAACAACAGTTAAAATTCCAAAAATAAACTTAGAAATAATTGGAAAATCAATTGGATACTATGATGACTACATTGAAGGAGGAGATCCTCTTGGCAAAGAATATTTTCTTGAATTAATTGAAATAACAGGACTTTCTGAATATGACCTAAACAAATTCCATAAAGACTTAAGAATTTTTGAAAGAATATACCTTTTAAAACACGGCATTACAAATGAAATTGCTAACAGTTACTGCCCTTTGCCAATAACAGATAACGATGAGACTTTTGTTTTAGAAATACATGGAATATCTAGAGCAAAAGCAATCGAATTCTTTCATGAAAACAATATATCACCAGAAGAAGCTTCAGAAATTATAGACGGATATGATGACAGATTTTCAGACTTAACATGTCGTATGATTGTAGAAGGATTTTCATCAAAAGTAGCAAATGCTTATCCTGAAAGATTCAATGAATGGGAAATACACACTTTATGGGGAGATGGAAAAACTCCTGGAGAAGTAAAGCTCTTCCCAGATAATTTCAAAGCCACAGATTTCACAACATTAAATTATGCAGGTGTAAATTCCAAAAACTACTCAAAAGAAGAAATTAGAAGATTAGGAGAAATTTTCAAATTAATTGGGAATTCTTTTCCAGAGGAAATAATAGAAAAAGAGATTTCAATCATAGGTACAGGAGTAAACGGAGTTGTCATAAGTTGGAAAGAATATGCCATAAAATTCTCAAAAGAAATCCAATATGAAGCAGAATTGTTGAAAAAAGTAAAAGCTGAAAATAAGGAATTAAATCATGTTATACAAATAATGGAAGATACACATATGCCGTTTTATTCTGAAGATTATTTGAAATTCATAAGAAGAAGAGATGAAATACTTCGAGAAGAGTATGGTCTTACAGACATAGAAGAAAGATACGAAAATAGAAGCATACTTGAAGAATATGAAGACTGGGGAATAGGTGACGAGGAGGAAGAATTTATAGCTAAAATAGAAGACGACCTAATGGAGGAAGGACACACTTTTGCTTCAAAACATCATCCGGCTAGCGAATTGGAAAAGCAAAGAGATAAACTATACATTTGGCTTGAAAGAATAAGTGGAGAAACATTAGAAACAATGCTTAAGAAAGAATCATTACTCATATCGCCTTTTTCTTATGGGTATGATATACTACAAGGGATTCAAGAGCTTAGAAATGCAGAAATATACCATAGAGACCTTCATGACAGGAACATCATGATAGATGAGTTTGGTGAAGCTATCATTATAGATTTAGGTGCTGCAACTACAAACCCCAATGAAGTGCATGAACAAAACAGGTTGTATGGCGGCAACAATGACTTAATTTCTTTAGGATTATTAATGTACAAAATGGCAACAGGCCACAACTTATTCAGCGACGAAAGCGGACACTCCTATAGAGAAGAAATCAAAGATAGTATCAAAACAGAAAGAGAAAAAACCTATGAAGACCCAACACTAAAAAAAGCAATGATAAACAAAGTAAGAACAGAAGTAGAAGGAGGACTAGGAAGAATAATTATGAACTTACTAGATGATGACCTGTGGACACAACCAAGCATGAAAAAAATTGAACAAACACAAAGAATGTTTGATGAATACTAAAATGACACTAGAAAACAAACTCCTGAGAGAAGAAAAAGAAAGAGCTAGAGAAAGGTTTAGAAAGAAAGCAAGAACAGATAAAGAGCCGAGTACAAATGACTATTCTGACAGATTTGATTTACATGAAAGATGTGAACTAGCTGATGGTTATGTGAAACCAGAGTTTGCAGATAAATACGATGAAAGATTTAGAGGACAAGGAATAGCATGGCTCGTTAGAACAGGAGTCAGCCCTGAAGAAGCATCTTCTTTTTCATCATTCTTAGGCGGAGTTGGAATAGCGAAATTAGTAGAAATCGGCATGACACCAGAGAAAGTAGATGAATACATGGTTGAAGTTTTCAATGGCTTATCCATAGTAGAATTCGTTAAAGCAGGAATAAAACCAGAACAAGCAAACAAATATGCTATGCTTACGTTTGAATATGAACATGATAGTATTCAAGATATAATTGACTTAATAAAAGAAGGAATAACACCAGAACAAGTAAGAGAATATGATAAAAGATTCAGCATAACAGATATAATTAATTGCAATGATATTGGTCCATCAGAAGCCAATAATTTTCCAGAAGAAGTTGAAAACTATCTGATACCACTTTTGTCGATGATCAATGTTTTGCCAAGTCAATATTCTCAAGAAAAAATAAAAGGAATAGAAAGACATCTACTTACAGTCCTATTAAACATACACGATTTAAGAAAAAATCCTGATAATTATTACTTTCTTGGAACTGGTGTAAGCGCAGCAGCTATACTGAATAGAAAAACCAACACAAGTTATAAGTGTGCTGAGAATCTAGAAACTGAGATAGAATTATTAACCAAACTAAGAGAAGAAGTAGGTGAGACAAAAAATGTTGTTAATTATAAACAAACAATTTCAAAAAAAGATATTCATGTTATAGAAATTGAATACATAAAAGGAGACACTCTAGAAAGAAAATTGAAAGAAGAAAAGAATTTTTCATCAAAAAAAATTCTACAATACGGTTCTGATATATTGAATGGAATTCTAGAGCTAAGAAATGCAGGCATCTACCATAGAGACCTTCATGACAGGAACATCATGATTGATGAAGATGAAGACAAAGCTGTAATCATAGACTTGGGAGCAGCAACAACCAATCCTGAAAAGAGACATCCTCTTAACAGAAGTTATGGTGGTAATAATGACTTGGTATCTCTTGGTCAATTAATATATAAGATGTATACAGGACATAACCTGTTCAACGAAGGATTTGGATATTCAGGAGCTGATGAAACAAAAGACGAAATAAAAAAAGAACGAGAAGCAGCATATGATAACCCAGAAATACTAAAAAAATACCTGAACAAAGTAAGACGAGATGTTAAAGGAGAACTAGGAGAAACAATAGCAACAATACTAAACGACGACCTGTGGACACAACCAAGCATGGAAAAAGTAGAACAAACAATAAGAATTCTTGAACAATACTAAAATGACACTAGAAGAACAAACACAAGAAGAGTATGATGAAAGGTTTGACATTTTAACAAAGAGATATTTTATCAAATATGAAATTCCTCCAAAGATTGCAAACCAATATAGTCCAGAATTTGATTCATATGATATATCAGAACTCATCACTGAAAATATTCTTCCAGATAAAGCAAACAGATATGCAGAATTAAGAAAAACTAGGATATGTGATGGGTTTCATATCTCAAAATTAATTGAATGGAATTATCCTCTCAGACTAGTAGACAAATTTGATTCACGATTTCATGGAGAAGGCATCATAAATATACTCAGAGCTGGAGGAGAACCAGAAGAAGCAAATCAATACAACCCTCGTTTTTCAGGTTACGAAATTAATCATCTTCTTATAGCAGAATGTCCTCCTGAAATAGCCAATGAATACGAACAGAATTGGAGCGGATTTAGCATTGCAATTTTATATAGTTTAGGAATAACATCTCAAGTTTTATCTTCATTCGATGAGGAAAAAAAGAAAAGAATACATTATATTCTTAAAGGCGTCATAAGTGAGTCTGGAAAAAGAGAGAAAAGAAGTCAATATTCATTCATAGGTGTAGGTAGCCAATCAGTTATTTTACTAAAAGAAAACAATGCTTGGAAATTCTCCCAAAACATTGAAAAAGAAGCAATGACGCTCAAAAAAATAAAAAATTCTCATAATGTAATAAGAATTAAAGGAGAAGTAGAAGAAGAGTTAACAGTCAGATTAGAATACATAAAAGGTCCAACATTAGAAAAACTTATAGAAAAACAAAAAACTCTTTCATCTGAAAAAGTTTTGCAATATAGCTTAGATATCATGAACGGACTCATCGAGATGCGTAGAGCTGGCATCTTTTATCATCGTGATATTCGTCCTGCTAACATAATGATAAACGAAAAAACAGACACAGCAATAATAATCGACTTAGGTATTGCAACTACAGACAGACACGCTTTACCCTTAGACAATCGTCGCTATGGTGGACCTAATGACTTAACAAGTCTGGGTCAGGTTATGTATAAGATGGCAACCGGAAAACACCTATTCGCAAAAAGCAAATCAATGGAGAGAACAACACAAGCAGAACAACTAAAAGACCACAGAGAATGGATATACAAAAACCCCAGAAGAGTAAATTACTACTTAGAAAAAGTAGACAAAAACATAGCAGACAAACAACTAAACACCATAATAAAACACTGCATAAAAGCAAAAAAACACCAATATATGCAAACACAAAGAATGCTCCAACAATACACAAAATGAAATTAGAAAAATTAGTTAGGAAACTGGAAGAAGTGAAAAGGGATCCTAATAGTTTTCAAACTCCTGAAGAGTTCAAACAACTAGCAGATGGTTTCTACAGCAGCGGAAGAAGAGATATCACCATAGAAACACTTGAGATTGCAGTAGACAGAGACATAACTAACGATATGACATATTACTCCTTAGGGTTCATGCACAATGAAACAGGAGATCACGAGAAAATCATTGAAGCATTAGAGAAAGCTGTCGAAGTTAACCAGACAAACGAGCTTATTTTCAGGATGTTATCAGATACTTATGTTAAAACAAATAAACCTGAAAAGGCCAAAATTATATGGGAAAAAGCAGCAGAAAAAGAACAAGCAGACATCAATATGATATTTGAACTCGCATTATCATATCAACAAGAAGGAAATCTGGAAAAAGCAATAGCAGTTTCTGAACAAGCAGTAAAATCAGGTAAAGTGGATATAAGTAAGGTAGTTAAAAAAGAGGATTTGAATGTTCTAACAAATCTGAGTACTTTTTATCTGCAAACAGGACAATTAGAAAAAGCAGGACAACTATGTGAAAACATTCTGCAAAAAGCAGCTACGCCTGCTATAGTAATAAACCTTTCTACTGTTTATCAGTATACAGGAAATGAAAATAGAGCAATATCATTGCTTAGCAAAGCACTGAAAAAAGGATTTAAAGTAGCACCGATATATTCTCTCTTAGGTTCGCTCTTGATGACCAAAGGAAACAAGAAAGGAGCAGTCAGTTTATGGGAAGAAGCTGTTGCAATAGGAGAAACCGACTCACACATTCTATTCAACTTGCCTTTGTTTTATCTCATGATTAGAAACTATGAGAGAGCTAAGGAACTTTCTGAAATGGCAATTAGAAAAAACCAAGTCCAAACAGGAGTATTCACTAATCTTGCACAAGCATATAACATGCTAGAGAATACAGACAAAGCAATTCAAGTAGCTGAAGGAGCCATGAAGTCAGGATACATAGAGCCATTATTGATACACAACTTGGCAGGATACTATTCATTAAAAGATGATGAAATATCTTCAATTCAGATTTTAGAAGAAGGAATTAGAATCGGACAGGTTAGCCCAAGTATATATTCAGCTCTTTATTATTACTACGGAAAATCTGGTTATATGACAAAAGCCTTAAGCGTTTTAGATGATGCAATAGAAAAAGGTCAAAGCAATGATTGGATTTTTTCTGTGCTAACTACTTACTATAAAAACAAATCAAATCTAGAAAAAGCAAGAGAATATGCTCAAAAAGCAATAGATATAAACCAAACTAATTCTGACATTTACTATCTGGTAGGCAGCCTCGAAATGGAAGTAGATTGGATTAGAGAGCTTGTAAACATAACCGAAAAGAACAAAACAAATATATTGGCGCCAAAACAAGGAGACATTGAATACATGTCAGAAACTAGGGAAGGCCACTTCATTCATCATCAATCAGGCCCTGACATAGTAGATGAAAAAGATTATCGTGCTTATTATTATCTATCACTTGTGGCTGGAAAGCATCCTCTAACAAAAGACAAGACTCCAGAAGATTATTTCAGGGAGATGGTTTCTCTCATGGTTCAGAACATGGACTTCCGCGTAATGACAGGCACTTACAAAAAAGCAACAAACCAGATTAAAGTAATAAGTGCTGATTCAGATCTAGAGTCAACAGTTGTCATTAAAGGATACGATACTCTAAATGTGTCTGAAATTCAGAATAGGGATATACTGGAAGACATAGTTGGAGATATAGTTGATTTGCCAAAGCATGTTATTAGCTTTGAAGAAGAAGATATGTTTTTTTATGTCATGCGCCGAGAAGGAGGTCATACACTGACTGATTTTATGAAACATCGACCTGATAGATGGGAATCAAAAAAAACCAGTGTAAACGAACGATTACTCTTGGCAATGTCCAGGATTTATGTCGAATTTCCTGTGAAAGACCTTGAAGATTATGATTACAGGGGAAAAATCTTTGAAAAGGGTTACATTGAGAAAATACTTCCACATGCGAATCCGGTAATAGAAGCTTTCGAGCATTCAGAATACATAGGTTACTTCAGTGATTCTTGGACTGACAATTGGTTAATCAATGAAGATAAAGTTATCTTAATAGATACAGAGGACAGAGGAAAAACACCTTTTGCACTTGATCTCGCCCATTACTTAAACTGCATCCCACACGGAACATTCGAAGAAAGAATAGCATACGTAAAAAAAGCAATTGAATATGTAAACGAAACAGCTCAAGAAAAAGAAATAGACAGAACAATAGATTATGAAGATAAATTCATGAATGAATACTACAACGGAGTCATATACAGAGCATTACTAAACACTGCAAGCAGAAGAAGAGAAAAAAGAATAGGAGATTCAAGAAAAATAGCTAAAACAGGAATAGAGATGATAGATTTCATGGAAGAACAAAAGCTAATCCCAGAAGAACATATTAATGATTACCATGTATTAAAAGAAGTGTTGGAAGTGAGTATGAAATGAGCCTTGAAGAACAAACACAAGAAGAGTACGATGAAAGATTTGATGAATACGATATAGCAAATTTTCTTGGACGAATGAATTCTAATAATCCAGATCATTGGAGCAAAGACTATTCTGCATCAAATGTAAACAAATTTTCAGAAAAGTTTGATGGATTTAATATTATTGAAATAATTGACAATGAATTTTCTTCAGACTATGTAAATAGATATTCTGATTTCTACAATGGTTTGGAAGCTACTACTTTACTAGCGTTCAAATGTTCTCCAGAAGTTGCAAACGAATTTGCAAAATCAAAACTTATCAATGATCCATTCAATAATCTAAAATTTAAAGAAGACATAGATGATCTTGAAAAAGAGTATTATATTAGAATATATAAGAATTCGGCAATAGGAGCACACATAATCGCAGAGATATATAACATAGGAGTAAAACCAGAAGAAATTCCTTCAGATGCAAAACAATTTGACCTATTAATAAACGTTGCAGAATTATTATATGACAGATATATGGATGCAGTAGAATATTTTGATGAAGTTCAAGAGACAGAAAACAATGGCGAAGTTAATACAAAATTTCTTACACCAAAAAATTGGACTTTAATAGGTTCAGGAAAAAATTCTATAACACTTCTAAGCGATGTAACATTGTCAAAATTTGGATTTAGTCTTTGGAAAGAAGAAGAACTTTTTTATATATTAGGACGAAATATTATAGAAGAACCAAGAAACGTTGTTTACAAATATTCATCAAGAAATATAGACGAAGATAGTGACACCTTAATCCAAGAAATAGAACTAGAATTTGTTGGCAATTATGCTCTTGAACAACTCGTAAAAAAGGAAAAATTTCTTTCTTATGAGAAAGTTCTCAAATACAGCTCAAACATTCTGAACGGAATCTGGGAACTCAGACAAGCAGGTATTTATCACAGAGATATACATGATAGAAACATCATAATTAACGAAGAGTATGATGAAGCTATCATTATAGATTTAGGTGCTGCAACTACAAACCCCAATGAAGTGCATGAACAAAACAGGTTGTATGGCGGCAACAATGACTTAATTTCTTTAGGATTATTAATGTACAAAATGGCAACAGGCCACAACTTATTCAGCGACGAAAGCGGACACTCCTATAGAGAAGAAATCAAAGATAGTATCAAAACAGAAAGAGAAAAAACCTATGAAGACCCAACACTAAAAAAAGCAATGATAAACAAAGTAAGAACAGAAGTAGAAGGAGGACTAGGAAGAATAATTATGAACTTACTAGATGATGACCTGTGGACACAACCAAACATAGAACAAGTAGAACAATCAAAAAAAATGTTTCAAGCCTACCTATAATCCTCAAACAAAGTAATATGCGCTTCTGAGAAATCATTTATAGTGTCTAGGATTATATTGCATTCACTTATTACTTTCAGTTCTTCTTCGTTGAACTTCTCTGTATTAACTCTGTTTACCAAATCATACCTCTTCCTTATTAATTTATTTAGATCTTCCACTGGATAATTCTTCTTGTTTATCATCTCAAACTGCTCAATAAACAAGTCAAATATTTCCTTAACATACTTTTTTATCTTTGGAGTTATCTTTTTCATCTCTTCAACTCGTTCACTTGTATGTCTAACTTTATCGATTATTTTGTCTATGATGACAATAAGCCCAAACATTCTGATTTTCTTGTTTTCTGACCATTCTGAAAAATTAAGGAGACGTAGATAGTAAGCGGAGAACTTGACTATACTGTCATGATAGTCATATGATTTATCGTGAAACTTTTTGAAATCATCATCCATCGCTAGAACAAACTCATCAAAAAATTCTTTTATCAGGAAATATATCCTGTTTTGGGTAACACTTGTCTTCTCCCATTCCTCTTTTGTGATTAAGCTTTGAAGAACTATTTTATTAGTCGCTCTGGATATGATCTCTAATCCAATGAATCTCTCTATTACCTTTCTAACATACCTGTGTATCCTAATGTCCTTATTATACTTGTAATCAGGAATTGTTTCTTTTGTGAATTTAAGCACTATTTCTTCCACACCCTGTCTGTAGAACTCATCCAAGTGCCTGTTTAGCATATGCTTGTTAAAACCATCAATATTCAGATTTACCCTCTTTATTTTCTTAATGAAAGTCTTAGATGAAATTATAAGATTACGCCCCTGTTCTGTCACTTCAACTTCCTTACCTGACTTCAAACCGTATTTTTTTACCCACTTACTCGGCAGGCTAACAGTAAGCGTGTTCTTCCCCACTCTGTTGACTTTTCTTTTCATAACTATAAGAAAGAATAACTAATATAAATACTTTTTGGAAAATAAATACATAATTACTTGTAATAATTATATTTAGTAAAAGTATATATAAATCTTCCACTTTTATTGTAAATACTCCAAGAAAATTGGAAAAACAAGATGAAAGAAACTGATAAGCAAATACTCAAACATTTGAGAAGAAACGCAAGGGATAGCATAACAAACATATCGAGAAGAACAGGAATACCGACATCAACGGTTTTCCTGAAAATCAGGGACCACGAAAATTCAATTATCAAGAAACACACATCACTGATAGACTACTCAAAGCTCGGCTACAACTATTGGCAGAAAACAGTGCTAAAACTGGCAGAGTGCTACAACGAAGAATTCGAGCAATACCTGCTAGAACACCAAAATGTCAACTCAGCATACCAGATAAATAGCGGATACGATTACCTGATTGAGACAGTACACAAGAACATCAAGGAATATACGGACTTCATTAGAAAACTGGAAACAAAATTCAAGATTGAAGAAAAGAAAGAATTCCAGATCATAAACGACCTGAAAAGAGAAAGTTTCCTAACAAAAAATCTGGAAGATTTCCGGAGTGAATAAAAAACTTTCCGATAGAAGAATTTGACTATCATGAATGCGAAACTGAAGAGATAGACACTCCATAGCAACATCTGAGATTGTATGACAAAGAAATAAATTAGCGAGAGCTATGAAATGATAAAAGACCAACTAACAAAAATCGTAATGCAGGAATCATTGGTGGAAAAGAAATCTACCAGGATATCCATCGAGCAAGCCAATATTAGTGAGATAAATAACATATATCTAGGAACAGGTGTTAGCACAGCAACTGACTTGTCTGTCGGTACACCATTTGATGTTCTTAGCATGATACTACTTGCAGAAAAAGTTAGGAGAGCAACAAATAATGAGACAATATACCACAACATTGCAGATACACATGCCTTAACAAATAAATTCCCAGCAGAAAAAGTCCAAGCAGCAACATTAACACAGAAGAACAACATCTCAAGAATAACAAAATCTCTGGGTTTGGAAAACTATGAAGTTATACTTTCATCAGAATTTCACAACTTAAAAGACTACGCGGATATAGTCTCAAGATTAGAAGTTGAAGCTCACGAGTACGTCAAATATGAAGTTGCAGATATAGAATTTTTTAGAAAGACAAGGAATGCAGGAATAAAAATAGGGTGGGCGATAAAATCTGACACTCAAACAAAGTTTGATGAAGTATTCTTTGACAAATACTACCAACAAGTTTTCGGGAATTCAATTATATCAATCTACTCAGTGTCTGGTAAAAGGCTTGATGACAAAGCTCCAAACGCCGCGCCATATATTCTTACTGAGAGAGAGCTAGAGACAAGAATCCAATTATCAAGCAATGAAGATGTAGAGAAAAAACTTGCCAATGCAGATTGTTCTCCAACAACACTGAAGATGATGAAGAATCATCTCAAATCAATAACAAGACTATACCAGGAACTAATTGAACAACTTGAAGGAAATATTGAGGAAAAAACCAACTACATAATCCAAAAAATTACAGGAAGCAAAAATGACTGAAGACTTAAACGCGTTTATGAAAAGCGAGAATGAAAGAGTAATGCGAAACAGGTTTTTTGAAAAAGTTTACAACATCTTATCCAATGAGAAACAATACCAAAAACCAGGAGATAAGATAGGGCTTGAACTAGAAGTTCAGATAGTAGACAAGAAAACATTAGAGTTAGCAGAGGAGAAAGTCAGAGACTTTCTGTGCAAATATGACGATTCGAAATTTGATAAGGAACTTGGAAGTTCCCAACTAGAGATAAGAACTCCTCCTATAAAAATATCAGCAGGACTTGAAGGATTAGAGCAAATATTGAGAGATATAGTTAATGAGGGAAAACAATTCTTAGAAAAAGAATTCGACTCACAATACGGGTTTTTAATGCAGGGTTCACATCCTTTAGCAAATGTTAGTAATGTAAGTAGAACAAAGGCTGATAAGTACAAAATCGTTCCAAGTTTTCACAACGACTTCAAAGGAAAATACATAGACACACTAATCGGAAATTCTGAACTTATTGATGTCAAAGATGCAGGAGTTATATCTTTGATGAGTTCCATACAGTGCAATTTAGAAGCAAAAGATTTTACAGACGCAATTGACAAGATGAACAGGTCATTCACGATAGGAAACTATGTTTCAGCAATCACATCAAATGCACGCTTCCTTGATGGAAAAGATTCTGGACTAGCAGATGTGAGAATGGTCACATGGGAAAAAAGTCATGATGTGAGAACACCTGACCAACTTGCAAGAGAAGAAGTGCTGAGAATCGGCTTACCAAATGATTACGATCAAAATATCAATCAATATTTTGAAAGAGTTGGTAGTCAACCGTTTATTCTCAACAAAGAAGAACACAGAGAACGCTGTTTTGAGATAGGGATAAGTCTTAACTGGAATGATACAAGAATAAAGTTCAACAGAGACAAAAAAGAAGTCTTAGTAGAGTTTAGACCGGTTTCAACACAACCAACTATTGAAGAAAATATAGCTGCAATGGGTTTCTATATGGGGCTTCTTCAGTACTCTCAAACAAATCAAGAGCCATTACTCCCAATGACTCTTGTCAGGAAGAACAGACAAGAAGTGATGGATAAAGGATTAAAAAGCAGAGTTTACTTTTTGACTGGAGATGGGAATCTGAGAATTGATTTTGTGAAAAACGTTCTACCAGAAGAGTTCAAAAAAGCATACTTTGGACTAGAACTACTAGGCTTTGAAAGAAACAGCATAGACAAGTATATAGGTCTAATGGAGAAACGGCTAACTGAATCAACGCCGGCAGACCAGTTTGCCTCAGCAGTATACAAGAATATGAACTCTGAGAGCATGTTGCAAGCGATAGTGAAAGCTGTGCATGAAAAAAAACTGGTGATTTAATATGAGCTTCAAAATAAAGGACTCAAAGTCCTTTATGATTTCTATGGATCTTGATAATCCTTTCGAACTAGGTTTCGGAGTATTAAAAAATTTACCGAGAGTGATTTACGAAATAACTGCCACAAATGGAAGGGAAGAGAAAAAAGGATTTGGTGAAGCAAGCATTGACTTTCCATTCTCCAATTATGATGCTTGGGATATAATGTATGCTCTCGAAAAAACAAACACGGCAATAAAAGGAATAGATGTTAAAGAAAGAGAATCCCTATTAGGGCAGAATTTTATTACAATTTATTTGAAAAGATTTCCTGCTGCTTTATGCGCATTCAACATGGCACTTGACGATATTTATGGTAAGTGTGAAGAAAAAACAATTTTTGATATATATGGACAGACAAGATTAAGTGGAGTTGCCTTAAAAAGTATAGGATATAAAACCAAAGAAAGTCTCTCAACAAAAATTGGAGAGATAGTAAGAGAAGGATTTATACCAAAACCCAAAGTTGGAAGAAGTTTGGAGCAAGATGTTGATATTATATTACTAGTTGATAAACGAATAAAAGAATTAAACTCACAATACACTCTCGATTTCAATGCTTGTTACTCTATTAAAGAATTTATGGAATTGTTAGATGCATTGAAATCTAAGACCAATCTAAGCAGATGCTTAATTATTGAGCAACCAACTATTAAAGACGCCGGTATAGACGGAATATGCGAAGTTAAGAATTACGCATTACAGGAAGGATTTAAGATGAAGTTCATGGCAGACGAATCATTCATAACCATAAAAGACGCGATATATTGTTCAGAAAACGGAATATTATTGAACTTCAAATTACAAAAAATAGGTGGTCTATGTGCTGCTAAAGAAATTGAAGATGAGCTGGGGGAAAGAAATCTAGAAAGTATGATTGGAGGAACCTTTCCGACAGCAATAGGCAGGACTTATGATCAACAAGCATCCTGTATCCTTAAATCAGCTAAATTACCAGGGGATGGACTACTACCTTCTCAAGAATACTTCAAGTATCAAAAGCATTTGATAAAAGAAGATTTCCAGAAAAAAGTATCCAATGGTAAAAAAAAAGTAACACCCTTCTCAGGATTTGGCCTTGGTATAAATATCGTTGAAGAAAAACTTAGAAGGTTCTTAGTCTCGAATCCGAAAGAAGAATACGGTCTTATAAGGAGTAATCAAAGTGGAAGGAAAATCAAGATTATACTAAATGAAGGACACACTTACAGCGAGTTATACAAAGAATTGTCTGGTAGGTCTCCAGACTGGAATTTAAACAAAGAGAATGAGAATAACAGTATTTGAGGAATGGGAAGAAAGAGCAAATGGTCTAGAAGAACAATTAAAAGATTTTGATCTAGAAATAATAAGACTGTACAAAGATGAAACTCTGCCAAAGGCAAGTAAAATTGATGCTTTAGTTCTTACTGGGAGTCCAGAAAGCATTATAGAAATTGACAGAATTCAATATTTGAAAAAACAAATCCCTCTCATTAAAGAATTAGTCGAGCAAAAAAAACCAATATTAGGAATTTGCTTAGGATATCAATTGCTAGCATACTCCTTAGGAGCAACTATAAAGAAAAGCTCAAAACCAGAGATAGGTTGGTATGAAGTTTCGTTAAATTCAGATGGGTTGCAAAATAAGTTATTTAAAGATATGCCTAGAAAATTTTCAATGTTTCAATATCATTTCGATGAAGTTTCAAAAGTATCTGATAAGTTTAAGATACTCGCTTATTCTGAAAAAACAAGTATTCAAGCATACCAAGTAATTGATAGAAAAGCTTGGGGAGTTCAATTTCATCCAGAAGTTAATGTAGTTAAATCCAAACAAATATTATCAGCAAGAAAAGAAGTTCTAGACCAATTTAATATAAACGCTAAAGAAATGATTAGGCAAGGGTACGAAGTGTCACCAATAAATGCAAATAAGCTATTTGCAAATTTCTACAATTTAGTTCGAAATGACACGAGTTATAGATAAACTAAGCATATTAATAGGTGTTGTTTTATTCAGTTTTATTCCTATAATTGTTAGATTTGGTTCAAATATTAATTTATTCCAATTATCCTTTTTTAGAACATTCATAAGTGCTATGAGTTTGTTTATTTTCTTTTTAATATCTAGAAATCAACGTTTAAGAATTAATAAGAATATCTTGCTGTTGTTTCTTTTCGGACTATTCCACGCTGCTACGATAGTCACCTCATTTCGTGCTATAAACACTCTAACTATCGCACTTGCAACTGTCTTTCTTTTTGCAGGAAACATATACTTATATTTTTTCTCATTTTTGTTTTTAAAAGAGAGATTCACTATCAAATCCCTAATAACACTTACGTTATCAGTAGTTGGACTTATACTTATATGTTCAAAAAAAGAACTCATAACACATGCAAGTGGTTTTGATTACATAATTGCTGTATCATCTGGGATTTTCATGTCACTAGTATTCATATACGGAAAGGTTCTCAGAAAAAGTTATGATGAGAATTCACTAACATTTTTTCAAAACTTAATTGCATCAGTTATCCTAATACCTGCAATTCTAATAAAACCAATAAACACATCTTTTCAGAGCATAAATATATACTTGCTAATAGGAGTCATTTGTACAGCAATACCATTCGTTCTTTTATACAAAGGAATGAAATCAGTTCAAACCAACGTATTATCTGTTTTAATGACCCTAAACATTCCTTTACCAATAATATTCGGAGCTATAATCTTCAAAGAAATCCCTGGATTAGTAGAAATTATAGGAATTGCAATTATGATAATAGCTACAATAATAGTATCAACTACAAATATCTCTTAGTTCCTTAACAAGAAAATCATTCATATCCTTATCCCTAACAATAATCCTAACATAACCTCTTCCTTCTAAACCATTAGCATTTCTAAAATCAGCAACTAGTACTTTTCTTTTGTGCAAGTCAGAGAACAAATCTTTGTCTTTGTGTTTTAACAAAATCGTATTTGTCATGGTTTCACTCGCAATATGAATCCCCGAAATTGTTTTCAATTCCTTAATCAGCTCTGATTTTATCTCACTGGTTTTCTGAACTGTTCTCTTTAGATGCTCATGATCTTTCAACACTGCAAGAGCAACCTTCTGTGATAATGTTGAGGAGTTGTATGGAAGGCGGAACTTTTCAAAAAAACTTATGGTTTCCTCGTCGCCTATTCCAAAACCAAATCGTATTCCTGCAAGACCATAAGCCTTTGACAGACTTCTTAAAACAAGCAGGTTCTTCCTCCCATCAATCAATTTCACTGCAGAGGATTTAAAAGTTGGATCAATGAATTCATGAAGTGCTTCATCAACAACTACAAAGCAGTCTGTCTTATCCAAAACCTGTTTTATTTGCTCAAGAGACATCATAACGCCTGTCGGGTTATTTGGATTGCATAACCATATCAACTTAACACCATCATCATTTGCCTCTCTGATGATTTTTTCAATTATGTTATCATTTATTGCAAAGCTCTCTGCCTCTTTTGTATGAATCATTGTAATTTCACAGTTCATCCTCGCGACTGAATCAAGGAATCTGAAGAAAGTCGGAATTATAGCCAGAGCCTTATCCCCTTCATTCAACAGTAGCCGGGGTATTAGTTCTATTATCTCATCCGATCCAGCACCTGTTGTGACCATTTCAGGTTTCACTTTGAATATCTCTGCAATCTTTTTCTTTAATTCAAAAAGACAGGGGTCAGGATAGTCATGCATATCACTTTCATTAAACTTCTTTATTTCATCAAAGACTTTCGGAGTAAATGGAAACGCACTTTCTCCCATATCAAATCTTTTAAATTCTGCAAAGTCCTCTTCTTTGTATAAGTAGCTTGATACTTCTTCTCCCACGTAGTTTGATAAAAATCTGTTTGGTTTCATTTTATTATAATTTTCTTAAATGTTTTCTTACCAACATTTATCACATCACCATCCTTCGGACTATATTTTTGGAATGGGTCATTTATCGTTTGACCATTCAATCGAACAGCACTTTCTCTTATTAAATATTTTGCTTGTCTCTTGCTTGCTGTGAACTGAAAATAAATTAATGCTTCTTGCATATCGGATATTTCAACCGCTTTTTCAATGGTTACTTCGGGCATTTCTAAAGGCATCTTTCTGTTTCGATGGACATTGCTGAACTCCTCTTCGGCATATTCAGCTTTCTCATTACCAAATATTTGAGATACTATATCCTTCGCCAAGATCATTTTTATATTCATAGGATTAACTTCTTTTAATCTGACTTTTTTTTCCCACTCAGTTATTTGTTCAGACTCCAAAGTTGATAACAGCATTAAATAATCAAACATTATCTCATCGTTAATAGACATTATCTGCCCAAACATATTATCCGGCTTCTGATTCAAAGGTATTATGTTGTTAGAGCTACTGCTCATTTTATTCCCATCTGAACCCTTTAATAACG
This sequence comes from Nanobdellati archaeon, assembly GCA_014384375.1. Classification (GTDB taxonomy): domain Archaea; phylum Nanobdellota; class Nanobdellia; order Woesearchaeales. Next base: position 20,261 of record JACNFY010000022.1, read on the forward strand.
GAAGTGTCATAATTACTTCCGGCTTCTGTCCATATTTTTGCTGTATTGCTCTAGTGAACAAAAAGTTAAAGTATTGGTCTTCTCCACCTATCTCTATATCCACCTTTAGCTTCACAGAGTCATAAGCTTGAAGAAAAGGGTATATAAACTCAAGCATCGATACTGGTTTCCCTTCTTCTAGTCGCTGATGAACACCCTTACGTTTTATCAGAGTATTAATATTTTCATACGAGAAAAGATCTATTAAGCTTTCCAAGTCAGTATTTTTCAACCATTTTGAATTGTAAACTACTCTAGTCTTATCTGGATTCAGAATCTTAAAAATCCATTCTTGGTATGAGGACATATTTTGTTGAACTATCTCTGGTGATAGTTTCCTTCTAAGCTTGCTTGTTCCACTAGGATCGCCTAATCTCGCTGTAAAATCACCTATAAAAAGTGTTACCTTGTAATCCAGATCTTGAAATGTTTTTAGCCTTTTTATCGGAACCAAGTGACCAAGATGAAGATCGGAATTCGTAGGATCTATCCCAAATTTTATAGTTATATCTGACTGCTCCAGCTTATTATATAGCTCAGACTCTGAAACTAATTGAACTACGTTTTTTTTAACTAGTTCTAATTTATAGTTGGTTTTCATTTTCAAATCACAAATCCCCACGCCCAGACTTGAACCGGGAACCTCTTGGTTACAGCTGACTTGCTTTCATTCACAGTGAAGCTTCACTTTTGTCTGCAAGTATCTACAGCCAAGCGCTCTACCCTTGAGCTACGCAGGGGATGAATTCTACTACTACCTCAGATTGTTTTCATCCAGACTTTAAACTAAGCCCTCTTTATTGATAATAATAGAATCCGGTCTGCAAACTACTAAAATCACGACTTTGATTTGAGGTTTGCTTGTTCATACTGTAAGGTCAGATATGCTTATTTATAAATATTACGCCTAATTTTTGAAAGATTTCCAGAAAAATCGGAAGATTTCCAAGAAAATAGAGATGATGTTGAAAAAATTGTTTTAAAGCTATTAGGAAAATGAAAGATGGCGAAAGAATTCTAAGAATTATCCAATCTCTCTTCCAATGTTTTCAGTTTTTCTTTGACTTTGTGAAACTTGTAAAGTTTCTCAACCAAAACTATAACCCCAAATAATACTATAAGAACTGCTAACAACGAGGTGTAGAAATCATCCTCAAAGATAATTCTCATTACAAAAACGAACAAACCTACAACTGTAACCACTGTTCTGATAAGTGACAAAAATGTTCTCTCCTCAGAATAAATTGTCCGCTCTTTAGCAAGAACAGTTCGCTCCTCTGCAAGGTCTGCGAGTTTATCCAACCTCTTTTTCATAAAAAACCTCTAAGTTTTTTTATGATAACAAAACCTTTGAGTTTTGTATCCCAGAAAGCTTTGCTTTCTGTGAACTCAGAAAACTTTGTTTTCTGAATTTCATATTCTATTCAGAAGGTTTATAATATAAATATGTTTCTATATTATCGAGAATTTTCATAAATTTTATATATAAAACCTAATTCACCCGAATTATGAACGAAATATTATTTTTTGTATTTATTTTCATAGATTTATTCCTTGCTCTGTTATTTCTTAGATTTTTTGGAAAAAGAGGAGTTATGGTTTTCTATGTTGCTCATATAATTATGTCTCAGATTACAGTCAAAATGCAAATTAATCTTTTTGGATTTACTACTATTTTTGGTAGTATGTTATTTGCAGTATTATTTCTATGTACTGATATAATCACTGAACACTTTGGAAAAAAAGAAGGTTATAGAACAGTTACTCTAGGAGTAGCATCACTATTATTTTTTATCTTTGTAATACAAGCTGCAACAATATTTGTTCCTAGTGAAACAAATACTGTATTTGATTCCTTTAAGAATTTGTTTTCCAATCAATGGAGAGTAGTTTTTGCAGATATAATAATTTCATACTTAATTTTACAGAAATTTGATGTTTGGCTCTTCCATAAAATAAATGAATGGACAAAGGGTAAACACTTATGGTTAAGAAATAATTTATCTACATGGACATCACAAACCTTAACAGCAATATTTTTCTTCCAAGCAGCGTTCTTTGGTATAATTCCACAAGCTATTTTATGGCAAATAATACTAACTGGCTTAGCAATGAAACTACTAATAGCATTATTAGACACACCCTTTGTCTATCTAAGTTACAAATTCCTCCCAAAAAAGAAATAAATTACTTTTTATTTTCTTCAGCAACTATTTCAGCATAAATTCTTCTTACTCCTTTTGAAGAACTTTTTTCTTTTGTTATTTTAATTCTACCTATTTCAGAAGTTGATTCCACATGAGGTCCTCCACAAACTTCAAGAGAATAATCTCCGATTCTATACACACTTACTCCATCTTTAGGGTATTTATCTGCATCAAATAAACATAACGCTCCTTGAGTTTTTGTTTCTTCATAAGATAATATTTCTCTTGTGACTAGCAAATTTTCCATAACTTTTTGATTAATAAGATTTTCAACAGCTTCTATTTCTTCTGAAGTCATGGAGTGTTCATGATAAAAATCAAAACGTAAACGCTCATTCGTTATATTGCTTCCTGCCTGCGAAACATGATCTCCTAAAACTTGTCTAAGTGATTCTTGTAACAAATGGGTAGATGTATGATATTGTGTTGTTATTTCGGTTATTTCAGCCAACCCTCCTTTAAAACTTCTATCAGCACTTTTTCTTGATACTTCTTTATGTCGTTCTCTTGCTCTCTCAAATCCTTCCATATCAATCTCTATACCTCTTTCTACTGCTATATCTCTTGTCAACTCTAATGGAAAACCATAGGTTTCATAAAGTCTAAAAACTTTTTCTCCTGCCAATTTATTACTAACAACTGAAGACAATAAATCTTCTAGCTTCTTTCTTCCTTTTCTAAGTGTTTTACTAAAAGCGTTGTATTCATGAGAAAAAGTAGTTTTGATATGTTCAGATTGTTTTAGTTTCTTATCGGAATCTAGAATTTCTAAAGCCTCATTCACTAAAGCGTTAAAATTATTAATCCCTATGAGTTCAGCATTATATATAGCTTTTCTTAGCAGCCTTCGTAGAACATAGCCATGCAGCTTATTTGAAGGAGTAATACCTTCATCAGCAATAAAAGTCGCAGCTCTTAAATGATCACTTATAACTCTCTGAGAAACTTCATCAACGTCCTCAGAAGCATAACTTAAAATTATATCTGAGAGTTCTTTAAGAGGAAAAACATCATATACTGATTGTTTACTTTGTAAAATAACTGCTAATCTTTCAAGTCCCGCACCTGTATCGACTACTTTTTGAGGTAAAAAATCTAGTGATCCGTCTTTATTTCTATTATAAGCCATAAAAACGCCTGCGTTCCATATTTCAACAAAGCGAGGAGACTCATCACCAGGAGTAGCTGCTTTACCATATTTTTCTCCTCTATCAAAAAAAACTTCTGTGCAAGGTCCACAAGGACCCACTTCTCCCATACTCCACAAGTTATCTTCAGCAGGTTTTAAATAAATTTGAGATTGACCAATACCTAATGATTTCCAAATTTTAATTGATTCTTCATCTTTAGGTATTTGCTCATCCCCTTCAAAGACTGTAATTGCGAAATATTCAGAATTCAAATGAAGTCTCTCTGTTAATAAAGCATATGCGTGTTCTAATGCCCCTTCTTTCCAATAATCTCCAAAGGACCAACTTCCAAGCATATTAAAGTAAGTAAGTGTTCTAACACTCTGACCAACTCTATCGATATCTCTAGTTCTTATACAACTTTGATTAGAAGTAAGCTTTGTTGCTGGAGGATCCCTTAAACCCAAAACAAATGGCTTAATCGTATGAACACCTGAATTAATAAACAAAGCAGATGGGTCCATCTCATCAGGGATTAGACTATGGTTTTCCAGAAGATAATGATCATTTTCTATGAAATACTCTAAAAAAGTTTCTTTGATTTCCTGTGTTGAAAGCATAAATTATAGAAAAATATCATAATTTATAAATTTTTACTACTGTAAATTAACAAAACACACAATATTTATATTAGCTCAGTAATTCTTTAATAATAAAATGTCTTTTCATAATATGCACGAATGGAAACAAAGAGGAGATTTACCTTTAAAAATTACTAGAAAAGAGGAAGCTTATAAACTCTTGAAAAAAATGGGACTTTCAGTAATCGAGATGAAGACAATTAGGGGAGTTGATACAACTCAAGATAAGTCTTCTGAGCTAGAAGAATACTTGAATAAATACTCTCCATTTCTGATACTAGCAACCCCAAATGATAATCAACATCCAAAAGAAGGAGAATTTGACATACAAACTATTGAAGATTTTCAAAGATTTGTTAATAAACTAAAGGACATAAACATATATGATTTAAATTTGATACAAATGGTTTTCGGAGTTCCTGATGGCTTTGTTGGAACAGCTGTTAGTAGTAATTTAGAAACCTTTGTTGAGATATTGGTAGAAGAAGGAATAACTGATGTAAGAAAACTAACTTCTGGGAACGCAGATGCTAGCAAAATAGCTAATGCAAGATTTATTGGGAGAATACTCAAGTCTGGAAATCCAAAAGATTATCTGAAATATTTATCAAAAATTAGGGATTTAGTAGGACCACGAGCAGGATATTATGAATTCATAAAGGGTGAGGTGAGAGGAGTAAAGAATATCTGGTTTGTTGATTATCAAGCAGATCCTATATACAAAAATATTTTATAACAAAAAACATCTTAATAATTTATAAAAGCACGTATCTCATCAAAATCAACGGTCTTTTTCTTATTCTTTTTTTTGTACTCATTTAACATTTCATAAAATTCATCTTTTGTAATAAAAGCTTCAATTTGTAAAAACTTTGAAAAATACTTTTTTAATTCTTTTTCAACTTTTTCTTTCTGATTTTTTTTCTCAATAACTTTTTCAATTTCTACAATATCAGGTGAACCAATCGTGTCATCTAAAGTAATAGTGATATTTTGATCTTTATTAGTAAAATATTCTCTTGTTCTGAAAAAGAAAGTATCTAATTTGAAACCTAATCTTAGAAACATATTATATACTGCTTCATAATCCTTAATCTCTGATTCTATCTCTTCCCTAGCTTCATCAAATATTCCTCCTTTAAAACTCAAAGTTGAACTTCCAGGGGAGATTCTTAATCTAATTACAAAATCTCCATTGTCTTTTATTAGAAATATTGTTACCTGTTTTTCCTTCTTAATAAATATGTGCTTTGAGTTCAACAGATTTTTCTTAATAACATCTAATTTTGGGACCTTTGCAGCAACTTCAACTTCATACATGACATCAATAATATCAAATTGGTTTATAAAATTTTTGAATAATTCTAAAAAAACCACAACCTTGTCTTTTAATTCTTTAATTTGTTTTAAACTAGCATCTTTATTTGATAACTCTTTAAACTCTATAAGAACCTCTTTGTGTGGAAGAGCATAAAATTTTTTGTTTCTGAAAATAATATCAATTGTTTTTTCAACATCATTTGTTTCTACTCGCCTAATATTTAACAAATTTATAATTGGCTTGAATAAAGCGTATTTTACGCAATGAATCAATTCATCTTCTTCAATGAATCGTTCTTTAAGTTTCACAATAAATTTTGAGTTAAGTAATTCCCACATAAAATACTTCAGCTTATTTGTTTTTAGCATCTCTATACAATGATTTAAACCTTCAAAATCATTTATGACATTTTCTAAACTAATATTTATGCTTTTTAATTCTCTAAGTTCTTTTCCTTCTAAAAGCTGATTAAATTTAATATAAGTGTTAGTATGGATAACTGGTAGCTTTTGGAACTCCTCTAAATCAAAGTATATCAAATGTATTAAAACTGAAATCCTATCAGTTTTTTTGGGTTTTGCTATTCCTATAACAGTACTAGAATACACATCAACATACTCGGAATTATATTTTTCTTCGCATTCTTTTAAGAATAAATGCAATAATTCAGCTTTTTCATATGTGACTTTGCTGAATATAACTCTTAAATCTAAATCATTAATTTTCTCAATTTTATAATCATTACCTATTAATGATCCAACAATAAATACAGAAAGGTAATCATCTAATAATTTATTTCTTTTTATAAAATCCAAAAAATCCTTTTTTATCGACTCTATTGTTCGTCTTACTATTTCCTCATTAACCATTTTTTATTTCTTGCACTAGTAAATTATTAAGTTCTTTATGTGTAATTTTTAAATCTTTAGCAAAGGCATGTAATTGTAGAGCATTCATCATTATAAGATAACTCAAGAGTTCATAGTTACTAACATCCTTCAAGCTATAAGGTGGAGGAAAACTAAAACGTTCATATTGACTCCAATCTTTAGTTAAAATTTTAAAATCAAATTTTCTAGGATTATCAAAAGGGGATGTTCCTGGATAAGGTAAATAAAGCTTTATAATAGCATAATCACTTAATTTTTCTTTTATAAGAAATTTCAAGCCATTATAACTCTCTTCTAAAGTTTTTTTAGTTTCTCCTGGAAAACCAAGCATCCAATAAGTTTTAACTATCGGAACATTTGCTCTTTTTAGTTTTCTCAAAGCTTTAATAATGTCATTAAACGTTTCTTTTTTATTCATTCTTTTTAATATCTTATCTGAAGCACTTTCTACACCTACTAAAAATTCTTTAAAGCCAGAATTCACCATTTTTCGTAAGTCATTTACAGAAAGATTGTTGACTAAATCTGCACGTATATTTACACTATAACAAAATTTTAGATTTTTTTTGTTCAACAATGAAAGAAGAGAAGAAACATATTCTTTCGAAACTGGAAAATTACTGTCTGATATATGGATTAATCCATTTTTAAATCTTTTAATCATTAGCTCGATTTCACTTACAAAGCGAGTTATAGGTTTGTATCTAACATGATGAGACCAGAAGTTTGTTTCTAAACAAAAAGAACAATTAAAAGGACAACCTCTGCTCGCTGATAAAGAGATGACAAACTTATCAGAAAATTCTTTTTGAATCAGAGAAAAATCTGGAGAAGGAAAATCTGCACCACATAACAACTTTTGATCAGGATTTCTTTTAATTTTTCCATTTTTTCTATAAGTAAGTCCAAATACTTTTGTAAAATTTTTAGTATGAAGAGAATCCATAATTTGTAAAAAACTTAGCTCTCCTTCACCTCTAACAACTAAATCTATTGATGGATGCTTCAATGTTTCAATATCAGTAAAAGAAACATGATGGCCACCAATAACTACTAGTATACTTGAGTCAACTTTTTTTATAAAAGAAGATATTTCAATAGCATTATAAAAATTGGGTGTGGAACAACTTAAACCAACAAGAACAGTATCTTTTAACTTTTTTCTAAGAATATCCCAAGCCTTATTCTTGTATTTCTCTAAATAGTAACCCATATGAAAATAGTCAATCAAATAACAATTCTTTTTATCAAGAGAATTCTTAAGATAACTTGAAATATTTAATAAACCCATTGTTACTGGTATATGACCTCCAAAAGAAAACATTCTTAAAAGATTTTTTTTATTTAGATTTTCTATATTCTTTTTTTTAGCAAGTTTTCTTAACCATAATTTGTGTGTTAATTTTGAAATAACACTTATACTTTCAGGTGTTCTTGTAGAAGAATAATAAACATCTATTAACAATACCTTTTTTTTCATCTTCTCCTAAAATCAGCGCCTACAGGTTGTCTAAATCCTTTATTTTCTTTTGTATAAAAGGTTTTACTAACTTCATTTGAAAATGCTTTTCCAAAAGTGGTTAACTTGAATTTATTTTTTAAATTAATAATAAGTCCTTTTTTGACTAAATCTTTTATTTCATTTTTAAAATATTTATCAATATCAATTCCTGTTATTTCATTAAATTTAGTCTTATTAATTTCAAATAGTTTACTTCCTAATACTATGCATCTTGTAATTTTTTCTAGATCATTGGCTCTTTTACCAGCTAATATTGGGATTTTATTCTTTTTTACACATTTTATATACTCATCAACCAGATGAACGTTAGTATAAGACGTTTCATTAAAGAAAGAAAAGGCCCCTGCACCTAAACCCAAAATGTCTTTCTGAGGGAAACCCCATCTATTAATATTATATTGTATTTCTTTTCCTTTTTTAGCAAAATGATAGGGAGTATACTCATAATAACCTTTTGAATGCATAATTGAAAGCAATTTTTTATACATAGCAAAATAAGTTTTCTTTCCAGCTTTTTTTGGAAGTTTTCCTTTTTTTATTAATCCAGGAATTGGCGTGTTCTCAATCTCCATAAATGGAAAAAAAGTTATATGATTAATGTTTGTTGATGTAATTTCCAGAATATCTTTTTCTAAATCCGCAATATTTTGTCCTGGAAGATAATACATGAAATCAGTATTTATGAAAAATTTTGACTTAAGAAAAGATATTGTTTTTTTTGCATCAAGCGCATGATGTCTTCTCTTAAGAATGTTTCTTACATAATGCTCATTTAATGACTGAACTCCCAAGCTTATCTTGTTCACTTTATGTTTCTTTAAAATCTTAACTTTCTCTGAATTAAATGAACTACCATCAGCAATGCCTTCGAAAATTATTTCTATATTTTTATAATTAAAGTTATCTTCTAGAATTGTAAAGATTCTATCAATTTGTTCTGGCAACAAATCCGAAGGAGTTCCGCCTCCAATCCAAATAGTGCTTATCTTAAGATTTTTAATGTTTACTCTTTTATTTATTAGTTTAATCTCTAGCTCTAATGCACCCAAATACTCATCTACTACCTTATCATCATATATGTAACGATTAAAGGGACAAAAGAAACATCCTCCTCTACAGAATGGAATATGAACATACAAACTAACTGTTTTAGGACCAAAAACAACTTCTTGATCAATTTTGCTAATATTGCAAGGATACCATCTAATGCAATCCTCAATCTCATCAAATTTATTTAAGTCATACATAAATCAAGGAAATCTCTACTTAATTTTAAAGTTTACTATATTTTTTACTAATATTCTGTCTCATAAAATTTATAATTAAAAACTATTTCTATTAATAGATGATATACGAACCTAGAGAAGATTCATTCTTGCTATTAAAGCATATAAAGAAGTATGCAAAAAGCTTAGTTTTGGATATGGGGACAGGCTCAGGCATTTTAGCAGAAGAAGCAGCGAAGTACGCAGACAAAGTTTTAGGTGTTGATATAAATGAGAAAGCAATTGAGTATTGTAAAAAGAAATTTAACAATATTAATAATTTAAGATTCAGAAATAGTGATTTATTTTCAAACATAAAAGAAAAATTTAATCTTATAATCTTCAATCCTCCATATCTGTCAAGTGAACCAAAAGCCCCAGACACTGCTTTAGACGGTGGAAAACAAGGTTATGAAGTGATAGAACAATTCCTGAAAAAAGCAAAGAATTACCTAAAAGAAAAAGGAGTTATACTATTACTATTCAGTTCTTTATCTAAAAAAAACAAGATAGATTCAATCCTAAAAGAGGAAAATTATAAATACCAAGAGATAGATAAAGAACATATACACTTTGAAGAACTATACGTTTACAAAATACAATGAAAAAACTCTTAGCAAAAGGAAAAAGGGGAAATGTCTACACTTACAAGTCTACTGTTGACGGTAAAGAGGTTTGTGTAAAAGAACTTAATCCAGAGACAGAAGCAGAGGATGTTATTCATAACGAAGCAAAATTTCTTCGAATGGTGAACGAGCAAGGTATAGGACCCGCTCTTCTGAAAGAAGAAGATGATAAAGTAATCATGGAATTCGTCCAAGGAGAGAGAATTCTTGACTTTTTTGAAAGAGCTGACAAGACAGGGATTGTAAAAGTTATAAAAGACTCATTGAGCCAAGCAAGAAAACTTGACAAGATAGGTGTCAACAAGTATGAACTTACAAACCCATACAAACATATCATTGTGAAGTATGAGAAGCCAGTTATGATTGACTTCGAAAGATGCAAGGAAGTGAAGAAGCCAAAAAATGTCACACAACTAGTGCAATTCTTAACATCTGGCAAAGTAAAGAGAATTCTAAAAGAGAAAAAAATCGACTTAGACACAGAAGAACTTAGACAGTTAGCAAAGAAGTACAAAGAGAAGTATGATAAGAAGTTGTTTGAAGAAATTAAAGAAGAAATAAAATAAAAAAATTAATCTTTAGCTAACTGAAATGTCGATTTCAAAGCTACAATAACTGTTGCAGGTATGAACAGCAATAGGATTGCATTCAATACATTACCAACAACTGGTATTATCGCCATTGATTCTGCTCCAAGAGCACTTACTATTACCAACACAGTGCCTCCGAACAAGAATGGTTGGATCTCCTTCTCAGTTATGTTCAAGAATCCGACTACCAATCCAAGAACTACTAGCAGCCATGCAATAACATCAGTCACTCCAATAATCCCAAATAGTAGTGCCAAAACAAAACCTATCAAGAAAGCCCAGCTTCCAAAACTTCTTGTGTTCTTTCTTGTATCTTTTTTAACCATATTATCACCCCAAAACTCAAATTAAATAAAACATTATTTAAAAGTTTCGAAAACATAGTTTTCGAAGCCTAAAAATCTTTGAATTCAATTAAAAAAATTAGATTACTCTCAAGACTCCTGTTGTAGCCTTGTTGCAATCTATGCATTCGAAGTCGAACACTCCTTCCTTGTCAGCAACAAATTCTATGAAGTGATTACCATTCACTCTTTCAGCTATCCCATAGTCTGGCAAAGAAAATGTGAAAGTATTCCCGTTCATAAACTGTAGTCTTACACTAGTTCCTTTACTCACTTCTATCGTATTTGGGTCAAATATCTCATCAACAAATCTCATCTCTATCAGTTCATAACCCTCTGAGACTTCAACCTCTTCCTCGATAATCTCTGGCTCTGTTGCTGTTTCAGTTGTACATGCTGTTACTAAGAGCATGATTGTCAAAATCGTTATTATCCACTTCATCCTAAATCACCTTTTATGCTGGTATCTTGAAAACCGGCGGTCTGTTTATATCATTCACTACAATCTCTACTTCTTGAGAGCCTGATAGCTCCCCATCACTAACTGTTACAGTTACTGTGTGGTTTCCAGCGTCTTCAAAAGTAGTTATATAAGTCTCTGTCTCAAACCATCCGCTTACTGTTATTGTCAACTCATCGCCTTCTCTGTCATATGCGTTGATTGGCAGAGTTATGGTTTCTCCTTCGTCAACTATGATAGATGGGATGAATTCCAGAGTTGGAGCGGTATTCTTCTGTGTGACAACCACGGTGAACTCTTTTCTTGTCATGCCAGTTCCATCTGAGACACTAACGTAAGCCTCATAAGTTCCTGCGTCTCCTAGTTTGGTTTCCCACTCACCATCCTTATCAAATGGTTCGGAATACCTGAATGTTAACTTGTCTCCATCCAAATCTGAAGCTTCAATATCTAGAGTTACTTTCTCTGTTTCCTCAACAGTAATCTCATCAATGTCACCTACTACTGGAGGTCTGTTAAGGTTATTCACAGTAATAGCTATTGTCTTGGATGAGGTTCTCTCGCCATCTGAGGCTTTTATCGTGACTTCGTATTCTCCTTCGTCTTCATAAGTTGCTTGATATTCATCGCTTTCTAACCATCCACTGTACTCGACATCAACATCTGTGTCTTCAGGATCATAGATATTACAATCAAGCTTTACAAGATCTCCTTCCTTGAATGACATTTCATCAGGACACTCAATCACAGGCGCCTTGTTCGTTGGTTTTATAATTACCAACACATCTTCTGACGTTGAAAGTCTACCATCAGAGGCTGTTACCGTAACAACATATTTGCCTGCATCGCCTTCCTCTGTCTGCCATTCTCCATCCTTATCGAATGGCTCTGTAAATGTGTAAAGTATAACATCCCCGTCAGGGTCGTATGCATCCGGTTTCAATGTCATCAAGTCACCCTCAACACCTTCAACCCTTACAAGTATATCAGCATATGTATCTTCAGGTTCTTCTATATCAACAACTATGTCTTCTGATGGAGGTATCTCTATAACTTCACCTGTTATCATATCTCCTTCTTCAATTTTTAAGTATTGGCAACCACTTAATATAATAATTATCACTCCTAGTAATACAAGAAGTTTCTTAGACATTTTTTACCACCCTCTTAGCTCTTCTTATAAGCTTTAAAGAAAGGAGCATAGTTAGTATATAAATTTTTCTATTCTAGAGTAGAAACAAAATAACAAAGAAAAAGTTTATATATTAATTAGTCAAATAGCTATTCCATGGTCAACTTTGTTGAAGGATTAAAAAGACCTTTCTCAGATTGGAAAAAGCTAGGGATAGGATTCCTGCTTTATCTTGTTCCAGTTGTCAACTTAATCACAGGACTCTTTGCATGGGGTTTTGAGCTTGAATGTGCAAGAACTGCAATGAAAAAAAAGAAAGAGCTCCCAGAATGGAATAACTGGGGTAAACTCTTTGTCAGAGGACTATCAGCTCTAGCAGTCAGTATAATATACGCTATACCATCAATAGCAATAGGAGTCTCTTTCATGTGGAGGTTAGTATTACAATTAACTCAGCAAACCACGGAAATAAACGCTTTGCAAATATTCCAGATAATAAAAGATAACCTAAGCGGCGATATCATAGCATTTGCCTTAATATTATTGTTAACTGCGTATGTCACGCCAATGGCTATAATAATGTATGCTAAGAATTATGAATTCAGGAACGCATTCAGATTCAAAGAAGTCTTCTCAAAGATATTCATCTGGAAGTACTTTGGAGCGTGGATTTTTATGGCAGCATACGCTATAATAATGTCTATAGTCTTGCAAGGAATAGTGTTTGCTGTTAAAGAACCAAACTTTGTGCCAATAATTCTCGGCGCTTTCACAAGCATATTTGTAGGTATCACCAGATTCACAATATTTGGAGATGTATTGAGAGAGTTAAAATAACTCTTATTTGAATTCTATTTCATCATGCAAGTAAACCCCTTTATCAAGCCTTACAGGACGCCAATGGTCTAGCACTAGTTCTGCACTCAACCACTTGGCTAGCTCCTTAGGATTACCTATTGTGGCACTAAGGCCGATTATCTGGAGTTTTGGCAGAAGTTTTCTAAGGACAGTTATTAATATCTCAAGAGTAGGTCCTCTGCTAGGGTCGGTGAGTAAGTGTATTTCATCTAGGACAACAACCTTTACCTGCGATATCCAGTGAGCTCTATGCCTGAGCAAGGAATCAAGTTTTTCACTTGTGGTTATTATTAAATTATATCTTGCTAGGTAGGAGTCAGCGCTATCAATATCTCCAGAGCTAATAGCTATTCTGAAATGTTTCTCATACAGTTTTTTGAAATCCTTGTATTTTTCAGAAGCCAAAGCTCTGAGAGGAACGACATAAATAATCTTTCCCTTATCATGAAATATAGCGTTAAGAATTGCAAGCTCTGCAACCAATGTCTTGCCAGATGCAGTTGGTGTGCAAACAAGCAAGTTCTTGTCCTTGAACAAACCTTTATTGATACTCTTGGTTTGACAAGGACGAAGCTCTTCAAAGCCCCTTTTCTTCAGAACAGAAAAAACCTTCTTAGGAATCTTTTTCTCAAATTTAGCTAACTTCATGAAAAAGGAAAAAAGAAAGAGATTTAAAAAATTAGTGAAAATTTAAAAACTTTTCAACAATCCCAATAAAAATGGTTAAAAAAATATTTTTAGCTACTCCAAGAGGCTTCTGCGCAGGAGTTGATAGAGCAATTGAGATTGTTGAAAAATCGTTGGAGTTGTACGGCAAGCCTGTCTACGTAAGGCATAAGATAGTCCACAATGAATATGTCGTTAAGTCCTTAGAGGACAAAGGAGTAGTGTTTGTTGAGGAGCTAGATGAAGTGCCAGATGAAAGCGTTGTTATATTCAGTGCACATGGTATAACTCCAGAAATTAGGGAAGATACAGAAAAAATGGGTTTGAAAGCGATAGACGCTACCTGTCCACTGGTCACGAAGGTTCATCTGGAAGCTGAGAAATATGACAAGGAAGGATACTTGATAATATTGATAGGTCATAAAGGGCATCAAGAGGTTATAGGAACAATGGGTTACGCGAAAATGAATCTGATTGAATCTCAAGAAGATGTTAATAATCTAAATATAGAAAATCCTGACAAGGTTGTTTATTTGACACAGACAACACTTTCAATAGATGACACTGAAGAGATTGTTAAAGCTCTCAAGAAGAAGTTTCCCTCAATTGTTCCAAAGGATGATATCTGCTATGCTACACAGAACAGACAGAACTCTGTTAAAGAACTATCAAAGCATTGCGATTACATATTGGTTGTCGGCTCAAAAGAAAGCTCTAATTCTAACAGGCTTGTTGAAACCGCTAGAAGACTGAATATCCAATCAAAACTAATTCCCGACAAGAGTTACTTGGATAACCATGATTTGCTGGCAAACATTGAAACGCTTGGAATAACATCAGGAGCATCAGTACCAGAAATTTTAGTTGAAGAAGTAATCCAACACATACAAGAACAATTTGGCCAGCCACCTGTTGAAACTCTAGAATACCTTGTTGAAAATACTAATTTCTCATTGCCAAAAGAATTAAGATAAAGAAAATTAATTGTGCGCCGCGGCTGGGAGTTTCGCCTAGAAGGTTTCGAACCCAGAAGCCATTTCTGGCAGAGGGTTATCAATCCTCCGCTATAACCAATTAAGCGACCGCGGCATAAAAACATAACATTTAAATACTATAAAATAATAATACGCAACGGGTTATCAATCCTCTGCGATTACCATTAGGCGATCGCTTTTTCTTTATTTTTTAGAACCGAGTTTTATTTATATACGCCACGCAGCCATTTGTCTAGTGCTATTTCTTCTCGTCATGAAAGAATTCCGAATGTCTAGTTAAAATTTACGAAGAAAAGAAAAAAATTAAAAATTTATTTTCACACCAATGGAATAACTTGTTGACTCCTGCCATGGAAATTTCTCTGCTCTAACAACCGCTGATAATCCATCACTGACTTCTTTGGAAGCTTCTATTTCCCCCATAGGGGTTACCTTTCCATCGATGTAATCAAAGTCAGCCCAACCTTCTATGCCTATACCTGCAATGTTAGTGGAGGCATAAACTCCTAATTGCTGCCCTTGACTTCTTGTTGATTCTGTTGGTGAAAACTTGGCATCAATAAAAACATGGCCGAGATTACCTGAATATCCTACCTGTGGTCTTATTAAATCATCCAAGCCTGTTCCACCATTATACTCAAGACCCATACTAAATCCTTTTCCAAGGTTTTTCTTGACTCTAAATTCTCCGTACATGGTTTCAAGATCTCCATGCTTGTTGCCAAACAAGTCTAAAAACCCGTATGTGTTGTCGGTTCCTCTCTGAAATCTTAGGGCTGTTGCATCGTGGTTTACATTGTAGACTCCTGTAAGAGTCTGCCAGTCCTGTGCGTTCACTGAAGATACTACTAATGTCACCAATGTAGCAACGATGGTTCCTATTTTTTGTATTGTTTTCATTTTTTTCACCTCTTTTCACATAGTGAAATTGTTTGTTATTACTGTAGAGTGATTATTATATATAAATTTAACCTCACCCTTAGGGGGGAGAAAATAGAAAGAAATATAAATAATCAAATATAACTAATTAAACATGATAGAATTATTAGAACAAGTAGGACTAACTAAATCAGAAATAAAAGTGTATTTTGCTTTACTAGAACTTGGGTCCTCTAGCACAGGAGCGATAGTGGACAAGTCAGGTGCTTCAAGCTCAAAAATATATGAAATACTAGAAAGACTAATCCAAAAAGGATTAGTCAGCTACGTATTAAAAGGAAAAATAAAATACTTCGAAGCCTCCTCTCCAGAAAGAATAATAGATTATATCAATGAGAAAGAAAAAGAACTGAAACAACAAAAACAAGGGATTGAGAAAATACTTCCAGAATTAATGCTAAAAAAAGAACTATCAAAATTCAAGCAAGACGCTACAATCTACAAAGGAATGAAAGGATTAGAAACCGCTTTCTTTGAAGCAGTAAAAACCATGAAAAAAGGCGACATAGTTCATGTTACAGGTGTACCTTCAAGATCTAAAAAAGTAAACTTGTTCTTTGTAAGATGGAACAAATTCAGAGCAGAACACGGAGTGAAAATGAAAATTTTATTTAATGAAAGTGCTCGAGGAGAACTACAAACAAAACCTGAAAACAACCCACTCGCAAAAATAAAATATATGCCTGAAGAAATCATGACTCCGGCAGCAATAAACGTCTTCAATGAAAAAACAATAATATTCCCTTCAGAAACTGAAAAGCAACCGATTCTAATAACTATAAACAGCAAAGAAGTGGCAGAATCATTCAAAGCCCAGTTTGATATCCTATGGAATCAACAGACAATAGTCTATACTGGCTTAACAGGGCCAAAAATCGTACTTAAAGACATGGTTAAAACCGGGAAAGAAGTATTAGCCTTTGGATTAGAAGAAAATAAACTTCAAAAAAATGTACCGGATGAACTTAATGAATTTATCAAAGATATGGAAGGAAAAAAAATTCCGGAAAAATTACTATTTAAGAAAGGGAGTGAGATTGTTGTATCAAAATACTCAAAAGTCAAGTTTTTACCAAAAGAGTTTTTCAACCCATTACATATAGAGATTTATGGGAACAAAGTCGCAATAACAGACTGGACAGAGCCAATAACAACAATAATTATGGAAAAGACAGAAATAGCAGAAGCTTATAGAAAATACTTTGACTTGTTATGGAAAATGGCAAAATAAGAAAAAAAATTACATACCCATTCCAGGGGGCATTCCGCCTCCATGAGGCATTCCACCTGGTGGCATATCTCCACCGCCTGAACCTGTTGAAGCAATTACGTCATCAATCCTTAGAATCATGCCTGCAACCTCTGCAGCGCTGCTCACAGCCTGGGTTTTTATCTTCAAAGGCTCAATAACTCCTTCCTTCCAAGCATCCATTACCTTGCCTGTGAACACATTGATACCTACCCAATTCATCTTCCTGTCATGCTTTGACTTCAGTTCTGTCAAGACATCTATCGGATCAAGACCCGCGTTCTCTGCCAAAGTTCTTGGGATTACCTCCATTGCATCTGCAAAAGCTTGAACTGCTAGTTGCTCCCTGCCTGACAAGGAGTCTGCATACTTTCTAATACCCTTAGCAAGCTCAACCTCTGTCGCTCCTGCGCCACCAACAGCTTTATGATTTCTAAGAGATGCTGCAACATCACCAATGGCATCTTCCATTGCCCTCTTCACTTCGTCAACAACGTGTTCAGTGCCTCCCATTATAAGCACTGTGACTGCCTTTGCATTCTTACAATCCTTAACATAAATCATTCCTTCATCGCCAACCTTCACCTCTTCTACAGTCCCTGCCTTTCCAAGGTCTGATGATGACAAGTCATCAAGATTTGAGGCTATATTTCCACCAGTAGCTTTAGCCAATAACTCCATATCGCTTTTCTTCACTCTACGAGCTGCAAATATTCCCTTCTTCCCAAGGAAGTGCTGTGCTAAATCATCAACCCCTTTCTGGCAGAAAACAACGTTTGCTCCTGAACCAGTAATCTTATCAACCATCTTTTTAAGCATATTCTCTTCCATGTCAAGGAAAGCCTGCATCTTCTCAGGATCAGTAATGCTTATCTTGGCATCTGTTTCTGTGCTTTTGATCTCGATTGCTGAATCAACCAAAGCTATCTTCGCATTCTTGACAACCCGAGGCATTCCTGAATGAACTCTCTCTTTGTCAATAACCACTCCTTCTATGAGCTCAGTGTCCTCAACACTTCCACCAACTTTTTTCTCGATCTTAACATTGCCTGTGTCAATGGTTATAACGTTCCCTTCAATCTCACTAATCCTGCTAATTGCTTTAACAGTTATATCTGATAGATGATCCTTTGAATGCTCTGTTCCCTTACCAGTCATAGCAGTAGTCGCTATTTTTTGCAAGACTTTTTCATCTTTCTCGCTTATGGTCTCAGCCATTTTATTGAGAAGCTCATGAGCCTTCTCAGCTGCAAGTCTGTATCCCTTAGATATAACAGTTGGATGTATATCCTGATCTAGTAAGTCTTCTGCTTTCTTCAAAAGCTCTCCTGCAAGAACGACAGCTGTTGTTGTGCCATCGCCAACCTCATCTTCCTGTGTTTTTGCAATCTCTACAATCATCTTGGCACTTGGATGCTCGATATTCATCTCTTCAAGGATCGTCACACCATCATTTGTGACAGTGACATCCCCCATGCTGTCTACAAGCATCTTGTCCATACCCTTAGGGCCAAGGGTTGTTCTTACAGTTTCTGCTACTAATTTAGCTGCAGTGATGTTCATCCTTTGCGCGTCCTTACCACTAGTTCTTTTAGAATCCTCAGGTAATATAAAAATCGGTTGTATATTATCTTGAGCCATTTTCTTCAGTACCTCCTAGTTTTCTGCTTTGTCTCCCCTATTAGAAGCAATAATGCGAATTATGAAGTATTTATAAACTTAATTGTTGGTGAAGGTTTATAAAATATCTATAATTACCATCTAAACAATGAACTTAGTCAACATAGCAACTGAATTTGGACTAATACTAGAGCGTCAAGCAAAAAAGTTTGATATAGAACAATTCGCTTTATATGGTTCTTTTGCTCGAAAAGAAAAAAATACCAGAGATATAGATATAATCTTAATTCATCATAATCCTGCTTTTGATAGCTTTGATAAGCTAATAAAAAGCGCTAACAACAATCTCGAAACTAATCTTGAAGCATTTTCCTTATTTCAAGAACAACTAATAAAACATGGACATGCTCCTTTTCCAGACTTATCAAAAATCCCTATGATTCGACAGGCATTAGAAGAAAAAACATTAGGAGTCACTTATTTAGATTCAAAATTTTTTTCAGACCCGATATACCAAGAAGAAATAATAGCAAGGAACAACGATAAAGAGTTCTTTCTCAATATTTTTAATGATGCTCTTTTATGGAATCAGGAGACTTCAAGATTTGATATTCCTATAACCAGAGAATATATAATACCAGAAAATGTTCATAGAATAATAAGAGCCTATCAAGAAAGAGAAACAGTTGAAAAAATATAAATACTATTTCTGAAAACATTACTCTTATGATAATAACTATTACTGGCTGGCCTGGGTCTGGTAACAGTTCATTGGCTAGATTGCTGGCTAAGAAGCTCGGGTATAAGCATTATTCTGGTGGTGATATGAGGCGTAAGCTCGCTAATAAACGAGGGATAAGCCTTCCAGAACTCAACAAAATAGGAGAGAAAGAATCTTGGACAGATGTAGAGGTTGATAACTTCCTTAAAGAACTTGGTAAGAAAGAGGATAACGTCGTCTTAGACGCTAAGATTGGCAACTATTTAATACCTAACTCCTTCAAGATATTCCTAATAGCAGATTTAGATGTTAGAGCCAAAAGAGTCTTCTTGGCCAAGAGGCATGAAGAGATGTTTAACACCATTGAAAAAGTCAAAAAAGCTCTAGATGAAAGGGTAATATCAGACAAGAAACGCTACAAGAAATACTATGGAATTGAAACATACACAGGTAAAGGCTTTGACTTAGTGATTGACACAACAAATCTAAACCTTGATACTCTCCTCGAAACCGTACTGAAAAAAGTGTCAGAGCATAAAAACAAAAACATCAGAAAAGCTTAACTTTTCTAGGCTTACTTTAGAAAACTTTAAATAAAAACTAGAATAATAAACATTAAAAGATGAAAAAACAACATCATCTAGAAAATCCTAACCAAGTCGTTATAATGGTTATAGTCGCTGTAGTGGCTATGTTAGCTATATTTTCTGCAAACCAAGCAAACATAGGGGGAGAGGCTGTAACAGAGCCTGGAATCGAGTGTGAGGAAGAGTTCTACTGCATAAACTGGACTTGGGTTAATGAAACAGAGCCTGTATGCCTGAATAGTGAATTCGTCGAATACAAGAAGTGTGATAAGTACAGCTGGCCTGAAGACGCAGATGGAAAACCAACTATGACCTGTGATTCATGGGGTATTTATTACGAAAACGAGTGCACAGACTGGTCTGCTGAAGTATCTTGGCACAGGGAATGCACAAAGCAAATTCCGAAAAAGAAGTGCTACGCAGTCATTGAATAAGTATTCTCTACCCTGAAATCATAAAGAAAGTTTAAAAACTTCTAATTTCTAGAATAGAGTTATGGTTCTGGAACACTTATTCCCTGAGAACTGGCTTGAGAAGAAGAGTCAATACGCTTTCTTATTAGGAGCAGGATACTCAATAATAGCGATAATAATAGCCAGAATCCTCTTTCCCTCAGACCCTGCACTTGTAGCAGTTGCATTCACAGCATTGTTGATACTCCCAGAGCTCTACAAGTTATTCTCAATTGAGGAACGTATAGAAGAGAAGGAGAAGAGATTCAGCCTCAAGAAACTCTTCAAAGACAACAAGGACTTTGTGAAGATTTATTTGTTCATAAGCCTAGGAATATTTCTAGTATACGCGATAGGTGCTTTAATATTACCATCTTTCCAAGTGAACCAGTTATTCAGAGAACAACTAGAAATGAGAGGTGCTGGCGGTGGAGCGGTTTTTGAAATGCCTCTGTTCTGGGAAATCCTGATAAACAACTGGTGGGTGTTGCTAGCGATATTCCTCATATCATTGTTGACAGGCGACGGAGCAATCTTTCTCATAACCTGGAATGCAAGCATGTGGGGAACAATATTTGGAGTCACAGCCAGGAACGCAGCTCTATACTCCCAAGGAAACCCATTCTTTTACCTTGTGATAGTTTTATTGATAGTCTTTCCACACGCTTTCCTCGAGATACTGTCATACATCCTAGCAGCTATCAGCGGAGGAGTCATATCAAAGGATGTGTTACTTGAGAAGTTTGAAAGCGCAAGGTTCAACAAAGTGTTCAAGTACAACCTATGGCTATTCATAATAGCAATAATAATACTAATAATAGGAGGAATAGTGGAAACATACGTGCTTGGAAACGTCGACCTCTACAAAGCGATAATCATGCAGAGTTATATGGTTTGAAAACCGGCTCTGTCCAGAATAGTGATTTGAAATTCAATGGTTAATTGAATTTCAAAGCAT